>JANRFH010000001.1 GCA_030725745.1 Akkermansiaceae bacterium
GCGCTTCACGCATACGCTCTTCGTTGCTGTGCGGAGGTGATGGTCAAGGAGCGGCAGCTCTCCAGAGTGCCGACAGAGGGGTTGGAAATAGCTACCTCAGATATTTCCTGACGCCACCATAGGTATCCTAAGAAATATCCTATTTTTCGATAAGAAATTGCTCCCGAAGCCAGTATAATGTCTTACGTGATTCGCAAAACTCCGCTCATCCACATCGCCCTCGGCTTCCTGATCATCAGCCCTCTGTCCGCCGCTCCGGGCGATGATGTTTATCAAAAAGGCTTCCTCTCCAAAGAAGAGGCGCACAAGTCCATCGAGCTCATGGATGGTTACCGCCTTGAGCTAGTGCTAGCCGATCCAGATATCCAAGAGCCAGTAGCTATGGCATGGGATGGCAATGGCGCACTCTACGTCGTGGAAATGCGCACCTACATGCAGGATGCGGATGCCACCGGTGAGCAGGAGCCGCGCAGCCGCATTTCCCGCCACGAGGATACGGATGGCGATGGCGTCTACGACAAGCACAGCGTTTTCATCGATGACCTCCTGCTCCCTCGGATGATCCTGCCGCTCGATGACCGCCTCATGGTCGGCATCACCAATACCCTAGATCTCTGGAACTACCGCGATAGCGATGGAGACGGGGTGGCGGATGAAAAGGTGAAAATCTATGAAGGCGGCAAGCGTGGCGGCAACATGGAGCACCAGCCCAGCGGCCTGATCTGGAACCTCGATAACTGGATCTACCTCACCTACGAGCCCAAGCGCTACCGTTTCACCAACGGTAAACTCGAAGTCCAGAATCTCCCCCGAGGCGGCGGTCAGTGGGGCCTCGGCCAGGACGATGCCGGGCGCCTCTACTACTCCGCCGCCGGTGGCGAAAAGCCAGCCTTCTCCTTCCAGCAGCCCATCGCCTATGGCGCGCTCGAGCTACCGGATCAGTTGGAAAAAGGCTTTACCACCGTCTATCCCATCGCCGAGGTGCCGGATGTCCAGGGTGGCGCTCGCCGGGTCGGCCCCAATGGCGGGCTGAACAACTTCACTGGATGTGCCGGCCAATCCATCTACCGTGGCGACCGCTTGCCCGCCGAGCTCAAGGGCAACCTACTCATCCCCGAACCCGTCGGCCGCATGATCCGTCAGGTAGAGGTCGATCGCAAGGACGGGAAGACCGTGCTCCGCAACGCCCACCCCGGCGCTGAGTTCATCCGTGCTCGCGATGTGAACTTCCGCCCTCTCTGGTCTGCCACCTCACCGGATGGCGCCATGATGATCCTCGATATGCATCGCGGCATCATCCAGCAGGGAAACTGGACGGCACCCGGCAGCTACCTGCGCGGCATCATCGAGAAGTGGGGGCTTGATAAAAACATTGGCCACGGCCGCCTCTACCGTCTCGTCCACGATTCCTTCCAGCCCGATGTCCAGCCGCGCATGCTCGAGGAATCCACAGCCCAGCTCGTCTCCCACCTCTCCCATCCCAATGGCTGGTGGCGCGATACTGCCCAGAAACTCATCATCCTCCGCGATGATCGCGAGAGCGTCGTGCCCGCTTTGGAAAACCTCCTCGCTAGCGGCGAAAGCGAGCTCGGTCGCCTCCACGCCTTGTGGACTCTTGAGGGCATGGGAAAACTCAGCCCCGCCCTCGTGATCAAGGCGCTCTCTGATAGCTCCTCGCTCGTCCGCACCTCTGCCGTCCGTTGCGCCGAGCCATGCCTCACCAGCGGGGATGTACAAGTCACCGCAGCCCTCACCGGCTCGCCCCACCTCGGCGGCGATGCTGATATGGAAATGGTCATCCAGATTTTCAACTCCATCACCGCCAGCAGAGCAAATACCGCCGGGCTCATCGCCTTCCGTGACAAGATCGCCACGGACTTTAAAGATCACCCCGTCATCTTCGCCCTCGCCAACGCCAAAGAAATCGCGCGCAAGGACAGGCTGGCGGCCGCCGAGCAGAAGAAGCACGGCCCCGCGTATGCCAAGAGCCTTGCAAACGGCAAGATCATCTACGAGCAGCTCTGCTTCGCCTGCCATGGCAACGACGGCACCGGCTCTCCCATGCCCGGAAATGAAAACGAGAAGCTCGCTCCCTCCTTCGTGAAATCGTCGCGAGTGCTCGGCAGCGGCAATAGTGTCATCCTCACCCTACTCCATGGCCTCAGCGGCGATCTCGATGGCCGCGAGTACGAAGGCCTCATGGTCGGCATGGCGAACAACGACGACGCATGGATCGCCGATGCCTCGAACTACATCCGCAACAGCTTCGGCAACCAGGCACCCCTAATCACTCCGGACAAAGTCGCCGCGCTTCGCAAGGCACACACCTCACGCACCACCCCGTGGACACAGGCAGAGCTGGAAGCCCTCGAGCCTGCGCCCCTCACCAACCGCAAGGAATGGAAACTCACTGCCAGCCACGGCGCGAAAGACCTCCCAGCCGCCATCGATGGCAACGCCAAGACCCGCTACACCACCGGAGCCGCGCAGCAGCCCGGCATGTGGTTGCAGATCGAGCTACCGCAGGAAGCTACCCTCAGCGCCATCGACCTCGATGCCCGGGGCTCCGAGCGGGACTTCCCTAATGCCTACGAAGTGCAAGTTTCACAGGATGGCAAAGAGTGGGGCAAAGCCCTCGCCAAAGGAAAGGGTGGCGATGCCATCACCCGCATCGAGCTCCCCGAAGGCGCCAAAGCCCGTTTCGTGAAAATCACTCAGACCGGCAAGAACCCAAGGCTCTACTGGTCTATCCACGAGCTACAGATTTACGGGAAGTAAATGATGGCAGGGGTGGCCTCGCCCCGTCGCCTATTCCTCCGCAGCAATGATGCTGATGGCGGCGCGGGCAAGCACCCGGTTGCCGTCTTCGTTCATGTAGCGTATCTCGGCTTCGCCCGGCGTTGCCGTGGCGGTCACGTTGGTGGGGGAGCCGGTGTTCGTGTATGCCCAGCCCTCGTATTGCCCGTCCTCGGTGCCTTTCGGGACGATGGTGATGAAATCTCCATTGTTGTCGGGCCCTGTCCACTCAATCGCTACCGGCTCTCCAGCGATGGCCTGAGCGGCTGACTTCAGGGTGACGACCGGGGCTGTGATCTTAATGGCCGTGCGCGCTAGGACGATGTTCCCCGTCTCGTTCATGTAGCGTATTTCCGCATCGCCGGGGGTGAAGCTGGCAATGACTTCCAGGGGATTGCCTGCCGTGGTGTATGCCCACTTCTCGTATTTCCCGTCTTCCGTACCCTTTGGCACGATGGTGATGAAATCGCCCTTGTTGTCGGGCCCCTCCCACTTGATGGACACCGCAGAGCCGGAGACTGCTTCGGCGGGTGCCTCCAGCGTAATTTTCCCCTCGGTAATGGTGATGGGGATGCGGGCGAGGACGATGTTCCCCGTCTCGTTCATGTAGCGGATTTCTGCAGCGCCAGTCTCGTACGGAGCCTCCACCTCGGCGGGGTTGCCGGACTTTGTGTATGCCCACTTTGCATATTTTCCGTCCTCCATATCCTTCGGCACGATGGTGATGAAATCGCCTTTGTTATCAGGGCCGCTCCATTCGATCGATACCGTGGAGCCTTTGTTTGCTTCCGCAGCGGCTTTCATGGTGACGCCGCCCTTGACGATGGTGATCGGCCTGCGTGCCAGCACCACGTTGCCCTGTTCATTCATGTAGCGGATCTCCGCAGCACCCAGCTCATAGGGAGCCTCTATACTTAGAGGGCTGCCGGCCTTGGTGTATGCCCACTTCTCGTATTTCCCGTCTTCCGTTCCCTTGGGCACGATGGTGATGAAATCACTTTCATAACCGGGCCCTGTCCAAGTGATCTCCACGGGTGCACCAGCGGTGGCTTCTTCCGCCGCCTCCAGGGTGATTTGAAATTCCGTCAGGGTGATCGCCTGGCTGGCGAGGATCTTGCCGGAGATGCCGGAAATGTAGCGCACCTCCGGTAGCGCACCTCCGCATCACAGGCGGAGATGAGAGTGGCGAGCTTTGCCGTGGCCTTGTCCTTCGTGTAGGCGTAGCCGAAGTTCTCAAACGGCTTCGCACCCGCCACGGCGATGGTGACGTAATCCCCGTCCGCCTGCTCGATCTCCCATGAGACATCGATCTCCGTGCCAGCCACCGCCGTCTCCGGTGCGGTGAGCTTGGCGGTGCGTGTGTCCTCTTCCTTCACCGCCTGCTCGGTCATGGCTGCGGCACCCACGGCGAGGTCGAGCGCGTCCTTGAGCGAAGCCGCATCCGAGGCAGGGAAAAACTTGCCCCCGGTGGAGTCTGCGATGCAGCGGAGTTTCTCCGTCTCCTCCGGCTTGAGGTCGAAGGCGATCACATGCGCGGTGAAATCGACACCCAGTTCCTCCAGTTTCTTCGCGGCGGCGCAGGGATCCGCATCACAGGTCTCAAGTCCATCCGAGACAAGGATCACCGTGGCCTTTTGTTCCTTGTAGCCCAGCCCCTCGGCGGCAAGCTCCAGCGAGGCGGTGATCGGCGTCATGCCCTTAGGGATAATCTCCTCCACAGCCGCGACAAAGGCGGAGCGATCCACTTTCCCCACCGGGATGAGCAGCTCAATGTCTTCGCAATCTCCCTTCCTCCGGTGCCCGTATGCCATCAGGCCGAGCTCTGTCTCCTCCGGCAGGGTCTTCACGAGGTTTCCGACGACTTCCCGGGCGATCTCGATCTTCGCCTTGCCCTTGATCTGCCCCCACATGCTCCCGGAAGCATCAAAGATGATCAGCGCTTAGGCTGCGGGGCGCTTTTCCTCCGCATGCATCCCCGTGGCGAGGATGAGCGAAGCCGACAACATCGAAAGGATAGTTCTCATAATGATGAATGATGTGCTAGACACCACACGATCTAGCAATGCTCTTGCATGCAGGCAATAGCGGAAGCGCAATGATTAGGGCTACCTCATTTTGAAGAAGGAACCGCGAATGAACGCGAATGGACGCAAATCGATTGCAATTGAATCCTTCGAATGGTCCGCTTTACGCCGGTATCCCGACTATCGTCACCTACAATGGGTCAATCTTTGCGAATTTGGTGCCTTTGAAGTATAAATATCCACTCGTATTCGCGTCTATTCGCGTCCATTCGCGGTTGATAATCCAAAATGAGGTAGCCCTGCGCAATGATGTTTAATGAGCAGGGCGGGGATTGATTGGCCAATGGCGGGAGTTCTGGCTTTTCATTCTGTGCCTATGGGAGGATAAGGGCGGGGAGATGACGCTGACGGAAGCACGGAAGATATTGGGACTGGGGGCTGAGGAGGATCCTAGGCCGCACCTTGGGGAATTCCGATCGGTGCGGGAGAAGATTGCAGATATGGTGAGGACGGCACCGAATGATCAACTGGAGGAGCGTTATCAGGAGGGGTTGGTGGAGTTTGATCAGGCGATGGCGGTGATGCGGGAGCATCTGGAGGCGCTGGGGCTGGCGGAGCGGGTGCCAGATGTAGTCATCGAGGATGTGGCTGTTGAGGAAAAGGGGAGTGCCGTTTTCGTGGCGGCAAATGAGGTGGCGGATGGTGCGGGCTTGCCTGTCGTTTCTCATGAGGCGGCGGCGGTGGTTTCTGGACAAGCGGTGGCTGAGGAGGAAGATCCGGAGCCATCTACTGGGAAGCTCTTCCGGTTGGTGGTGGTGATTCTGGTGTTGCTCTCGCTGGCGGGCTTCGGCGGCTGGGGGTATCTGAAGATTCAGGAGAGAAATGAGATGGAGAAGCGCGAGCGGGTGGTTTTCCTAGAAAGGCAGGGAGCGATTTTCAGCG
Source organism: Akkermansiaceae bacterium (assembly GCA_030725745.1). GTDB lineage: Bacteria > Verrucomicrobiota > Verrucomicrobiia > Verrucomicrobiales > Akkermansiaceae > Luteolibacter. The sequence continues at coordinate 5,763 of JANRFH010000001.1, forward strand.
AGAACCGGCGCTGGCCGGAGGCGACGGAGACCTTTGATGAGATCGAAAGTATTTATCCAGATTCCGATCTGGTGATGATGGGGCGGCGGAGCATCGAGGCAGGGATGGTGGAGGAGCAGAATCAATTCATCGGCTACTGGAAGGGCGAGGCGATCGCTGCCTTCGATGCGAGCCGGTGGGATGATTCTGAGAAGGCGGCACAGCAGGTGCTGGAGAAATATCCTGACGAGAAGGAGCTGACGGAGTTGATCGGTAGAATTGCGGTGGCGAAGAGGGAGGAGGAGAGGCAGAAGGCTTTTGAGGTGATTGTGGAGCTGATCGAGAAGCGTTCCTACGACGAGGCAGTTTCTAAAGCAGAGAAACTCACCGAAGAGAATGCTTCCGATAGAGGGGCTGCGGAAATACTCAAGCGGGCAAACGCGGCAAAGGCGAAGGCGGAGGCGGATCTGGAGCGTGCGCGGATGTTGCTGGCGCAGGCGACAGAGAGGGATAAGGGCGAGTTTGACGAGGAGGCGCTGGAGTGGATTCGCGAGGCAGTTTCCCTAGCACCGGATGATGCGGAGATCCTTGCGAAGTATGAGAAGATGGCGGCCTACACGCGGACGATACGCGTGCCTGAGGAGTTCAATACGGTGGGCGAGGCACTGCAGGCGGCGAGGGACAAGGACAGGATCGTGGTGGGAGAAGGTGTGTGGGAGGGGCCGTTTTTCCTGAATGTCGCGGCGGAGATCGAAGGGGTGTCTGGAAAGACAGTGATGCAATGCGAGGCGGACAAGGGCTGCGTGATCACTATCGGTGCAGGGGCCATCGGCGCACGGTTGAGTGGAGTGACACTGAAGCACGAGTCTTTCGATGCAGGTGAGGAGAGGTTCTCTCTGGTGCTGCTGAGTGGAGGTCAGGCGGATTTTTCCGACTGCCTCTTCGAGAAGGGAAGTGGCCACGGGCTGGCGGTGACGGGTGGTGGAAAGGCGAAGGTACAGCGCTGCCGTTTTACGGAAAATGGATGGAACGGTATCGCGGTAATGGGCGCGGGGAGCTTCCTAGAGGCGGAGGAAAATACCCTTAAAGGGAATTTTCAGAATGGCATCGAGGGCTGGGATGATGGTTCGCTGCTGCTGACGAAGAATCAATGCACGGGCAACAGCCGCAACGGGATCCACGTGGACAACGGCGAATCTGCCTTTGATGCAACGGGCAACATCCTCTCAGAGAACCGGGAGTTCGGGATAGTGATCAGCAGTGGCGGTTCGGGCAAAGTGACGAACAATACAATGGAGAAGAATTTCCTCGGAGGCATGGTGATCAAGGCGGCAGCATCGGCGGTCGTGGTCTCTGGCAATGAGATACGTGCGAATAATGGAAGTGGGATGGTGCTTGAAAAGGGGCTTTCCAAGGAGTCCTACGAGGGCAACCGCGTGGGTGGGAATAATGGCAAGGACTGGGTGCTGGATGCGGATCTGACGGTGGATTGAATTAGCTCAAGGAGCGGCGTTTGAGGGATTCCTAAAGGTGTTAACAGTCACTTCATCTCGCATCGCCTCGATTCTCTATAGCGCCGACGCCTGCACGGGAAATATCTGGTTTAGAACGTTTGCCAAAAGTCTGTGCGTTTTTTCTCAAGCACCACACCACACCTAGAGCCTTCGGCAGCTATGATGCCGGGCGGTATAGTGAACGTAACTCGTTCTAATTTTCACTACCGTATCGTATTCCATGGACCGCGAGTCTTCAGCTCGCCCCGGAGCACTGAGCTATTGCAGTGGGGCGGGCTGAAGACCCGCGGTCCGATCGCCCCTTTTGTGGGGGATATACATGCACGGACTTTTGGCGCAGGGTCTTGCTATTTCCAGATTCTTATTTGAGGGAATAAAATGAGTCATCGTATCCCTCCATTTGCCTCCGGCTATCTCCACTCTGTTTCGATTCCGCTTCGCTGCGATTGGCGCTCTGTAGAGCCGCCGCTTCTTGTCGTTCCCACCTAGGGCTTGGGAGCGGGGAGTTTGGTGCCTTCGGGGATGTGGAGGTGGACGTCGGACTGCGGGTAGGGGATGCTGATGCCGGCGGCGTCGAATTCCTTTTTGACGCGCTTGGTGATTTCCCAATAGACGGTCCAGTGATCGGCGGTGGCTGCCCATGGGCGGCAGATGAAATTAACGGAAGAGTCGGCGAGCTCGTGGAGGTGGATGGCGGGTTCTGGCTCATCAAGGACGAGTTCGTTTTCTGATACGATGCGTTCAAGGATCTCTTGGGCTTTTTCGGTATCATCGCCGTAGCCAATGCCGAAGATCATATCGACACGGCGTGTGGGCATGCCGGTGATATTGGTGATGACTTCGCCCCAGACTTTCTTGTTGGGGACGATGACTTTCTTGTTGTCGAAGGTGCGGATGACGGTGCTTACGAGGCTGACGCTATCGACATTGCCAGTAACGCCTCCGACTTCGACGGCGTTTCCGACATCGAAGGGGCGGTAGATGATGAGCATGAGGCCTGCAGCAAAATTCCCGAGGGTATCCTGCAGGGCGAAGGCGAGGATAAAGGCGCCGCCGCCGATGAGAGCGAGTGCCGCTCCGACGTTCACCCCTACGGTGCCGAGTGCGACGATCAAGCCGATGAGGAGTATTGCGCGGCGGCTCATCTTGTTGATGAAGACCTTGAGGAGTGCGGAAATATGAATCTGCTTTTCTAGGGTGCGGCGGATGAGTTTTGTGGCGAAGTATGAGATGAACCAGAAGACCACCATGACGAAGATGAACTTGAGTGAGTTGACCAACCACTTGATGCCACCATCTTCAGATTGTAGCCATCTATTGAGAGTGTTCCAGCGCGTGGCTAGGTCGTTTGCTTCTGGGTCGATGCCAATGACAGCTGCGATGTATTTGTTGTATTCCTCGACGTCTCCACCTTTCACCTCGAAGGCTTCAACGGCGATACGAGCACGCGTGATAATGTCAGACTTTTCTTCGCGGAGTTTGATGAGATCGGCGCGGATGGCTTTTTCATCGCCTTCATTCTTGAGGATTTTGATTTCCGCTTGAGAGATTTCTTTGGATTTCTCCTCAAGCACATCCACCCATGCGGCGACCTCTATGGAAAGTTCGTCTTTGGTAAGGGGGTCGAGGGATAGGGCGAGGATGTCTTTGTCAATTGCCGGATCGGATGCAGTGGAGGTGGCAGGGGATTCCGCATCCTGAGCTAGGGCGAATGGAGAGGCAGAGACGAAGAGGATAAATGCGAGTGAGAAGAATCTAGAAATCATGTCTTGGAGCAACCCTGCACGGGAAGTCGGTTGGGTCAAGGGGTGAGAAGGAACTGAGATTGTAGAGGAAGGCGAAGCATTTCTGGTCAAACGGGAGCATGCGTGATACCGCCGGGGTGTAGAATGAGTAGGTGGCGCATAGGAACACTGCCGGACTGGATGCGGTCCCGGCTGAGCGATAACCAGCGATTCCTTGCGCTATGCCTGCTGGCTGGTCTGCTCTGCGGGCTGGTGGCGGTGGGATTCCACTTTTCGATCCATCATCTCTTCGAGAGTCTGTGGGGTTTTGCGGAGAAACAGGATCCCGTGATCTTTGCTGCGGTGATGCTGGGTGCGCCGACTTTTGCCGGGCTTCTGGTTGGGGCTGGCGGTGAGGTTTTATGTGCCGGATGCGGCTGGGAGCGGGATTCCGCAGACGAAGGCGGCGTATTACAATAAGGGAGGGAAGATCTCTGGGAAGACTGGGGTGATGAGGTTTGTGCTGGGCTCTTTGTATGTGGGGCTGGGAAATAGCCTCGGGCGCGAGGGGCCGACGGTGCATGTCTGCGCGGCGATTTCCTCAAGGATAGGGCGGTGGGCTTTCAATGACCCGGCGCGTGTCCAATCGATGCTGCCGGTGGGGATGGCGGCGGGGATCGCGGCGGCTTTCAATGCACCACTGTCTGCGCTGACTTTCGTTTTCGAGGAGCTTTTGGATAACTTTTCCATGAAAGCGATTGGCGGGATGGTGATCGCTGTGGTGGTGGCGGCAGCCGTTTCCCGGAGCATCCTCGGTGAAGATCCGGTGCTGACGGCGAAGATCGCGGAGGATTACAAGACATCTGCGTGGATGCTGGTGGCGCTGCCTCTGGGTGTCGCGGCGGGCTTGATCGGTCATCTGTTTGTGAGGAGTACGCTGAACTTGCGGAGCTGGTTTCGGAGCAGGAGTGTGCTGCCTAGCTGGATCAATCCGGCGGCGGGTGGGCTCTCGTGCGGCATTCTCGGGCTGGCGGCGTTTTATTTTACGGGGCAGAACTCGGTGTTCAGCATCGGCTACCAGAGTCTGGAGGGTGCGTTTGAAAATAAGTATTCGGTGGGAATCATCGCGGCGCTGCTGGTTCTGAAATTCCTCGCGGTGGTGATCAACTATGCGTCTGGAGGATCGGGTGGCTTGTTTTCACCGACTCTTTTCCTCGGCGGTATGCTTGGTGCGCTGACTGGCCTGGGCTTGGCGGATGTGCAGCACCTCGGTGAATGGATCCCGGCCTTTCCAAACGATACGAAGGTGATTGGTGGCTGCGTCTTGCTGGGTATGGGGGCGATGTTTGCTGCGGTGGTCAGGTGTCCGTTTACCTCACTGATTATCATTTTTGAGATGACGGGGAACTACTCGCTAATCCTGCCGCTGATGGCGGGGAATATGCTCGCGTGGCAGATCGCAAAGCACCTCCAGCCTATCAGTATCTACAGTGCGCTGCTCTTGCAGGACGGCGTGACCCTGCGGACTCTGCCCGCGTATCGGGGGGCGCAGGACTACCGGAAGCTGCCGGTGCAATCGATCATGACCCACGAGGTGTTCTCGTTGCGCGAGGAGGAATCTCCGGCGGAGGCTCTCAAACGCATCGCCTCAGAAGGGACGAAATACCATGCGTATCCAGTGCTCGACTCGGAGGGGCGGCTCGTGGGCGTCGTAACCCGGCATGAGCTAGATGAAAGGGTGGACGAGGGAACCATGGAGGGGATCTATGTCGGGCATGAGTTGATATCCGTGAGCCTAGACACGCCGATCCGTGATGCGGCAAACCGGATGATCGTTCGAAATCTCCAGCAAGTGCCAGTGGTCAGTCAGGCAGATCCTGGAAAGCTGCTTGGGTGGCTGACACTCAACGATATTGCACGGCAGCAGAATGCGGCGGAGGGGTGAGGAGCGGCGGCAATAGCCTTGATTAAGCGAAGTCAAAAATCATAAGCTGACGGAAGGATCATTTTCCTAAGAAGACACCACCCCATGCAGCTACCACACTACCTCTCACCGCTTGTTGCTCTGGCGATTTGTATTTCTTCAGCTTCCATCGGAGCGGTTTCCGCAGAGTCTGATCATCTCATCACCGCTGGCTCCGCCGGAGGTGTGGAGTACGGCATGACGGTGGATGCGGCGCAGCGGATGCTACCGGGAGCGACCTTTGAGCGTGATTCGGGCGGAGAGGGGAGAACCCTGATCTCGGTGGTCATGGATGGCAAGGAACAGCTATCTCTCTACGCCGGGGAACAGCATCCCGAGGCCAAGATCGATTTCACCGCTACGATCAAGAATATCGAAGTGACGGGATCCGGTTTTGAAACGGCAGAAGGGGTGAAGGTGGGTATGTCCGCCTCCGATGTAGAGTCGAAAATCGGCAAGCTCAATGGGCTGGTGATGAACGAGATCGAGGCGTTTGAGTATGCGAACTTTTCCAGCGAGCCTCCGGGCATGATATTCCGGCTGTGGAGCGAAACCGGCACGGCAGGGGTTTATGCAGACGGAGAAAGGACGACCACAACACTGAGTGAGGGGGCGAAGATTCATTCCATCATTATTGTCCCTGCGGATGTGATGTTTGATGTGAGGATCGGTGGCATTGGAATTGGCTTTCCGGAAGAGCATCTTCTTGCGATGGCCGCCAAGGAAGGGCTGGGCGAGCTTGTGAAGGGTGAGGATGTCATGTGGGAGGCAATAGGAGAGGCGGTGCAGTCCTGGAATTTCAAGGCTAATGGGTTGTCGGTGGATATGGCTTCCGCCAATATCGGGGGAAAGAAATCAGTCAACTCGATCACCATCGAAGCGCCTTCGAAACTCAAGACAGAGCGTGGAATCGGGATCGGAAGCACGAAGGGAGATGTCGAGAAGGCATACGGCCGGTATCCGACGGATGAGTTGGATGCGAAGGTGATTGCAGAAAACGGTGACCTGTTGATTGGGTCGCTGTTCGGCGGGATGATCTTCGGCCTGGACGACGGAAAGGTGACTTCGATTTTCCTTGGAGCATCTGCCGAGTGATCAGTCTTCGGCCAGCATGCGGCGGGTACGCTCTACGGAGAGGGCGCGGAGCATGCGTATCAGCAGGATGGCACAGATGAGGGTCACGGCAAGTTCGAGTACGGGGGCGTTGCCCCTTTCGCAGACACCGCTGAGGTAGGCGGGGAGATCCGGGAGATTCATGATGCCACGGCAGAGGCCGAGGAGTGCAAGGACACCGGCTCCGGCGATGCCGTGCCATGGCATTTTCAGGGTGAAGAGGCCACAGATGAGAATGCCTCCGCCGAGAGTGAGTGCGCCGGAAAGGAAGCCGATGGCGGGATCCTTTTCTAACAACGAGAGCCCTGCGATGCCGGTGGCGATGATCGTGACTGCGGCAAAGAAGATGGAAATGCGGTTTGCGATCATTTCAGCGCCCAGGCGATGTGGGGGGTGTAAAGCTCTGGCTCGAGAAGGAAGGAATCGTGGCCTTTGGTGGAGTGCACGGTGATGTGCATGGCTTCCACGCCGGACTTCTCAAGATGGGAAACGAGTTCGGATTGCTCCTCGGGGTAAAAGCAGAAATCTGAGTCGATGGAGAAGACGAGCCACTTTTGCCCGGCGGCGGCGCAGGGAGCGAAGAGGTCTTCGGGGGTTTCCGCATCGCCTTCCAGGACGGCATTGTATTTCGACCATAGGTCGATGATGCGGAGGTAGGTGTTCGCATCAAAGCGCTGGACGAACTTTTTCCCCTGATGAAGCATGTAGCTCTGGAACTGATCCTGGACACGATACCATGCGAGGATGTCATCGGGCTGGATGATATCGCGGCGGGCGCGGTTCTCGATGGCATCGAGGTGCACGAAGGTCTTGTGCGAGATCATGCGGGCGAGCGCGAGGCCGTAGAGGGGTGGTTGTTTCCCATAGAAATCGCCGCCGTTGAAGTTTGGGTCGTTCTCGATGGCGAGGATTTGCTCGAAGAGGATGAGCTTGTTGAGGACTGTGGTTTTGAAACCCGCTGCGATGTTGATGACATTGCGGACACGCTCTGGAAGGCGAGTGGCAAAGGTGGTGGCTACGAGGCCGCCGACTGAGGGGCCGACGAGGCCGTGTAGTGTGCCGATGCCGAGGGAGTCGAGGAGTAGTGCGAAGGCATTGACCTGATCGGCGGCAGAGACAGATGGGAAGGATGCTCCCCATGGTTGTTCGGTCGCCGGATTGATGGATGCTGGGCCGATGGAGCCGTAGCAGCCGCCGAGGTAGTTCGGGCAGATGATAAAATGAGTGTCGGTGTCGATGGCCTTGCCGGGGCCGATCATTTCCTCCCACCAGCCTGCGTGCAGCTCGGGCTGCCAGAGATCGCCGATGCCGGGGATGCTGGGATTGTTACCAGCGGCGTGGTGAGAGCCGGAGAGTGCGTGGAAAAGGAGGATGGCGTTTGAGCCATCGGCATTGAGTTCACCCCAAGTCTCGTAGGCTAGGGTGATGCCGGGCAGCAAGGAGCCGTCGCGGAGCGAGAAGGGCTCCGGGCTTTCGAAGAAGAGGGTGCTGGTGTCAGCGGACATTGAATGAGGAAACTAGCGGGTGCGGGCACGGGACTTCAATGAAGAAGATATCCCGAAGGAGGTGCGGGTAAAAGCCCACGGCTACATGCCGAGGAGCTCGATCTGCCATTTCATCAGCAAATCAGCGGGCTGTGCTTCATTTGCCGCCAGTGTCTCGATAACGGAGCGGGAGATGATTAGCGAAGAATCGATATCGAGCTCTGCGGCGATGGAGTTTCGTTGGGCGATGAGTCCATCGACCTTGTTGTCGAAATCACTGTTGCGCTTGCGGCGTTTCTTGACCGGGCGGGTAGGCCACTCGGATTTCGGTAGCTTGGCTAGTGTCTCCATGGCTTCCTTGTAGCGCTTGACCCTATCGGTGCGGAAGTGATGAGGGAGCTCGATCTTTTTCTTCTCGGTAAGGCGCTGGCTCCACTCAATGAGTTGGCGGTTCGTGGCGACCATGAAGGAAGGTCTGTCCCAGGCGGCTGCCTCGACATCACGCCAGTTCCACAATGCGCGGAGGCAGGCTAGGCCGTAAGGATCGAGCTTGCCTGAGCCGCCGATGCGCCATTGCTCATCCTTAGAGTCGTCGCGCTCGTCCACCTTGGTGCGGGCGGCTTCGCAGCTTTCCGTGAACCATTCGTAGCGTCCCTTTTCCTTGAGCTGGGTGCAGATGATATCGCCCATTTCGAGGAGGTAGCGCACGTCGTTGAGAGCGTAATCGATCATCTTTTCCGAGAGCGGGCGTTTCCCCCAATCGGCTTTCTGAGATGATTTCGAGAGGACGATGTCGAAGTAATGTTCAACCAAGTTTCCGAGACCGAATTGTTTCACCCCGAGAAGTCGTGCGCCGATCTGTGTGTCGTAGACGGTGGGCGGGATATGGGCGAACTCACGCTTGAGCATCGTCATATCGTAGTCTGCACCGTGCATCCATACGGTAGCTTCCCTAAGGTAATGATCTAGGGGAGAGAGGTCGTCGATGGCGAGTGGGTCGATCAGGACGCATTCATTTCCAACGGTGAATTGGATGAGGCAGAGCGACTCCTTGTAGCGGTGAAGGCTATCGGCTTCTGTGTCGATTGCGCAGATCCTTTGACCACCGGTTTCACTACAATTCGCGAGGAATTGTTGGAGCTCGTTTGTGGTGCTGATCATATGAAATTTTTTAGAGGGGCGGGAGGAAACGGTATAAATGCTGTAAGCACAACGTAAATATGCAGCGTGCTAGCGTATCGTCTAACAAAAAGTTGATGTCAAATGCGGGCAAAAAAAAGGCCGCCGGGGCACCCACCCCGACGACCAAGCTGAACAACTCCACGCGCCCGAAGGCGAAATGAGGCTGACAACTGCTGTTCACCCTTACATGAAAACACGAGCCTAAGCCCGGTTCTCGGGAAAAACGGAGGCTTTCGCTTCCGTTTCCATTGTTTCAGACCATGTGAATGTGCGAACGTTCAAAGTTTTTGATGAAATTGCGAAATAATGTGCTCCCTCGGGCTATTACCGAAACAGGGGTCGTATTTCGAAACTCCGGGAGGAGCATCTGACGTTTTGCCCGGTGAGAAGGATCAGCCCCGGCCCATCCCATAGATCATTGGATTCCGAGAACCTTTGGTGAGGATATATTGCCATAACGATCGATGGAGGAGATGGCTATTGCCTCGGCTTTTGGTATAGTGAGGGAATTTCTGGAGGAGGGGACGATAGCCATGGTGCGCCAGGTTTGCCCGTAACGGGCTTGGACGGCGATTTTTGTGTCTCCTGCGGCTTCCCAGCGCACGGATGTTTCCCCATCTGAAATGGATGCGCCTGCCCTTGGTGTATTGGGTCGGTTCTGGTTGATCCATGTCATTGGCGGGCTGGCGACGGGCTGGGTGTAGGCTTTTCCGAGGGCGTCCGAGATGCCGCCTTGGTTGCTCATCAGGGCTTTCATGCTCCAGTGAAGATGGCCGGCCCAGTTTTTTCCAATGCTGCGGGAGAGGCTGATTTGGTTGATGATTTCCGATGAGGTTCTGCCGGGATCATCCGAGGAACGGATGCGGGAGGTGGCGATGCCTGGCCAGACGGGACGCTCGCCGCTCTGGCTGCGCCACCATTCCAGAAGGAGGTAAAAGCTTTGCTTGCGTGGCTCGATACGCCAGTAGAGCTGGGGGGCGAGGTAATCGACCCAGCCGTTGACGAGCCATTTCCGGGAGTCTGCGGCGAGGTCTTCGTAGGCATCGAGACCAGCTTCGATGCCGGTGGGAACTCCGGGGCGCCAGATGCCGAAGGGGCTGATGCCGACGCGAACCCAGGGCTTGCTCTGCTTGACGGAAGAGTAGAGGCGTTTCACGAAATCATCCACGGCGGCACGGCGCTGGGCGGGGGATTTTCCGTCTTTGAAAGTTTCTCCACCGGCGGGGTAGGGGTAGAAGTAATCGTCGAGGTGGACGCCATCGATATCGTAGCGTGAAACGACATCCATGATGACGCGGAGGGCGTGGGCGCGGGTGTCCGGGTGGGAGGGGTCGCACCACAGCATGGAGCCGTAGCGCTTGATGACTTGGGGTTTGGTTTTTGAAATGTGGGTGGAGGAACAAGAATGGGAGGTATTGGAGAGGGCGCGGAAGGGATTGAACCAAGCATGGACTTCGATGCCGCGAGCGTGGCCTTGCTCGATCCAGTATTGAAGTGGGTCGTAGCCCGGATTTTTTCCCATCGTGCCGGTGAGCCAGTGAGACCATGGCTCGATATCGGATTTGTAGAGGGCGTCCGCGTTCGGCCTGACCTGGAGGATCACTGCGTTCATCTTTAGCGAGACGAGCTTGTCCAAGATGGCGCGTGCCTGTGCTTGCTGGGTGGAGGCGCTGAGGCCTGCTGAGGATGGCCAGTCGATATTATAAACCGTGGCGACCCATGCGGCGCGGAACTCACGGGTGAGGCGTGGTGGTTTTTCACCGCTGGGTGCGTAGCTCTGGGCACTGGCGAGGCAGCACAAGAGAAGCAGTATGACGGTTAGCCGGATTTTCATGAAAAATGGTCGATTGGTTCAGACTTGCAGATTTTTGAACATTTCCCAGACCTCTTTGAATAAGGCGATGGCATGGAGGGTCGATATCACGAGACCCCAGCTGATGAGGAGGATGGCGAGGCTTGAGATGATTTTCCATTTTAAAGGAAGCTTCGGATGCCAGATGATCTGAGGTAGGGCGAGCGGCGGGATGCTGAGCAGCACGATGATGATCCATGGAGTGCGGAAATACCATGGGAGAGGTGGCTCCGCTGGGAGGGCAGGCGGGCTTTGGGATGCAGGCCGTTTCGATTCATCGAGGAATTCCCCACAGTGCTTGCACTTGATGGCTTCGTCCTGGATTTCTTCCGCGCAAAAGGGGCACTTCTTCATGATGAGCTGCTGCGGCGACTACCGGTAGCGCCCGAGAGTTCACCTTGCGGGCGCTCATTTCAAGGGGGAACACTAGCTACCTATAAAACAAAGAAGGCGGAGCCATGTGGCTCCGCCCGCTTTCATGTATTGGGGACAGACTGAGTGCAAAGGGGGAGAAAAATGCGCTCCGGCTAGATAAGCAGAATCGCATGTTTTAAGGATATGTATATTACGGGATCGCGTAGTAAACGTGTTTTAGGTGATTATTTCAGTGCTTCTAGGATCTTCTCAGTCAGCTCCGAGATTTCGATTTCTTCATTCAGCACATGGATGATTTCGCCATCAGGGGCGATGAGAAGAGTGAGCGGCAGGGCGCCAGTCCACTCCGGGTAGATGGCTTCTGCGAGTTCGTCTGGGTTGCTGCCAGTCCAGAGGTAGTTGTTGGAGGTGCGGCCTTCTTTTTTCAAGGAAGGAGCGGTGCGTTTGCCAAGGGCGGCACTGCGTGACTGAAGGAATTTCTCCACTTTGGCCTTATCCTCGGTTGGATCGAGCGAGATGGAGATGAAATCAAAATTACGGTTCTGGAAGCGGCGGTAGGTAGCCACGAGATCGGGAAACTCCGCGACGCATGGGCCGCATGTGGTAGACCAGAAATTGATCATTCGGAGGTTACCTGATTTGTTGGCTTTGAGTTTTTTGGCGAGTTCTGTATCGAGCTCCTCGAGGGTGATAGGTGTTTCTTTCCATGCCTTTTCTGCTGCCTCTACGTCGGCGACCTTGAAGAGCCACTTGGTGGAGCAGCCGAAGGAGCGTGTGGTAGGGGTTTCAATTTCTTCGCCGGCGAGGAGAGCGTCGAATGCATCGCGTAGGTAGGATTTATCGACAGGGCCACTGGCGCGGCGGGCATCATCGAGGCGGCCCGTGTAGCGCAGCTTGCGTTCGGAATCGAAGACAAATACATGCGGTGTAGACTGGGCTCCACAGGCAGTGGCGAATGCCTGTGTCTCGCCGTCGTAGAGGTAGGGAAGCGTCCAGCCGTTGCTTTCAGCGAAGGGCTTCATTTCCTCAAAAGAATCGCCGTAAATGGAATAGCTGAGTTCATCGGGGCGCAGGCTCGCTGGGTTATTTGCGCTCACGGCAACAAGGGCTATGCCCTTGTCCTTGTAGTCCTGATGGATGGCCTCCATGCGAGTCGCTACCGCAACGGAATCGGGGCAGTGGTTGCTGGTAAAAATGATGCAGAGAATCTTCGAATCTGCGTAGTCGGCCTCGGTGTGGGTTTTTCCATCGATACCCGGTAGGGAAAAGGAAGGGAGGTCGGAGCCGATAGGCAGGACTTTCGGGACTTCTGCGGCAAAACCGATTCCAGCTGATGCAATGATCGCAACGAGTGTTTTTGTCATGATTCTTTGATACGATAGGCGAGCGGCTATGTTTACAAGGAAGGAAAGAAAAACACTAAGGATGTCGATATCATTAATTTTCCCTAAATATTTTCTGGTGTTGGGTGGGGAAATTCGTTAGAACTGGCTAGATTTCACCCAAACCACCATGCCATCTACCACCGAATACAAACATTCCGTCAACGTCCGCGCGAGCCAGATGGATATTCCTACACGTGGGAGCCAGCAGGACGACTTTGATGATAAGATCAAAAACGCCCAGCTCGAGCTTGAGCGCATCCAGCAGGAGCGTAAGGAATTGGAGCGCAAGAAGCTGGAGCTGGAAGAGCTGACCCTGCGCAAACGCGAGTTCCTTTCACAACAGGTGGAGCTCACCGAGAAATTCTCTTCAGCACTGACTTTGATCGACCGCGAGCTCTATGAAATTCGCGAGGAGACGGAGCACCTTGAGCAATGCCGCAGCTGTTTCGCGGATCACTTGGACAAAATCCAGAAGCACGATCCTGAAAAGTGGACTCGTGACAATCTCAATGAGCGCCTGGACAAGGCGACTGTCGTGACGGATCGCGCTGCTGATGAATACGAGCAAGCCGCCGCATATTTCGAAGGCACCCGTGCGGGTGGTATCTTCGGTAGACCATCGAAAGGTAATCGCCGTAGGAACAAGGCAGGCAAGGGGGAATCTGAGTTCAAGACGCAACTTTTGAGCGGCTTCGCATTCAACCTTCCTATCATCGCTTTCGGCGCGGTTGCCGTGCTTGTTTATCTCTTGAAGTAAATCATGGCGAAGATGAAACAGATCGACCTCTTCGAAGAGGACGAAGAGCTAAACGCCCTGCGGGAGCGCGAAAAGAAGCTCGAAGAGGCGCACAAGCAGTTTGTGAAGCTTCCGGCAAAACTCGCCCGCGAAAAGAAAGAGCGTGATGCAACGATGCCTCCAATGGCGGAGATTAAAGAGCGTGAGCAGATCAATCGTTTCGAAGCGAGCCTCAGCCGTGGGCAAATCAAAAATGTGCTTCGGACACAGCGGCAGAGCCTCGGTATGATGTTGCTTCTGGCGACGGCGACGGCGCTGATGCTGCTCTGGGCATATCGCATCATGATGTCCTAGGGACGCTCCCAATGCTCGATGCGTTCCTCGGACGACTGCGGCTCGAGATGAGTGATGACACGACAATCTGGTTCACCAAGTTTTGCCACAGCCGCTTCGATTTCTGTGGCTTGGTGGTGTGCTGTTTCCACGGTCATCCCGTTGGGGAAAACCAAGTGGAACTCAATCCAGTGTGATCGGCCGGAATGGCGGTGGCGGAAATTGTGGTAGGAGAGTCCGCGATCGGCAGTGAGCTTGTTCAGCATTTCTCGTGCAGAGTTTTCCAGCACTGGATCTGCCTCATCAAGCAGGCCGGAGAAACTGTCCTTAATCAGGCCGATACCAACGCGGAGGATATTGAATGCGGCGATGACGGCGAAAATTGGATCCCACCAGAGCCATTCGGTGATTTGGATAAGGACGAGGGCACATATCACGGCTCCACTCGTCCAGACATCGGTGAGGACATGCTTTCCGTTTGCTAGTATGAGAGGGGAGCCGCTGGATCTTCCTATGCGTATAAGCGTCAGCCCAAGCATGAGGTTCACGCTCGCTGCCGCACCTGTGATCCAGAGGCCTACATTCAGGTGATCAAGCTCCACACCATGGACGAACTGCTTTCCCGCTTCATAGAGAATGAGCGCGGCGGCGGATGAGATCATCGCGCCCTCGAAGCCTGCGGAGATGAAAGAGATCTTGTCGTGTCCGTAGTGGTGATCTTTGTCGGCGGGCTTGTGTGAAAAACGTAGCGCCCAGAAGGCGAACAGAACGGCGAAGACGTGGACGACTGACTCTGCGGCATCTGAATAGATCGAAGATGAACCGGTGATGACGGAGGCGAAAGTTTTCGCCGCCAGCAGTATGACTGCCACCGCTAGCGAAAGATTGATCGCATTTTTCTGTCCCGACATCGAAGTCACGCCGTCGATCTTGATGCAGTTGGGCGTATTTTCGGAAACAAAAAAGCGATCCTCGGCGGTTTGCCGGGATCGCTTTTCTAAGCTTGGGGAATTACCAGTCGTGAAGACTTAGGCCAATCTGGGCGAGCGGTGCGCCTTCCAGTTCACTGGAGGTGCTGGGGCCAGTGCCATGGTTACCGTGGATTTCGATTTCGTTTCCGAATGCGTAGCCAATGCCGGCGCTGAACCAGAGTTCACCACAGATGCGGTGATGTGTGCTGACGCTAGCCCAGTAGGAATCGAGCACAACACTACGTGAGTTGCCCTGTGCATCGTTGATGTTCCATGTGCCGCCGCCTGGCTGGATATCTCCGGAAATGAACCAATTATCGTTCATGTTGTAGCGGGCGAGGAAATTGGGGCCGTAGAGCGCCATGGTGAAGTCTTCGCAGGGCGTCCAGAAGAAGTTCACTCCTGGGAAAAACTCCACATCGCCGCCAAGATTGGTAACCACGAATCCCGCACCAACAGTGAAGGTATCGCTAACCTTGTAACCCACTCCAAGAGCGACATCGAAGGTGACATCTTCCGTACCGATGGCTTGGTAATCAGTGGCCAGCTCCGCACGTGTCCACCCAATGCCGAACCACGGTGAGTTGGCAATGTCTTGGATGAAAATTGCTTGAAGCGCTGCGGAATGGAAATCCTCGTCACCTACGGGGAAGACAGCTTTGTCGAAATCCAGCTTGGTGTAGGAGTAGCTGAACATCGGAATCATGGTGAGACTCGATGTCAGTGAGATTGGCCGTGAAAGGAAGGCGTTGAGATTGAAATTCGTCACCGAAAGATCTCCTGGGCCATTTTCGAAATCCATTCCACCGGTTTGTGTGGCAGTGAACCGGAGGGCATCGAAGTTCGGAATTGCCATTGGAGAAGGCGTATCTTGTTGGGCTGTAAAATCGTCGGCTGCTAGAGCTCCACCATTAGCGGCAATAATGGAGAAACTGAAGGCGGCGCAAATCGCCGGGTAGGAACTTTTAAAGATCATCCAATATGCTTAAACCCAATAGCGGGCTTAGCAAGGGAATGAATCGCGTTTAAGGCAGCAAGTGTTGCGTGCTATGGATCAACGAGGAGCTGAGAACTCGACAGGGTAAAGCCTCTCCGATGAGGGGATGGAGGCATTGGCGTGTTCGCGGGTTGTGAAATTCAGGGTTACCGTCAATTCTTCATCCAGAATCAGTTCGGCGGATCTGACGGTTTTCCTATCCCATTTCCAAGTGCCCTCGAAAGGCTTAGTTTTTACCCCTGATGGTCTGGTAGTGACTCGCGTGTAGGTTCCATCCGCACTGAATGTGTAATAATAAGATCCTTCCATACCAGTCGCGTCCATTTCGTATCCGGCAAGATCTTCGGGGGCGAGTATGCCGATCGATGGCAATTGTCCGGGACAAGCGGCTAGGAGCAGCAGGGGAAAAATTGCGAGTAGTTTGAAAAGCCTTTCCATGAAAGAATCATCGTCTTTTGGGAGGACATTGGCCAATCCGAAATTTCACAAACCTCACTTGCCATGGGATTGAGCGGCAATCAGGATAGGGGGATGGATTTATCGACTTGGAAAGATATGGATCCGCATCTTTTGGTCGGACTTATCAATACGGAACTCCGGAATCATGCAGAGTCCTTAGAGGACTTGGCTAAAACTCATGACATCCCGGAACTGGGTCTCGTAGAGTCGCTCGGCGAAGCAGGCTATATCTACAAAGAAGAACAACGGCAGTTTAGATAGTCCCTGTCTAGGTTGGGGCGTTTTTCGCGGCTTTGTAGAAGTGCACAATACCACGCGGACAGCACTTCTCTCGAAATGTTCAAAAATTTGTTAAAATACCTTGATATTTTTTAAAAGTTCGACATTATCCGTCCTGTGATGAGGGTTTCCAAGAACTTGCTGACTAGAAGCGCAATGCCTGCGTTTTTTGCAGGATTGTTCATTTTTGCTTCGGCTAACGCGACTTCGAGAGCTGCTGAATTAACTAGAAATCCTATAGGTGCTGTTGCTCGTCTCTTTAATCCTAAGCTGGTGAAAGTGGAGGACAGGGTGGAATTCCTTAAGCAGCAGTTGGCCACGCTTGCTCGACATGAAGAGTATTTTTTGAAAACCGATATGGGATGCAGGGGCGGCAAACTTGATGCCAATGATCCCGACCCGCAGGTTGTGCTTGATCTTGGAAAGGAGTATCCCATCGATGAGCTTTATCTTGTTCCGCTCCAAGGAGAGTTTTCCGGTGCTAACAATATTTTTCCAAAGAGGTTCACTCTGGAATTTTCTCTCAAAGAGGATTTTTCCGAGAAAAGAATCCTCTACAAATCAGGTGACCAATATTTCCCATAGACTGGCGGCAAGCCGGTGAAATTTTCAGGGCAGGGCGGAATTGCGCGCTACATTCGATTAACAGTGAACCAAGGGCAACAGCGGGGAAATAGCGAAATCTTTGGTTTGTCTGAGATTGTTGTGATTTCCGACAGTTACCCGGTTTCGCTTGGATGTGAAGTTACGGATAGCGGTACCATGCATGTGGAAAAAATTTGGTATCCGGAGGCTTTGACCGATGGGCGCATGCCGCTGGGTATCTGGCATGGCGGTAAATTAGCGCCACTTGATGCCCTAGGAGAGTTGGTTGAGGTTGCTAGCGAAGATCAAAAAGTAATTTGGAGCATATCATTGGATGAGCCTGCTGAACTGGATCTTGTGATCCTCTATCCTTATGATGTTCTTGAGTCAGGCATTCTTCCCGAGGCCTTGGAAGTTCAGGTGCGCAATAACTCTGAGAAGGATTTCCACACAGTAATGACTTGGGAAACGCCTATGCGCGGGACTAAACAAGAGGTGCCGTTGATTTTGAATTGTCATGGCATCTCTGCAAGTGAAGTGAGGATAGTAGGATCGAAAGCCTGTCAGGTGGGCCGTAGTTTCGTTCAGGGACTTTCTGAAATCGAAATCTGGTCAAATCACCAAAATATTTCCGCTGGGCGAGCAGTGAATATCGTAGTCGGCGATGACGAGAGGGATACTGCTTCACTGACGAATGGCTTCACCAGCGAGCGAGCAATTATTTCAGTTGGGTCTTGGCTAAATCAGCTCCATGACCGCTGGCGTGTGGAGCGGGAAATCAAGACCCTCCAGCCAATGCAAAATCAAATGGCTGCCGAGAGTGAGCTGAACGCTACTTGGGGATCAGCTATGATGTTAGGGCTGACATTTCTCATCCCGGTATTCATAGTGGAGCGCCGCCGCCTTATTTCCCGCAACCAGATCGACCAGCTACGCAAGCGTATCGCCTCGGATCTTCACGACGATATCGGTAGCAATCTCGGGAGCATCTCTCTCATCGCACGAACGGCCAGAAAAGATCTGGTTAGGCTCCACGGCCCTGATGAGGTCGCAGAGGATCTTGGTGAAATGGAATCTATCGCCCGCGAAAGTTCTTTGGCGATGCGCGACATTGTTTGGCTTCTTGAGAGGAAGCAGGATTCTATCGGCGATCTTGTTCATCGCATGCGTGAGACGGCAGGGCGCATGCTTCGGGAGATTGATTACTCCATAGAGTGCGACTCTAACAAAATCGCTTCTAAGCTCTCACTGGATGCTAAGCGGCATCTATTCCTATTCTACAAGGAGGCGATTCATAATGTGATCAAGCACTCCGGCGCGACCTCCGCCTCAATCCGTCTTTGGGATGATGGCGACAAGTTGGCTCTTGAAGTGGTGGATAATGGAATAGGCCTGCCAATGGTCAAAGAAAACGGGAAAGAATCACTGAAGAAAGTAAGGAAGCTGGACGAGCGCGCTAGAATATTGGACGGTTCGATAGTGTTTGCGTCCTCTTTGGATGCCGGAACACGTGTCCTTTTGACTGTCAAAAGGTCACTGTTGATAGCTGCCACCACAAATAAATGAGCGCCACAAAGGAAATTTCCAAAATTTGGATCGTTGAGGATCATCAGACCTTTGCGAAGAATATCCGACGCCTCATTGAAGGTGAGGATAACCTTGAATGCCCTTATCATTTTTCATCTCCCGAGGAGCTTTTTGATAAACTGAAGTTCACTCAAGACAAGCCGGACATCATGTTGCTCGATCTTGGTCTGCCGGGAATGAACGGCTTGGAAGTTCTTGTGAGAATGCGCAAGATGATGCCCGAACTCAAGGTGCTGATTCTTTCCGCCTTCGATGACCGTGAGCGTGTCTATCGCGCAATCTGCAACGGTGCTTCGGGCTATTTGCTGAAGACTGCAGACCCAGATGAAATCATCGAGGGCATTAACGATGTCATCCACGGTGCGGCCGCCCTGAGCGGAGCTATCGCCACGATGATCCTCAACGGTTTTTCAAAACACGGCCCGGTGGAGGAACTCGAAGCTCTGACTTCGCGTGAAGAGGATGTGCTCAAGAGCCTTGTGAAAGGTTATACGAAAAAGGAAATCGGTGAGGAGTTGGATATTTCCCAGCACACTGTGGATATGCACCTGCGCTCCATTTATCGGAAACTCCACGTCCGCACCCAGACGGAGGCGGTATCCAAGGCGCTGAGGCAGGGGATCGTCTAGCTTAGTGCAAACATGCGCTTCACTACACGGTCGTTCCGGTGTAGATCTCTTGGGATGCGCCTTATTGTTGCACTGATCCTCACTGCCGGAACCGGCTTGCACGCGGACAGCCTGCTAGATTTTACCTATGGAGCGTTGGAAGAAGTGAGGGGCAATCAGGACGCTGCCCGAGGGTATTACCAAAGCGCCTACGAAAAGAATCCCTCCGCGCTTCCACTTGTGAGACTTGAGGTGGATAGGCTACTTGATGCGAACGAGCGCGGAGCGGCTTTTGGGGTTTACGAAGCGCTTCTCGATTCCCGTCCCGATGATGCCATGCTTCGCATCGAGTTCGGGGATTTCCTCGATAGTGTGGGAAGGGGAGACGCGTTGGCGGATGCGAAACGGCTCGAAGCCTACGAGAACGGACTTGAAATGACTCCTGGTGATTACCTGCCCATCGAGCGCCTCATTCGCTATGCTAGGGATAATGGCAATGACGAGAGGGCGAGGGAGCTGCTGGAAGTGCTTAAGCTCGATTCACCCGAGGCAGTTCGCTACTATGTTTCTACGACCAAAAGCCTTTACGACAGTAGGGACAAAGCAGCGCAGGGCAGGATCTCGAAATGCTTCGCTTCGGTGATGGACGATCATCCCGAGTGGGCGGAAATAGCTAAGGTGGCGAGCGATCATTTCCGTGAAACGGGGGATCTTGATAAGGCGATTTCAATTCTGCATCAGCATGTCGAGGTGCGGCCTTCGTCGTTGGATCTACGTATTAGGTTGGGCATCCTCATGTTCGTCGCGGATCGCGATTCCGAAGGCGTGAAAATTCTTAATGAAGTGCTGGCGATTCACCCGAAGAAAGCGTTGGCGCATGAGTCACTTGCAAAGCATTACCGCCAGGCAGGCATGATGGAGGAGGCAAGGCACCACTCGGCGGAACTGCTGAAGATCCGTGGGGGAAGTGCTGAGGAATTCATCGCGTTGGCTGATGAAATGGCGGAGGCGGGAGAAGTTCGTTCCGCCCGGCTGCTTCTGGAAAAAGCGGCTTTTGATTTTCCCGATGATACGGAGTTGATGATGAAGCTCGCACTCGCCACTGCTCGCGATCCAGAGACGAAGGGCGATGCAGCCCGTCTTTTTCGTGAGTCCGAGAACATGCTCGCGAATCCCGCAGATATGTCGCCGGAGTTTTTACTTCAGTCAGCTCGTGAACTGATCGCGCAGGGCCAGGCGAAGGCTGCGGAAGAGCGCTTGCGCAATGCGATCCGTAGTTTCCCCCCGGAGGCAAAAAAGGAGAGTGCTGCTGCCATGCGCGAATTGGCAGGGATCTGGATCAGCGAGGAAAGGAATCTTGATGCGGCAGATGCGTTGATCAAGCGAGCGGAGTCTTTGGAGAAATAAAGGCAATTACGCCGGTTGTTCCAGCAAGCCTTTCGCCTTCGGCCATGCAGCGGCGGCCTCGATGAGTATCCATGCTTCTAAGGCGAGGGTGGCGATGCCGATCGCGGCTAGGAGAGGATTGGGAGTTTTACCAGATATCCATGCGCCATCGCCAACGAAGAGTTGTGAGATCATCGCGACTGCTGGAAGGACGAGCATGAATGCTGCGGGTATAGCGACGAACCAGATCGGGAGATTTCTCCGCCACATCCAGAAGAGGATGACGAGGAAGGCAAGCCCGCCGAGCAACTGGTTTACCGCACCGAACAGTGGCCAAAGTATGAGTCCTCCTTTGCCTAGATTCGCGAGCTGCCAACTCTCACCGGCTGCAGGCATGGCGGCGATGGCACCTGCGATTAAAATGGCGAAGATTGTGGCGCTGTGTTTGTTTGTGAGAGGTTTGATTCCCGTTGCTTCACCTAGTTCCTGGGTGACGTAGCGCTGCAGGCGGCAGGCGGAATCCATTGTTGTGGCGGCAAATGAGGCGACGAATACGCCCATCAGTGCTACCGCGAATTTTCCCGGAAGACCGAGGGTGCGGATGAAATTCGCGGAGCCTTCCACAAAAGCAGAGATGGCTCCTTTGCTTGCACTGCCCCATGCATCATATTTTGCGGAATAGGCGGCGGAACCAGTTAAAGTGTCGCCAGTGGCTTTTCCATCAAGCATTTCCGGCACTCCGAGGCTGATTCCTGCTACGCAAGCAAGGATGACGAGAACGGCTAGGAAGCCTTCTGTGAGCATGGATCCGTAACCAACGAACTGCGCGTCGGTCTCACATTTCAACTGTTTCGATGAGGTGCCGGAGGAAACCAGGCAGTGGAAGCCGGAAATGGCGCCACACGCAATGGTGACGAAAAGGAAGGGGAATATCCATGGCGCGTCTGATGGTGCATCTGCTCCGATTCGAATCGCTGGTGCGACGATCTCCAAAGGCATACGCTCGCCTCCGTTTTGGAATCCAAAGATCCCGGCGATGAACAATCCGACCACGACCAGCCCGATAGCGGAGAGCAGTTGTAGTGAATTAATGTAGTCACGTGGCTGCAGCAGGATCCAAACGGGCAGCACGGATGCGATATAAGAATACAGAAGCAAAAGTCCTACCCATGCAATGATGGGCCAACCTGCCAAAGTCGTGTTGAACGCGTGAAGGAATCCCCAGTCTCCGTATGCGACACTGAGATACATAACGGCGAGCGCGAAAAGAGAGGGCGCAAGGAGGTTGATCCCTTTGCGGTGCAGCCAAGCTCCGATTATTACGGCAATAGGGATCTGGATCAGGCACGGGAAAATGGAGGAGGGGAACATTTTGAATATCGCAGCGATGACTAGACCGAAGATTGCCAGCACGATGGTCAGAGCCATGAACAGTATGGATAGGAATAGGATGCGGGTGCGCGGCGAGAGAACACGCCCGGAGATGTCGCCGACAGTCTGGCCTTTGTTTCTCATGGAAATCACCAGAGCGCCGAAGTCATGCACCGCCCCGATGAAAATAGAGCCAAAGAGCACCCACAGCAGAGCCGGCAGCCAGCCCCAGATCACCGCCAGCGCGGGGCCGACGATCGGGCCGGTGCCAGCGATGGACGTAAAATGATGCCCAAAGACCACACCCTTAGACGTGGGCACGAAATCGTCGCCATCTTCACACTCTATGGAAGGTGCGGTGTTCGATGCATCGAGCTTGAAAATCTTTCGAGACAACCATCGCCCATAGGTGTGGTAGGCGATGAAATAAGCTATCAGCGAGGCGAGAGCGATTAGGAGGGTTTGCATCTGAGACTAAGGAAGCCGAATGAGGGCGCATGGGAAAGAAAAAATCCAGAAAGACCGCTTTTTGCTTGTCAGTACCCCCTAGCGAAAACAAACATCCCGCCCCGCGTAAGCGCCTATGGGTAGGTGGCCGAGTGGTTAAAGGCGGCAGACTGTAAATCTGCTCACATTGTGTACGCTGGTTCGAATCCAGCCCTGCCCACCATCCTTCTAAAATAACGCTCACTGGAAACAGTGAGCGTTTTTGTTTTGGTGGGTTGGAAATAGCTTTTACTTAAATAAAAATTCCTGAAATCGCCGTTGTAATCTCTCCATCGGTCAGACGGTTTCCATTAATTTTAGCGCTTTGAACTTATTGAATGGCGACTTTGTTGGCGGCGACTTCCGTCAAGGCACTCCAAACTGGCTCGGTTATTGTTTTTTCTCCATCTTTCCAGACAATAGCCTGACCAATGTTGATGGGATAAACTATAACCTGTTCATTGACGGAGCAGATTTCGCAAGCCTCGCGCTTGCAAACAGTACCAAAGCAATTGATAAAATCCGCGTCTTTAATGATACCAGTGAACCGGGAAATGATGTGCTTTGAAGCAACTTCACTGTAGTGCCCGAGATCATCAGAGCGGCTATCGGATTGCTAGGTGCATGCCTTCTACTCCGCTGCCGCCGGATCTGATCTGGAGACCATAGCGTTTTACCGAGCCCGGATGGTTCAACACCGTCCGAGCTTTTTTCGTTTGATTGAGGATTAATTGCGGCAACTTAGCCTAGGCGGATACGCTGCGCTTTTACGAATCCCCCGAATTCACTTCACGCCATTTCTGTGGAGAGGTTCCTATTTCTCGGACGAAACAACGATGGAGATTCCTGCTGCTTCCGAAGCCGCAATCCTGGGCGACCTGTTCGATTTTCATGGCGGGATTTTCCAAGGCATTTTTCGCTGCATCGAGCCGGACGTAGAGGAGATGCTTTGCAGGTGTGCGCCGGAGTTCCTTGGAGAAGGCGTAGTGGAGTGCGCGGGAGGATATTTTCGCTGCAGCGGAGATATCTTCGACGCCGATGTTTCGGGTATGGTTTTCCGAGATGAAACGCACGGCTTTTTCGATGCCGGGATGAGAGACCGCCAGCGCATCCGTGCTCCGCCGCATGACGATGCCACGCAGGGGGATGGTGATGGGTTTTGCGGGGCGCGCTTTTCCTTTCATCAATCCATCGAGCAACCCGGCGGCACGGTAGGCGATTTCGCCGAAGTTTAGGTCGATGCTGGAGATGGGGACAGGGGAGCACTCGCAGGCGAGTTCGATGTTTCCGGCTCCTAGCACGGCGACGTCTTCGGGGACACGCAGGCCGACATCAAGGCAGGCTTCGATGACCTCGGCAGCGAGTAGGTCGTCCAAGGCGAAGACGGCCAATTGCTTGGGCAGTGCCTTGATCTCCATGGCAAGGCGTTTGCGGCGTGCCTTCCAAACGTTTGCAGGATGCCCGCTGGGTGCATCGAGGTTCAGCAAGGCACAATCCTGCCCAGCTTCTTCCAATACCGAAACAAAACCTTCCCGTCTATCTCGCTCGACACGGCCGCGCGGGATACCGATCCACGCGAAGTGCCGGTAGCCTCTTTCCAGGAAATGCTCCGCCGCAAGCCGACCCGCTCCGAGGTTGTCCTCTTCTACCGATGCTGCGTCCACATCTTGATGATTCGCGCCGAAGAGGACTGTCGGCTGCTTGGCGATCTGGCTGCGGATGAATCCGGCGAGGCGGGGGACTTCGGTGTCGTTGACGAGCATGCCGTCGCCCACCCAGCCGCTGGGGTCAGCAGCTTCAAGCATGGAACGCGTCGCGAGGTGCCAGCCTGAGTCGCGTGCATAGCGCCCGATCGCATCAAAGAAACGTGGGTCATACCAGCCGAGGGTCACGAGAACGCTGCGCTTGCGGTTACGGGGTGATTTTTGTTTTGCGCTAATTGTCCGATGAATTGCAGAAAGTGCCTATTTACGCAATTCAAATCTCCGCATAGCGTTTGAATATCGCAAGACGAAAACCCCATTTTTCAAAAACCCTCTTGCCTAAGGTAGGCTACGCCTGCAAAAAATGTTTCTACTCTGTCGAATGCAAAAGCTGAGATTACCCATTGATGAACGATATTGATACCACACGAGCCGCGCTAATTGCGCTATCCCGCGAGCTGGGAGCCGAGCACAGGGATTTGGCCATCCTAGGAGAAGGAAATACCTCTGCGAGGGTTTCTGATGAAACCTTCCTAGTCAAAGCAAGCGGCTGCAGCTTAGGAACGCTCGGGGCGGACGACCTCGTCGAGTGCAGGTTCGCGCCACTCCTCGCCATGCTGGATCGCAATGACCTCACCGATCAAAATATCGAAGACGAGCTCTTCGCCTGTCGCGTCGATAAGAATGCGAAGAAGCCTTCCGTCGAAGCCCTTTTCCACGCCTACCTCCTCAGTCTTCCGGGTATCAACTTCGCCGGGCACACACACAGCGTCAACGTGAATCAGATCTTGTGCGCAGGCCGCGGCAAGGACTTCGCCACGAAAAAGCTATTCCCTGACGAGATCGTCTGCTGTGGCCCCGAGTCGGTTTTGGTGCCTTACACGGATCCAGGCCTGAAACTCTCGCAAATCATCCGCACAGAAACGGAGAAGCTCATTGAGAGACGCGGGGTGCCACCACGCGTCATTCTTCTCGAAAACCATGGTATCATCACACTCGGGGGATCCACCTTTGCCGTTACTGCCGCGATGCTCATGGCGAAAAAGTCCGCAGAAATTTTCGTTGGAGCAGCCATACTCGGTGGCCCCGTTTTTCTTACTGAGGAAGAGGTAGATCGCATTGCCAATCGCACCGATGAACATTATCGCCAACGCGCACTTAAACTATGAGCGAACGTAACTTTATAGCATGCGACCTTGGAGCCGAAAGCGGCCGGGTCATTTTAGGAAATCTCAGTGGAGGAAAACTCACCTACGAGGAGATTCATCGTTTCCCGACAGGCGCTTCTCGCATTGGCGGCTCGCTGCGGTGGAATATGCTCCGCATCTTTGAGGAACTGAAAAAAGGCCTGCGCAAGGTCGCAGATACAGGGAAACCCTTAGCGAGTGTCAGCGTCGATTCGTGGGGAGTGGACTACGTGCTTTTCAATGCAAAGCAGCCAATGCTCATGATCCCGCACCATTACCGCGATTCACGCACCGACAAGGTTTACGATGCGGCCATCGAAAAGGCAGGGGATGAAAAGATTTTCTCCGAAACGGGTCTGCAGTTCATGTCGATCAACACGCTCTTTCAGCTTGTTTCCGAGTTAGAGGAAAATCCAGAGCTGCTTGAGATTGCGGACAATTTCCTGAATATCGCAGACTACGTGAACTACTTGTTCAGCGGTGCGGTGAAAGAGGAACAAAGTAACGCCAGCACAACGCAAATCTACAATCCCGTCACCCGAGACTGGTCTAAGGAACTCATCAATGTATTTGGTTTCCCTGAGAAAATCTTCCCGGAGATCGTTCCTTCAGGCACGGTCATCGGTAAACTCCTTCCCGAGATCCAGGACGAGACGAAGCTTCCGGAAATAGACGTCGTGGCAACCTGCTCGCATGATACTGGAGCTGCCGTAGCTGCGGTTCCAGCGGAAGGTGAAGACTGGGCTTACCTCAGCTCAGGCACTTGGTCTCTGATCGGTGTCGAGCTTCCTTCGCCACTCATCAACGCGGATGTTCGCGCCCACAACTTCACCAACGAAGGTGGCTTCGGTGGTACGACACGTTTCCTCAAGAACATCGTCGGCCTCTGGCTTCTTCAGGAATCCCGCCGAGCTTGGATCAATGACGGCAATGAACTCGACTACGCGACCATTATGACAATGGCGGAAGAATCGGAGCCGTTCAGATCCCTGATCGATCCGCGTGATCCCCGCTTTGTTGCTCCGCCGAACATGCCGGAGGCCATCGCATCCTATTGCCGAGAGTCCGGCCAGGTCGCGCCGGAAACCCCGGGTCAGATCGCACGATGTGTGCTGGAAAGCCTCGCGCTACTCTATCACGGCACGCTCGGCGAGATCGAAAAGCTCACTGGCAGGACGATCAACCGACTACACATCGTCGGAGGCGGTAGCCAAGGCAAGCTTCTCAATCAGCTTGCGGCGAATGCCACCGGACGCACCGTTATTGCTGGCCCAGTAGAGGCTACTGCCATCGGCAATATCCTCATCCAGGCTATCGCCTTAGGCGATCTGGATTCACTCGGTGCTCTTCGCGACGTCGTGAAAGCATCTTTCCCCATTGAAAAATACGAACCCCTGGAACAGGCAAAGTGGCAGGAAGCCATCGAGCGTTTCGAAAATCTCAAAATAACCCAATAGAAATTCACATGAAGAACCTCACTAAAATCGGCATACGTCCGACCATCGATGGCCGCCTCGGCGGTGTCCGCGAGTCCCTTGAAGACTCGACCATGGCTCTCGCAGAGTCAGTGGCGAAGCTCATCTCTGAAACCCTCCGCCATTCTACTGGAGATGCAGTAGAGTGTGTGATCGCAGACACCTGCATCGGCGGTGTCGCAGAGGCCGCCGCCTGTGCTGAGAAATTCCGCCGCGAAGGCGTTGGCGTCTCGCTCACCGTCACTTCCTGCTGGTGCTACGGCTCCGAGACCATGGACATGGATCCGACTATCCCGAAAGCGGTCTGGGGTTTCAACGGAACCGAGCGTCCCGGCGCAGTTTACCTCGCAGCGGTTCTCGCAGGCCATGCCCAGAAAGGTATTCCAGCCTTCGGCATCTACGGTCACGACGTCCAAGACGGTGGCACCAAAGAAATCCCAGAAGATGTTCGCGAAAAACTTCTCACCTTCTGCCGCGCCGGTATCGCCGTCGCGACCATGCGTGGCAAAGCCTATCTCGCGATGGGTGGCACTTCCATGGGTATCGCTGGTTCGGTGGTTGATCCATCGTTCTTCGAGACCTTCCTCGGCATGCGCGTCGAGTCCGTGGACATGACAGAGTTTGTCCGCCGCATCGATAAGGGCATCTATGACCACGCGGAGTATGACAAAGCCCTCGCATGGGTGAAGGCCAACTGCCCGGAAGGAAAGGACTACAACTCGGATGACACCAAGCGTGATCGTGCCGTGCTCGATAAAGAGTGGGAGACCAACGTGAAGATGGCCCTCATCGCCCGCGACCTCATGATCGGCAACCCCAAGCTTGCTGAGGCAGGCTACGGCGAGGAGGCACAAGGCCACCACGCGATCGCTTCCGGTTTCCAAGGCCAGCGTCAATGGACCGACCACTTCCCGAACGGAGACTTCATGGAGGCAATCCTCACCACTTCCTTCGACTGGAATGGCAAGCGCGCCCCTTACATGGTCGCCACCGAGAACGACGCGCTCAACGCCGCATCGATGCTCTTCGGCAACCTCCTTACCAACACCGCGCAGATCTTCGCCGACGTGCGGACCTACTGGAGTCCCGATGCAGTGAAACGCGTGACCGGCCACCAGCTCACCGGTGATGCAGCAGGCGGTTTCCTCCACCTCATCAACTCCGGCCCGGCCGCCCTTGATGGCACCGGCCAGCAAACCGTCGATGGCAAGCCAGCGATGAAACCCTTCTGGGAAATCAGTGATTCGGAAGTCGATGCCTGCCTCAAGGCGACCACTTGGCACCCATCCATCACCGAGTATTTCCCCGGTGGCGGCATGTCCACTCGCTACAAGACCAAAGGCGGAATGCCTGCGACCATGTGCCGGATCAACCTCATCAAAGGCCTCGGCCCAGCACTACAGATCGCCGAGGGCATGACCATCGAGCTTCCTGAAGATGTGCACAATACACTCGACGAACGCACCAACGCCACTTGGCCGACCACATGGTTCGTCCCCGCAACCGGCGGCAAAGGCGTGTTCCGCGATGTTTACTCCGTCATGAACGCATGGGGAGCGAACCACTGCGCGATGAGCTACGGCCACATCGGGGCGGATCTTATCGCACTCGCATCCATGCTCCGCATCCCGGTTTACATGCACAATGTGCCCGAGGAAAAAGTCTTCCGCCCATCCGTCTGGAATGCATTCGGCACTGCGGATGCAGAAGGTGCGGATTTCCGCGCATGTGCTAACTTCGGCCCACTATACGGTCGCTAATACGAAATTACCTTTGATGAAATACAACGAACATATCGAGAATCCCGATGTCGTCCTGATCGGCAGCGGAGTGATGTCAGCCAACCTCGGCGCGATGCTGAAAAAGCTCTCACCGGAGCTCAGCATTCAAGTCTATGAGGTCACGGACGATCTCGCCGAGGAAAGCTCGAACGGCTGGAACAACGCAGGCACCGGTCATGCCGGAATCTGCGAACTCAGCTACACCCCGGAACGCGAAAAAGACGGCAGCGTCGATGTCTCGCGGGTGATCGGCATTTTCGAACAGTTCGAGTATTCCAGGCAATTCTGGGGTAGCTCCATCGCCGACGGCATGGTCAGTAACCCCAAGGAGTTCATCAATCCGGTTGCGCACCTCAGCTTCGTGCACGGTGCCGACTGGGTGGATTTCCTCAAAGCTCGCTACGATGGAATGGCTGCACACCATTTCTTCGCGGACATGGAATACAGCACGGATCGCGACATCATCGGTTCTTGGGCGCCACTTTTGACCGAGGGAAGGGGAGAAGTCCCCATCGCCGCCACCAAGATGGATGCAGGCACCGATGTGAACTTCGGGAACATTTCCCGCAAGTTCCTCGAATGGCTCTCCTCGCAGGACGGTTGCGGAATCGCTTCTGGACATCGGGTCACGGATATCACCAAGACCGCAACTGGTTGGGATTTAAAAATCAAGGATGCCTCGACCGGCCAAACCCGTACAAACTCCACGAAGTTCATCTTCGTCGGTGCAGGTGGCGGAAGCCTCACACTCCTTCAGAAAAGTGGTATCCCTGAGGCTAAGGGTCTCGGCGGATTCCCGATCGGTGGTCAGTGGCTAATTTGCGACACTCCGGAGATCGTTGAGAAGCATCAGGCGAAGGTCTACGGCCAGCCCGCGGAAGCTGCTCCAACAATGGCGGTTCCCCATCTCGATACACGCATCCTCGATGGCAAGAAGACATTGCTCTTCGGCCCCTTCGCTGCATGGACTACGAAGTTCCTCCACAAAAAAGGTAGCCTTCTAGACCTGCCACTTTCTGTGAAACCAGACAACCTTGCCACGCTGGTAAAGATCGGCCTAACAAACCTAGATCTCGTGAAATACCTCCTCAAGGAAGGCACTCAGAGCATGGCCAGCCGCATCAAGACGATGCAGGTTTTTTATCCAGATGCGGATGCGAAAGATTGGAAACTCATCGATGCAGGCATCCGCGTGCAGGCGATCAAGAAAACCGACGGCGAGGCGGGTATCGTTCATTACGGCACCGAGGTGCTCACCAATGCCGACCGCTCGATCTCCGCTCTGCTCGGTGCATCGCCTGGTGCTTCGGTCTCTGTGCACATCGTGCTCGATGTCGTGAAAAAATGCTTCCCGCAGCTTCTCGAAACGGAAGAAGGCAAGGCACGCATGAAGGCCATGATCCCGATCTGGGACGTGGACATCAAGAAGCCGGAAAACGCGGATTACTACCGCGAGACCGCCGCCAAAGCCACCACACAACTCGGACTCTAAACCTCTATGTTACGCGGCCTTTCACCTATCGTAGCTCCCGAGCTGCTTACTGTCCTTTGGCGCATGGGGCACGGCGATGAGATCATCCTCGCTGATGCACATTTTCCCGGTGAGACTCTCAATCGTCGAGTCATCCGTGCGGACGGTCACAACATCGCGGATCTGCTCGAGGGCATCATGCCGCTTTTCACCCCTGATCAATATGTCGCGCAACCGCTGGCAATGATGGCGGCGGTTATTGGCGATAAGTTAGATCCTGCGGTGGAAGAACGTTACCTTGTCCCGATTCGGAAAACTTGGCCGGATATCGCTCCGGTTGAGCGTGTCGAACGCTACGCCTTCTATGAGCGTGCCAAGTCTGCCTTCGCGGTCGTCATGACTGGAGAAACGGCGAAATATGGGAATATCATCCTGCGCAAGGGCGTAACCGGAACCTGAATTGATCTCGCCACCCGGCGGCTCCCTGACAGGCACGGCGCGAATAGCGCTTGTCTATGTCGTTCCACTCCATTCTTTCAACTATTTTAGGGGATAGACTGGATTTGTGAAAACCGTAAAGATGTGCATGCATCTTCTTATGGCTCACAAAATCACTTCTGCAGTTTTTTGCCTGTTCCTCGGGCTTCATCAGTTTTCCATCGCGGAAACTTCCAAACCCATCGACTGGCCTGCCTTCATCGCCAGGCAGGACATGGTCTGGGACAAGGTTCCGACCCATTGGCTCGAAGCCCCGTATCTCGGCAACGGGATGCTCGGGTTGTTGGTTTTCCAAGAGGGTAAGAACGGGAGTAATCCGGAGTCTACGAACGATAAAAACGTCCTGTCCCTACACCTGGGTAGGGGAGACTACTACGACAATCGTCCTCCTATCAATGGGAGCAACCATACCTGGATCTACCGTGGGAGACTGCCCATCGGGTTTTTCAAGATTCGCTCCGAAGGTGATGTGACTGGCGTCGACTGGCGTCTAGACCTCTGGAATGGGAAGCTCGTCGGCACGGTAAAAACCACTGCAGGCTCCTACACGATGGAGGGGCTGGTGCATGCGGACTTTGATTCTTTCATGTGGAATGTGACGGAGCAGGAAGGGGAAAAAGTTTCCTTCGAGTGGCAGCCGCAGGAAAGCTACTCGCACCCGCGCAGGGTTTGCGAGCAGGGGGTTGAGCGGGCGAAGGCGAAAGGCGAAGAGCCAAGTGATCTGCAGAAGAACTTCACCAAGATGCCGTATCCGAAGGCGCCTGAAGCGGAGGTCTTTGCTGAGGATGGCTATGATTTCTCTAGGCAGATTCTCTATGCTGATTCCGGCGAACAGATCACCGGATGGAAGGTCGTTTCTAATGATCGCTCGCACACGTTATTCGGAACTATCGCGTTCTCTCAGGAACTCGGTGTTTCCTTGCCGAAGGTAAAATCCGACCTGGCACGAACGCTCAAGGATGCGGCTGAAGGTAAATACGTCCCTGCCCACGAATCATGGTGGAACGCTTATTACCCGCAGAGCTTTGTCTCCTTGTCGGATGGTTTCTGGGAGCAGTTCTATTGGATCCAGATGTACAAGTTCGCCTCGGCAACACGTTCGAACGGCATGATGCTCGATGTGATGGGGCCGTGGTATCAGCCGGGTTTCTGGCCGATGATTTGGACGGATCTCAATGTGCAGCTGACCTACTGGACTCACCTGACGGCGAACCGCCTGAAGGTGGGCGAGTCTCTGGTGAACAAGACCGACCAATACGCCGGAAACCTCATCAAAAATGTTCCCGAAGACTGGCAGGAAGACTGCCTGAATGCCGATACCATTTTCCCGGCGGATATGATCGCACCTGTCGGAAAAAGCGTGCCTGATCACATGGTCTGGATGCTGCATAACTACTGGCTGCAGTGCCGTTTCGCCGATGATGGTGAAAAGATGCGCGACGGCCTGTTTCCTCTTTTGAAGCGCGCGGTGAACACGTATTTGCGGTATCTCGAAGTCAATCCCCTCGATCTGGGAGACGGCAAGATCCACATCAAGAATAGCTGGTCACCGGAATATCCCGGTGGGCGCGGGGTGGATATCAATTACACCATCGCCCTGATTCGATGGTCTTGTAGGACGCTTCTAGAGATCAATGAAGAGCACGGCCTCAATGATCCAAAAGCAAAGGACTGGAAGCATCTTTTGGAAAATGTCGTTGATTTTCAGACGGATGAAACAGGTCTCCGTATCGGAAAGGACATTCCCTTCGACAAGGCGCACAGGCATTACTCGCACCTGCTTGCATTCTATCCGCTGTTCGACCTGACGCCGGACAAGGACAGGGATCTTCTTAAGCGTTCGGTGGATCACTGGCTGGCAGTCACTCAGAATGTGGATAACAAGAAAGACCAAGCAAGATCCGTCACAGGCTATACCTGCACCGGTGCCGCCTCCATGTATTCGGCGCTCGGAGATGGCAAGACGGCTCTGGAGTATCTGAACATCCTGCCCTTCCAGAATGTTTCCTGCACGACGATGTATGCCGAGGGGAACCCAGTGATCGAGAGTCCCTTTTCCGCCGCCACCGCGATACATGACATGTTGTTGCAGAGCTGGGACGGGCGTATCCGTATCATGCCAGCTGTTCCTCCATCTTGGAAGGATGTGCATTTCCGCTCTCTACTTTGCCAAGGTGGTGTGGAGGTCAGCGCCGAAAGATCTGGTGGGACGCTACGGGGAGCCGTGATTCATTCCCCGAATCGTGATCGCGAAGTGAGCTTCAAAATGGAGATGGAAAATCCTGCCTTCGTGCTGCTGGTAGCCGATGGGACAAAGACGGATGTGGCACTGAAAGCCGACGCTGAAGGCTTCTACACCGCTTCGATTCCCGCTTCTGGATCACTGCTTGTTTCAGGCGGGCTTGAAGGAGCGGAGCCGATTAAGTCGTCCCCGGAAGATTCCAATATTTTCGGCTTCAGCCGAAAGTATGACGAGGTGATTTCGCGGCTCAAGAAATAGGCAGCGTTGTAACTTTCCAACCTGTTTGTTGGACACAAGGCGAGCGTGACGTTAGTTTTTCGTTATCTTTCAACTTACGAAAACCCATGAATCATAAAAACCTGGGCAGTCTGCCCATCCGCTACTTTTCCGCCCTCGCATCCGCCGTAGCTCTTTCCAGTCCGGTGTTCGCCGGATCTTTTGCTGACGATTTGGCATTCATGTCGGAGCACACCGAGATTGTCCTGTTGGAAAAGGACGGAGCGGCAGTCGCCCTTGCCCCGGCATATCAGGGCAGGGTCATGACTAGTGCCGTGGATAAGGAAGATGGAGCCGGATTTGGCTGGATCAACCGTCCTGTCATCGAAAAAGGCTTCCTTTCAGATGAGGAGAAGGCAGGAAAACTTGAAGAGCATATCTACATTTTTGGTGGTGAAGAACGTTTCTGGCTGGGGCCCGAAGGCGGGCAGTTCGCATTGTTCTTTAAGCCAGGAACCAAGTTTGAATTCTCCGATTGGACGACTCCTCCTGCCATCGATACCGACGCCTTTGCTGTCGTGGAAAAATCGGAAGAATCCGCGAAATTCAGCCACGAGACTGAACTGGTCAATTACAGCGGCACGAAGTTCAAGGTGGGTATTGAGCGAACGGTGAAAATTCTAGGAGCAGATAATGCAGTAGATTTGATCGGCGGAGAGCTGAGCGAAGGACTTACGATGGTCGGCTACGAGACGGACAATGTGATCACCAACAAAGGTGAGGATGCGTGGAAGCCGGAGACGGGCTTACTATCCATCTGGATGCTCGGCATGTATAATCCATCGCCGACCACGACTGTGGTCATTCCTTTCGTAGAAGGGGATGAAGCAGAGCTTGGAGCCAAGGTCAAAGACGATTACTTCGGTAAGGTGCCGGAGGATTACTTGAAAGTTGAAGATGACGTTCTGTTCTTCAGAGGCGATGGAACCCGCCGCGGAAAGATCGGCATCACTCCCCAGCGGTCGAAAGGTATTGCTGGCAGCTACGATGCTGCGGGTAAGGTGCTCAATATCGTCACCTACAACGTCCAAGAGGCTCCCGAGGGCTTTGTGAACTCCGCATGGGAACTCCAGGAGAAGCCGTATGCAGGGGATGTGATCAATTCCTACAATGATGGCTCACCAGAGCCTGGAGTGGCGCCTTTGGGGCCATTCTACGAGCTTGAGACGTCTTCTCCTGCCGCTGCTCTTAAACCCGGAGGCACCATGCGCCACGTGCAGCGCACCTATCACATTCAAGGATCCGAGGAATCTCTGGACCCTATCGCCAAGAAACTCCTTGGCGTGGGGCTTGAGGAAATTAAAGGGAAGTTCTAGTCCTGCCCGGCCAAGGTGCTGAATTCACCCAGAATCTGGGCTTTTTGTGGCGGAATTGCTCCCCCACGTATTCCAAGGGACGGACTTCCTTGGAAAGAAATGGTTTTACACCTTATATTCTGAGGCTAATTTTCTCTAAGAAAGGTGATCGGAAATTCGTTACACTCTAAAGGGTAACAGCCAACAGTAATAAAATTGCCTTACCTCCTCTCCCTGAATCTAACTCCCCAAAAGACCATATGAGTATCCATGCCCAAATCACTGAAGAAGCGCAGCAGCGCTTGGCTAAACAGAAGAGAGTCTCAACGATTTCGTCCTTCCTGATCGCCATCATGACCATCATCTTGATCGCTTTGGTCTTGGGCTTTTTCCTCCTTCCAAATCTCGGGAAGGACGACGTTCAGATTGTGACCTACAAGTCGAACATGGTGGATGAGAATGAGCCTGTGGCCGAAAAGGTTAAGACGAACGTCCAGCGCAAGCCTACCGCTCCTTCCTCCTCTCCTGTTAAGACCATCGTGGCGACGACAACCTCGCCCACTTCGATTCCCACCGTGGATGCTGTGGAAACTGTAGAAGCACTCGAATTTGGCGATGGTGATGATTTCGGAACGGGTTGGGGCGATGGAACCGACTTTGGTTCCGGCGGTGGAGCCTCTTTCTTCAATCAGAAGGTCAGTGCCTCGCGGATTGTCTATGTGATCGACTATTCCCGTTCGATGACCCGCTTGGGTCGTAATGAACTGATGCGTGAAGAACTCACAAAATCGATCAAAGGCATCAGCCCCGGTACGCAATATCAGCTGATTTTCTTCGCAGGGCCATGGTGGGTGGCGGGTGATAAACTGAAGTTAGTCAATGATTTTGCAAATACCATCGAGGGGCAGAATGGCAAGACCTACGATTGGAAGGGCGGTAAAGGCAATGGTAGATCGGATATGGGGAAATTTGTTCCAGATTGGTTGCCTATGAGCGAAAGCAACATCTCGAAATCCGTCAAGGACATCAAGGATACGCCGCTTGCACTCGGCACAAAGTGGTCTGACCCGCTTGAGATGGCGATGAGGATGAAACCTACTCCCCAACTCATATTCTTTATGACGGATGGCATTGGAGGTAGCGTAGGAGACGTTGAAGATATTGCCAAAGAGGCAAAGAAAAAAGGAATCATCATCAATACGATTTCCCTGATCGAACCTGCCGCTGCGGAAGCGATGTTTAATCTCGCAAGCAAGACCGGCGGAGTCGCCACCCTCGTAGACGAGAGAGGAAAATCCAAGGAGATCAAGAAGTAGCTTTCGAGTAGAGCACGGCTCTTAATATAATCTGAGGTCTGGGATTTCCCCATGGCCTCTTTTTTGTGCTGATTTTCTGCCGCTACACGGGGCGACGTGGATCGCGGTATCTGATACCGCTGTCGATGGATTTCCATGGGTTCACGGGATGAATTTTCCCTAATGAATCCATTGTGGAGCGCGTTACACCCATCAGGAGACCAGTGCATTAACGCAAGCATCTCTCATCTACCAAACCCAAAAACCAAATGAGTATCCACGCCCAAATCAGTGAAGAAGCCCGGCAGCATCTAGCAAAACAAAGGAGAGTCTCCACGGTTTCATCGTTTCTCATCGCCATTATGTCGATCGTCTTGGTCGCGCTGGTGCTTGGCTATTTCATCCTTCCAAATTTCTCAATAAAGGAGGAGGCGCTAGTGACCTATGTACCGATCAAGGCAGATGAGAACGAGCCTACGGTAAATAAAGTCAAGACAGCTGTCGTTCGTAAGCCCACCGCGCCGTCCTCTTACCCGGTGAAGACCATTGTCGCGACGACGAGCTCACCGATATCTATTCCCACTGTAGATGCCATACAGCCCGTTGAAACTTTGGAGTTTGGCGACGGCGATGGTTTCGGATCGGACTTCGGTGATGGCACCGACTTCGGCCCCGGTGGCAGCGTTGCATTTTTCGGCCCGCAGGTGAGGGCGTCTCGCGTTGTCTATGTGATCGACTATTCGCTCTCAATGAAAGCATTGGGGCGTGATCCGCTGATGCGTGAAGAACTCGAGAAGTCTGTGAAAGGAATCAGCCCCGGGACTCTGTATCAGCTAATTTTCTTTGCTGGGCCGCATTGGATCGCAGGTGACGAGCTGATGATCAAAGATAAGTGGGCAGCGACCATCAAGGGGCAGGACGGCAAAACCTATGATTGGAAGGGCGGTGAGAACAACGGTGCGAAGGATATGGCAAAAACCTCCCCGGGCTGGCTGCCGATGAGCGAGAGCAACATCAAGAAGTCCGTGAAGGACATCAAGGATACGCCATTGAACCTCGGCACGAATTGGGGGCCGCCATTGGAAACTGCCATGAGGATGGATCCGGCTCCTCAACTCATTTTCTTCATGACCGACGGACTCACAGGCGGCGATGTCATGAAGCTCACGGACGACATTGCCAAAGAAGCAAAGAGGAAAGGGATCGTCATCAACACGATTTCCTTAATCGAGCCTGCCGCCGAGGCGGCTATGCATAACCTTGCGAGCAAGACCGGCGGAGTCGCCGCCCTCGTTGATAAGAAGGGCAAGTCACGGGAGATCACTAGGTAGAATCACGTGAGCCTAGCGGAATGTGAGACCTGAGACTTTTCCTAAAGCCTCCAAGACCTTCTTGTGTGCTGCATCGACGTCTTGCTGCTTCAGGGTGCGTGATGAATCGCGGTAGTTGAAGCGGTAGGCGATAGACTTGCGGTCTGCGGGAATTTTTTCCCCGGAAGGATCGGTGAAGAGGTCGAAGCATTCGTAGGAAACGAGCAGGGCTTCGTTGGCTTTTCCGAGGGCGGCTTCGATGTCTGCGTTGGGTGTATCTATACCGAGTTCCATGGCGGCATCGCGTGTCGAGCCGGGGAACTGGGGGAGGGGTTCGACTTGGAATTTCCCCAAGATGAGTTTGCGGAGTTTTCCGAGATCGAGTTCTGCGATGAACACCGGGTGGGTGAAATCGAGGTCGCGCTCACGTTTTAGTGATAGGCGGGCGAAGGCACCGATGGTCTGGTCACCGGCTTTGATATCGGCGGCGAGGGAGACGTTTTCTCTATCCTTGGGTTTCAGGGAAATGGCGTGTCCGGGAAGTAGGGCGGAGAGGATGGCTTTCGCATCGTAGAGATCCGCTGGGCGGTCTTTGGCTGCCCATGATGAAGGTGTGACATTTCCTGAGACGAGAATCGCGAGGTTATCGCTTTCCTGATCCTTGGCTTTGCCGCCGCCAGCATTTCTGAAAACCCTGCCCATCTCGAAGAGGCGCAGGGATTTCGCCTGTTGGCGGGCATTGCGTTCTGCGGAGGCGACGAGGCCGGGGACGATGGAGGGGCGCATGATCGCGTGATCCTCGCTGAGCGGGGATTTTACGCGGATGATATCGCCATCCTGGAGAGGGCGTAGCGGAAGGATGTCCGTCATCTGGTTTTCTGCGATTAGCTTGATGGTCTGGCACTCGTATAGGCCGAGTGCGGCGAGGCGGCGGCGCAGGATCATGTCTGCATCGTAGGCGGCATCCGTGTCGCTGGTCGGGACTAAGGTGGCACGGAGGCGCGAGGGGACGTTATCGAGACCATGGACACGGGTGATTTCCTCCGCTAGGTCGATGTGGCGGGTGAGATCCTGGCGGAAGGAGGGGATAGCCCATTTTCCTTCGGCAAGCTTGTTGAGACCGAGGCGGGTGAGAATTTCCTCGGCGGCTTCTGTGGAGATGGAGTCTCCTAAAAGGTGGTGGAGGCGATCGAGATCGAGAGTAACCGGGGATGGGGGTTCGGGAAGTTTGCCTGCGGTTTGAATGGAGCCGTCTGGAAGACGGCTTTCCATTAGTTTGATGGCGAGGGCAGCGGCGGGGAGCACTGCCTGTGGATCGGCTCCGCGCTCGAAGCGGTAGGACGAGTCAGAGGACAGGAAGGTGCGGCGCGAGGTGCGGCGGATGCCCGAAGGGGAGAAGTAGGCGGACTCCAGGAGGATGGAGGTGGTGGATTCCGTGACGCCGCTATCGAGTCCACCCATGACACCTGCAAGGGCGAGGGCGGCTCCTGATTTGTCGGAGATGAGGAGGTCTTCTGGGGTGAGGGTGTGTTCGCTTTCATCGAGGGCGATGAATTTTTCGCCGTCGGTCGCATGGCGGATGACGAGGGCACCGCTGACTTTTGATGCGTCGAATGCGTGGAGTGGTTGTCCGGTTTCGTGGAGGACGTAGTTGGTGATATCGACAACATTGTTGATGGGACGCAGGCCGATGGAAGTCAGGCGTTCCTTCAGCCAATCGGGGGATTCGGTAACAGTGACGTTATCAATGCGAGTGGCTGTGTAGAAAGGGCAAGCTTCGGCGGACTCGAGTTTGATGAAGTCCGCAGATGCGGCGGCTGTCGCTGTTTCCGGGGATTTTTCGGTAAGCAGTGGCGTCTTGAGTAGGGTGGCGAGCTCGCGACCCATGCCGGCATGGGAAAGAAGATCCGGGCGGTTCGGCGTGACTTCCAGTTCGAGGAGGGTGTCTGAGTCGAAGAGGGTTTTTACGGGAACGCCGACCGGTGAGTCTTCCGGAAGGATCAATAGTCCGTCCTCGCCTTTCGGGAGTCCGATTTCCTCTGCGGCGGCGAGCATGCCTTTGGACTCCACTCCGCGCATCTTGGTTTCACCGATGACGAAGCCACCGAGATCCGCGCCGGGAAGGCAGCAGGGAACTTTGTCACCGACTTTGTAATTTTTCGCACCACAGACGATCTGGCGGAGCTGGCCTTCACCGGCATCGACTTGGGTGACCTTGAGTTTGTCGGCATCTGGATGCTGGACGGCTTCCATGATTTGACCGACGACGATTTTTTCCGAGGCAATGCCTTTAGTGACGATGCCTTCGACTTCCACACCGGCGAAGGTGAATAGGTCGGAGATTTCATCGATGGATTTCCCGGAGAGATCGAGGTGAGTGGAGAGCCAGTTTAGTGAAATATTCATGGAGTTGGAAAATTTTGAACCGCCAAGTTCGCCAAGTAAGAAAAGTTAGGATTCTTGGTAGTTGTTGGCGATGCGCTTGATGCTTGATTTGAAATAGGTGGTGTTGAAATTGATGAGGAAGCCTAGGGGCTTATTGGAAAGTTTGAGGTAAGTCATCAACTGTGCTTGGTGGATGGGGATGATCTGATCGACTGCTTTTAGTTCGATGACGATGGAGTCGTTGACCAAGAGATCCATTCTGTATCCGACGTCGATGTTGATTCCGTCGTAGAAAACAGGCTGAGTTTTCTGTTTTTCAACAACGAGTCCCCGCTTCGTGAGTTCATGTGCAAGGCAGGCCTCATAAGCACTCTCCAGAAGCCCTGGCCCAAGCTCCTGATGAACCTTGAAAGCGCAGTCAACTACCATGGAGGCAATTTCATCAATCGATTTCATCAGTCAGGAAACTTATCTTACTTGGCGAACTTGGCGGTTCAAAATTCTTCAAGCGAACTGGGAGAGGAAGCGGGTGTCGTTTTCGATGAGAAGGCGGATGTCGCGGATGCCCCAGCGGATCATGGCGAGGCGGTCGAGACCCATGCCGAAGGCGAAGCCGGTGATTTTGGTGGGATCGAGGGCGTTGTCTTTGCGGGTGGCGTTGATGGATTCGAAGACGGCGGGATCGACCATGCCGCAGCCTGCGACTTCGATCCAGCGGGGGGGCTGGCCTTTGATCTGGAGTTTCACGTCGATCTCGAAGGATGGCTCGGTGAATGGGAAGAAGTGGGGGCGGAAGCGGACTTCTGTGGAGGTGCCGAACATTTCGTGGAAGAAATATTCGAGCGTGCCTTTGAGGTCGGGGAGGGTGACGTCTGTATCGACGAACAGGCCTTCGAGCTGGTTGAAGACGGAGAGGTGGGTGGCGTCGATCTCGTCGCGGCGATAGGCGGAGCCGGGGGCGATGATGCGGATCGGCGGAGCAGCGGTTTCCATGGTGCGGATCTGCACGCTGGAGGTGTGGGTGCGGAGGAGTTTTCCGGAGTTGAAATAGAACGTGTCTTTCTCGTTGCGCGCCGGATGGTCGGCGGGGGTATTGAGGGCGTCGAAGCAGTGGTATTCATCTTCGATTTCGGGGCCTTCTGCGAGCGCGAAGCCCATGCGGCGAAGGATCTGGATGGCTTCGTCGCGTATGAGGGTGAGGGGATGGAGGCCGCCGGTGGGGAGGGCGCGGGCGGGCAGGGTGAGGTCGATGCCGGAGAGTGCTGCTTTGTCGGCGACTTCCTGGAGGGCTGCCTGTTTTTCATCGATGGCTGAGGTAATGGCCGTGCGGGCGGCGTTGAGCGACTGGCCGAAGGCTGCTTTTTCCTCGTTTGGGATGTCTTTGATGAGTGCACCGGCGAGTGAGAGGGTGCCTTTTTTCCCGATGGAGGCGACACGCGCGTCGTCGAGGCTGCGCTCATCGGTGGCGGTGGCGATGAGTTCTAGGGCTTGGGACTGGATGGAGGCGATTTGCTCGTTCATGGGCGGGGGCAAGGGGATAGCGGAGAGGAGGGGACGGGGCAAGAGTTTGGTTTGGTGTCGGTTCTGCCATTCTAGGAACAGGGCTCCCTCGTTTTGGATTATCAACCGCGAATGGACGCGAATAGACGCGAATAAGAGTGGATATTTGTACTTCAAAGGCACCAAATTCGCAAAGTTTGACCCATTGTAGGTGACGATAGTCGGGATACCGGCGTAAAGCGGACCATTCGAAGGATTCAATTGCAATCGATTTGCGTCCATTCGCGGTTCCTTCTTCAAAATGAGGTAGCCCTAATTCTAGGAAGCTTGGTGCTTGTTCGCGGTGGGCTGGGATGCTTTTCTAACTACGTAAATTTCCCCCTTAGCTTTGTCAGATACATCAGAAAGCCAGAAGTCACCACCGAAAGCTGGCAAACGGAACGTAGCGAATATTTGGGCGATTCTGCTCTTGCGCATAAGTTACTGAAAAAGATCAACGGAGAGGGGGAGCATCTTTTGGCGCTGGAAGTTGCTGAGGTGATCCTTGTGGAGCGTAAGTTTGACGAGTTTGCTCTGGAAGACTGGTTCGGCGCGCATCGCTTGGATTTCCTCAGGAGCTTTCAATGCTCCGCCGACGAGGGTGGCGAGGCTGAGGTGTTGCTCCTGGACGGCGGTGGTGTCCGCTTGGAGGAATTTGCCCATCTTGTTGACGATCCACGGGGAGGTGAGGGCGAAAATTACGGTGATGCCGAACATGACCCAGACACCGTTGAATCCGAGAATGGTGAAGACTGCTGGCCCGGCGGTGAGACTGAGCAATGCTTGGTAGATCGTGAAGCCGATGACCGCGATGGCAACGATCTGAAGCACCGGCTCGATGAGAAGGCGGCGCAATGCTCCGGCCATCTGGTTGGCGTATTGGTTAACGATCATGGTCAGCCGGTCGGAGTCATTCTTGTGGAAGAAACCGGGTGGCTGACGGAGGAGCTTGGAGAAAAGATCGGCTTTCACGCCGTTGGTGATCGCGCCGTCGAGCTTGGCGATGAGGAGCTGAAATCCGAATTTTCCGATCAGGAGGGCGACGGTGAAGCTGATCCAGAAGCCGTAGGTGGTGAGGAGGTTGAAACCGCCGACGGTGGGGG
This sequence comes from Akkermansiaceae bacterium, assembly GCA_030725745.1. Lineage (GTDB taxonomy): Bacteria > Verrucomicrobiota > Verrucomicrobiia > Verrucomicrobiales > Akkermansiaceae > Luteolibacter. Next base: position 47,692 of record JANRFH010000001.1, read on the forward strand.
CGTTTGCCGCACTGCCTCCGGATGCGAAGTGGTTGGTCAGCTTGCCCATGAAGACCGCCGCCTGTTGTGGCAAAATCGTCTGAACAAGAAGGTGGCCGATCACATAGGCGATGATCATGCCCACATGTCCTTTGAGATAGGTGCCTCCGAATTTTCGCAATACGGAAAACTTAAAGTCTCCTGCACTATCGGATCCACCACCCGGAGGTGAACCGGCTCCTGGAGGCGGGGCTCCTTGTCCGGCTGAAGCAGCACTAGGTGGTGGGCCACCCTGTGCTGGGGCGGAATTTTCCGGGGAGGGACACATAAATTCTTACGGGGGATTGGGGGGGAGAATGATGGATCAAATTAAACCGAGGAATTGTTGGGTTTTTTTGGGCGCCAGTTCAAACAGAAACTAATCAAATTATTATGATTGCCTCATTTTTATCATTCATCCGCTATCGGGAGAAGTAATTCGAACGGCAAAGACGCATTGGATTCTTAAATCAATCCAATGCACCTTCTCAAGCTCAGTGCCTTTGTTGCTTCGTGGTTCAATCACATAGCAAAAACCCAGTCCACATATTGAGATGAGAGGAGTTTGCCGCCAAGTTTGTCAAGAAAGCCAAGCCTAGGTTTATTGATACGAAACGAGTAAATATTACAAGGTTGGCAAACTAATCTGCCTTAGCCGTTGAAATATTTCCCGTTCAGGTGCTCTGCAGAGCGACGCTCCTTGGGCTTTTAGTCCAATTCCGCAGCTGCTTTCTTGAGTGCGGCATCGATGAAGCCTGAGAAGAGGGGATGCGGGTGGTTCGGCTTGGAAAGGAACTCCGGGTGGAACTGGGCGCCGACGTAGAACGGATGTTCGGCGAGTTCGACGATTTCCACGAGGCCTGCTTCTGCGGAAACGGATGATATGACCAATCCGCCCTCCTGAAGCCTGTCCTGGTAGTCGGAATTCACTTCGTAGCGGTGGCGGTGGCGCTCGACGATGCGCTCTTTTCCTCCGTAGAGGTCGGATGCTTTGGTGCCGGCGAAGAGGATGGATTCCGAAGCGCCCAATCGCATGGTGGCACCGAGGGTGTCGATTCCTTTTTGCTCTTCCTGGAGACAGATGACGGGGTGCGGGGTCTCCTTGTCGAATTCCGTGGAGTTCGCGCCCTCGAGCCCACACATGTTCCGTGCGTATTCGATGGTGGCGATCTGCATGCCTAGGCAGATGCCGAAATAAGGGATGTTGTTTTCACGGGCATACTTTGCGGCGCTGATCTTGCCCTCGGTGCCGCGGTCGCCGAAGCCACCGGGGACGAGGATGCCATCGACGTGACCGATGACGGCTTCCGCGCCGTGATCCTCGATGGCCTCCGCCTCGATGCGGACGATCTGGACGCGGGTGTCGTGATGGGCACCTGCGTGGATGAGGGATTCGTAGATGGATTTGTAGGCGTCCTGGAGCTCGATGTATTTCCCGGCGACGGCGATGGTGACCTTGTGCTTCGGGTGGATGACGCGTTGGACGAAGTTTTCCCATTCCTCAAGGTTCGGCGCGGGGGTGTGGCCGAGGCCGATCTTGTCGACGACGAGGCGGTCGATCTTGTCGCGGCGGAGGTCGAGCGGGCACTCGTAGATCGTGTGATCGACATCGCGGAAGGCCACGACGTTCTTTTTCTCGACGTTGCAGAACATCGCGATCTTGCGACGGTTGTCCTCATCGAGTTCGGTTTCTGTGCGGCAAATGATGATGTCCGGCTGGATGCCGAGTTCGCGGAGTTTCGCGACGGATTGCTGGGTGGGCTTGGTCTTCGCTTCGCCGGCGGCCTTGATGTAAGGGAGCAGGGTGACGTGGATGAAACAGACGTTTTCCTTGCCGACTTCTAGGGCGAACTGGCGTAGGGCTTCGATAAAAAGGAGGCCTTCCATGTCGCCGACGGTGCCGCCGATTTCGGTGATGAGGACATCGACCTCGGGATTGTCTTCCGTGACCTTGTGCATCCGTTCCTTGATCTCGTCGGTGACGTGGGGGATGAACTGCACGGTTTTGCCGAGATAGTCGCCACGACGTTCCCTCTTGATGACGGAATCGAACACCTGCCCTGAGGTGAGATTGTTCATTTTGGAAAGGATGCCTGAGGTGAAACGCTCGTAGTGGCCGAGGTCGAGGTCGGTCTCTGCGCCATCGTCGAGGACATAGACCTCACCGTGCTGGTAGGGCGACATGGTGCCGGGGTCGACATTGAGATACGGGTCGAACTTCTGCATCAGGGTTTTGAGCCCGCGCGCTTCGAGCAGGGTTCCGATGGAAGCTGCGGCGAGGCCTTTTCCGAGTGATGAGACGACGCCGCCTGTGACGAAGATGTATTTCATGAAGTTAAAAGTGGAAAGTAATCAGTGGACAGTGGAAGAAGAGGTGAGGATACGTTCGATCTCCTGAGCCTGCTCCGGGGTATCGACGCCTGGGGAGGTATCTGCGGTCGGGATGACGCGGATGTTGGCTCCGTTTTCGAGGGCGCGGAGCTGTTCGAGGGATTCTGCGAGCTCTAGGGGAGATGGCTCCCAAGTGACGAAAGTTTCGAGGAAATCGCGTCGGTAGCCGTAGATGCCCTTGTGGCGCAGGACGTTTAGGCCGGGCACGGGGTTGCGGAAAAAGGGAAGGGGAGAGCGGGAAAAATAGAGGGCGTGGCCGTTCTTTTTCAGCACCACCTTGACGATATTTGGATCGGCGACGGCGGGATCGGAGGGATCGAGCGGGTTCGCTGCGGTCACCATGTGCAAGTCCGGATCATCAAGAAGTGCTTGCGCGAGTTCGTCGATGAGGGTGGGGTCGATGAGGGGTTCATCGCCCTGAATATTGAGGACGTGAGTGGCCTCGGGATAGGATTTTGCCGCCTCGGCTAGGCGGTCGGTGCCGGTGGGGTGATCCGGTGAGGTCATGACGGCCTTGCCACCGAAGGCTGCGACAGCATCGGCGATGCGGCTGTCATCCGTAGCGACGAGGATTTCGGAAAGAAGTTTCGTAGCCTTGCAGCGCTCCCAAACGTGCTGGATCAAGGGTTTGCCCGCAATCAGATGAAGGGGCTTTCCGGGGAAGCGTGTAGACCCCCAACGGGCTGGGAGTATGCCGATAATTTTCGGTTCTGGGTCAGTTTCTGGCACGCAATGGAATAGGTTGCGCCACCCTATGGGAGTGCAGCCTCAAACGGCAAGATCGGTTTCGGAAAAACTTCAGGGGTTCTGAGAGGTTTCAACGCAGAGGCTGGGGTTTTGGGGAAGAGGATGAACCGCCAAGTTCGTCAAGAACGCCAAGGAAGAGGTGTATTTGAACCGCTAAGACGCAAAGGCGCTAAGGAAGAGGTATCGGAATGAGAGTGGCTGGGATTCCTGACTCCTGACTCCTGTAGCCCTAGGCTTGGCGAACTTGGCGGTGAAAAATGGATTTAGTCCCCACCACCGCAACCTCCGCCACATCCTCCACCACCGCCGCAGCCACTATCGCCCCCGCCGCTATTGCCGCCATGTCCGCCTCCTCCGCAGCCGCCTCCGAAAAAGCCACAACCGCTACCTCCGCCTTTGCCACCTCCGCCACCTTTTTTGGCGATGGCAATGATGCAAAACACGACAAAGATGAAGATGAACAGAATGAAGATTCCAGTGCCATCTCCGGTGGCTGCGAGGTGCATACCGCAGCTTGCGAGGGGGATGGTGAGACCTGCGGCGATGGCGAGGTTCGTCACATGGCGTTTCTTCAGGATAAAATGGGAAGATGTGTCGATGCGGCGGAAATCCTGTTTCCCGAAGCGGATTTCAGAAGGTGGCCAGATTTCCGGAGGTGGTTCTGTGCCGAAGGCTTCGCGGTAGGATTCGAGGGTGAGCTGATACCAATCGCCGAATTTAGAGCGCTCTGCCGATCCGCCTTTAGTGGGGCCGTGGTGGAGGCGGAAGCCGAGGGTGTCTTTGCAAAGATCCTGCCAATAGCTGCGTGTGTAGCAGAGATGGAGATGCCATGCCTGATCGACGGCGTCTGATGGAGTGACCGCGTGGCCAGAGCTGGCGCACAGGTAGATGAACTTCCGGTATTCCTTCAGAACTGATTCTGTAAATGCTGCCGACCAGCCGTTCTCCCGAGCGAGTCGCTCCGAGAAACGTAGGCCGGAAGATGGGTCGTCTAGCGGGAAGGATTTGATGCGGTTCCAGAGTTGCGCGTCTTTCATCGCCGGGGAGGTTATCCCAATTGATGAAATAGAAGGAAGTCAGGAATCAACTGTCTCGCATTTTGCCGAGGCAATCTCGGATCAGTGGTCGTGGCCTTCGTGATCGTCATGACCTTTCTCGCCGTGGGCGCAGTTGCAGGCGTATTCGAGGTGGACGCAGGTGGGGCATTCGGCGAGATTGATGTTGAATCGTTCCGTGACGTTGTCGGCGTCGGGGGCGGTTTTGATCTGGAGGATAATGGGGATGTTTTCGCCTTCGGGGAGGGCGACATCGGAGAGGAGGGCTCCGGCCTCGCCGCTGGCCTCGAAGGTCATGCGGGTGGGTGCGGAGCGTTCGCCGCCGATGGCGGAGATGACGGGAGCTTCTAGGACGACGGGTTTGTTGTCATTGTCGAGGAAGGTGAGAAGGATCTTGCGGTCTTCGGTGACGAAGAACTCTACGTGCGGCTCGGTGGCGGTGATGATGCGGCCTTTGTTGGGGCCTTCGATGGTTTTGACATCGGCGTGGGTTTCCTCGCTGTGGTCAGCGTGGTCGTGGTCTTTGTGTGCGTCCTCTTCGGCAAAGGCCGGGTGGGCGAAGGCGAGGAGGGCGGCGGTGAGGGCGATGGTTGTTTTTGTTTTCATGGTTTGTTTGATGTGAGTTGGGTTGTGGATATTCATTTGAAATGGGATTTTAACCGCGAATGGACGCTAATTTACGCGAATCTGGGGTTTGTGGCTGGGGGTTGTGTGTGATTTTACCACAGAGACACGGAGAACACAGAGGTTTTGATTTTGGGGGTTGTGCGTGATTTGGGGGTCTTTTTGAGGTTTAGAGTTTAAAGTTTCAGACTGTGGCTTCGGAGTTCAGGGCGATGGCGCGTTGGGCGGCTTTTTTACCGAAGAGCCAGAACATGGCGGGGGTGACGGCCATGTCTAGAAAGGTGGAGGAGATGAGTCCGCCGACGATGACGACGGCGACGGGGTGGAGGATTTCTTTTCCTGGCTGATCGGCAGCGAGGACGAGGGGGATGAGGCCGATGCCGGCGGAGAGGGCGGTCATGGTGACGGGGATGAGGCGTTCCTTGGTGCCGCGGAT
>JANRFH010000002.1:0-5747 GCA_030725745.1 Akkermansiaceae bacterium
ACACCAGATGAGATTTTAAGATATCCTCATTTTTGGGGATGTCTCCGCGTTTCGCCAACAATGGTGACCGTAGATATGCAGCCAGGTGTTTTGCTGCTGAGACAAGGATCAGCCTGATATTGACGCAAGCGCCGGGTAGGCCTAGTCTCCACCCTTCATGAGCGTAGGGATCATAATGGGTAGCACGTCGGATTGGCCGACGATGGAACATGCAGCGAAGGTGCTGAAGGATTTTGGCGTGGCTTTCCATGCAGAAGTCGTCAGCGCACACAGGACGCCGGACAAGCTGGTGGCCTATGCAAAGGGCGCGAAGGCGAACGGGCTGGAGTGCATCATCGCTGGAGCAGGCGGCGCGGCGCATTTGCCGGGCATGGTCGCTGCGATGACCGAACTGCCGGTGCTGGGTGTGCCGGTGGAGTCGAAGACGCTTAAAGGCATGGACTCGCTGCTCTCCATCGTGCAGATGCCTGCGGGTATCCCGACGGCGACGTTTGCCATTGGCAAGGCGGGCGCGACGAATGCCGGTCTCTTCGCCGTCGCCATGCTCGCAGTGAACGACGAAGCCCTCGCAAAAAAGCTCGCCGACTTCCGGAAAAAGCAAACCGAGAAAGTCGAGGAAGCGGTTCTTCCTGAACTCGATTAAGAGAACCGCGAATGAACGCCAATAAACGCGAATCGAATTGGGTTCGAAAGGTTGGAATCACTTTTAAAGAAAATCTTCATTCGCGTCCATTCGCGTTCATTCGCGGTTAAAGAAATTTCCCATGTCAGCCTCAGTATTTTTCCCATTAGATAAACAACAGGTCGTCGGCGTGATCGGCGGCGGTCAGCTCGGGCGCATGTTGGCGCTGGCGGCACGGCGCATGGGCGTGCGCTCGGTGATCTGGACGGGAGGCCTTGAGGCTCCGGCCGTGGAGTGCGCGGACGAGGTGATCGACCTGCCATTCGATAGCGCGGAGGCGCTTGAACAGTTCTGCGCCATCGCGACGGTGGCGACGGTGGAGTTCGAAAACATTCCGCTCAAGACCCTGGAAGGTGTGCGGAAATGCATCGGCATCTTTCCTTCGCCGGAAGCGGTTGGCATCTGCCAGAACCGCGAGCGCGAGAAGAATTTCCTCAAGGAAAACGACATCCCCTGCACGGAATTTCGCGTGGTGGAGGATGTAGATAGCCTCGCGAAGGCGATGGCGGAGATCGGTGGCGCGGGCGTGCTGAAGACCGCGAGCTTCGGCTACGACGGCAAGGGCCAGCTGAAAATCGAAGGTGGCGAAGATCCAGCGGATGTCTGGAAGCGCTTCGGCGGCGGGCGCGCCGTGCTGGAGGCATGGGTGCCGTTTGAAAAAGAAATTTCCGTGATGGTGGTGAGAAACTCCGATGGGGAGATCAAAACCTATGACCCTGCGGAAAACCGCCACCGCGAGCATGTGCTGGATGTCTCCATTATCCCGGCGAGGATTTCGGAAAAGACCGCTTCGAAGGCTCAGGAAATCGCCGGCCAGATAGCCGAGGCGATGGATTACCAAGGCATCCTCGGTGTGGAGTTTTTCGTCAATGAAGACAGCAGCCTTCTAGTAAATGAAATGGCGCCCCGCCCCCACAACTCCGGCCACCACACGCTGGACGCCTGCGCGACATCACAGTTCGAGCAGCAGCTTCGGGTGGCGCTTGATCTGCCCTTGGGCTCTACGAAACTTCTCTCGCCCTGTGTGATGCTGAATCTGCTCGCGGATTTCTGGCCGGATGAAACCGAGCCGCCGGACTGGACTTCACTGCTCGGCACGGAGGGTGCGGTGCTTCATCTTTACGGCAAACGCCGTGCGAAAGAGCTTCGGAAAATGGGACACGCCACGCTCCTCGGTGATGATGTCGAAGAGCTGCTCACGGATGTGCGTATGCTCAAGGATTCCTGGCTTGAGTGAGGAATGGGGAGCGCGGCTTTGTAAGCCGCTGGGGTTGAGTGGGATTCTCTTTCGGAGCCTGAGATGGGGGAAGGCCGTAAGAATGCGGCTTACAAAGCCGCGCTCCATATTGGCTCGCTTTTTATAAGCTCCCGCTGCCGGAGCAGGCTATTCACTCTTGCTTGTCTCTTTCCAAATCTTCAAATTCCAACTGTCATGGCTAACCCAACTTCAATTCTTGCTGAAAAACTACACGAATACCCCCAACTGGATGTGATCAATGGAGGATCGGATTCGATTCTCGACGAATGTCTCAACCAGAACGCCGGGGTGTTGCAACTTCTGCACCGCTATGCTGGCCGGACATTTTGTTCGCCAGGAAAGCGCCTTCGCCTGGATGAGAAATCATATTACCCCGACTACATGGGTGGGACTGGCCTCGATGAAGTTTGGATGTGCTGCACGGTTCCTATTGTAACAGGTGTCATTGATACCCGCACGGGAAAGGCGCCATTTCGTGAAGGGGAGGCACATGTCCTCACGCCGAACGGCCAGGTCATCTCACTTCAGGATCTGATTACGACGAATCCGAAGGCGGTGATGGGTGAGAAAGTCACGGCGACTTCGAAATCCTTGTTCGGTGAGGTCACCTGGCCGATTGTTTCCAAGAAATTTGATAACCTGAACCCGATTCCGCATCATCTTCATTGGGCGAAGTGGGAAGTGTATGACATCAATTCCTACGACAACCCCGGTGTGAATCCCTCGCATTATCACACCACTGCCATGGGGCTGTATCCGTTTGTCACAAAGGAAGATTTCCTAGAGTGCATGAAGGGCTGGGGTGAAGGGGATTACAATGGGGTCCGCCACCTGTCCCCTCACACGATGATGAGTATCGACAACGGTTTTGTGATGCCGAACGGCGTGCTCCATTCGCCAACCGACCTTTGCACGCACGAGCTGCACGTTACGATGGATGAGCATTTCCTCGCCGAAGACCGCACGCTCGACGGCCGCATCGGAGCCGCCGATGCCTTTTACGCCTGCCGGGAACAGGACTATCCGAAGGACAAACACGAAGACTGGGAGTTCTTGGTGGACACCTTCGACTTCGAAGCAAATCAGGATCCAGACTTCGTGAAGAAGAATGCGCGTCCGGCGATCGTAGCCGAAGAATTCGCAGGCGAGGGAGTGGATGCGAAGTGGATTGTTTACGGTGATTTCCTCGGCGATCAGAAGGCCTCGATTCTCCGCCTCATCATCGAGCCCGGTAACAAGACCAAGTTCTGCCCGGAGAGTCCCACGCTGTTCCACACCAATGGCGGAAGTGGCCGGGTTGGAAAACTCGAAGTGCGATATCACCAGAACATGAAACTTGGCGAACTCTATCCCGAGATTGGATTCATCACTCAGTCCGCGCTTGATCGCGGCGGTGTCGAAATTGAAAATACGGGTAGTGAACCGCTCGTCTTGACCTTCGATTTCCCGCAGAACGCGCATTCCAAGACACCTGGTGTCTAGTCGATTGAATTCTATCTCATGCTTGAATTTTCCGATGCGCCCTACCGCTTTTTCGAGGCGAAACCATCGGCTCCGGTCATCGCCCTTGGGAAATTCGTGAACCGGGCGGTGTTCCTGAAAGCGCCGAACCATCGGGTATCGGAAATCCAGATGGGAGGTGCGATTGCCGGGCTTAAAGAGTGCATGGCGAAAGGGGATAGGATCATGTTTGCGATCAACCATCCGACTCACAGCGATGCCCAAGTGATGTGTGAGGTGCAGCGGCGCTTGGGCGTGCAGGGAAGTTTCATGGCGGCGTATGATGTCTTCCTCCGCAGCCCCATGAATGCTTGGTTCATGCAGCGGCTGGGAAATTTTTCCATCGACCGCGAGGGCAGCGACAGGAAGGCGATGGCGGCGGCGATCGAAATCCTGAAAGAGGGAAAACGGGCGCTGAACATCTATCCGGAGGGCAATGTATTCCTAACCAACGACCGGCTTGCGCCTTTCCTTGATGGCGCGGCGTTTATCGCGCTTAAAGCTCAGGTGGCATTGGACGATGCGGAGGTGAAAGTTGTGCCGGTGAGCGTGAAATTCACGAACCTCACAGCCCCGCGTGATGCCGTGACGGCGAGGATGAGGCAGCTTGCTGGAGACAGCGGATATATTTTTCCACAAGGCTCCGGGGATGATCCGGTTGCCGCTGTGCTAGGGCTGGGGCAGCATGTGCTCCAAGGTTTTCTCGAGCGTCACGGGATTTCCAAGGATTCCGAAGTCGAGACTCTGCATGACCGGCTAAAAGCGTTTTCCGAAAAGCTCATGGACGAGGTGTGCGGGAAGCTGAAGCTGGAGGGGAAAATGGCCTGCCTCACAGAGCGCATCGCCAAGGCAAGGTCACGCATCCATCAGCTGCGCACCGATTTCGAGGCCGATCCCGATCCAGAAATCGCAATGCTCTCGGACAGGGCGATTCTCGCGATGCGTATCCACGGCTATTGCGAGCCATACCTGACGGAGCGCCCTACGATTGACCGCTATGATGAAACGGTGGAGCGCATTTCCGAAGATTTCTACGGACGCATCATGCCGCGGGCTGGAGCACGCCGCGCGATGGTGGAGATCCACGAGCCGATCAGTATGCGCGATTATTCGGAGATGAAACTGCGTGATGCTCTTCCTTCGCTCACAGGAAAAATCTCACGCACCGTCCAGTCGGGGATCGATGCACATAACAAGAGGAACGATGCGCCGGGTGCGGGTATGGCGGACTAGCCGAAACGTTTCTTCAGCCACGGATGCAGCAGGTTTGCGGCGAGGATGGTGAGTGCGCCGAGGTAGAAGGCGGGGTGGAGGTTTTCGTGTTCGTGGAAGATGAGGGCGGCGGCGAGGATGCCGTAGATGGGTTCGAAATTGAACGCGAGGTTCATGCTGTAGGCGGTGAGCGAGCGCAGGAGATGAATGTAATAGGCATGCGCGAACACGGTGCAAACCCAGGCGAGGAGGAGGATCCAGAGCCAGTCGAGGTTTGTCGGTGCCAGCAGGGCGGGGAAGCCTCCGGGATCGAAGAGTGGGAGGGTGGCGAGGCAAATGGCTCCGGCTCCGATCATTTCCCAGCCAACCATGGTCAGCGGATCGCCGCCACGCGTGACGACGGTGCGATTAAGCACTGAGAAAACGGCGGCGAGAAAAGCACTGAGTAACGCAACTCCAAGCCCAAGTAGGTGTCCTCGCTCGACGCCGGCGATCAGCACGATACCAGCGACGACGATGAGGCCGAGGGCGACTTCAAATGGCTGGATACGGCGGCGGGTGAGGAGTGGCTCAGTGAAGGCGGTGAAGAGGGAGATGGTGGCGAGTCCCGTGAGGCAGATGGATACGTTTGCGAGCTTAATGGAGCCGAAGAAGCAGAGCCAATGCAGGCCGATAATCACGCCGATCCCGATCATGACGGCGGCTTTCCTCGCGCCCGGCCAGACCTTGTGTTTCCTAACAAACGCGACCCATGCGAAGGCTGCGAGAGCTGCGAGGATGGTTCTCCAGGATACCAGCACGGAAGCACCGACGCTCGCAAGCCGCCCGATGATTGCGGTGGAGGCGAGGAGGAAGACTAAGAGGTGAAGCTGGAAGAACGGGCTGATGCGCGGATGATGGTGGGGCTGGGGGAACTTTCAATCCGCATGATTAGCCCAATCCAATAGGCTTGCGTATTTGAGCCCAGGGTTGGCGGAGCGGCTCGGAGAGCGGAGCCTACCATGGGTGTTTGACCCGTGAAATTTGACAAGGTCGAAGGTGTTGCGTCCATGCGTGGGGGCGGTGACGGCTTGGACACAACCCCGATTGGGGTTG
>JANRFH010000002.1:5847-85598 GCA_030725745.1 Akkermansiaceae bacterium
GTTGCGTCCATGCGTGGGGGCGGTGACGGCTTGGACACAACCCCGATTGGGGTTGGATTTTTCATTCCGGCATTATCCCAGGGTAGCCTTCGTTTTACTGCGGCAACCCTGGGCTTAAATGCGCAACCCCGATTGGGGTTGATGGTGCTATGGCTTGCCCCAGACAGGTCGCGCATTTGCGGTGATTTCATCGTCGATTTTTTTCATGCGTGCGGTGAGTTGGGCGACTCTTTCTGGGTGTTGTTGAGCGAGGTTTTTGGACTCGCTGATGTCTTTGGAGAGGTCGAAGAGCATGGTGTTGTTTTTTTGGATCAGGAGTTTCCAATCGCCCTTACGGATGCCTTCGAGTGCGCCTTTGCTGGCGTAGTAGAGGAATTCCTCGCGGCCTTTTGTTGGGTCGCCGGTGATGGTTGCGGAGAGGTCGATGCCGTCGATTTTGGTTTCGGCGGGCAGTTCGCTATCGGCGAGGGCGGCGAAGGAGGGGAGCAGATCGATGCTGGAGAAGACGGCATCGCTGGAGGTGCCTGCGGGGATGTGGCCTGGTGCCCACATGACACAGGGGACGCGCTGGCCACCCTCGAAGGTTTGCATCTTCGCGCCGCGCAGTGGCTTGGCGCTGCCAGCGTGGTTTTTGAATTTCGTCCATGGGCCGTTATCGCTGGTGAAAATGATGTAGGTGTTTTCGGCGAGGCCGAGGTCTTCGATGCATTTCACGAGGCGTCCGACTTCTGCATCGATGTGTTCAATGACGCATTTGTAGGCGTTTTTCGGATCGGGATCGTAGGCGTCTTCCGGGACGAAGAGCGGGATGTGCGGCATGCTGTGGGCGAGGTAGAGGAAGAAGGGTGTTTCCTTGTTTTCGGTGACGAACTCGATGGCTTTGTCGGTGTAGCGGCGGGTGATGGTGCGCTGATTGACGGGTAGCTCGATGATTTCCTCGTTCTCGATGAGAGGGGTGTTCCACTTTTTCACCCACTCATCCTGATTCAGCCAACTCTCGTCGACACTTGGCTTCACCTTACCCTTGTTGTCAGGGTGATTCATGTCGTTCGAGTAGGGGATGCCGAAATATGAATCGAATCCTTGGCTGCGCGGCAGGACTTCCGGTTGGTGCCCGAGGTGCCATTTCCCGATGCAGGCGGTGGAGTAGTCGAGCGTCTTGAAATGATCGGCGATGGTGTATTCGGCGGGGTTAAGGCCGTGGGTGGAAAAGGGGAAGAGCACGCCCTTTTCCATACCGATGCGCTTCGGGTAGCAGCCAGTGAGCAGGCCGGCGCGGGAGGGTGAGCAGAGCGGGCTGGGGGACAGGAAATTGGTAAACTTGCGACCTTCTGCGGCCATGCGGTCGATGTTAGGCGTTGCGATGTTTTCCGAGCCGAAGCAGCCGAGGTCGTTGTAGCCCTGATCATCGGTGAGGATGATAATGAAATTCGGCTGGGCGGCGAGAGCAGGGAGCGCGGAGCTAAGAGCGAAGAGATAGATGAGGAGGGATTTCATGATATGGCGCGGAAGGCAGTAGTTACGGGTGGGAATACTTTGGTATTTCAACATCGCAGGGCGGATTTCGTAAGGGTGCTTGTGACAAGTGTGCAAAGGGTGCTAGGGTGAGTCCAGCGCTCGGTTAGCGGGCAGGAAGTTTGATTTCAGCGGTTGGAAAAGGTTTTGGTCGTTTTTGTTGAGGTGCCCTGCTGTGCAGAACCCGGTGACGCCTATAACCAAGAGATACCATGATGAAATTATTCGTAAGCAACATTTCCTACGACACTACCGAACAGCAAGTCCGTGACGCCATTGGCGAAGAGATCGACATCGTCGAATTCCACAGGCCGAACGACCGCGAGACAGGCAAGCCGCGCGGCTTTGCTTTCATTACACTGGGCTCGCGCGAGGACGGGGAAAAGACTGTTGAGATACTTAACGAGACAAAGATCGATGGTCGTGAGTTGCGTGCGAATGAGGCGGAAGAGCGTGGCGGCGGTCCCGGCGGTGGAGCGGAGCGTCCGAAGTGGGTTTCTCTGAAAGTGCCAAAGACTCGCCCGGTGGACGACAGGCCGATCGGTAAGGATGGCAAGCGTGTGCGCTACAAAGGGATCTGATTTACCCATGTATGAGTGAAACTCTCTGGTGGGTCTACATGCTGCGTTGCGGCGATGGCTCGCTCTATACCGGCATCGCCACGGATGTGGATCGGAGGTTTTGCGAACACGAGTCACAGGGGCCGAAGGGCGCGAAGTATCTTCGCGGGCGGCTGCCGCTGGAGATTGTTTTCCGCAAGGAGATCGGCACGCGATCTGAAGCGAGTAAGGAAGAGCTGCGGCTGAAAAAGCTATCGCGGCGCGAGAAGTTGGCGCTTTTGGCCGGCGGGGCTTGAGGCTGTGTGGAAGGAGGGGATTTGCGAAGTTAGGTTTTGTGAGCTACGTGTAATCTGTTCTCACACAGCGGGTATTTCCGCTCCAGTAGGACTCAAAAGTAACCTGAATATGAAAAATAAGAAAATTTTTGTTAGAACTGGGCTGATGTCTTGGGTTCGTGGTGGTTTTTTCAGCCTAGCTGCGGTTTCTTTGGCAGGTATGGCTTTTGCTGCTGAAGAGAAAGATATGAAGAATCAACACACTGTCCTGATCACGGGAGCGAACCGTGGCTTGGGTCTTGAGTTTGCGAAGAAATTCCAAGCGGCGGGCTATGAGGTGATCGGCACGGCGCGCAAGCCGGATGAAGCGGCTGAGCTGAAGAAAATCGGAGCGGAGGTCATGGAACTGGACGTCACCAGCAATGAGCAGATCGAGGCTTTGGCGAAGAAGTTGGATGGGCGAAAAATCGATATCCTGATTAATAATGCGGGTATTTTCCCGAGAACGAAAGATCGTGAGGATATGATGCAGACGTATTCGGTGAACACGCTGGGGCCATATTTCGTTTCCGAGGCGCTGATCCCGAATTTGAAAAAATCGGATTCTCCAAGGATCGTGAACATTTCATCGGGGCTGGGTCAGCTGACGGGTGGCAACGGCGGTGCGGGAGGTTACTCCTTCAGCAAGGCGGCGCTGAACATGGTGACCCGCAATCTGCATTCATCGCATCACAGGGATGGGGTGATCGTGATTTCCGTGAATCCCGGCCACAACAAAACGGATATGGGTGGCGATGGTGCGCCGCTAGAACCGGCCAATACTGCTGAGAAACTTTTGGAACTTGTAGAAACGCTTAAGCCGGATCAATCGGGGGGATTTTGGATGTATGATGGCGAGAAGCTAGACTGGTGAGTGGAGAAGAAACCGCGAATGAACGCTATGGGCGCGAATCTTAGATTGCGTGTGGTCAGAGTTCGGTGACGACGTGAATTACGGGCTGGAACTGAGCGCAGGTTTATTTTGGAAAGCCGCCCTTCCAGGCGGCAGCGAAGCACCACAGAATCCCGAAATCCTGGCACGCCGCTGCCGCCTGGAAGGACGGCTTTCCAACGACATTACTGGTTAGATCGGTCATTTGATGCAGCTCAGGCCTTCGAGCCAGTGCGAACTGGGTGTCGCGGTGGCTCCTAGGAGTGCGCCGACTACGGCACCGCGGTGGCAGTTGTCGCCGCCGACCATGGCGTTGGCGGTGATGGCGGCGTCGAAATCGTCATGGTATTTCCATGCGAGGTAGAGAGAGGCTGGCATGGACTCGGCGATGTAGCAGGCGGGGCTGAAGCGCTGGCCGATGACGTGCGTGTCCGGCTGGGTGCTCCATTTCTCCGCTTTGGTGCCGGAGATCCAGTCACCGGCTTCTTTCTGGATGGCTTCCCGGAGGGGGAGGCCTTCGTGGATGCGGAAAATGAGGCGGGTGAGGGTATCGGCAGCGCGGAGGACGTTTGCGTGAGCGTGAGTGAGGCCGACGTGTTCCTTCACGGCAGCGCGGAGCTCGGGGAGGTCGAGGTCTTGCAGGACAAAGCAGAGGGCGGGGACTTGGGCGAGGCCGCCGATATGCTCATCGTGGATGGCGCATTTGCGGGGGTCTTTTCCCTGGGAGTATTTGGTGAAAAAGCCGCGGTGGTATTCTTCTAGGTAGGTGTCTTTGTGCTTGCCGGGGGTGAGCATGAAATCGATGTAATGGGTGAGCCATTCGTCGGGGTCGTAGCCGCCGTTTTTTTCGGAGAGTTTGACGAGTTCTTGGGCGAGCTGGAAGTTGAGGGTGTTTTCTCCGGCTGTTAGAAACTGGTGGTAGTGGATGCCGCGCTGTCCCCAGTATTGCGCTTGATCGTGGAGGATCTCGCCTTTTTCGTTGAGGGCGGTGTAGTCGGAGCGCCAGAGGATGGAGCCGGTGTGGGGGTTCTTCGGGGCTAGGTAGGTGGTGATTTCTCCGTATTCGTTGCGGAGTGCTTCGCGGTCGTAGTACCAGTGGACTGGCATCGATGCGGCGTCTGCGATGAGGGAGCCGAGGTAGGCGTTTTGGAAGGTGGGCATGGGATGGTAGTGGCTAGTGCCAAGTGGTCAGTGAGAAGTGGAAGACTTTGGTTGCAGATTCCCAGGAAGGAGGTTGGTTGCTGGATGAAAAATAAATTGGTTGCTGGGTATTTGGCTCTAAATATTGGTTTTTTGATGAGTGCGAATGCTGAGATGGAGAAGATCTCAGATTTTGATGGGAAGGAGGGGGAGCCGAAGTTGGAAGTTAAGGGAGATCGGGTGATGGGTGGGAGATCTGAGGGGGAGGTTGTTACTGAGGATGGTGTATTGAAGTTTTCGGGGAAACTTTCTCTGGAGAGGAATGGGGGTTTTATCATTTTCCTGATGAAGGGTCTGGAGTTAGATTTTTCGGGGAAAGAGGCGTTTGTGCTACGGGTGAAGGGGGATGGGCGGAAATATAAGGTGCGGATGGAGCTGGAGCCGAAGAATCCGGCATGTAAACAGTTTCATGCGGATCTTGAAACTAAGGCTGGGGAGTTTGTTGAGGTGAAGGTGCCATTTTCTGCATTTAGGCCGGGCTGGGGTGGGCAAATAATGGAAGGTGACGCGCCCGAGGATTTATCGAGAATACTGAAGGTGGGGCTGATTCTGGCGGACTACGAGCAGGGGCCTTTTTCGGTGGAGTTGGACTGGATAGGAGTTGAGTGATATTTCAAATATGGGGGAAGAGGTCTTCGTGGCGTGGGTAGGTGAGCGAGGAATGGATTTTTGGGAGGGCTTTCTTGAGTTTGAAAAATCCTGCGGTGGCTTTTGGCCAGAGTTCGCGATCCCAATCGCGGATGAAGGGTTGGGGCTGGATGGGGAGGTTTTCGCTTTCTAGGAAATCGCGGGCGATGCCGACGGTGGGTTTTGAAATGATGATGGAGTCGAGTTTTTCGGCAGAGATCCAGTCGTTGAGTGCGCTCTCAAATGTGCCGGTGAGGAGGGTGCCATGGGTGTGGTGGAGGGTGTCGTGAACCGCTCCGCTGAGGAAATTTTCGACAAGGGGGGTGGTGTTGAGGGAGGGTGGGATGAAGGCAGCGGTGGCGGTGATGTTGCCTATGGATTCCGGCGGCGGGGAGAGGTCTTCGGGGAAAATCAGGTGGCCGGTGCGACCGGATGGTTTTGGGTTTTGAGGGAGGTGGAGGGGTTGTTTTTCGAAGTCGGTTTGCTCGGTGAGGGGGGTAGCGGATTCGTTGAGCTGGCCGGAGGGGTTGAAGCGGCCGTGGGTGAACTTTTCGATGTTAGAGGCACGAGATAGGTAGTGTTTCCCCCTAGTATGCAGACCCGCGACCCAGCGCCAGGAAAGCGTGTTCGATGCAGGATCGGCATCGATGAGGTGGGTGAGGAAAAAATCCGCCCCGAGCTGCCAGGGGAGTTTCAGCGTGAAGATCCAGATCGAAGCGAACCACATGCGGGCGTGGTTGTGGAGGTAGCAGGTGGAGGTGAGTTCGTTCGCCCAGTGGTCGAAGCAGGCGATGCCGGTGTTTCCTGTGATGGCGTTTTGGTAGTCGGGGAGTTTTCGTTGTTTTTCCAGATCGGCTAGGGTGGAGGTGTAGTGGCTCCAGACGGCTGGGCGCATTTCTAGCCAGCCTTTCCAGTAGGTGCGCCAGGCGATTTCTTGGAGGAATTTCTCGGCGGCGCGGGGGCTGTGTTTTCCGAGGACGGCGCGAGTGGCTTCTTCCTCCGTGATGAGGCGGGTGCGGAGGTAGGGGGAGAGCTGGGAGACGCCGGTGTGGTGGCCGGTGCCGAGATCGAAGTTTCGGGTTGAGGCGTATTTCGCGGCGAGGGGGACGAAGTTTTCCAACTGCTCCAGGGCGGCGGCGCGTGTGGGTGGGAAGGGCATTTCAGGGTTAAGCTGCGGCGGATCGGGGTTCCTGCAAGTGGGGACTTGAGTGATGAGCAGAGAAGGGGTAAATTCTGATCATGAATAAGGAGCAGAAGAAGGTCGGTTCGTTCGATGACAATCCATTGGCGCAGGCGATTCTCCGGGAGGGCTTGAAAATCCAAGACCGATTCTCAGCCGAACCGATTTACGCGAAGACCGGCAAAGGTTATCTGAAGAGTGTGGGGGTTGCAGAGCTGGCCGAAATCAAGCGCCGGCTCAAGTCGTCTCTAAAAACGGTTAAAAATGAGCGATGAACGCCGCTGGCTTGTGAAGAAGTTGGAACTTGAGCCTGAGCTCGACTTCTATGCTCGCAGTCTCGCAGGACACATTGTGGCCGGGGTGGCGGGGGAAGAAGAGACTGAGGCATTTCGGCAGTTGTGCGAGTCGTTGGGAGTTTAAGTAGAAAGAAAAAATGTCTGATTCGGTGCGTGCTGACAAATGGCTCTGGGCGGTGAGGTTTTTCAAAACCCGTGCACTTGCTGGCGAGGTCTTGGCGGATGGGAAGGTGCGGCGGAACGGGCATGTGCTCAAAAGATCGTCTTCGATACAGGTGGGGGATGTGTTGGAGGTGCCGTTTTTCGAGGGGCCGGGGGTGAGGACGGTTGTTGTGACCGGTGTGATCGAGAAGCGGGTGGGCGCGCCGGAGGCTCAGGCATGCTACGAGGACAGGACGAAGCCGGAGGTTTTCGAGGCGCTGAAGCAATGGCAAATCAACCGCCAGGAGGCGGCGAAGGGCAGGCCGACGAAGAAGGACAGGCGTGCGATCGACCAGATCAAGGCGGCGTGGGAGTGGGATGAGTGAGGATTTTCCATGGCGGTTCCTGCTGCTTGAAATTTCCTTCAACAAACCGCTTGTGGCCGGGGTTTGGCGTGATCTATTGCGCAATGAAATATCTTTTATTACTCGGGCTTATGTGCACGGCAATCTCACACGCGGAAGAAGAAGCATTGGCCAAGGATAAGTTGATTCAATTCGATGGGTCGGAATCGGAGCCGAAATGGCTCGCGGAGAACGATGGTGTCATGGGAGGCGTTTCAAAGGGCGGGCCGGAGCTGAAGTATGGATCGCTCCATTTCAGCGGGGTGTTGTCTTTGGAGAACGACGGCGGATTTTCATCGGCCCAGGCGGACATGAAGTACGATTTCAGCGGAAAATCGGGAATCGTCGTCCGTGTGAAGGGGGATGGCCGGACTTATCAGTTCAGGCTCGCGACCGACGCGCGATACAGGGGCTCCGAAATATCCTACTGGGCAGAATTCGAGACCAAGAAAGGTGAGTGGGTGGAAGTGAAAATTCCTTTCGGTGAGTTCTCTCCAAGCCATCACGGCAGGCAGCTCGATGGGCCGCCGCTGGATGTTTCGAAAATCGAACAGGTGAGGTTCCTCATCGGTGATGGGAAAGCAGGGCCGTTTTCCATGGAAGTGGATTGGGTGGATGTGGAGTGAGCCATGTTTCATTGCAATGGAATGAAATTCGGATCTGTATGGGATCAAGACCATACGCATGAACCTCCCAGCCTCCGTCCGCCTGTCAGATCCCGATGGGTCATATCCTGTTTTTGAAATCGAGCACCCAACATGCGCCGCCAAGGTTGCGCTGCACGGGGCGCATGTGATGTCGTGGAAGCCGACGGATGAGGAGGAGGTGCTCTACCTTAGCCCGGATGCGGTTTTTAAGGAAGGGAAGGCGATACGTGGGGGGATTCCGGTGTGTTGGCCGTGGTTCAATGCGCATCCTGCCGATGCTAGCCAACCATCGCACGGGTTGGTGCGGGGGCGTTTTTGGGAACTTCTGGAAGCGAGCGAGGATGATGCGGGAGTGACGCTGCGCTTCGGTGTGAGCGTGGGCATCTGGAATGCGGAGGTGACGGTGAAGGCGGGCGAGGAGCTTGAGGTTGCGCTGGAGTCGAAGAATGTTTCCGAGGTGCCGATCGTGGTTTCAGGGGCGTTGCATACCTATCTTGGAGTTTCCGATATCTCGCAGGTGAGGGTGGTGAAACTGGATGGCTGTGACTACCTCGATACGGTGGGTGAGCCTACAGTGCGAAAGCAGAAGGGGGATGTGGTTTTCGACCGGGAGGTGGATCGGATCTACGAGAGTTCTAGTAGCGTGCTGCTGGTGGATGATCTTTCGGGCAGGACGGTGCTGGTGGAGAAAAGCGGCAGCCCCTCGACGGTGGTTTGGAATCCGTGGGTGGAGAAATGCGCGGCGTTAGGAGATATGCCGGATGATGGCTACCAGAAGTTCTGCTGCATCGAGGCGGCGATCGCGAATGACCGGGCGGAGATCGTGATGCCCGGCGGTTCGCACGTGCTGATGACGCGGATCAGCGTGGAGGAGTGATTTTCTAAAGTCCGATGAGCATGAGGACGGCTAGGGTGAAGCGGAGGAGCTGGCTGAACTTCTACAGGTTGCTTCTAGTTTGGCTTGTGTTGTTTACGTTGAACGTAGTCTCTCGCCTTCGGTTCGTATTCGGGTGTCCTGATCCCTATCGTTTTGGCTTCTTCGATGGCGTCTTCTATATCGATTCCTCCGTCGAGGACTCTCCAGGGAATCCACACGGCGCCGACGCGGTTGGCGGAGGAGCAGTGCAGTAGGATAGGCTTTTCACTAGTGTTGAGTAATTCGCGTGCCTGGTCGAAGACTTCGTCGGTGAGTTCCTCTGGCTTTGCCCATGGGAGATTGACGTATTCCAGACCTAGCGCTGTGACTGTTGCTTCTTCGTTGAAGTCGGTCATTTCCTCGGGATGACGCATGTTGATGACGGTTTTCACTCCGGCATTTTTCGCGATCTCAAAGTCTGCCTCCTGTGGTTGGCTAGCTAGATACACATCGCCGAATTTGTGGAGTGTGGGTATTTCGCCGAGTTTGGAGGGTTCGAGGGTTTCGGTGCTAGTTTCCGTTACGGTTGCTTTTTCGGACTGGCTGCAACTGTTCAGGATGCAAAGCGAAGGTAGTGCGATCGCGGCGAGAATTGCTGATTTCAGGAGTCGTGTTTTCATGGGTTGGTTTGTGGTTTTTATTGGGAAGGTTCTGGAGATTTGTTGGCGAGTGAGAGGACGGTGATGCTGGAGGCGAGCATGAGGATGGCGGCGATGACGGGATGGAGGAGGCCGCTGGCGGCGAGGGCGATGCCGATGAAGTTGTAGATGAGGGTGAAGCTAAGGAGGCGGGTGAGTTTTGCTTTGTTGGAGCGGGATAGCTGGAGGGCGGTGATGATTGCCGAGAAGTCGTGGTGGCTGAGGGTTGCGGAGGCGACGGATGAGGCGGCTTGGGCTTCGGATCCTAGGGCGATGGATGCGTGGGCGCTGCGCATGGCTTCGGTGTCGTTGAGGCCGTCGCCGATGAGGAGGATTTTCTGTCCGGCGTTTTGTTTTTCTCGGACGATTGAGGCTTTCTGCTCGGTTGTCAGGCCGGTGGAGGAGGGGATGCGGGAGGTAAAAATTTTCGGGACGGTGGAGTCTCCTGTTAGGATTTCCACGCGGTAGCCGGAGGCGAGGAGTTGGTCGATGGCTTGGGCGGCACCTTCGCGGGATGTTTCGCGGAAGGTGGCATGTCCGGTGATTTCCCCATGGAGGACGAAATGGATGGAGCGGGTGTTGTTTTCTTCGGGGAGAAACTCCGGGTGGTGCTCTGCGAGGTAGAGGGAGTTGCAGATGATGAGGGTGTGGGAGGTTTCTCCGGCGGAAAAGGTGGCGCTGATGCCGCGTGCGGGGATGGGGGTGATGTGGAGATTTTGTAGGGTGGCTGGCTCGGCGATTTTCCAGAGGGGGCGTGCGATGGGGTGGGTGGAGTGGCGCTGGATGGTGGCGAGCCATGAGCGTATTTCGGTGGGGGCAGAGGGGGTTATTGAAATATTTTCCAAGGTCAGCGATGAGCTGGAGAGGGTGCCGGTTTTGTCGAAGGCTATGGTGTCGATAGTGGCTAGGCGTTCTAGGAAATCATGGCTGTGGGGGATGATTCCGAGGAGGCGGAGGCGGACGTGGCTGTTGCGGATGGCGAGTGGGATGGCGAGGCCGATTCCACAGGGGCAGGCGACGATGGTGACGGCGAGTCCGTTGAAAAGGGCTTGGGCGGGGCTACCGATGAATGACCAGACCAGGACGGTGAGGAGGGCGATGAAAACGACGGATGGGATGAAGAAGCGGAGGATTTTCCCTGCGAGTGAGTCGGCGGGCGACTGGCTGGTGTTTTTGCAGGATTCGAGGAGGCGGTCGAGTTCGCGGTCGGTGCCGGAGGAGGTGGTGCGGAGACGGATGGTGCCATCGAGAACGCGGGATCCGGCGAGGACTTTTGATCCGGGGTGCAGGGGGCTGGGGAATGGTTCGCCGGTGTGAGCGAGTTGCTCGATGAAGGCGTCACCGCTCTCGATGATGCCATCTGCGGGGATGATTTCGCCGGCGCGGATTTCGAGGGCTTGGCCGGGCGTGACGTTGGAAATTGGTTCTTCGGTGAGGCCGGTTTCAGAAAAAATCCTGGCGGTGGAGCGGAGGCCGGGGATTTGATTTTCCAAATGGCTGAAGCGGGCGATCTGGATGCGGGTGACGGCCTGGCCGAGGTGGTAGATGGCGAGGAGGATGATGACGACCTCGTAGTAGATGTGGCCGATGCCGGTGATGGAGGAGTAGAGTGAGGCGGCGTAGCTGCCGCAGAGGCCGATGAGGAAGAGCTGCTCTAGGGTGATGCGTGGAACGAGGGAGTTTCTGAAAATGGGCGGTGAGGCGAGGATGAGGGCGAGGCCGCTAGCGACGGCGAGGATGCCGTGGATGATGGTTCGTGAGGAGCCGGCGGAGGGTGTTAGATTGATCGCTAGGGAAAGATACATCGACAACCCGCCGAGCATGATGAGCGCGCCGATGCGGAACCATGATACTGCTGGCTCCGTTTTCTCCGGGGATACAGGCGGAGGAGTTGGGGCGGCGCAGTTGCAGCAGCTCATGGATTATTCCGCGAGGGCGGCTTCGAGGTCTGCGGCTGTCCAGGGGGCGTGGTCTTTGAATTTTTCCCGCAGGGTGGTGACGCTTTCTGGGGTAACGGGTGGGGCGGAGTTGCCCCATGAGGAGCGGATGTAGGAGAGGACGGCGGCTACTTTTCTATCGTCGAGGGTGGCACCTTGGGCTGGCATGGCACCGTTCCATGTTTCACCGTTGACGACGATTTCACCGACAAGTCCGTGGAGGACGGGGAGGATGATTTTTTCTTCGGTGCCGTTGACCCAGTCTGATCCAGCGAGTGGCGGGAAGGCTCCGGGGAGGCCTGTGCCAGTGGCTTGGTGGCAGGCGGCGCAGACGGCGGTGTAGACGGTTTCGCCCTCGGCGATGAGGGCTTTGGGGTCGTTGGAAACGGGTGCGGGTGTAGTTTCCTCGGTTGTTTCCGGGACGAAGGTGCGAAAGTAGCCTTCGCTGTATTCGTCCCAGCGGAAGCCGCCGGAAGCGACGATGAGATACCAGATGCCCCACATGGCTAGGGGGGCGTAGATGCCGTGTTTCAGCCACCAAGGGGCGGCGCGGAACTTCTCGCTGGGTTCGGATTTTTCGCGGATGATTGCGCCGTGGACTTTCCGTGTATCGAAGTCTTCGCCTGGTTCGTTGCCTGGTTTCATGGAGGATTATTCGGCTAGGGATTCGATGCGAGCCGCGGGTGCCTCGGGGATTTCGTAGGCGGAGAGTTTCAGCGACTGGAGGTAGGCGACGAGGGCGCGCATTTCGTGGCTGGGCGTAACTTCGTAATCGGCCCCGGGGCCGAAGCCTTCGGGGAGGTTCAGGGCATCTTTGGCGGGGTTTTCCGGGTCCTTCTTTTTGGTTTCAAAAAGGAAGGTGAAGGGTGGCATGTTGGAGCCTTTGGAGGTGATCTGTGGATTGTAGAGGTGGAGGTAATGCCAGGTTTCCGAGGGGTTGCGGACGCCGATGTTCGAGAGGTCGGGGCCGGTGCGCATGGTGCCCATCTGGGCGACTTCTTGGTTCATGTAATCGCGCGCGACGGTGCGGCGGACGCCCCAGCCGCGTGCGATGTCCGTGCGGACACGGGCGGGATGGACTTGCTGGGAGTGGCAATAGACGCAGCCATTGGCGATGTAGACATCGCGGCCTTCTTTTTCGAGGGAGGAAAGCTTTGGGGGGATCATTTCGCCAGTGGCGGGATCCGGGGTTTGTTCGAAGTTTCCCAGTCCCCACACGGGCATGAGAACCAAGCCGACCCATGAGGAAAGGAAGGTGAGCATGAAGCCGATGAAGATGTAGCGGAATTTGCTCATGAGATGGGGTCTGGATTAGGAATTCTTTTGCTGAAAAGGGTGGGCTCTCCGGTGCTGGCGCGGTGGCTGATGATCATCCAGCAGAAGGAAACTGCGAAGGCGAGATGGCCCAGGGTCATGAGGCTGCCTGCGACGGTGCGGAGCTTCAGGTAGGGCATGGTGAGGGCGACGATTTCGAGGAAAGGGGTTTCCTTTTGGTTCATCTCGATCCCTTGGAGGATGCCGCCCCAGCTGAGGAAAATGAAGTAGGCGATGAAGCCGATGGCGCAGCTCCAGAAGTGGATGCGGATGAGGAAACGCGATGGCCACTCGCGCTCAAGCAGGCGTGGCATGATGTAGTAGATGGAGCCGAAGAACACCATGGTGGCGAAGCCGTAGGCACCGAGGTGGGCGTGGGCGATGGTGTAGTGGGTGAAATGGGTGATGCCGTTGAGCGAGCGGATCGCCATGGTCGATCCCTGGAAGGAGGCCAGCGTGTAGCACATGGCTCCGAAGACGACGAAGCGAAGGGTGGGCGAGTAGATGGTCTTTTTGAAATGGCCGACCATGGTGAAGTGATGGTTGATGGCGACGGTGATGACCGGGATGAACATCATGATGCTGGCGACAACCGAGGCGGTGATGAGCCATGCGGGAAAGGGGCCGCCGATGAGGTGGTGCATGCCGTTCCAGGCGTAGAAGAAGGCCAGCGACCAGAATCCGATGACGGAGAGGTAGTAGGAATGGATGGGGCGGCCGATGATTTTCGGGATCAGATAATAGGCGGCACCGAGGCCGATGGGCGTGAACCATAGGCCGAGGGCGTTGTGCGCGAACCACCAGTTGATCGGCGGTTGCGCGGGTGCCTGAACCGGGGCGAGGACGAGCAGGCCGTGGGCGGTGAAATAGAGGGAAGGAAACCAGAAGAAGGCGGCCATAATATACCACTGGGAAATGTAGATGTGGCCGGGCGGGCGGCGGCGGATAAGGCCGACGGACTCGAGCATCACGAAGGCGAAGGAGACGAGCAGAAAGGGGGCGGCGTAGGTGGGATACTCCAGCCATTCCACGGCGGTGGAGTCTCCGCGTAGGATGCCCCATGTGCCGACGGCGTTGCCCATATTCCAGAGGGCGGCGGCGAGGGTGAGGGAGCGGTTGTCACGGATCGGGGCGCGGCAGAGGCGGGAGAGAATCCAGAGGCCGATGCCGATGCCTGCGGTGGAAAGCCAGCCGTAAGCGACGATATTCAGGTGGGCGGGGCGGACGCGACCGAAGGTGAGCCATGGGTTTTCCGCGAGGAAGGCGGGGTCGTGCAGCTTGATGGATGCGGCGATGGCAAGAGCGGAGCCGAGGAGCAGCCAGAAGATTGAACTGCCGATGAAAATGCCGACCGGCCAGCGTGCGGCGAGGTCGATTTCGAGGCGTTGCTGGCGGCTTTTCTCGATGGCCTCCGGGTCGTGCTGCTGATCTTTTTCAGGATTCATGTGAGTCGGTGATAAAGTTGTCCGTCGGTTTGCCGATGGGTTCGTCTGCGTCGAAAATGGATTCCGCAGCGGCTTCAAGATTCTCGAACTGCTGGTGCGTGGCGGCCCATGAAAAGGCGAAGAGTGCGCCGACGCTGCCCAAGAGCATGACGATGAGGATGACGGTGACGGCTACGAACATGGGGGAGTGATTTTCAAAGGTTCAGGTGAGCCCCGCCGATGATGGAATGGGCGTCGAATCCGTTCTACTGGAGGATATGTGCGGTAAAGTATGACGTCTTTCCCGTCTAGCAAATGGTATGGAGCGGTTTCGACAAATCGATTTCCCGGCTGATGTGGCAGGGCGGGTGCCTTTGTTGATGAGAGCTTTCAAGGTGTTTGGTCAAACGGGCTTAATCGAGTTCGACGACGACGCGGAAGGCGCCCCGCAGGTCTCCTTCGGCAAAGTTCGTTGCGGTGTCTGCGGGGTATAGCTTGGTGAGTGATTCGGTGAGCTCTGGGGAGAATACGGATGGGTCTCCGTGGCATGTGAGGCAGATGGGTTTGGTCAGGATGGGCTTGTAGTAGATCGCTTGGTTGGGGGGCTTGCTGATGATCTTTGAGGGAGGAAGTTCGGTTCCGTTTGCGAGGAGCGTTTCCCATTCGGAAAGGATGGCACGGGCTTCTTCGCTGGGCGCGTTTGCTTCGTTGCGATAGCGGAGCGCGGTGCGGGTGACGGTGGCCTGCGGGAGTGAGTCGCTGGTCTGGGCGGTGAGGGGTTGCGCGACCTGTTGGCAGACATGCAGTGCTTTTTCCGGGCCGCCGGATTGGAGGGCGGCCTTGAGTTGTTTTCCGAGGCTTTCCTCCAAATTCTGTGTGGCTTCGGAGCCGATGCGCTCTGCGGTTTCGAGTTGTTGGGGCGTCAGGATGTCAGTTGCGGCGCTGGATTTTTCAGACTGGCAACCGATCGAGGGGAGCAGGCAGGAGAAAAGCAAAGCGACAAGGAGGTAGGGGCGCGGGTGGGTCATGGTGGTGGAAATTTTTTGACGCATACGTTTGCTGTCCTGTCTGGTGCCGAGGGCATGACCTTCCGCGAACTCGACATCGCTGCCCGCGTCTGACATGATACCCGAACCATCCGCCATTGCGGGCAGGATGGATTTTATCTTGTGAGAACTCATAAATGAATATATTCCTATAAAAGAATAAATGAGCGACTTGTCCAATGTAAATTTAGCGAAAGGGTCGAAACTCGGCGTGGCAGCGCTGGAGTCGGTCGCCGAGATATTCAAGGTTTTGGCGGATCCCGGCAGATTGGCGCTGCTGCAGGAGCTGAAGGCTGGTGAGAAGACCGTGACCGAGCTGGTGGAGGGCATGCAGATGGCGCAGCCGAGCGTCTCCAAGCATCTCAAGGTGCTGGCGGATGCGGATCTCGTGTGCCGCAGGAAGGACGGGGTGAAGGTATATTACTCGATGAAAGGCGAGCTGGTGTTTCCGCTATGCCGTCTGGTTTGCGAAAAGCTATCGCAGGAGCAGCAGCAGCGGGTGATGGTGGATTACTCGATCTAAATGCTCGCGAGCGCTTCGCCGAATACTTCCATGGTCTCGTCGATGTCGTCCTCGTTGTGGGCGAGGGAGATGAAGCCGGTTTCGTAGGGGGAGGGGGCGATGTAGACGCCGCGCTCGAGGGAGGCCCAGAAGAACTTTTTGAAGAGTTCCATGTCCTGTTTCATGACGTCGTCGACGTTGCGGATTTCGCGGTCGGTGAAGTAGAGGCAGAACATGGAGCCGACACGGTTGATGCGGTGGGGGATGCCTTTTTTCTCCATGAGGGCGCGCAGGCCTTTTTCGAAATGGGCGCCGAGTTGGTCGAGACGGGCGAAGCCATCGGGTCTGCCGGAGGAAAGCTCCTGGAGCTGGGTGAGTCCGGCGGCCATGGCGAGGGGGTTCCCTGAAAGGGTGCCTGCTTGGTAAACGGGGCCGATGGGAGCGAGCATGTCCATGACGTCTGCGCGGCCACCGAAGGCTCCGACCGGGAGGCCGCCGCCGATGACTTTTCCGAAGCAGGAAATGTCCGGGGTGAGGTTTTCGAGGCCTTGCACGCCTGCCTTGCCGAGGCGGAAGCCGGTCATGACTTCATCGAAGATGAGGAGTGCTCCGAATTTTTTAGTGATGGAGGAGAGGAGGTTGAGGTAGCCGGGTTGCGGGAAAACGAGGCCGGCGTTGGCGGGGTAGGACTCGACGATGATCGCGGCGATTTGCTCACCTTTTTCCTCGAAGAGCTTGGTGAGGGATTCGGGGTCGTTGTAGGGGAGGACGATGGTTTTTTCCGCGAAAGCTTTCGGGACACCTGCGGAATCCGGTTCGCCGTGGGTGAGTGCGCCGGAGCCTGCGGCGACGAGGAGGGAGTCGCTGTGGCCGTGGTAGCAGCCGTCGAATTTCACGATGTAGTCGCGTTTCGTGAAGCCGCGGGCGAGGCGGATGGCGGACATGGTCGCCTCGGTGCCGGAGGAGGTCATGCGGACTTTTTCCACGGAGGGCACCCATTCGCAGATGGTTTTTGCCATGGTCACCTCGTGCGGATTGGGGATGCCGAAGGAGATGCCGTCCTTGGCGACCTGGTGGATCGTGTTGGTGACGGAGACCGGAGCGTGGCCGAGGATGTTCGGCCCCCATGAGCCGATGTAGTCGATGTAAGTTTTGCCATCGATGTCGGTGATGCGTGAGCCTTTTGCGCGGCGGATGAAGAAAGGCTCGCCGCCGACGTTTTTGAATGCGCGGACAGGGGAGTTCACACCGCCGGGGATGTATTGCTTGGCGGTGGCGAACATTTTGCTGGAAAGGGTGGACATGCGAGAAACTCTAAATTTTAAACCATAAACCTCAAGGAAGAGTGTCTGGTAACCGAGTGCCCCGGATTGGGCTTTCATGTTGCTGGCGGAAAGTATTCCCTTCGTGCGAAATTTTCCCCGATGACGACTCAAAAAACCACGAAGAAACCCGACCAAGAGCATCCGCTGGCAAACATTTTGATCAACGTGCTGATCCCTGTCCTTGCGCTCAGCTACCTGAGCAAGGATCCGGCGATCCAGGAGATGCTGGGGAAATCTGTCAAATTCTGGCACATCGGGCCCTTGAACGCGCTGTTCGTGGCGTTGGCGTTCCCGATCTGCTACGGGGTGTGGTTTTTCATAAAAACGAAGAAGATGAATTTCTTCTCGGGGCTGGGTCTGTTCTCCGTACTGCTGACGGGTGGCCTGACGCTTTTCCTCTGGAACAAGGACGGAACGGTGAAGGAGCATGCGGCGGTGCTTTTCGGACTCAAGGAGGCTTCGATCCCCTTTGTTCTGGGCATCGTCATCATCGCCTCGCATTGGTCGAAGACACCTTTGCTGCGGACTTTCCTCTACAGCGACTCGATTTTCGACATCAACAAGATCGAGAACAAGGTGGCGGAGCTTGGCAAGGAAACCGACTACGGGAAGGTCTTGCTGAATGCGACGGTGCTGTTCTCCTTGTCGTTTTTCGTAAGCACTGTGCTGAACTTTGTCCTAGCGATGTATTTCCTCGGCGACCTCGACCATGCGGCGAAGGATGCGATGTCCGTCTATAACGAAAAGGTGGCGAAGATCACTGGTTGGGGCTTCCTAGTCATCGGTGTGCCGATCATGGTTTTCCTTTTCTTTACATTGAAAAAGCTGCTGAGCGGCCTGCGCGGGATCACCGGGCTGAGCGACGACGAACTGATGATGCCGCGCTAAAACTTCAAATTTTAAACTCTAAATCTCAAGGAAGAGAGTAGCGGGTATAAAAAACCCGCGCTCGTGGGCGCGGGTTCTGGAAGTTGAAGTAGCGGGACGCAGCAGCTATGCTTTGATCAATCGACGAGGTTGTCGATGCGCTGTGCTAGCTCGATGTCGGAGTCGGTGACGCCGCCGACATCGTGGGTGGTGAGCTTGAGGGTCACCTTGGTGTGCTTGATCGTGATGTCCGGGTGATGCTGTGCTTCCTCGGCGATCTCGCCGACGGTGCTGACAAAATCGATACCGTCCATGAACTCCTCGAACTCAAAAACGCGAGTGATGTATTTCTTCTCAACTTCCCACTCGGGGCATTTCTTGAGGGCGGAGAGCAATTCGTCTTCTTCTAGCAGGTCTGACATGGATAATGGGAGTTGTTGTGATGCGTTTCACAAAGATTGGACGGATGCTTTCCGGGTTGGCAAGCCCGTCTTTGATTTTTCCGGGAAATAGATGGCTCTTTGCAAAAGGTGCATGCCTGTTATCGCTCCGTGTTGTTGCGATTTTCGGCGAATCGTGCAAGGTTTCGGTATGAAAAACCCTTTGCTCCTAGTTTCGGCGGTAGTCGTTGCCTTGGCCTTTGTATCCTGCGCGACTTCCTCTACGCCGGAGCAGCGCATTGCCTCAAGGTCGGCGGCCTACGAGAAACTGAGCCAAAAACACAAGGATTTGGTGAGTCGTGGCGAGATTTCGGAGGGCATGAGCAAGGAGGCTGTTTCGCTGGCATGGGGCAGCCCAGACGGCACGGTGGAAGGTCTGCGTAATGGCAAAGAAATGGAGCGATGGGATTACCAAGGAACGCGTTCGGTCGTTACCAATAACTTTTTCGGAGGGTATCGCACCGGATACGGATATGGTTATCGCTATTCAGGCTTCGGCGGTGGCTTTGGCCCCACGATCAGCTATGTCCCTTACCGCAAAGCGTCGGTATGGTTCGTAAGAGGGCGGGTGGATGAGTGGGAGCGCAGCCAATGACCCGTTCACGCAAGGAGTTGGCTTGCCACTTTTTCTCCTCCGGGCATCCTTCGCGCAAATGAAAATGCAGCGATTCCTTTTTGCGATCTTGGCTCTCGCCCTTATGGCGAGCTTTACATCATGCACGATGAATGCTGCAGGCGGCGGGATTAATTCCTACAAGGACTACGACAGGCCGGCGAAGCTTCCGACCAATCCCTCTGCAGTGGTGGTGAAAGTCTCGCTGAGTAAGCAGCGCGTCTATGTGACGGAAGGTGGGAATATACTTCTCATTATGCCGGTGGGAATCGGCGTGCCGTCCACGCCCACTCCCACCGGGGATTTCCGCATTTACAACAAGACCCAGAAGTATCGGTCACCGGATCACGGGTTTTCTTACAAGGGTGACAAGGTGAAGCCCACCGCTCTGACGAACAAACCTTCCGGCTGGAAGTTCATCGGCACGCCGCTGCCTTACTGGTGTGAGATAAAGCCGGGAATCAGTTTTCACACAGGCTGGGTGAAGCATTCGCCTTCTACAAACGGCGCCATCCGCATGCATGAGAATCTTGCGCCGAAGTTCTTCCGCCTCGTTTCGAGCGGCACTCCGGTAAATATTTCCTACCGGCAGGCTGAAGATGAGGATCACTCGAACATCCCGCTCCCTCCTGATGCCGGTCCGTTACCCGACTACCCGAACTCAATGTACATCGGCGAGGGCTACTTCAGCGAACACAAGACGCCGAAGTTCGACTGAAGTGTTTTCCCTAGGCGCGTGTAAGGCTCTTGTGCCTGCCGTGTTGGCGATAATTGCCCGCCTTCGCTGATTACCCGAAGCCCGGTTCGCCGGATTGAGGGCAGCTATCAAGGAGCAGGCTTGCCATTTTTTCTACGTCGGGCATCCTGCGCCACGATGAAAATGCAGAAAATCTTATTGGCGCTTGCGGGGCTCTATCTCGTCGCGGGTCTTTCCTCCTGCACGATGAATTCCGCAGGTGGCGGGATCAATTCCTACCAGTCCTACGATCGGCCAGCGAAGCTTCCGAGCAACCCTTCCGCAGTGAAAGTGAAGGTCTCGCTGAGCAAGCAGCGCGTTTATGTGATGGAGGGCAACGATATGCTGATGGTGATGCCCGTTTGCGTTGGCAAAGCTGAGACGCCCACCCCTACGGGAAATTTCCGTATCTTCAACAAGGAGCACAAGCACCGCGCCTATACTCATGGATACGCCTACAGCGGAAATTCCGTGAAGCCCAGCTACCTAAAAAACAAGCCCTCCGGGTGGGGCTTCAAGGGGACGCCGATGCCCTACTGGTGCGAGTTCAAGCCCGCCTACGGCTTCCACACCGGCTGGGTGAAACACTACCCCGCCTCGCACGGCTGCATCCGTATGCATGAGAATCTTTCCCCGAAGTTTTTCCGCCTCGTTTCCAACGGCACTCCGGTCAATATCTCCTATTCTCAGCCTGAGGATGCGGAACATTCGAATATCCCGCTGCCTCCCGATGCTGGTCCGCTCCCCGACTACCCGACCTCGATGTATGTGAGCGACGGTTTCTTCAGCCAACACAAGGCACCGAAGTTCGACTAAAGACTTTTCCCGCACACACGCCGCATGTCCCGCAGGCTTGCGTCGTGTTTTTTTGGAATCCTCTTGCATCACAGGGACATCGGTTGCCTTGTCTAAGGATTAGATATGAGCAAATTTTCTTCGATTCTGACACACCCCGGAAGCTCGCATAAAGACGAGTTTCTCGCCTGCTGCCTGCTGGTGGCGGTGAATAACGCAACCATTTACCGCCGTGAACCGAGGCAGGAGGATCTCGATGATCCGGCCGTAGCCGTCGTCGATGTCGGTGGAGAGCACGATGCTGCACGGGGAAATTTCGATCATCATCAGTTTCCGAAAGACCACCCGCCAACCTGTTCGCTCAGCCTCGTGCTGATGGATCTGGGTCTCTATGAGGACGCGCGGGAGTATTGCGATTGGCTGGAGGTTGCGGAGTGGTTCGATACCCGCGGCCCCGTCGAGACCGCCGCATGGCTCGGCGTCGAGCGCGAGCTGCTTTCCAAGCTGAACTCCACTGTGGATCTGACTCTCCTCCGCCGATTCGCGGGCATGAGCGAGATCCGCCCCGGCGAGCCGATGTGGGAGGTCATGAAATGGGTTGGCTCCGATCTCATCGGCTACCTGAAATCGCTGCGTGAAAAGCTCAACGAGATCGCCCGCATCAGCGAGATCTGGGAGCTGAATCACGAGTCGGGCCCGTTCCGCATCCTTTTCCTGCCTCGCTCGGAAAACCTCTCGGAAGACGCCTCCGCAGGTCTCGCGCGCTACGCCGCCGGGCTACCTGAAGATCAGCAGGTTATCGGCATGGTCTATCCAGACAGGCGCGGCAAGGGCTTCGCCCTCTCCCGTTTCAATGACAACCTCGCTCTGGATTTCACGCTCATCGAAGCAGAGGAAGACGTGCATTTTGCCCATGCCCGCGGCTTCGTCGCGAAATCCTCCGCCACGGAATTCGGCAGGCTTGCTGAGCTACTCATAAAGAGCCGCGTGGTGCTTTGAGGTAGGCAGAGGGAATTTTTCACACGAAGGCACGAAGCCACGAAGTTTTTTTTGGTTGTGTTTTAAAGTGACTAAATTTTCCAGTGCCCCAGCTTCGTGCCTTCGTGTCTTCGTGTGAGAAACGCCATTTGCCCACATCGAACTGTATTGGCGTGACAGCCGGGAGCGCTCCGGCATCCTCCATTGATGAGCACGATTTCCATTTCCAGCCTCAAGGAGCAGGCGGGCGAGGTACCGCTGATTGCCTCCGTATTGGCGCAGCTTCAGGCGCGGGCGGTGAAGACGACCAAGGGCGGCAAGCCATACTTCGATCTCGTTTTCGCGGATGCAACCGGCTCGCTCAATCTCAAGATCTGGTCGGACACCCCGCTCCACACCGAGGCGGAATCGCTGCAGCTCCAGACCATCGTGCGGCTGGAGGGCGAGTGGACACAGAACCAATACGGCGTCAACGGAGCTAGCGTGAGCTGGGCACGGCTCGACGATGACTCTATCGCCGATTTCCTCCCTGGAGATCCGGTGGTCAGGAAAAAGCAGGAGAAGGATTTCGCGGAGATCGCCCACCTTTGTGGAGCGATGGAAGACCCGCGGCTGAAGAAGCTCTGCGAGCATTTTTTCGAAACCATGGGAGACAGATTCCGCCGCACCGCCGCCGCACGGAAGAACCACCATGCACGCCGGGGCGGGCTGGTGG
This sequence comes from Akkermansiaceae bacterium, assembly GCA_030725745.1. GTDB lineage: Bacteria > Verrucomicrobiota > Verrucomicrobiia > Verrucomicrobiales > Akkermansiaceae > Luteolibacter. The sequence goes on from JANRFH010000002.1 coordinate 27,870, forward strand.
AGCACGTCGCGCAAATGATGCGCACTGCGGAGGCCGTCAGCACCATCTACCCGGAGCTCAACCGCGACCTCATGATCGCTGGAGTGCTATTCCACGATTGCGGCAAGCTCTGGGAGAACAGCTACCCGGAGGATGGCTTCGGTCAGATCCACTCGCGTTACGGAGAAATGCTCGGCCACATCCCCCTCGGCATCGAACTCGTCAACAAGCTCTGGCACGACCTCATCGCTGCCGGGGATTTCGAGCCATACTCCGCCTGCAAGCCCTCCGCCGAGGACGTGCGCCTGCACCTCCTCCACCTCATCGGCAGCCACCACGGCCAGCTTGAGTTTGGCTCCCCCATCCTCCCGAAAACCCCCGAGGCCTACGCCCTCCACTACATCGACAACCTCGATGCCAAAATGGAAATGCTTCGCGATGCCTACCCGCAGGCAAACGAAGTCGCGCCGGGCATCTACGACCGCGTCTTCCCGCTGCCCACCGGCTTGGTCAAGCCCTTGGGGGAGTTTGAGATGGTTGAGTTGGAAAAGGAAGAAGGGGAAGAGATGAGCGATAAAGCTGACTAGGCCAACAGAGTCGCAAGAAAGTTTAGTTTTGGTTCTTCGGCCAAGGGAGAACTTTCCCTGTCTCGAGAAGCGTTTTCAGGGACGATGCAATGACTGGCCAGCCTCCGGTGATGTTGGCAAAGCTCTGATCCTCAGCTTGGAATCCGGTATGGGAAATCGTAAGTGAACACATCGCATCACCGATGGGCTCGATTTTATAGGTCACGCTTGTCTCTAGATCCTCGGAGCCAGAAAATTTGAAAGTGTGAACCAAGGTCTTCGGAGCTTCGAGTTTCGTGATCGTTCCGGTTATCACCTCTGTGTCGCCCCCATAGCTGATCTTGCCACCCTTCTTGAGTTCCAAAGTATGGACTGGAGCCATGTAGTATTGATCGATCACTTTCTTCTCCGTCACCGCGCTCCAAACTTCGGTTGCTGGCTTGGCGATGAAGATCGTGTAGTGGAATTCAGGCTTAATGGATTGTGCGACCAGTAACGACGAACTGGCCAGAAAGGCGAGGATTGCGGTTTTCATTTTTTTGACGAACAGCGTTGTTTGTCTCTACTGACCGCAGATATGCGGAGAGGTGTTTCCTGATATGAAAGTGTCGAAAGTCGCTCGTAGAGTCAACGGGCGTTTGGATTGCGGCTTTGTTGGGTGGAATCAATCGTCCAATCCCAGCTCCCAGCTGTGAGCGGGTATGGATGGGGCGATGGTCAATGCTCCGCACTGCGTACAATACAGCCCGGCGGCGCTTCTGCTAGGGTTCATGAATGCCATCCATCGCTTCTTCTTCATCCGGATCTGGAGCTGGGAACTGCCAAAGCTGGTGAGCAGCGCATTGCTCCAGGTGCGGTTCAAAGCAGCCTCGACTTCTATCAAAACGTCTCCGCACAAAGGACAATGGTGGTTGTTTTGGCTCATGGTGTTTTAGGAAAAAGTAGGTAGGGCTATGATGGGACGATGTCACGTCGGGGCAGTCATAGTCCCCTCTTTAAAGGCTATGCCCATCCAGGTGGTGGCGGCGGCTCTTCGTATGGCAGCCACATTACCCTGAATCCCTCAAACCTTTGCGAAAGTGGAGACGGGCAACTGGGATGCTCGCTGCTTGGCACGGTGGCATGGATCAAATACTCGCCGCAGTGGTATGTTCCTACAGTGACGTCGAGAACCTGATGCTTTGAGGAAATGGCTAACCGTCCTGCTGCCGTGTATGGAATGCCAATATTTTCTCTCTCGTAGGTATTCCAGCTCAGCTTTAAATCTTCCTGCTCGACCTCCGAGAGTTCGAGCCATTCTTCATAGGAACTGATCTTTTGCATGATGATTTCCAGCTCTATTGCCGGCTGTTAACGGAAATGTGTTTTTCCACGTATGCCTGAGCATCCCGCGCAGCCTCTTTGCCGATGTCTTGAATCGGAATCGGGTAGCCTATTGGGCCATTGAGGAAAATGAACAGGTAGGTTTCGGTGAGCGATACGCGGTCAATGGATGACCAATGAAACGTGCTTGTCCCGCTGGGGCCGGTGGAATGAATCCCGGAATCGGATAGCAAAAGTTCATAGGAGCCGAAATTTTTGCCGTAGGAGCCTTCGTCGATCATCTTTTCGGAATACTTCTCCACGTTGTGCCGATAGCGATGAGGATAAATGAAAAACCAAAGCGCAGCTATCCCCAGATAGATGCAGGTGATTGTAGGTTCGAATCCTGTTCTCCATGTCGAATACATCCAGAAGATCACCATGATGACCGGCAGCGTCAGGCGGACTTTTGTTTGCATACGCCTGAACGTTGGCGAGGCATCATGGTAGGCTCTGCTGAAGGCCAAGGCATCTTCGCGGCGAATTTGGAAATTCAGTGTCATCATGGATTTGGTGTGGCGACAGAGATTCTGCTTCCTTTGGGTAAATTGCGGAGCGGAATGACAACCACCTTCTGGTCAGGAAGTTCTTGTGCGTTAAGAAGTAGGACTCTCCACGCGGCCGGTTGCTTCTCTTTGAAATTGTAGCTGATGCTGGCGATACCTTGTGAATTGGTTCTCGTCCCAAAGGTGTTTTCATCAATCTTCGTAAGCTGACCGACCAAAAGTTCACCATTGGGATTGGAGGGCAAGGTTGTTCTAACCCCGAAGCTATCGGTGTGCTGCAGTCCCTCATCTAGTTCGAAATGCAGTGGAAAGCCGCTTATCGGTGCATGGTTTTCATCTAAAACCTGAACCTTGGTCGTGCTGGGTAAGCAGCCAGCTAAAAGCAGTATGCCGATCAATGGGATAAGTGATTTCATAGTCCCGGATGGTAAGTCTCAGCGTCCGAAGGAAAACCACGACTTCTTCTTTTTCTCAACTACGCTGCTTCGCGATGGATTGAGCAATTCCGATACACCATGCTTTTCGAAACCGTCGAACAAAGCCTCAGCACCTGCTTTGAGTTTCAAGTCCATCTCATCCGCGTGTAGTGGGATGACTGCATGGAAATGGATGGTTTTGTTTTCATCGATGACGAGTTCTTGGAATTCACCCGCGATGGTGATCGGCGGGAGTAGCATCACGCCGCTCATTTGCACGTTTGGCGCGAACGGTTCAGGGGGATTGCCGTTCGGGATGGTGTGCAGCGCCCAAAGCCAGGTCTGATACTCGTGAGGAAAGCGTGAGAGGAATTTCAGTGTCCGTATCGGCCAATAGTTTTTCTCTTCCTTCCAGGCGTCTTGGCTCATTGCCCAATCCGGGGGCAGGCAGATGAGCAGCTCTGAATATTTAAATTCTGGGTAGTCCTCGGGGCTGGCCATGGCGATGTCACTCATTCCCGATGTCACGAGGGTATAGCAAGGCCGGGCTTCCGTGGGCTCGACGATGTGCACATCGATGTGAACCAGATCGGAAATGACCTCATGAAAAACGGTGGCAACGGGGCCAATATGCCGCTCGATGTGTTCGCTGATTTTCTCGATGTTCTCCGAGTCGCCGATGGCGAATTCAAAATCGCGCTCACGGTTCTCATGCCGATAGATGGGTGCTCCAGATTCCGATTGTTCCATAACTGATGGTAAAGATAGGGGGATTTGATCTTTGGCGGGAAGCCTCGAATGGGTTCATATGACTTACGATACGGGGCGAATAGCCCAACGGGCTTGCGTATTTGAGCCCGGGGTTGGCGGAGCGCCGCGTAGACTACCCCGGGTATTAATCCGTAGTATGTTACAACGCCGAAGGTGTTGCGTCCGAGCGCGAGGATGGTGACGGCATGGACACAACCCCGGTTGGGGTTGGATGATGCTCACGGATATTTTTCCTAGGGTAGCCTCCGTTTTACTGCGGCAACCCTAGGCTCAAATGCGCAACCCCGATTGGGGTTGAGAGATGGCGGAGATAGTGGGCAGGTGCAGGCAGCCATAGGCAGCCTCTCCTTGTGCCTCCGGCGGCGGGCTACTTCAGGCTTTTGATGTAGGTGATGAGGTCGACCATGGTCTGCTCCGGGAGGGTGCCGAAGGAGGTGGGCATGAAGGAGCGGTTGTTGACGAAGCGTTCGCGTTTGATCTGTTCTTTCGGAATGAACTGGGTGGCTCCGCCCATGAAGGCGAGGGTGGTGCCGTTGGTGTTGGTGTTGAACATGTAGCCCTCAAGGATGTCACCGTTGGTCTTGGTGATGCGGTAGAGCTTGTATCCGCCTTCCATGGCGTCGTTGGGCTTCACGATGGCGGTGAGGAGGTGTTCGAGCTCGCGGTTCGAGGAGCCATCGAGGGATGGTGCGAGGTCGTAGCCTTTTCCTCCGGCTTGGTGGCAGGCGAGGCAGGCGTTGAACATGCCTTCGCCGACGGTGGGGTTGCCTTTCAATGTCTCCGCTGCTTTCACGTAGGATGCGATTCGTTGGTCGGCGTCGGCGTCTTCCTTGGCGCGCATTTCCGCTGCTTGTTTGGCGAGGGGTCTAACGATGGAGTTTCTCGGGAAGGATTCCACGAGCTTTTCGATGGCCACCAGATCGAGCGTATCGGCGGAGAGTAATTTCCGGCTGAGGAGTTCTATGATGAAAATCGCGCCTTGTTCGTTGCTAGATGCCGCGCCGACGAGGGAGGTTTTTGTGGCTTCATCTGCGCCTTCGTAAAGAGGGACGAAGATGCCGATAGCCTCTTTCTGCTGGACGAGGGCTAGGGCGAAGATGGCTTTCATGCGAGGGCTGGTGGGGACGCTGGCGTCACCGGCGATCTTGCGGAGGTCGGCTTCGTTTTCCTTCGGGGAAATGGCGAGAGCTTCCACGAGCTGGGAGCTGACTTCGGCAAGCGGCTTGGAGCCAATGAGTTTAACAACCTCGTCATTGATGGCGGGGGATTGGAAACGAATGGCGGCGTCGATTGCTAATTTCAAATCTTCGGGTGAAGGAGAGGTGATGAGCTTTTTGAGTCCCGGCTCCAAGGCTTTGGTGAGAGAGGCGGAGCGGAGGAGCGGCTGAGTATCGAGAGCGAGTTGGATGAATTCCTTGGACTCGAGTTTGTCTTTCAGGGCGGCGAGGACTTTCGGTTCGTCGAGGCTTTCGGAGAGCGAGACGAGGGTGTTCGCATCGAGCTCGGCTTTGCCGCTTGTGATGGCGGCGAGGACTTTGTCGGTGCGTTCGCCTTTGGGGAGGACTTGGGTCGCTTCGTTGAGATTCGCGGCGGGGACGTTCTTGGCGGAGGGGGAGTTAAGGAAAGCTTCGAGCTGAGACGGGTAGTTTTCCAAAGCGAGGAGTGCGAGGAAGCGCTGGAAGTTGTTCTCATAGCCGGCACCGAATTCGTTTTTGCCTTTCGTCTCCGGGTTTGCGGCGGAGACGAGCATTTCGATGGTTGCTTCATTGGCGGTTTTAATTTCGCCGAGGGTTCTGAGCACCTGTTCCCTGACCATGTAGTGTGGGTCGTTGATGAAAGGCTTGGTGAGGGTGGCGATGTCTTCGATGCTTGGCTTGAAGGTGATTAGGGAGCGCAGGGTTTCCCTTCTGAGGTCGGGATCTTTGTCGGCGAGCAAGGATTTCATGAGGTCGAGGTCGTAGCTGCCGAGGCTTTCGAGAGACCATAGGGCGAGGATGCGTGTTGAGAGAGTCTGGGAGGTGTCGGCGGCGATCTTGGCGAGGGCGGGGGTGAGATCTTTCGCTTGGCGGTCGGCGATTTGGTGCCATGCGGCGCGTTTTTCCCAGAGGTTCTCGGCGACGAGGTGTTTCAGGAGATCCGTGTCGGAGGCGGTCATGACGTTTGGTATGGGAGCGGGCTTCTGGCTCTCGTGCCTGACACGCCAGATGCGACCGTGGGATTTGTCTCGGTCGGGGTGATCGCGGGAGACCTCGTTGTGGGAGACGATCTTATTATACCAATCGACGATGTAGAGACAGCCATCGGGGCCGAACTCGATGTTGACGGGGCGGAACCAATCATCGGAGCAGGAGAGGAAGTCCTCGCGGTGTTCGGAGATGACGGAGCCGTCGGGATTGCGGTCGGCAATGACGCAGTTGATCTTGCTGGTGATGGGATTAGCGAGGAAGCCGACCTTGTCCCATTGATCCGGGAAGCCTTTGCTGCCGTTTTCATCATAAGCGAGTCCGGAAATGCCTGTGCCGCCCACCTGAAATTTATGGAAGTTGCCGGGGAAGGGTTGGTAAGGCCGGATCTTGTCGTTGCCGATGCCCTTGTAGCCCATCATGGGGTGGAGCGGTGTGAGGCTGTAGAAAAAGTCGTTCGCCTCCGTGCCATACCATTGGCCGTTGGCTTTCATCTGGAAGCCCCAGATGTTGTTGAAGCCGTTGTTCACCACCTCGATGTGGTTTCCATCGAGGGAAAAGCGCGCGATTTTGCTGTAATTGATCACGGTGGATTCACCGGATTTCACGGCGGTGACTTGCCCTTTGTTCAGGGCGCCGTGGGAAAACTGAACCCATCCGCCGGGAGCGCGGACGAGGGTGTGGGACATGGTGTGGGTGTCGGTGAAGCCGAAGCCGGTCAGGATGGTTTGCTGGACGTCAAATTTCCCGTCGCCGTTTTCATCATCCAGGAAAAGCATTTCTGAGCCATGGGCGACGAAGACTCCGTTTTTGTAGGGCAGGAGGCTCTGGGGAAGCGCCATTCCTTCGGCGAAGACGTGGAGCTGGCCGGTCGCTTGTTTGGTGGGATCCGGGATGACGAGGATCTTGTCGGTTCCCAGGGTTTTGCGCTGATAGAGGTCGCGGATTTCGTCAAAGGCCGTCTTCGCACCGATGGTTCCATTATCGAGAGCTTCGAGTGATTTTCTGCCCACCAGTTTGGAATTGGGATCGAGGGGATACATTTCCGCCGTCTGCGTCCAGAGTCTACCAGCATCGTCGAAGGCGAGGTCGATGGGATTGACCAAGCCGTTTTCCTCGGAGGCGACGAGCTCGATGGTGAAGCCAGGAGGGAGGGTGAAGGTCTTGAGCTGCTCTTCCGGTGTCAGGGCTTCCTTGCGCTCGGAGCCGGTTTTCTTCCTGGGTGCCTTCTCGGGTTTCGCATCCACGGGGATGGCGAAAGTGATAGAGAGCGCCAGCAGGGTGGAAGTGTAGCGGAAAAAAGACATGTCGGGACTATACAGGGTTTCGGGGAATTTCTTACAGGGCTTTCTCGGGGATATTCTTATCTTCGAACCTGGCTGATTGCGATGGTTCATATCGATAGCCGGGGCTTCTGCAGTGAGAGGGTTATTGTCATTCAGGACTCCGCGAATTGGCTTCCAAGCTAAAAGCGGAAAGCGGTTTTGGCCATATCGGAAATGCACATTTGGATTCAGTCAAAATCGGTGAGGAAAGACGGCATTCTATCACAACGGAACGAGGCCTTTGGTGTGGTCTTCGATTTCTTCAAAACAACATTAGCGCCAGTGCCGTGATGAGGAGGATGAAGGAGAGGTTCAGCGCGAGGCCGGTGCGCATCATGGCGGGTAGGGGGATGCGACCGGTGGCGAAGACGATGGCGTTTGGCGGGGTGCCGACGGGGAGCATGAAGGCGCAGGAGGCGGCGAGTGCGAGGGGGAGGACGAGCTGGGCGGGGGCGAGCGAGGACTCCTGGGCCATGGTGTAAAAGATGGGGACGAGGAGGGCGGCGGAGGCGGTGTTGCTGGAGAGCTCGGTGAGGAAAATGACGAAGGCGACGACGGCGGCGATGATGAGCCAGAAGGGCCATGCCTGCATGGTGGCGCCGAGGAGGCGAGCCATGAAGAGACTGGCGCCGGAGGTGGATAGGATGCCACTGAGGGCGAGGCCGCCGCCGAAGAGGAGAAGGACTCCCCAATCGGTGCCGCGGTCGATCTGCTGCCAGGTGACGGTTTTCGTGAGGGCGAGGAGGGCGACGGCGGCTAGGGCGATCCAAGTATCGGTGTCTGAGATGCCGAGGAGGGGGCCGAGTTTTGCGGAGAAAATCCAGGCGAGGGCGGTGAGGGCGAAGATGGCGAGGGTGATTTTCCGAGGGAGGTCGAATGAGAAGCGGCCGGTTTTGCTTTCGCCATCGGCGAGGGAGGGGATTTCGCCGATGACGGGGCTGGTAGGCTTGAGGATGAGCCAGAGAAGTGCGACCATGGCGGGGAGGAGGAGAGCGACGGCGGGGACGCCGAAGGCCATCCATTCGGTGAAGCCGATGCCGAGCTGCTTGGCGGCGATGCCGTTGGGCGGGCTGCCGACGATGGTGCCGAGGCCGCCGATGGAGGCGGAGTAGGCGAGGCCGAGGAGGAGGAAGCGGGAGTTGCTTGTGGTGATGGAGGCGTCGCTATCGTTGAAACGGTTGAGGATGCCGAGGGTGAGGGGGATCATCATGGCGGTGGTGGCGGTGTTGCTGATCCACATGGAGAGGATGGCGGTGCCGAGGAAGAGCCAGAGGGCGACGGGGATAAATTTCCCTTTTCCGAGGATGGCGAGGCGATCGGCGATCCAGCTATCGAGGCCTTGAGCGGACAGGGCGGCGGCGAGGGCGAAACCGCCAAAGAAGAGGAAGATGAGGGGATTGGAAAATGAGGCGAGGGAGTCTTTTATTTCCGTGAGGCCCATGGCGGCGCCGAGGACGGGGACGAGGAGGGCGGTGATGGCGAGGGGGAGGGCTTCGGTCATCCAGAGGCAGGCAATGCAGGCGAAGAAGGCGAGGCCGAGGCGGACTTTTTGGGGATCGAGGCCAGCCATGGCGGCGCTTTCCGGGAGGGGGAGGAGGAAGGCGATGGATAGGAGGAGGGCGAGGCTTAGGGCTAGCTTCATGGGTGGAGTTAAGGTGGGAAGGGGGGGAGTTGCTAGTTTTCAGTTTGAAGGCGGGGGTTGAGGGGGAATATTTCAACGCAGAGGCGCAGAGGCGCAGAGGCGCAGAGGCGCAGAGGTCGCGGAGGTCGCGGAGGTCGCGGAGGGAACGCGGAGCTGTGGTTGGGTGCTGGGGTTTTGGAGGTAGACTCACACGAAGACGCTAAGGCACGAAGGTTTTTGGGTGCTGGGCTCCGCTCTCTGCTCTCTGCTCTCTGCTCCGGGATGGAACATGAAATTTGACGGGGTGGGGGATTTCCGACAGGCTCAGGGGACTATGAAGGGACAACGGTTGTTTGTTGGTGCGTGTTGCGGGCTGGGGCTTGTGGCGTTTTCGCAGCTGTTGGTGGCGGGGATGGCGCTGGCGGTGAGGATGGAGGAGAGCCGGGAGGTGAAGATTGTGGAGAAAGAGGTGGAGAAGATTGTGCCGATACGGATCAATGTGCCGGTGGAGGGGGAGGAGCTGGTGAGGCCGCTGGTGAAGGAGGATCCGGTGTTGCCGCCGGTGCCTGCGCCGGAGCCGCTGGAGATGCCGGGTATTGTGGATCCGAGGTCGGAGCGGCTGGTGGAGGAGGGGCGGAAGGCGAGGATCGCGGGGGATATGGGGATGGCGATTGTGAAGCTGGAGGAGGCGCTCCAGGAGTCTCCGGAGGATCCGACGGTGCTCTATGAGCTGGGGATGGTGCATGAGTCGATGGAGGTTTTCGACAAGGCTTCGGAGTATTATGAGCGGGTTTTCCGGTTGGGTGTATCGGGAGCGGGCGGGCTCTATCAGGCGGCGGCGACGAAGCTGCGGGATGGTTTTGCGCAGCCCGCGGATATGATCGGCAAGGTGGCGCTGGGGCGGGTGAGGATTTTCAACGATGCGAATGCGGATGGAGGGCAGCGTGTGATCCTGACGGTGCCGGTGCAGAAGGCTCCGGGCGAGGAGCTGGACACGCAGGACATGGAGGTCTCGGTGCTGTTTTTTAATAAAGACGCGAAGGGCGAGATCCAGAAGCTGCAGGATGATCAGCAGCATTGGGCGGTGCCTTCGTGGGCTTCGCTGCCGTTTGACTGGGCGGGTGGTGAGGAGACGCTGCGAATGGATTACAACATCCCGGAGCAGGATGCGCAGACGGCGCACCTCTTCGGTCAGCCGAATTATTACGGGCAAGTCGTGACGCTGACCTACAAGGGCGAGGTGCTGGATGTGCAGGCATGGCCGCGGGATTTGGCGGCAAGGATCGGCCAGGTGGACGATGGTGGGATGGACGATTTCCCGGAGTTTCTTCAGGGCGATATGCTGCCGCCAGACTTCGATCCTGAGAATCCGCTTCTCATGCCGCTTCCGGAGAGGTGAAATAAGCGCCTCCAAGGGGAGGTATAAGAATTTTGGAAACGGAAAAAGACTTCGGCGATTACAAGGCATTCGAATGTGTGGCAGAATCGCGCCACACGCGCACGTGGCTGGCTGAGCAAGGCTCGGTGGGGCGCAAGGTGCTGATTGAGGAACTCAAGGAGGGGGCCTTCGGCGAGAGGGATTCCTTTCTGGCGGATGCGCGGGCGAAGGCGACGGTGGAGCATCCATCGGTCGGCTCGATCTATGAGGCATCGCGAGGTGAGGATGGCTGCTTTTTCGCCTACGAGCTGCTGCCTGGAGAAACTCTCGGGCAGATGGTGGCGGCGGGGAAAACGATGGCTGCCATCGATTTCGTGAAAGTCCTCGGAAAGATCGCGGAAGCGAACCTTTACCATGAGAGCAAGAAGAACGCGACTTCTGTGCTGGATGCAGGGTCGGTGCACATCGATGACCACGGAGTGGTGCGCGTGGCGAACCTCGCGGTGGCGGGCGAGCGCATGCCGGATCAATCGCTGCGCGATACTTTGAAGCTCGGCAGAGCATTGGAACCGCTGCCGGAGCGTGGCAAGCCGGGTGCCTCGCGGTGCCTAACTCTGCTGGCGTGGATGCGCGGCGAGGAAGTGGTGCAGCCGCTCTCATGGGAGGCGGTGCAGGATTACTGTGAGCAGATCGAGCTGCAACTCACCGAGCCATCGGATCTGGTGGCTCCGCCGACGAGGGCGCTGCGGCCGTCGCGGAAGATCACCTGGATCTGGGGTGCGGCGGCGCTTGTTGCCGTGGTTCCGCTGGGCGGATTTTTCCTGATGTCGTCGGGGAAAAAGAAGGTTTCCCAAAAATCCGTACAGACGGAGTTTGTGGATATCGAGATGGGAAATTGGAAGACTCCGGATAATCTTAATGTGAAGACGCAGGCTTTCCGGATTGCTGAGGCGGAGGTGACGATCGGGCAGTATGCGGAGTTTTTAGAGACGCTGGAGTTGCTTTCCGCAGATGGGGCTGAGAAGGCTTTCGATCATCCTGAACAGCCCGAAGAGAAAAAAGGCCATATGGCTGATGATTGGAGCAATCTGTTAGCAGCGGCGAAAACAGGGGAGCTGTGGAACGATCAGTATGTGACAGTGAACACTCCCGTGGTGGGAGTGGATTGGTGGGATGCGTATGCGTATGCAAAGTGGAAACGCGGCTTCCTGCCGACGTGTGAGCAGTGGCTTGCGGCGGTGCTTTCTGGCGCGAAAAATCCCTCTGGAATACAAGGAAGTGCGTGGCTACCGGTGACAGAAGAGACGATGGATCGCACGAATGGCGGCGTGATCGGTCTAGCGGGTTCCGTTTCCGAATGGACGTCGGAGGCGAGGAAAAATCCGGCCAATCCCTTGGGTGATGAGCTGTGGGTGATTGCGGGCGGGTCTTATTTGAAACCCGGGAAAGGTGCGCTGAATTTGGATTATGTGCCGGATAGGATGTTGCGGAGGGCAGATCTGGGGTTCCGGATCTGTGTGGAGAAGGAGTGACTTGACTCGATATTTTCAACGCGGAGGCGCGGAGGTCGCAGAGGAGGCGCGGAGGAAGGATTTTGGGGGCAGGCGCAATGGGCGCTGGGGTTATGCTGCGGTTGCGGACGCGATTCCAAAACGCGGTTCCTCTCAGGGGATGAGGAAGCCCTCGCCATCCAAGGTGGCGCCTTCGGGGAGGTGATGGTTGCCTGGGTGAATGGCGGCGTTTTCTAGGTGGAAGCCGGGCAGGATTTTTCCGTAGGAGCCAGGTTTGTTGCCTGTCTGGAAGGTGTTGGATTTATGCGGCATCGGGGGATGCTGCATGGACATGGCGATGATCTCTCCGGCGATGGCGAGGGCGGGGAGATGAAGGAGGTTTTCCTTTTCCAGAGGTGTCGCGGTGGAGGAGCTGAAGTCGTGGAAATGGATTTCGTTTTCGAGGATGTGGGTGCCTTCGATCTGGGTGCGGAGCTTTGCTGCACCCAGCCAGGTTTTTCCTAACAGCGGGGCGAAGGCGGCGTGTTGTACGAGGCGACTGTTGGTGGCGCGGCAGAATTCTGCGAGGATGGGGAGGAAATCCACTTCGCCTTCGATGAGATGGATCTCAGAGCCGCGCGGGATGGCATTGAGCTGCGTGAGGCGGTGGGCGGAGATTTGTGCGGGGGTGCCTTTTTTCGCGTAGCGGCAGGTGATGGCTTCGGTGGAGGCCTTCATGAGGGCGGCTTGCACTTCCGCGCAGGTGGGCTTGGGAGAAGTGATTTCCTCACCGATGGCGATGACGAGGGGATAAGGAATGCTACGCGGAATTTTCAGGAAAAAACGGCCACGCTCGAAGGAGAAAACGGAGCCCCATGAGCCATCGACCCAGAGTGGGAAGATGGGTGATTTCGCTTTTCGGGCGATGAGTTCGAAGCCGCGCTCGATCTCGCAGAGGCCGCCGGTGCGGGTGAGTTGGCCTTCGGGGAAAAGCACCACGACGTGGCCTTCTTCTAAGGCTGAGATGGTGGTGCGGATGGCTTCGAGGGGTTGGTCGCGGCGGATGGTGACGGTGCCGAAAAGCTTCGCCGAGAGGCGTATGGCGCGGCTTTTCATGAAGGTCTCGTCCATGACGAACCGAACCGGGCGGTCGCAGCCGGCAGCGATGAAAAAGGCATCTGCGTAGGTGACGTGGTTCGGCAGGAGGAGCACGCCGCCGGTTTTCGGGATGCGTTCTCTGCCGGTGAATTTGATGCGGTAGATGGATTTCATGATGCCGACACAGACGAGGCGTATGAAATCCGCAGGGAGGATGCGGAGGATGAACCATGACATCAGGCCGCAGGACAGGCCGACGACAATGAGCTGCATGCGGAATCCGGCGATCTCCGACATTCCTAGTAGTTTCGCGAGGAGGATCATGCCCTCGATGGCGATGACAACGATGATGCCCGCGAAGCAGTCCTGGAGATTGACGGCGGACTGGAGTTCTCCGCGCTTGTCTGCGGGGTAGCGATCCTGCATCCATGCATTGAGCGGGGCTAGAAATAGCGCGGCGGAGAAGGCGAGGAAACCGAGGCCGATGAGGAAAGGCCAGCCGCCAGCAGGGAGGAAGGCGAGGATGAGAGCGGAGATCGTCATCAGGATACCGGCGAGCGGCACCCAGCCGAGTTCGATTTTTTTCCGCAGGAGCCATGAAGCGAAGCCGAAACCTACGACCATCCCGAGGGCTGCGGAGGCCATGAAGACGGAAGAAAGCGTGCCGAAGCCTTTGCCTCCGTCGGTGAGGGATTTCGCGACTTTCACCGACCAGAGATTGATGAATGCGGCGAAGCCCCAGAAGTAGGCGACGCCGAAGGAAGCGCGGCGCAGCGCCTTGTCCGCCCAGAGTTCACGGAGATCCTTGAAGTGGCTGACGAGGAGTTTTCCGGAAAGCTTGTCTCGTGCGTGGGCGGGAACCCGCGGAATGGAAACGGCCATGAGCACTGCAGGGGCTGAGCAGCAGGTGAGCAGGATGAGAGGGAAAATCGCGGCTTCCCACGCAGTATCCGCGGATCCTCCGAGAGCGACATGGCGCTTATCATACCACCAGCCTGCGACGATTTGTCCGGCGAGTATGGCGAGTGTAGCCATCATTTGCTGCACCCCGGCGGCAAAGCCGAGATGTTTCGAGCCGACGAGTTCCTTGTTGATGCCGATCTTCGCGGGACTGAAAAAGGCGGACTGCATGGCGAGCAGGAAGAAGCCGACGAGGGCGAGCGGCATCTGCTGTTTGACCACGGAAACGCAGATGAGCGAAAGGATGGCGACTTGGGCGATGGCGGAACCGATGATGACGTTGCGCTTCGAGAAGCGGTCGCTCATCCAGCCGGCGAGCGGGGCAAAGAGGACGAAGGGGATGGCGATCATCAGTCCGGCGGCGGACTCCACGGAATAGCCCACCGCCCCGCCGAGCGGGATGAGGATGAATTGCGCGGCCTTGTCGTTGAAGGCGTTCTGCGTCTGCTGGACAATCATGCTCCAGTAGCCCGCCCATTGCCGTTTGCTCGGCTCACCTTCGGGTTCCAGATGCGTCATGTCTGGTTCAGATGTTGGAGCCGTAGCAATTGAGGTGCTGATCCATTTCCATGGCGGGATTGCTCTCCTTTGCCTCGCCAACGACGATTGCAGGCACGCCCGCGACGGTGGTGTGCGGTGGGACATCGGCGAGCACCACGCTGCCAGCTCCCACCTTGGCATGAGTGCCGATCTCTACGCGACCTAGGATTTTCGAACCGGCGCCTATAAGAACGCCCGAGCGGATGATCGGGTGACGGTCTCCAGTCGCCTTGCCGGTGCCGCCGAGGGTCACTTCGTGCAAAATGGAGACATCGTCCTCGATGATGGCCGTTTCCCCGACGACGAACGAGGTCGCGTGGTCGAGCAAGATGCCGCAGCCGATGCGTGCCGCCGGATGAATGTCCGTTGAGAAAACTTCCGAGGAGACGCTCTGGAGGTAGAGGGCGAGCCAGCGGCGGCCATCGTGCCAGAGCTGGTGGCTCACGCGGTAGGTGGCGAGCGCCATGAAGCCTTTGAAGAAAAGCAACGGCTCGAGCGGGGAAAAGCATGCCGGATCGCGCTCGAACATGGCCAGCAGGTCGCGGCTGCAAGCATGGGCTATCGCAGGGTTGGCGGAAATAATTTCAGCGAAAAGCGGTTCGATCATTTCGCGCGGCATGTCCTCACGCGCAAGGCGACGACCCAGGCGCGCCGAGAGCGCTTCCGAGAAACTACCTCTTGAAAGCACCACATCCTCGACAAGATGACGGAGGCCGTCCTCTTCTTCCAGCAGCCTTTCGGCCTCGGAGCGGAGTTTTGCCCAGAGGTTTTCCAAATTCGCGGCTTCCCCCCTGCACAACTTCATTCCAACCTGTCCCACCGCTTTTTGCTCTTTATCGCTCATGAAAATTTCCCAGAAATTGGAATATGCCTGCCGTGCCCTCGCGCAGCTCGCGAAGACCTATGACGGGAAGACACTTACTCGGCTAGACGACTTGGCGCAACGCGAAGTTGTCTCCTCGAACTTTTTGGTGCAGATCCTCAATGACGTGCGCAGGGCGGGTCTCATCGACTCCCGGCGAGGTGCCAACGGGGGTTACATGCTCTCCAGGCCGCCTGCGAACATCACTTTGCGGCAGATTGTGGATGCCGTGGAGCCTTCGCAGCTCCAAAATACCGCCCAATCCGGCCAGGGCGAATCCGGCACGGCCATCCATCGTGCTTGGGAGACCGTTTCCGGGAAACTGGCGGCGGATCTTGACGCGATCACGCTGGAATCAGTTGCCAGCCCGCCATCCGACCCGATGTTTTATATATGAGCAGGGTAGTTTTGCGTTTAATGAGCCCGCTGATTGCCTTTTTTGCGATCATGTTGTCGGCTTGCGAAAAAGAGGGAGAAGTTGCGGTGCCCGATGCTCCGGCCATTTCACCTAAAATGCTGGTCGGGGATATCGAGGAGTCGATCCTGCCAGTCATCCATTACAAGAGGATCACCGATAGCCGGGGTGCGAGTTTAAGGGGCGGCCATGGGTCGTTTCATGAAATCTTCGAGCTGGATGCTCTGCGATATAAGCCGCTCGCGACGCATTGGGCGGGCATCAAGTCCCTCGATCCGATACCGGGGTCAACCGATCTCTATTTCAGATACAATGTAATCGCGGAGCTCTACGCGGACGCGGAAACGGCGGCCAAGCGTGAGAGTGAATTCGATGCGGTCTACATGGAGCATCTGGAGAAAGCCGGGAGTGATCGGTCGAGTATCGGTAAGATGGTCATTCCGGTGCTGCATTTCTCGCATGAGCGGGTGTTTTACCTTTTCGTCACAGACATGGCCGCCTCTTCCAACCGCAACGAAGCGGGAAAGATCAAATTCGGGATTTTGAAAGAACTCACCGAATAAAACCGGAGACCATGGCATTACTAACGTCCCGGCAAGATCGCCCGTTTTTCCCCGTATCCTATAACGCCCGATGATCCGCTGGTTTGCAAAAAACGATATCGCCGCCAATTTCCTGCTCTTTGGGATCTTGGCGTGGGGGACTTGGTCTGCGTTGGAGAAGGTGGCGCTGGAGGTGCAGCCGGCATTTGAGCAGCAGCAGATCGAAATACGTGTGGAATATCGGGGCGGCAGCCCTGCGGATACGGAAAAGGCGGTGATCCTGCCCATTGAGGCGGCCTTGGAAGGGCTTTCCGGGGTGGACATGATCGAATCTCGCGCAGGTGATGGTGGCGCCAAGGTGACGGTTTTTTCCGAATCCAAGTCAGGTTTGAAAACCCTACTCGAGGAGGTGAAAACGCGGGTGGAGCGCATCAATTCCTTCCCGCCGGAAACTGAGCCTCCGGAGGTGCGGATACCAGACAGCAGCCGTTGGTTCGATGTGATCAAGATCGCGGTGAAGGGTGATATGGCGGATGAAGATCTGCTGCGAGCGGCGCGAAGCGTGCGAGACGATATCATTGCTATGAAGGGCATTTCCCAAGCGGAGGTGCTGGGCAGCTCTCCTCCGGAAATTTCCATCGAAGCGGATCCTCAGCGGCTGCGTGACTTCGGGCTGACCTTCGCGGATCTCTCCGCCGCAATCCAGAGATCGTCCATCGATCTCCCGGCCGGTCGAATTCTAACAGATGAGGGGGCGCTGACGATTCGCTCGAAGGGGCAGGCCTACACGCGTGAGGATTTCGAAAAGATTGTGATCAAGAATCGCAGCGGCTCTGAGGTGACTGTAGGCACGGTGGCGACCGTTTCAGATGGCTTCGAGGAGGCGAAGAAGATCATGTATTTCAATGGCGAGCGTTGCCTGCTTGTCGAGGTGCTACGGCTGGGTGATGAAAACGCCCTAGATATCGCCGCAAAAGTGAAGAACTACGTGGCCAGCGCCCCGCAGCGTTTCCCGGAAGGCATCTCGCTGGCGGTGTGGGACGATTCCTCGGAAGAGCTCGAAGGCCGGCTCGGCACCTTGGTGACATCGATGCTACAGGGCGGGCTGCTGGTGCTCATCGTGCTAGGCCTTTTCCTCCGCCCCATGCTGGCGGTGTGGGTGACAATCGGCATCCCCGTCGCCTTCGCCGGTGGCTTCATTATGATGCCATTCTTCGGCATCACTGCGAACGTGATGTCGATCTTTGGTTTCATCATTGTGATCGGTCTGGTGGTGGACGACGCGATCGTCACGGCGGAAAATGTCTATCTCAAGCTGCGCACCGGGATGGATCCGTTGGATGCGGCGACGGAAGGAACCGTGGAAGTTGCCACTCCCGTGACCTTCGGGGTGATCACGACCATCGTCGCCTTCGTGCCGCTGATGTTTTTCGATGGCTTCTATGGGTCGTTCACGCGACAGATCCCGCCAATCGTGGCGGCGGTGCTGATTTTCTCCCTGATCGAGTCGAAGTTCGCCCTGCCCTGCCACCTCAAGTATGTGAAAATTCGGCGGAAGAAGCTGAATGTCATTGAGCGTTTCCAGAAGCGCATCGCAGACAGCCTGGAGAGATTCGTAGAGAAGTTTTACGAGCCTTCACTGCGCTTCGCGACGCACCACCGTTACATCACGCTCTCCTTGTTCTTTGCGGCTGGCATGGCCTCGCTGGGTTATTTCTCCTCGGGAAAAATGGGTTTCGTGAACATGCCGTCCATCGATAGGAACCGCATTTTCGCAATGGTGCAGATGCCAAACGAGACCAAGGTCGAGGAGACTGAGGAACGCACGCAGTATATCGCGAAGGCGGTCGAGGAGCTAAAAAAGGAATTTATCGATCCTGGCACGGGCGAGTCAGTGATCACGGATGTGCTGACGACATCCGGTGGCTGGGCTGGGCGAAACAACATCGATCCGGAGACCGGTTTCGTGGTGATCGGCATCACGGATCCGGGTAAACGCAGCGAGCCGGGGCCAAAGAACAGCGAGATCGCGGCGAAGTGGACGGAGCTGGTGGGCGAGATGTCAGATGTGAGGAGTTTCTACATCTCCGGAGACCAAGGGCACGGCATGGGCAAAGAAGAGGAACTGGAATCTCTGCGCGTGGAAATACGCGGGCCGAATGGCGATGACAAAGACGAGGTGGTCATGGCGGTGGAGGAACTTTTGCAATCCTATGATGGCATCGCGAGCGCCTGGAGCAACACCCGTGGAACCAACGACGAGCTGCTGATTACGATACGCCCCGAGGGCGAGGCGCTGGGGCTGACACAGCGCGAGCTTTCCCGGCAGGTGCGTGGTGCGTTTTTCGGCGAGCAGGCGCAGCGCGTGCAGAGGGATAGAGATGACATTCGCGTGATGGTGCGGCTGCCGCTGGAGCAGCGGCAATCCCTCTCTACGCTAGAATCGCTGCGCATACGCACCCCTTCCGGCGGGGAGGCTCCGTTCCACACTGTCGCCACGGCAACATTTGAAAAGGCTCGGTCTGGCATTGAGCGGATCGATGGGGCGCAGGTTGCCTCTGTGGTGGCCAAGCCGGAGGATGAGACCATCGATGTGGTGGCGATCTCCCGCTCCCTCGCCCCGGAGCTGGACAAGCTGATGAACCAGCACCGCGATCTCTCTTGGCGCTACCGTGGCTACGTGGCGGATCATGAGGAAACGAAAAAGCGCTCGCTCTACGGCGGACTGGCCTTGTTCTTCGCGCTCTATGCCCTGCTTGCGATCCCGTTCCGCTCCCTCTATCAGCCGTTTTTCGTGATGCTCGCGGTGCCCTTCGGTGCTATCGGAGCGCTCTTCGGCCATATCATCATGGATATTACCCCGTCCTACCTTTCGATCTTCGGTATCCTCGCACTGGCTGGAGTGGTGGTGAACGACTCGCTGGTGATGGTGGATTTCATCAACCGGAAAGTCCGTGCGGGAGAAGATCTTAGGACGGCAGTGATCGAGTCCGGCACGCGCCGTTTCCGCCCGATCTTCCTCACTTCCGCAACGACTTTCGCCGGGCTGATGCCTTTGCTCTTTGATCGTTCCCTGCAAGCTCAATTCCTCATCCCGATGGCGACCTCGCTTGCCTTCGGAATCCTTTTCGCGACGGCGATCACCCTCTACCTCATCCCCTCCGCCTATGTGGCGGCAGAGGAAATCCGCGAACTACTAGGAAAGGCGTGGGTCTGGTGGCGCTACCCCAGCGGCAAGCCAAAACTGGTGGAAGATCCACACGCACCTATTACGGACTAAGCGAAGGCGTGCTGCAGTGCCTCCATGATGCCGTTTCCTGCTGTCTTGGAGGAGATGTAGCCACCGCGTGATTGGATTAGGGCGCGGATGTCTGCTACGGCGTTGATGGGGCATGCGGCGTAAGCGGAGTGATCAGGGGAGAGCATCTCGATATCATTGTGGCTGTCTCCCGCTGCGAAGGTGTGCTCCGTGCTGAGGCCGTAAAGGCGCGCGACTTCCGTCAATGTACTGCCTTTCTGGTAGTTCTTGTGGCCGAAGCGGAGGTAGATGGAGTTCCGCTGCCAGCCGAGATCTGGCACTTCTGCAACCAGTGGAGAGATGTGCCCGACAATCCATTCCATTTCCTCCTCGGTGCGCGAGATCAGTCCAGCAGGCTCACCATCGATTTCGATATATTGTGCCCCTGTGTGCTCTTCTATCTCGTGGCGGATGGCTTTGAGTGTTTTCTTCGCTTTCTTGAAAAGCTTGTGGATGTCTTTCTCGCAGCGGTTATTCCAGTCCTTGTGCGGGAGATAGCGCCCAAAGTCGTTGGGGAAATGGATTTCCCGCTCGCGGGCGATCACCCAGTCTGGGATGAAGGGGAAATTGCTCTCGATGAAGCCCTCGACCACCTGTGGCATTGAGCGGCCAGTGTTGATCCCCCAGATGGCGTTTCGCGTTTCGCGTAGGCGGCGGATGGTATCGAAGAAAGCGGTGGGAACCGGTGGACTCTCCGCAGGGTCGTGCAGCGTGCCATCGAAATCGAAGGAAAGGATCAGTTCAGGCTTCGGGCAGGCATCGAGCGTTCTCACGTGGGGAAGCTACAGGGAAACGGGCGTGGGGCAAGGGCGGGACTGAAGCTTCGCGTAAGGCTAGAGAAATGGAGCAATCGTCAGGCTGAATACTAAAAGCGCTTTCGCTGACCAGAGGACGGTGCGTATCCAATTGCTTCGGGTGAGCAGCCTGCATTTTGCCTCATCGAAGCCCTGCATGAGCTGGCGGTGGCAGGGTGCTTGGATGAGTGCCGTTGAAATGAAATTTCCCAAAGTGAAGATAAGAATCAACCATTGCACCCATCCGCCGCTGCCTGCCCAGACGAGGAATACGGCAGTGAAAAGCTCGATTAACATGAGCGGTGCGACAACCATTCCTATCCCTGCGCAGTGACGCGTGTGGGCGCCGATGAATTTTTCCGGATCAATATCTGCGAAGCGGGGATAGACGCAGAGCTGGACGACCCAGATGACACCGAGCATGGCCATGGTTGCTACCAGTTGCAAAACTCCTGCTAATTCGACCCAATTCATATTGCTGTTGAGTATTCGTGAGAAATTTTACGCGGCGTTACGGCTTGGCAGGGCCTTGTCGGTAGAGGCAGTAGAAAACGGAATGCTCCTTTGTTACATCTATCTTATCTGAGTTAGATCGCTCTCGAATGAAGTCGTAGCCACGAGCGTGCTTTTGCAGTCGATAGGTGTAGATGGCCGCTACGCCTTTATTCGGCTTATCAGGGTCTTCCCAGACGACGACCCGGACACGGTGGGCAATTCCATTTTTGGGCGGTATGAGTTTGACGAGCAATTCGATGGGAAGAAAAAGTTTCTCCTCTGCCTCAAGGTATTTCTCGATATCGATGTGCTCGTATTCTTTTCGAGGGAAAAATTTCGAGGCCTTGATCTCAGCGAGCAGATTCCCCGAGCAGGCGAGAAGAACGGCGCAGGCTATGGGTAATGAGGCTTTGATCCGCATTGCGGAGTGTTCTCAGGATAGTTGCGTTTCTGCGAGGAATTTGTAGGTGCCGTTGGCGGCGTAGAGTTCGTCGTGGGTGCCTCGCTCGGTGAGTTTGCCTTTGGAGATGACGAGGATCTGGTCGGCGTGGCGGACGGTGGAGAGGCGGTGGGCTATGACGAGGGAGGTGCGGCCTGCCATGAGGCGCTCGAGGGCTTCGTTGACGAGGCGTTCGGACTCGCTGTCGAGGGCGGAGGTGGCTTCGTCGAGCAGGAGGATTTTGGGATCGGCTAGGATGGCGCGGGCGATGGCGATACGTTGGCGCTGACCGCCGGAGAGTTTGGTGCCGCGGGGGCCGACGAGGGTTTCGTATTTTTCGGGGAGCTCGTTGATGAAGGAGTGGGCGTTGGCGCGGTCTGCGGCGGCTTCGATTTCCTCTTCGGATGCGCCGGGTTTGCCGTAGGCGATGTTTTCGGAAATGGTGCCGCCGAAGAGCATGACTTCCTGGGGGACGATGGCGATCTGGGAGCGGAGGGAGGCGAGAGAGATTTCTTGGGCGTCTGTGCCGTCGAAGAGGAGCTTGCCGGAGGTGGGGTCGTTGAAGCCTAGGAGGAGGGAGAAGAGGGTGGATTTACCTGCGCCCGAGGGGCCGACGATGGCGGTGCGCTGGCCGGCGGGGAGGTCGATGGTAATTCCCGAAAGGACGGGGATTTCTGGGCGGGATGGGTAGGTGAAGGCGAGATCTTCGATGGCGATGCGGCCGGTGAGGGTGTGGGCGGTGCCGGTGTCGCGTTCGCCGGGCATGTCGAGGATTTCACGGAGGCGCTCGGTGGCTCCGGCGGTTTGCTGGAATTGGGAGATAATTTCCGGGAAGGAGCCGAGCGATGCGCCGACGAAGATGGAGAAGATGATGAATGCGAAGAAGTTTTCCCAGTTAATGAGGCCGTTGGCATACATGCGTGCGCCGTACCAGACGACGAAGGCGATGGTGCCGAAGAGGACGAAGATGATGAAAGAGAGGAAGGCTCCGCGTGCTTGGGCGCCCTTGTAGGTGACGGCGAGGAATTCGCTGAGGGAGGTGGCGTAGCGGGAGTTTTCGAGGGGCTCGTTGGTGTAGGCTTTGACGTCGGCGATGTTTTGGACGGATTCTTCGATGACCGTGGAGGCATCGGCGAGGGATGCTTGGGCGGCCTTGGAGTGGCCGCGGACTTTCCGGCCAAACAAGGCGATGAGCAGGACGACGACGGGGATGCAGGCGAGCATCACGAGCGAGAGTTTCCAGGATGAGATGAAGATGAAGACGAGACCGCCGATGAGGATGACGGTCTGGCGGACGGCTTGGGGGACGGTGTTGATGAGCGTTTCGCGGACGAGGGAGAGATCGGAGGAGACGCGGTTGCTGAGGGAGCCGGCGCGTTGATCTTGGAAATAGGGAACGGGGAGGCGGAGGAGGTGGGCGAAGATGTCGCTGCGGAGGCGGTTTAGCGCGGATTCGCCGGAGCGGATGAAGCCTTGAACGCGGAAGAAGCCGATGGTGGCCTGGAGGAAAAGGACGGCAACGAGGCTGAGGACGATGCGGTTGATCTTTTCAAGGATCTCGGCGGGCGGAACGGAGTTCTGAAGGCCGTCGACGGGATTTCCGATGAGTTCTTTGAGAAAATAGGGGAAAGCGAGGGCTAGACCGGCGGTGAGAAAAAGGGCGATGAGGGAAGGGATGAAGACCTTCTTTTCCCGCATCAGATAGGTGAGGATCCAGCGGTGCGAGGAGATGGGAGACTTTTTATCCGCCGAGGGCATGGGCGGATGGGAAACGATGGAAGAGCCCGCGTCAATGACGGGGGTGGCCAAGGCGGGTATTTAGCGCCTACGGCGAAGGATGAACAGGGCGGAGGTGAGGTAGAAGAGGAGAGAGGAGGGCTCGGGGATGGAGCCTTGGGTCTGTATGATGTTGGTTATCTGGGACGAGTAGTAAGAGATGTTGGAAAACAGGGTCTCGTTCGGCGATGATGTGGTGTCGACGGCGTTCATCATGCCTACGATCTTCCATTCCCCGCCGATGTATGCGAAGGCCGCGCCTCCCGAATCACCGCCAGTGGCCTGGCCCTCGGTCAGGGTTGCTGTGTCATAGTCGGTAGCGAACCCGACGAAGTCATTGTCAGAGGGATTCGTGTAGTCGTAGGGATTGAGGAGCGATGTTCCCTCGATGTTGTTTGTTCCCCAAGATTTTCCGCTACCAAAGCCGATCATGGTGATCTGCATGTTCACGGTGGGGTCTCCCAAGGAGATGGTGGGGAGACCGGGTAGGGCTTCCTGTAGGCGGAACAGGACGATATCGGCTTTTGCAGTGAGACCTAGGGCTTGGGCTGCCAAAGTGTTGTCCAAGACGTAGGACTTGCTGAGGTCGGCGAGGTATTGGGTGGAGTTGTAGGTGACGAAGGGCTGAGCCTGATCGTCGAAGACGTGTTCAGCGGTCAACATCCATCCACCGCCAAGGTAGACACCGGAGGCGCCATTGGTGAGGACGACGTTGCTCCATGGCGCGCCATTATCAGGTGCGGAAGTTCTTGGATTGGTTGGCGAGGGGCTGGCGACTAGAACCGCTCCGGCTTGCTGGCAGATGAGCAGGGACACCAAGGCTGCGATATCGGATTTTCTCACTTGTGTGTGTTTAATGGGTGTTTTGCGCAAAGTCAATTATCCGTCTTAGGTGTTGATAAAGAGGGGGCATCCGGTTTATTAAATCTTCCATGAAAATCAAGCATTACTGCGTTGCTGGGTGGTTGGGGCTGCTCGTTGGCTGTGGAGGAAGCGGCCAGATGGGGGATTTGCCGCCGGATGACGATGGCTCGGTAGGCGGGATTTCCGAAGTACCGAATCCGACGCAGGAGATGGCCAAAGCAAGCGGCAAATCGCTTTCGCAGCTTCAGCGTGGGCATGTGGTTTACATGCTCAAGTGCGGGGAGTGCCATGAATACCAGCTCCCAGAGGAGGTGGATATCATGGACTTCGAGGACGTGATGCCGAAGATGATCAATCATGCGGGGCTGCCTTCATCGGATGAAAAGGCGGTTCTCGACTACGTCATGGCAGTGAAGAAGCAAGAGGGTGTCGAATTTTAGGTTAGCGCGGGACTTGCCAAGCGCGGCAGCGCGGTGAAACTGTCGGACCGCAACGAGTGAAGAGTTATTTTCTTAGACGGTTCCTTATGATCCCCCCGACCTTGTTGGGGATCACGTTTTTCGTTTTCGCGATTACACGTTTTGTGCCGGGTGGTTCTATGGATCGTATGCTCCAGCAGGCAGCGGGAAATGCAGAAGGCGGTGGTGGAAAAAAGGCATCAAATGAGGCAAGCGGCGGGCTGAGTGAGGAGCAGATGGAGGAGCTTGAGGAGGAGTATGGCTTGGATAAGTCGATGCCAATTGCTTACTTGCAGTGGCTAGGTGTCGTTCCTAGAGAGGTCTCCTTGTCAAAGGGCGAGTTCGGAGAGACGGGGGATGATGCGATTGGCGGAGCGGAAACGGATCCCGATAACACGGCGATCCTTGTGCTGCGCGGCGACGGGCGACTGGTGCGCGTGACGAAAAAGGACGAGAAAATTGTTTCTGCCGTATATAACTCCAACGGGAAAGAAATCAGCGACGATGGATGGAGCCTCCGCTATGAGGATGAGGAGGCGAGGCAGGACAGGTTCAAGCGGCGCAATCAAGAGGGAGCGGATGTGCCTTCGTATGCTCCTCGCGTAGTGGCGTACAAGACTAGGTTCAACGGATTGTTCCAAGGCGAACTCGGGCGCTCTAAGGTTTACAACGATCCGGTCTCTGAAATGATCATGGATCGTGTGCCGGTGGCGCTTTATTTCGGCTTACTAACAGCGGTGATCACTTATGCGGTGTGTTTGCCCTTGGGGGTGGTGAAAGCGCTAAAGCACCGCACATTCATCGATAGTGCGAGCTCGATCCTGATCTTCATCGGCTACTCGATCCCGGGATTTGCGCTCGGCGCAATCTTGCTGGTGCATTTTGGCGCGCGCATGAACCTGTTCCCGCTCTTTGGCCTGACGAGTCCTGACTTTCCCGGGATGACGACTTGGGAGCAAGTGAAAGACTTGGCGCATCACACTGTCCTGCCGCTGCTTTGTTATCTGGTGGGTTCTTTCGCCATGCTGACGATGCTGACGAAAAACAATCTGATGGAGCAGCTCTCGGCGGATTATGTGAGGACGGCGGTTTCGAAAGGTGTTGGCTTCCGCAAGGCGGTGTTTGGCCATGCGTTCCGGAACTCGATGATACCAGTGGCGACTAGTGCGGGGAGTTTGGTGGAAATTTTCATCGGCGGTTCTCTTCTTGTGGAGACGGTTTTTGATATTCAGGGCTTCGGCCTGCTCCAGTATCAGGCGGTCATCGAGCGTGATGTGCCGGTGATCATGGGGACTCTCACAATCGCGGCATTCTTGATGCTACTGGGCAAAGTTTTATCGGACATGATCGTCGCGATGGTGGATCCAAGGATCAAATTCAAATGAGCAAGCGTTCCATCAGCATCATCCTTCTCTTGCTCGGGTCGCTCGCGGTCTACGGGGAAATAAGCAGTATCGATTTTCCGACGGCGCGATGGTTTTTCTCCACTAGCCGGGATGTGCCGCTGTTGAACTGGAAAGCCGAAGGAGTGGAATTTCTATGGTTCGGTTGGTTGAGCTCGACGATCATGGTTGCGGTTGGCCTGTGTCTGCTGGTGTCCTCATTTCGTAGCGGGCCTCCGAATCCAGTGACGATGCGCCGCATCAAGCGTTTCAAGGAAATCAAGCGGGGCTACTATTCGCTCATCATCCTGATGGGGCTCGTGGGTCTAGCTGCTCTGGATCAGTTGGTTGTTGGGAAAGAGGCGCTAGCGGTGCGTTATGAGGGCAAATGGGAGTTTCCAGCATTTAATCCGAAGCCTTTCATTGGTTCGCAGTTCGGCATTGAGGGAGAGCGGGCGGATGCGCCGGTGAATTACCGGAAGTTGAAGATCGCGTTCAAGGAGGCTGGCGAAGGTGGAAAGGTCATCATGCCGCTGATACCCTACGGCTCCACGGACGATACACTGCCGCCGCGCTCGCGCTCGCTGGTGTTGAAGGATGGCGTTTACCAGGAAGATGGTAGTAATAGCCCTTACTACGGACTGGCGGCGAAATATTATGATGTCGTCGAGGGGACGTTTCATCTCCGCTATACCTTGCGGAACGGAATGCTCAGCGGTGCCGTGGATGGTTGGAACGAAGCGGGAGATAGTGTTTATACCGCCGAGTACCTCAAGGGTGTGAAGTTGATAGAGAAAGAAAAATACAGTGGAGAAGGCGATGTGAAGGATTTTCTCGGAGCTGAAGATGTTCAACTTCGTGCTGTTAAGTATCCGCCTTCACCGCCGATCCCCGAGGAGCGGAATTGGCTGGGGACGACCTCACAGAGCTATGATGTACTGGCTTACCTCTACGGCGGGCTTCAAGTGAACTTTAAGGCGGCGCTGATCTTCCTGCCTATCGTTTACACAGTCGGAATTGTGATCGGTATGTTGATGGGTTATCTCGGGGGTTGGTTTGATTTGCTAATGGATCGTATCATCGAGATTTTTTCGAACATGCCCTACCTTTTTGTGGTGATCATTTTATCGAGCATGGTGCCTGAGCAGTTCAAGGGCTTGCCGATCATTCTGGCGATCCTGATCCTCTTCGGCTGGATGGGCATCACTTCGCTGATGCGCACAGCTGCCTATCGTGACAAGGAGCGCGACTACATCGCTGCATCCCGCGTACTCGGTGCCGGGACAACCCGTATCATCTTCCGCCATCTGTTGCCGAACACTGTAGCGATCATTGTGACCCTTGTGCCGTTCACCGTTTCCGCACTGGTTTTTTCCCTGACTGCGCTCGACTACCTTGGCTTCGGGCTGCCACCTGAGTATGCGACATGGGGTCGCCTGCTTAACGACGGCCTTTCGAATCTCTCCGCGCCGTGGCTGGTTTCCTCCACTTTCGTTGTGCTTGTTGGCCTGTTGATCCTTATCACTTTCATCGGCGAAGCGGTGCGCGAGGCCTTTGATCCGAAAAAATACAGCTACTACCGTTAATGTTGAAATACCTGACATTCCTTTTCTTAGCTGCGGCTTTATTCGCCACGACCGGTTGTCGCCGTGATCTGGATGTGTCTATGCGCACATCCGCTTTTGAGGAATTCATCCCGCGCTATAACTCCTACATTACTAAGTGGCTGGAGGAGCAGCGCGAGGAAACGATTCAGCAAGTGCGTAAGGCTGAGGAGGATGTGCTGGGCGCTGAGGGGGAGGAGAGGGAGGCCTTCGAGCGGCACCTCATTAGTCTGAAACGTGATGAGGAGAAATACGATTTCCGTCTCGGGCTGGGTGATTATTTCCGCTACGGCGACATCTCGGAAGTGCCGGACAATCTTGTTTGGGAAAATGGCATGGAGCACGAGGAGATCGGCGATCCGCGAGCGAAAAAGGGCGGCACCTTCAATGTCGATATTCGTACCTTCCCTCCGACCTTGCGCCCCTTCGGCGACAACTCGAACAACAGCTTCCGTGGCTCGCTTTATGATGACATCGACATGCCGCTAGTGGGACTTCATCCGAAATCAATGGAGATGATCCCTGGGCTGGCAAAGGAGTGGGCGGTTTCAGAAGACGGTAGGACGGTGTATTTCCGTATTGATGAGGAAGCACGTTATTCTGACGGCGTTCCGGTGAAGGCGAGGGATTTTCTATTCGGCTCTTACATCCGTATCTCGGATGATATCGTGAACCCTTATTCCAAGCAATATTATCGTGAGAATATCGCCGGGATGGTGGCCTATGACGAGCGCACGCTTTCGATCTCACTTCCGGAAGCGCAAATCTACGCCCCGGCTGCGACGGGTGGCTTGTCTCCATCGCCTCCCCACTTCTATGCGGATTACGGGCCGGACTTTACAGAGCGTTATCAGTGGAAATTTCCGCCGACCACGGGTGCCTACGAGGTGCTGGACGAGGATGTGGTGAAGGGCGTTTCTGTGACCCAGACGCGGGTGAAGGACTGGTGGGCGAAGGATAGAAAATACTATAAATACCGTTTTAATCCAGATCGCATACGACACGTGGTGGTGCGCGACGAGGCAAAAGCCTTCGAGCTTTTCCGTGCCGGTGAAATCGATACCATCGATCTCACCCGCCCTGAGTGGTGGTATCAGAAGTCCGAGGTGGAACCGGTTTTCAAAGGCTACATCGAGCGCTACACCTTCTACAACCAGTGGCCGGCGTTGCCGCGTGGATTGTATTTGAATGTCACTCAGCCGCTTCTTGAAGAGCAGGATATTCGTCTCGGTATACAGCATTCGATGAACTGGCAGAAAGTTATCGATGTTATTTTTCGGGGAGACTTTGCACGGCTCGACTCATTTAACCAAGGTTATCTGCTCTTCAGCGATCCTGATATCAAGGCGCGGAAATATTCGATCTCGGCAGCCAGAAGGTATTTTGCCAAGGCGGGCTTCACGCGCACCGGACGCGATGGGATTCTCCGTCGCCCCAATGGCAAAAAGCTTTCCGTTTCAATTACCTATCCAGCGATACCGAGCTTCGACAAGATCTTTGCAATTCTCAGAGAGGATGCAAAGGCATGCGGCTTTGATCTCAGGCTGGACTCCAATGAGGCCACGGTGACATACAAGAAAGTCATGCTGAAGCAGCATGAGATGTATTTCGGTGCATGGGTGATCGGGCCGCCTACGCCAGATTTCCATCAGTTCATGCATTCCTCTAACGCTCGTGATGAGCGGGGCAATCTCAAACCGCAAACGAATAACCTTTGGGTGTGGGGGCGCGATGATACAGATGTGTTATGCGACAAGGTGCGCAATGCCAGGACGGAGGAGGAACTCCACGATGCGGCGGTGAAATTGCAGCGCATCATCCATGACGAAGGGATTTTTGTCCCCGCCTATACCACGGATTTCCTGCGTGTCGGCTCATGGCGCTGGTTGCGCTGGCCGGATTGTGAGGAAACAAGATTCTGCCCGCCTATCGTCTATGATCCGCGTGAAGCATACGTGCAATGGATCGACGAGGACATGAAGAAGGAGACCATGGATGCGCGTCGGAATGGGAAAACCTTTGAAGAGGTGAACCGTATCTTCGATGACTACCGCTACCTTGGTTCCGAAGAAGCAGTGGAGCCTTTGGATGAGGAATCTGCAATTTCCCCAGAACCCGAAGTGGAAGAGGAGGATGCGGAATGAGTGACGAAAATCTTTTGGAAGTGGATCGCCTGATCACGTCTTTCGAGACGGAGAAAGGGCTGTTGCGTGCAGTGGATCAGGTTTCCTTCTCTATCCCCTACGGGAAAACGGTAGGTATAGTAGGTGAGTCTGGCTGCGGGAAGAGTGTGACGGCGATGTCGATCATGCGCCTACTTCCCCAGCCTTCCGGCAAGGTGCTGGGTGGTGAGATTCATTTCAAAGGAGAGGATCTGCTCCATGCCACCGACAAG
This sequence comes from Akkermansiaceae bacterium, assembly GCA_030725745.1. Lineage (GTDB taxonomy): Bacteria > Verrucomicrobiota > Verrucomicrobiia > Verrucomicrobiales > Akkermansiaceae > Luteolibacter. The sequence continues at coordinate 57,389 of JANRFH010000002.1, forward strand.
CGCATGCGGCAGGTGCGCGGAGGTGAGATCGGGGTCATTTTCCAAGAGCCAATGTCTGCACTTAATCCAGTGCACCGCATAGGGCGGCAGGTGGCGGAGGTGTTCCGCCTGCACACGAAGATGTCGAAAAAAGAGGCATGGGATGCGGCGACCGAGATGCTGGCACTACTACGCATCCCGGCACCGGAGAAGCGTATGATGGATTACCCGCACCATCTTTCTGGAGGTATGAGACAGCGGGTGGTCATCGCACTCGCTCTTGCGTGTAGGCCAGATCTGGTCATCGCCGATGAGCCGACGACCGCGCTCGATGTGACGGTGCAGGCGCAGATCCTCGATTTGCTCAACGGTTTCCAAGCCGAGCGGAACATGTCCCTGATGCTCATCACCCACGATCTGGGCGTGATCGCAGAAACCTGCGACGAAGTGGTGGTGATGTATGCGGGTCGCGTGGTCGAGAGCGCGCCGGTGAAGGAACTTTTTGCGAACCCACTACATGCCTACACGCAGGCCTTGCTGCGTTCGATTCCAAAGCTGGATACGGAGCCGAAATCCGTGCTGCCAACAATCCCGGGAACAGTGGCTGGGCTAGCGGAATACACGCACGGCTGCCGTTTCTGCCAGCGCATGGGCAGAAAATCTGTGGCGACGCGTGAGCGCCCGGTCTTTAAAGAAGTGCAGCCGGGACACAAAGTTGAAATCTGCAAGGAGTGCTGCGATCTATGAGTGAATCACCGATGTTAGAGGCGACCGATCTACGGGTGCATTTCCCCGTGCGCAGCGGTGTATTCCTGCGCCAGACAGGTGCGGTTAAGGCAGTGGACGGAGTCTCGCTACAGCTGGGCGTTGGAGAAACGCTCGGGCTTGTCGGGGAGTCGGGCTGTGGAAAGTCGACCTTAGGAAAAGCGCTTGTCCGGCTGTTGAAGCCGACTTCTGGGACGATACATTTTGAGGGGCGTGATATCAGCCATCTAGGGCAAGGGGCACTGAGACCTTTGCGTCGGGATTTTCAAATGATTTTCCAAGATCCTTCAGAATCGCTCGATGCGAGGATGAATGTGCGGAGCTTGGTCGAGGAGCCGTTCCGCATTCACAAACTTGGCAATCGCGCTGAGCGCAGGAAATGGGTCGACGATTTACTCGATACCGTGGGTCTTGCCGCAGCATCGGCGGAGCGTCATCCGTTCGAGTTCTCCGGCGGGCAGAGGCAGCGCATCGGCATCGCGCGTGCGCTCGCACTAAAGCCGAAGTGGTTAGTGTGCGACGAGCCGGTGTCCGCGCTCGATGTTTCCGTGCAGTCGCAGATCCTAAACTTGCTGGTGGATCTGCAGAAAGAGTTTGATCTCTCCTACCTTTTCATCGCCCACGACCTTTCTGTAGTGAAGCACATCAGCGATCGCGTTGCGGTGATGTATCTCGGAAAAATCGTCGAGCTCGCGGATTCAGAAACGATTTATCGCAATCCGAAGCATGCCTACACCAAGGCGCTGCTTTCCGCCGTGCCGATCGCCGATCCTACGATCAAGCGCGAGAAAATTCTACTCGAAGGCGACGTGCCCTCACCCATCGATCCGCCGGAAGGGAGCGCCTTCGGCCACCGTATCAATCATGCCCGCTACCAAGAGACCATCGACATGGATCTCGGGCTTAGAGAAATCGAGCCGGGGCACTGGGTTGCTGCCGATCCGTGCTGCTTAGATGCGAACGACTGGGCGGCTATTTCCAAAATCAGCTAAGGCAACAGTGGCTCTCCAGTTGGAAACTGGAGCCGCGAGATCTTCTCCGCCATGTCGCGTTGGGCGGCGAAGACGATCTCCACAGTGGCGATGCGGCTCTGCCTTGCGCGGAAAACGGAGACCGAGCCCAGCGGCACACCTCCGACGTAGCCGTTGAGCGGGCGCTTGTCTCCGCCGATGGAGCGCAGGGTCACCGTGGCCTCGGGAGCAAGCAGGGCGCTTTTCCACCCTGCGGGGCTCATGACATTTGATCCGGCTAGTATCCAGCCCGGTGAATCCGCCAGCAGCGGAGCGACGCCCATCGAGCGCGCGTAGGCAGTGGAGCCTGCTGCCGTGGAAACCAGAGCCCCGTCTGCCACGAGCTTCGGGATACGGATTTCGCCGCTCACTTCCACTTCCAGCCAGGCCGACTGGCTGGTGGCGCGTTCGATCCAAGCGTCGTTGAAAGCGAGGGATTTTTTACGTTCACCTTCTGGGCTTTCCGTTTCTATGAAAAGCATTGGCATGAGTCGTATCACGCAATCGGTCTTGGGGAGATTTTCCGCGGCGAGCATTTCAGGCTCATTCAGCAGGAAGCCGAGGTGACCCTGGTTCACGCCGATGAAGGGTAGCCGCAGCCGCCAGTGCTCTCGGATCGCGCGGAGCATGGTGCCGTCCCCGCCGAGGACGAGGATGCTTGTCGGGTTTTCCTTGTCCTCCCACTTCCGGTAGGTCTCGGCTAAGGCCATGGCTCGCTCGTTCCATTGATCTGCATAAATGAGCAGTCCCGGATGCTCGTTGCGCCAGTTTGTCCGATTTGAGGGGATACGCCCTCGATAGAGACCGTAGCGCTCGATGTAGGCGGCTACCTTCGGGGTCACCATATCCGCGTAGGGCAGGCGCTTGAAAATATGCTCTCGTATATCGGAGCTGGCTCCCGAGGTATTTTCCGGGAGGTGGATGAGCTGGCTTTTAGGCGGTAGGTCGCCGTCTTGCACCTCGTATCCCTCGCGAGCAGTGATGCAGAAATTCAGTTCCTTCCACATGCGCTCTCCAAAATCCCAATAGCGGTGGATGGCGGATTCGCCCTTGCCGCCACCCTGACTCAGGTCGGATCCGATGACGTGCCAGATTTCCCCAAGGTGGCCGTAGCGCTTCTCGAAAACGTCGTTCGGGGTGAAGCTCGCAAGCTCCAGATCGAAGAGATCCACCTCCACTTTCGCGATGTCGCGGAAGACGATGTCCGTCAGGGCAGCGCGGTGCCAGGGCTCGATGTCGTTGGTTGTCTCCTTATCGGGTCGCGGGCCGCAGGGGATGACAATGATTTTATCAAAGTGAGGAACGAGTGCTTCGACAACTAGCCTGTGGTGAATGCCTGGTGGGTTGAAGCTTCCTCCAAAAATCGCGATTTTGTCCATAACTTCAGGAATATTCCCCGTAAATAGACGGTTTGTCACGATTGAAGGAGCATCAGGAGCTAAGTCACCTAGCTGTTGGTGTAAATGGTGTTGCTGGCCCTGGCGAAAACACCAGTGGTTTTCGTAGCGGTGTCGTTCCTCTGCGGACTGATGACTTGCTTGTACTATCCTGCTAGTAGTTCGTTGATTGCCGACCTCATCGGCAAGGAACTGCGTGTGAGAGCGTATGCGGTGCAGCGTTTCTCCATCAACCTTGCCTTCGCTTGCGGGATGATGACCGCGGGGCTTGTCGCGTCGTCGTCGTTCTTCTGGCTCTTCATCGCGGATGCCGGGACGACGGCGATCCTCGGTCTCATCGTGCTCTTCGGTCTGAAGCGCGGTATCGGTAGAGCGCCTTCGAAAAACGCCGGCTGGGGCGATGCTGTTCCTTTCATCGCCAGGGACTGGGCGTTCCTGCGCGTGGTGGGGGCATCGTTCCTGGTGGCGGTCATCTTCTGGCAGACGAGCAGCACCTTCGGCCTTCAGGTCACGGAGGGCTCGGGTCTCAATGAGAAAGCCTTCGGTTTCCTCCTCGGGCTGAACGGTCTGATGATCGTTCTCATGGAGCTTCCCCTCACGAACGTGACAAAACGCTTCGACCCGCAGAAAACGATGGCTTTTGGCTACGTCCTGATCGGCGGCGGCCTGTGTCTACTCGCTTTCGGCGCTAGCCTGCCGATGCTGATCCTCTCCATCGTGGTGCTTACCCTCGGTGAAATGATCGCCATGCCCATCGCCAGCAGTTACGTCGCAAACCTCGCGCCCGACGACATGCGCGGGCGCTACATGGGTGTGCTCGGCTTCAGCTGGAACACCGCGGTAGGCGTCGGCCCCATGGTCGGGCTGTGGATCTTCGGTCGTAGCCCGGAGCTGCTCTGGTTGCTCTGCGGACTCGCCGGAGTCGTGGCAGCCTGCTTATCCTTGTGAGGGCAAGGATTTCTAGTCCTAAAGCTGTCGATATACCAGCGAGTTGATGTAATCGAACGTATGCAAATGTATTTTTGTGTATGTTCGATTACTTTTTAATGATTGCATATGAACGCTTACATGCTAGATCTGTCTCTGTGAGAATTAAATCCGTCAAATCAGCAGGTGCCCTAGTGCGCGATCAGCGGAAAGAGTTGGGTTGGTCGCAGGAGGAGCTTGCAGGAAAGGTGGGCGTGAGCCGCCTCTGGATCGGACATTTAGAGAAAGGCAAGGAGTCGGTCGAATTCGGTCTGGTTCTAAGGACTTTCCGGGTGCTGGGACTGGCAATGGATTTAGCCAAGGAAGAGAAGCCGCGGATTGAATGGCTCGAACGTGGGAATACCGGGATATGATTGATGTTCTGCATATTCTCCGTGAGTCAGATCATGTCGGGCGGCTTGAGTATGACCGGAAGCGGGATTCGATCTCGCTGCATTACGAGGAGGGCTGGCGGTTCGGCTCGGATGGCTTTCCCGTTTCAGTCTCGTTGCCTTTGGTAGCGAGTGCACATGAAGACCCGAAGGTAAGAGCATTTCTCCAAGGGCTTTTGCCGGATAATGATGCGGTGCTGAGTGCTTGGGGAAAAAGTTTTCAGGTTTCCCCGCGGAATCCCTTCGATCTCATCAAGCATGTGGGCGAGGACTGTGCGGGCGGTTTGCAGTTCGTGAGGCCAGGCCGACTGGATTCGATCCTGTCAGGTGAGTTCGATTCCTTGCAGGAGCTTTCCGAGAGCGATTTGGTAGGGCGGCTTGAGAGGCTCAAAGCACGGACGCGGGCGATACCTGTTCAGATCGATGGGAGGTTCAGTTTGGCAGGTGCGCAAGCAAAGGATGCCCTGCATCTCAAAGATGGAAAATGGTATGTTCCAGGGGGCAGGATACCGACCACACACATCCTAAAGCCTCAGCCGGAGGACCTCAGTGAGCAGGCGCTCCATGAGCATTTCTGCCTCAGGCTGGTATCGGAGATCGGTTTACCTACCGCAAAAAGCGAAGTGATACAGGTGGGTGACATGAGTGTTCTATCTGTCCAGAGGTATGACCGTATTACCGATCCGGACGACGGAAAGCTGAAGCGGCTCCATCAAGAAGATCTCTGTCAGGCTTTGGGGCATTTTCCGTCAGAGAAATATGAACGGGACGGCGGGCCATCGGCGGCAGATATCGTAAAGCTTCTTCGCCAGGAGTCTTCTGAGGCAGAGGAAGATATCGATCGATTTGTGATGGCTCTTGCATTCAACTGGATCATTTACGGCAGCGATGCCCACTCGAAGAATTACTCGCTGATTCACGCTTGGGGCAGTTACTTACGTCTTGCGCCGATTTACGATGTCGCATCATTCCTGCCTTATGATCCGAACCCTAAGTCTACGAAACGGAAACTTTCCATGAAGGTGGGAGGGGAGTATCGACTTCATTTGATAGGAAAGAGGAGTTGGACGAAATGGGCAGAGGAAGCAGGACTGGATTCGGCATGGGTAGGGGTTGAGGTCAATCTCATGATCGAAAAAGTCGGCGAGAAGTTGGGTGAAGTCATTGAGGAGGTCTCGCCGCATTGTAGAACCGATTTTATCGGGAAGCTGGGTGAACTGATTGGGGAGAGGGTGGAGGTGTGTAGGGAGCTAATGGAGTTGTGAGTTGGCTGTTCGCCGTTGTTCTCAGCTATTTACTAGCGTCTTGAGCATGGAAACGTGGGGGATTCCTACTTCTGTGAATGTATCCCCTTCCTCCATGTATCCGGCCTTTTTGTAGAATGGAACTGCTGTGAGCCTGGCGTGAAGCTCAAGTCGTTCGACCCCTTGATGGATGAGGTGGTTTTCGATGCATGAAAGCAAAGCCGATCCATGTCCCTTTCCCCTGTATTCGGCAGATGCCGCCATCTGACGCAACTTTGCGATGGAGTCGGATTGCGGCACCGCGATGGCGCAGGCGATCAACTTGGCTGATTGGGCGAACAGGCCGAAATGCATTTGATCACGCTCTTGGGTGAGATCTTCATCAAACAGGCTGAGCCCGAGAGGCTGCCTGAGAACGATGTCTCTCAATTGGCACGCTTCCCGGAACGCGTCTGAGCCGTAGGGTATTTGTCTGAAGGTGGGAGGTTTCATGTTCCTGTGATTTCGGCCGGATTTGTAACATAAAAAAGAAGTCATCCCTGCATTGGGATGACTTCCAGAGCGTTTGGTTCGGTATGGGCCGAAATCGAAGATCTACTTACGCCTGCGAGCGAGCAAGGCCAAGCTTGCTAGGCCGAGTAGTGCCGCAGACGAAGGCTCAGGAATCGCAGTGATCGTGATATTGTCCAAGCCGGTATCGATGAGAGCAGTGGCACTGGAGTTGTCCGTGAAGGTCAGGACTCCCGACGTTTCCGTGGCGGTGAAGGTGAAGGTGGCAGTAGTTCCCCCATTTCCTACGGCAGTGGCTTGGCCGCTTCCGGATCCCAAGGAAACGCTGGAACTGCTGAAGTCGCCGCCGACGATGACATTATTGGTTATGCTGAATAACGCGATGACATCGAAAGAAACCCGATAAAGTTGATTGATATCAAGTCCTGTAATGGTCTGAAACAAGGTTCCTCCCGTGGCAGATCCGCCTTCGTTGAAGACAACGTATTGATCACCTGCGGTCTTGCCGGTATTAGCGCTAGGGGCGGGGTTGCCGTTTGCAAGAATGTTGACTTGACCGCTGGTGGCTCCGGTGAAAGTCCAGCCACTGATAGTGTCTATGCCAGTGGCAGCAAAAGAGTTGTTGGCAGTGACTGGGGTGGTCGGGGTTTGGAAATCTCCGTTTACGACGGTAATCGCCGCTTGGGATGTGCCTGCGAAGAGAGCTGCAAGAGCCGTCGTTGATATGAATTGTTTTGAGAGTTTCATATTTGTTTTTTTATGGCTTAGCCGAGTCGGGCACCAATTGGGCAGGGATCATATAAAAGTTTAGTGGGCTGTCAAACTGCAAAAGTCTGATCTTTTACAGCGGAGTTTCAAAAGTGAGCCGAATAAATCCGATCAGGTGTTTTTCCGAAATGTGAAATGGTTTTCCGTGGCGAGGTTCTAGGCAGCTACGAACCGCATTGCAAAACCATCTTGGATAGCTAGAGCTTGTGCATGGGTTCTTGGGAATTAGCTGTGGGGGTTTTGACGAAAGCGGTTGAGGCGGGTGTGGGGGAGTTTGTGGTGTGTGGTGGTGCGCGGAATGCAGTGTTGCTGGAGGTGCTGGCGAAGATGGAGGCGGCGGGGAAGGTGCGGGTGTGGAGTCATTTCGAGGAGAGGTCGGCGGGGTTCTTCGCGCTTGGGCGGACGATGGAGACGGCGAGGCCGTGTGCGGTGGTGGTGACGAGCGGGACGGCGGTGGCGGAGCTTTTGCCGGCGGCGGTGGAGGCTTTTTACCAGGCGAAGCCGTTGGTTTTGATTACTGCGGATCGGCCAGCGGAGGCGCGGGGCAGTGGTGCGCCGCAGGCGGTGGAGCAGGTAGGGATTTTCACGGAATATGCTTCCTGTGATCTGGATAGCTGGGAGGGGAAGGCACCGCTTCATCTGAATGTGGAGCTTGGGGAGGAGTTTGAAATAGGCGGGGAGGATTTTGCGGAGCTGGCGGTGGGGGATTTTTCCGTGGACTATGGGAAGCCGAATGTGGCGGGGCTGGCGAGGTGGCTGCGTGAGCCGTCGATGCGTGGGCTGGTGGTGATGGTGGGTGAGCTTGATGTGAGCGAGCAGGAGGAGGTCTACCATTTCTGCGAGGATCTCGCGGTGCCGGTCGTGGCGGAGGGGACAAGTGGATTGCGCGAGTTGCTACAGCATTTGGCGGTGGTGGATGCGGATGTGGTGTTGAAAGAGAATCCGCCGTCAAAAGTGTTGCGGCTAGGCGGGGTGCCGAGCGGGAGGTTTTGGAGGGATCTTGAGGAGTTGCCGAAGGTGGATGTGTTTTCGGTGTGCCGTAATGGGCTGCGTGGATTGGCGCGTGAGGCGATTGTGCTGCCGGGGACGCTTGATCGGATCTTGGCGGCGCTGGGTGAAATGGAGGAGCAGGGAGATAGGCAGGAGCTTTTGGACGGAGCGGAGGCGCGGGGTCAGCGCATCGAGGAAATGCTTGAGTCGCAGCCCGATAGCGAGGCGGGGTGGATGCGCACGCTTTCGGTTTATGCCTCGATCGGCAGCAGTGTTTATCTAGGAAATAGCCTGCCAATTCGTGAATGGAATGCCTACGCGCAGTGGGAGCGGCAGGTGCCAGTGGTGCGGGCGAACCGTGGAGCAAACGGGATAGATGGACAGATCAGCTCGTGGCTGGGCGCAAGTGCGGATGAGGAAAATGCATGGGGAATCTTCGGTGATCTCACGGCTCTTTATGACCTAGCTGGGCTGAAAATGCTCGCGCAGGTGAAATGCGAGGGGCGTGTGATGGCCGTGATCAACAACGGCGGCGGCAAGATTTTCTCCAAAGTCCCGAGGCTGGAGGGGATGAGCGATGCTGCGAAATCCTGGATGGCAGCGGAGACCCCGGTGGATTTTGCTTCAGTGGCGAAGGCATTTGGGTTGGATCACCTGCGGGTGACGCGGGCGGATGAATTCGATGGCGTGGAGGATGGTGGGAGGGCGGTGCTGCTGGAGGTAGTGCCGGGGTAGAGGGGGGTTCACCGCCAAGAACGCCAAGTTCGCCAATGGGAAAAGATTGAGCTTTAGACTACCTTATTTGAGTTCTTACTTGGCGCACCTTTCTTACTTGGCGGTTTAATCCCCTCAGAAGTGTAACCGAATGAGTGCAATATCAGGTGAACTTTTGCCTTGGAGAGTGGGGGTTTGACTTCCTACCCTCCCGCCAGCGAGATCCACAATTATGGCAAAGAAAGACTTCACGATATTGAACAAGCTGGGAATTCATGCGCGTCCGGCGGCGCAGTTTGTGAAGATGGCGAACCGTTACAAATCCGACATCATGGTCGAGAAGGACGGCGAGGAAGTGGACGGCAAGAGTATCATGGGCTTGATGATGCTTGCGGCAGGGCACGGCTCCGTGATCGCGGTGAGTGCCGAGGGAGAGGATGAGGAAGCGGCCTTGGCGGCGATCGAAGATCTGATTGCGCGTAAGTTCGAGGAGGAGTGATCCGTAGTTAGGTAGGTTTTATGTCAAAGATAACGATTTTGTCCGGGGACGGTATTGGCCCCGAGGTGATGGAGCAGGCGCTACGCGTTCTGGATGCAGTGGAGAGAAAATTCGGCTTTAAGGTGGAGCGCAGCGCACACCTTGTCGGCGGTGCGGCCATCGACGATGGTGGGCATCCGCTTCCTGAAGCAACGGTGAAAGCCAGCGAGGCAGCTGATGCGATCCTCTTCGGTTCCGTAGGCGGCCCCAAGTGGGAGAACCTTCCTCCTGACATCCAGCCTGAGCGTGGAGCCCTGCTTCCGCTTCGCAAACACTTCGGCCTTTTCGCCAACCTCCGTCCCGGCGTTTGCCTTCCAGCTCTGACCGATGCGTCTCCTGTGAAACAGGAACTCATCAAGGACGGCTTCGATGTGCTCTGCGTCCGCGAGCTGACCGGCGGCATCTATTTCGGTGCACCGAAAGGCAGGCATGAAGAGGATGGCGAGCCAGTAGCGCTCGACACGATGATCTACAAGAAAAGCGAGATCGTGCGCATCGCGCGCATCGCTTTCACCGCCGCGATGGGTCGCAAGAAGCAACTGCTCTCCGTCGACAAGGCGAACGTCCTCGCCTCCTCCGTCCTGTGGCGCGAGACGGTGAATGAGATTTCCAAGGAATTCCCCGAGGTGAAATTGGAGCACATGTACGTGGACAACGCCGCCATGCAGCTCATCCGCCGCCCCGGTTCGTTCGACGTGCTGGTCACGGAAAACCTCTTCGGCGACATCCTTTCAGATGAGATGGCGATGATTTCCGGCTCGCTCGGCATGTTGCCCTCCGCCTCGCTCGGTCAGCAGAAGGACGACGGACTTTACTTCGGCCTCTACGAGCCATCCGGCGGTTCCGCTCCGGACATCGCGGGACAAGGCATCGCAAACCCCATCGCACAGATCCTTTCGCTGGCCATGTTGCTGCGTTTCTCCCTCGGGAAAACGGAAGCCGCAGACGCCATCGAGGCCGCTGTCGCAAAAGCCATCGCCGACGGTTTCCGCACCGGCGACATCGCCACCGGCAAAGACGGTGAGAAGAAAGTCGGCACCGCTGAAATGGGCGACGCCATCATCTCAGGCCTGTGAAAGCCGTGCACTCCATCGCGGCAGGGTGGATGTTTCTGGCACTCGGCAGCTGCTCATTCATAGCGCCGCAGGATGATCTTTCGATACGCACGCCCGGCACATGGGCGGCGGCATCGAGTGGGACGGAAAGGAAGATTTCCACCGGCTGGCTTGATGGATTTAGCGATGCGGCGCTGAAGCGCAGTGTGAACGATGCACTGGAGCACAACCGTTCTCTTAAGTCCGCAGCAGCGCGTCTCCGTGAGGCGAAGGAAAACACGATCATCGCCCGGTCGAGTCAGCTTCCTTCGCTGGATGCAGGCACGCGCGGCACCGGCAGTGATGACGGCACTCGCAGCTACGGGCTAAATCTAGCAGCTTCCTGGGAGCCGGATTTGTGGGGTCGCCTGCGCGATCTGACACGCGCGGCTGAGGCCGATGAGCGGGCGGCGATCGAGGACTTCCGCGCCGCACGGCTCTCGCTGGCGGCAAATGCGGCCAAGGCCTACACGAACCTTTCCTCTGCCGAGCAGGAAGTGGATCTCGCGGCCTACACCTTGGACTCCTTCCAGAAAAACCTGCGCATCGTGGAGCGGAACTACAAGGCGACCGGCGAGGGTGCGCTCGACATCCAGTTTGCGCGGACGAACGTCTCATCCGCGGAGCGTTCGCTGGAGGCGAGGAAGCAGGATCGCGAGGATGCGGCGCGGACGCTGGAGGTGCTGCAAGGCAGGTATCCAGGCGGGCAATCGCGTGCGGCGAACGATCTTCCGGATCTCCCCGGTTCGGTGCCAGCGGGCATCCCGGCGGATCTCGTGGAGCGCAGGCCGGATCTGGCGGCGGCGCGGGCACGGCTATTCGCCTCCGCGAAACGGGCGGATGCGGCACGCAAAAGTCTCCTGCCAGACTTTTCTCTAACCGGCTCTGGCGGCACATCTTCTGCGAAGCTTTCGGATCTATTGAATGCGGATTTTCTCGTCTCCAGCATCACTGCGCGGGTGGATCAAATCATCTTCGATGGCGGGGCTACGGCGGCCAATGCACGTGCATCATTGGCGCGGAATGACCGCTTGGTGAACGACTACGCACAGCTCGCGCTGGAGGCATTCCGCGAAGTCGAGGCAACGCTCTCGGCAGATCGCTCACTGGCGAAGCAGGAGAAATTCCTCAGATCCGAAGTGGAAGCGGCGTCCCTTGCGGAGAAACAGGCGGAGCGCGACTACGCGGAGGGCATCAATGCGAACATCCTCTCAGTGCTGGAAGCCCAGCGCCGCGCCACGAATGCGCGTGCATCGCTCATCCGCTTGAAAAACCAGAGGCTGCAGAACCGCTTTGACCTGCACCTTGCACTCGGCGGCGACTTTCGCACCGAGCCGGGGTGATCCCGCCCGTCTTCGTCCTGAAAGGACGTTTTATACCAGCCAGGAGTGTAACCCCTGAGCTTGCGACGCAGTGACCCGTGTCCTAACGGGACACCTCATGCATCATGTAGCTCCGTGTATGAAGGCGCGTTCGGATGAATCCAACGTTTCCATGCATGTGTCGTCCATTCAGGACGCGGGACAAACATCCAACAAGACCCGGGGTTTCACCCGCGGGCTGGTATGAATCGTCCTTTTGGGACGGAAAAAGTAGCGCGAAGAAGAGTCCGAATGGCGTTATTCTCCACCAAGATCGATGAGAGAATTGACGGCCTCCATGGTCTTGATCTGCTTTTCGATCATTTTCTCTGTGTCGACGAGAGACCTAGGTTTCGTCTCTCCTATTCCGCCAATGAAGACTTTCTGCTGAGGGGTTTGTGCTTGGATGTCTTCATATTCGGCTTCGGTCATTTCACCGCGAGTGACGGCATCTGCTGCTAGGAGTTCTTCCTGAAGAGGGGTGGAGTCCTCTTTGAGTTTTTCTTGGGCGTCGCGCATTTTCGCCATGGCTTCCTCTACCTTCACGTTCGCTTCGGGGGCTCCCTCAGATGGGGACTCTTCTCCGGCAGACTCTTTCGCTTTGTCGGTGAGTTCGCGGAGCTTTTCTGGATCGGAGAGATCCTTGAGATTGATGTCACCCAGATCGCCCTGATCGAGTCTGATGACTTTTACGTTCGATGTGATGTTGCCGTTCCCTCCGGATGACGCGATGTCTTTCATTCCTGCGATGAGGTCGTTCAAGTGAATGATTCTATTGGCGATGTGACGTGAGAGTTTGACTCTGCTCTCGCCGTAGCGGGCGATGAGTTCTGCATCAGCATTGCTGGTGCGCTCGGTGCGGGTTTTGTCGGCGGCGGCGGTCGGGTCTTCCCGGTTGCTGTCCTTCGTGGCGGCGGTTTCCCCGGCTTGGTGTGGAGCTGATGAAGGGGTTGCGGTCGTTTCCGTGGATTCCTTCGTGTTGTTCTTGAGGGCGATTCCTCCTGCAACGGTGAGAAGGAGGCAACCTGCGGTGATGGTGGCGGTTTTCTTGGTCATGATGATGGTGGCTATTAGTGTTGTTTGTGAGGTGGTGGCCGCTGTGAGTGCAGCCTTGGAGATGGAAGCTGCGCTGAGTCCGGCGGGAGCCGCCTTGGTGATCTCAGCGGAAAGGATGGCCGTGAGTGCCAGCGCGGATGTGGTCACCCCGCGTCGTCGGAGGATGGATGCTAGTTTCTCGAGCACCTTGGAAAGGTGGCGTTGGGTGGCAGACTCGGATTTCCCAATGCACCCGCCGATCTGGCTCAGAGTGAGTTCTTCGGAAAATCTCATGAGCACCATGTCCTGCTCCTTTTTAGTGAGTTGGTTGATGGATTGGTCGAGTTGGCGGGAGACTTCGCTCGCATCTGCATCGATGTGCACCGGATCGGGATCAGTGTGGAGTTCTGCCAATTGTTTCATCTTGCGAGTACGGTTGGATTCGGTGCGCAGCGCGTGGGAGCACTCGAATGAAGCGGCGCGGTGGAGCCAGCCGCTGAGGCTTACATTCGCGCTAATAGAAGAGGCCTTTTTTGCGAGGCTGGTGAAGACGTTTTGTGTGAGTTCTTCGGAGAGTTCACGGTTCCCCGTGCGGCGGAAACAGACGCCAAAGACCATGGGCAGGTGTCTGGAGACAATCGCCGCGAATGCCGCTTCGTCACCGTCTGCGGTGAAGCGTTTCAATAGGGCAGTATCATCCGTCATTATGGTAATACTGCACTTCGACACCCAGACTTGTGGATTATTTTCGGGAAAATCCTTTTTCAGGCGGATTCACTGGCTTCTGGAAGAATTACCACGGAGGACACAAAGGAGTAATTTTCGGGAGCAACGTGTCAAGACGGGGGGTCTCTGTGATCTCCGTGTCCTCTGTGGTTGATGGCTTACTCCATCGCCTTGGTGAGCTTCTCGATGTGTTTTTCGGAGGCTTCGAGGGAGAGGGAGTTGTTGCCGGTGCCGAGCATGGTGGTGGGGATGTGCTTCGAGGTATAGGCGAGGATGCTCTGGAATTGTTCTTCGGTGAGGATGCCTCGGGAGCTGGCGTCGGCGGCGAGGAGGTTTTCTTGGAGGGGGAGGGGGTTTTCCGAGAGAGTGGTGAGTTCTTCCACAGACGGCCTTGGCAGGGGGCTGTCGTTCTCGGGGAGATCGAGGTCGGAGGGGTTGAGGGTGGAGGGATCGCGCTCAAGGAGGCGGGCGATGTGGAGCTTGGCGTTGTTTTCGCCGCCGCTCTCGGCGATGTGTTGGTTGAGGGCTAGGATCTTTGTAGCGATGCGGCGGGATTGCCTGACGCGGTGCTCGCCGTAGCTGGCGATGAGTTTTTTTTCCGAGCTGGTGGCGGATGTGAAACCGGGATCGGTGGAGGGAGAGGAGTGATCGCTGGCGGTTGGGGTGGATGCGCCGGAGGTGGCGGGGGATGCCGTGGGTGAGGTCTCGCTGATGTTGGCGGGTGGTTCCGTTGATTGATCGGTGGGATGTTGGCGCGACATGATGAGGCCTGTGATCAGCAGCGCGTCAAGGAGTCCGGCGACGGCGATGGTGGCGACGGTGGTTTGTTTTGTGGAATCGAGTTTCATGCGCAGGCTGGGCAGGTGCCGAAAAATTCGAGCTCGTGGTAGAGGTTTTGGTAGCCGGTTTTTTCCCGGATCTCTTCTTCGAGTTTGTGCACGGGGCAGGGCGCTTTGACGGCATCGATTTTCCCGCAGCCGGTGCAGATGAGGTAGTCGCTGTGTTTCCCTGGCTGGAGGAGGGTGAAATAGGCGGCGCGCTCGTGGAGGCCGAGGCGGCGGATGATGGCGTGATCGGTGAGGCGCTGGAGGAGGCGATAGACGGTGGCCTTGTCGCATTGATCGGTGAGGCGCTTTGAGGCGGCTAGCTCGGCAAGAGTCATCGGGCGATCTGCCTCGATGAGTGTGGCGAGGAGCTCCTCAAGGGCTTTGGTGCGGCGCAGTCCGAGATTGCGGCAACGGGTGATGGTTTGTTTGAGGGCGTCCATGTGTGGGAAACTTTAAACCTCAAACTTTAAACTTCAAACTTCAAGGAAGACTTGGGTTGTGCTGGTTGCTAGAGAAGACGTTGCTGCGGATCCTCGGGCTTCGGCGGGAGGGGGGCGCCGATCTTTTCGTAGGCGGCGGGCATGGCGGAGCGGCCGCGGGGGGTGCGCTGGATGAAGCCCTGCATGATGAGGAAGGGTTCGTGGACTTCCTCGAGGGTGGCGGCGTCTTCGCCTACTGCTACGGCAAGGGAGTTTAGGCCGACGGGGCCGCCGCCGAATTTGTAGATCATGGCTTCGAGGAGGCGCTTGTCCATTTCATCGAGTCCATCGGCATCGATCTCGATCATGGCGAGGGCGGCGGCGGCGTTTTCTTGGTCGATGATGCCGTCTCCGCGCACCTGGGCGAAGTCGCGCACCCAGCGGAGGAGGGCGTTGGCAACGCGGGGGGTGCCGCGCGAGCGGGCGGCGACTTCGAGGGCGCCGGGGCGGTGGATTTCCACATCGAGCAGGCCAGCGGAGCGCTCGATGATATCGGCGAGTTCTTCGCGGTTGTAGTAGTCGAGGCGGTTGATGAGGCCGAAGCGTGAACGCAGGGGCGCGGTGAGCATGCCGGAGCGTGTGGTTGCGCCGACGAGGGTGAAGCGGGGAAGATTGATCTGGATGGAGCGGGCGGAGGGGCCGGAATCGATGATGATATCGAGGCGGTAATCCTCCATGGCGGGGTAGAGGTATTCCTCGATGGCGGGGTGGAGGCGGTGGATCTCGTCGATGAAAAGTATGTCGCCTTTTTGAATGTTCGTGAGGATGCCGGCAAGGTCGCCCGCTTTCTCGATCTGGGGGCCGGAGGTGGTGTGCATCTGGGTGCCTGCGGCGGAGGCGATGAGGTTGGCGAGGGTGGTTTTTCCTAATCCAGGCGGCCCCGAGAGGAGGACGTGATCAAGGACATCGCCGCGCCGTTTTGCCGCCTCAAGCATGAGGAGGACGCGGTCTTTGACTTTTTCCTGGCCGATAAATTCGGAAAAGGCCGGGGGGCGCAGGGAGACATCGAAGGGTGTTGCGGGCGCTTCGGTGGTTTGTTGGTAGAAATTCTCGGACATCCTTTGTGGGGAGACTTTAAGTTTTAAATTTCAAACTCCAACTGTGGATTTTGTGGGATGGGCGATGCGGAGCGCTGCCTTTTGGCGGCGAGTGAGGGCTTTGGGAGGTGACACGCCGCCTAAAGGCAGCGGTCCGTGGCTATGAATCGGTGTCGGTGAGGACGCTCCAGCAGTGGGATGTCACGGGGACGGCGAACCAACCGTTGGGGCTGGTGCGGCCGTTTTCGATAGTGACTTTTCCTGCGCTGGGGTCGGCCTGGATCCATTGGTCGTTACCCACGTAGGCGAGGATGTGCCTACGGTTTTCGGTGACGATGAGATCTCCGGGGGTGAGGCCGGAGTAGTCCATGGTTGCGATAGTGCCGCTGTGGCCGGTAGGATTGGCGAAGTCGAGGTGGCCTTCGGCGAGGGCTTTGGCTGAAGCGTCGTTCCACCAGTGTTTGAGGAACAGGCGGAGGCTGCCGCCGTTGAGGTGGCGGATTCCGTTTGAGAAAAGTGCTTCGCGGAGGGCTTTTCTGGGGAGGCCTGAACAGTCGATACCGCGTGAATTTTCACCACCCCAGTGGTAGGGGGTGCCTTGGTAGGAGATCATGCGCTTGAGGTAGTCTTGGCGGAGTTCCTGTGGGTCGATGGTTCTTCCAGGGAGGAGGAAGGGGATGATTGCGATGGCAGCGATGACGCACAGGGCGATGCGGGCGGGTTTCTTTTTCCAAAGGAGGATGAGTGGGCCTAACCAAATGCCGATGAGTGCGCTGAGGAGGATGAGGCGGTGGAGTTTTGTCGTCACCGGATCGAGGTTCACCATGATAATTGCGGCGAGCGAGCCTAGGGTGAGGATGAGGAGAAGGCGGCGGATCATGGGTCGTAGGGTTCAGGGGTGCTTGCGGTGGACTTTGGGAGTTTTGGCAAGCTGAGGCAGCGGATGAGGGCGGTGAGGAAGACCAATATGCTTAATGAGATGAGTAAGAACGAGATGGCTAATATTTGCATAACAGCGGATTTCGAATCGATGGAATAGGATGCGCCTTCTGCCACCGTTGGGACTAGGCGAAATATGGCAACGAAAGTTCCCGTTACCCCGAGGATCAAAACCACGAATGCAAAGCCTACGGAATTCCACATGGTCTTTTTCCAGAAGCGCTTTTTCTTGATGAGGAGGGCAGCTTGCTCTGGGGGGAGGATGTCGAGGTGGGTTTTCATGTGGAGCGCTGCCTTTAGGCGGCAGGTGAGGGTTTTGGGAGATGACACGCCGCCTAAAGGCGGCGCTCCTTGTTTAGGTGTTGCGCATGAAGTCGGCGACTTGGGCGAAGAAGGGGTCGAGGAAGGCGCGGGCGAAGGGGGGGACTTGGGTTTCATCCATGGCTTCGGACATGAGTTTGAGCCAGCGGTCACGCTCGGCGATGCCGATTTTGAAAGGGGCGTGGCGCATGCGGAGGCGGGGGTGGCCGCGTTTTTCGAGGTAGGCTTCTGAGGCTCCGAGGCGGAAGAGAAGGAACTCTGCGAGGCGTTCTTCGGCTCCTTCCCAATCATCATCGGGATACATGGGGCCGAGTATGTCATCGGTGGGGACGCGGCGGTAGAAGGCGGCGACCATGGCGCGAATGCCGGTTTCTCCGCAGGCTTTGATGACGTCGGCTTCGGTGGGGGTGAGCATGGTGGGAAGTTTGCTGGTTTTCAGTTTTCAGTTTGAAGGGAAGACTGGGGTTCCTCCTTCGCCGAGGCTACGGCGGACAAGTGTTGGGGCGAGCTGAAGACTCGCGGTCCGTTTTTACATTCCGGCTTCGGCTAGGCGTTCGGCCATTTCGGATTTCATGAGCTCGGCGGTGATTTCTTCGAGGGCACCGCCCATGACGGCGTCGATGTTGTGGGTGGTGAAGCCGATGCGGTGGTCGGTGATGCGGCTCTGGGGGAAGTTGTAGGTGCGGATTTTCTCGGAGCGGTCGCCGGAGCCGATGAGGGAGCGGCGGTTTTCGGAATACTCGGCTTGTTGCTCTTGGAGTTTTTTCTCGTAGAGGCGGGTGCGCATGATCTGGAGAGCCATTTCCTTGTTTTTCGTCTGGGAGCGGCCGTGCTCGCAGCGGACGTAGAGGCCGGTGGGAAGGTGGAAGATCTGGACGGCAGAGTCGGTGGTATTGACGTGCTGGCCGCCTGCACCGCCGGAGCGGCAGACTTCGATTCGGAGGTCGTTGGGGTTCATGACGACATCGATTTCCTCTGCCTCTGGTAGGACGGCAACGGTGATGGTTGAGGTATGGATGCGGCCTTGGGTCTCGGTGGCAGGGACGCGCTGGACGCGGTGGACGCCGGATTCGTATTTCAGGTGGCGGAAAACTTCGTCGCCGGTGACCTTGAGGATGACTTCCTTGAAGCCGCCGACTTCGGAGGGGGAGGATTCGAGGTGTTCGGTTTTCCAGCCTTTGGAATCGGCGTGGCGTTGGTAGAGGCGGAGGATTTCTCCGGCGAAGAGTGAGGCTTCGTCGCCGCCTGCACCGGCGCGGATTTCGATGAGGGCGTCGCGGTCTTCGTTGGGATCGGCGGGGAGGAGGGCGTATTGGATGTCCTCGCGGAGTTTCACCAAGGAGGCTTCGAGGTCGGGGATTTCCATGGCGGCCATTTCCGCCATTTCGGGGTCGTCGGAGCGGGCGAGTTCTTGGTTCTCGGCGAGTTGGGTCTCGGTGGAGGTGAGCTTTTCCCAGAGGTCGAGGGTTTGCTGGAGTTTGCGGTGCTCGCTGAGGATGGTGCGTGCGCGTGCGGGATCGTTGAAGAGATCGGGGTTGGCGACGGCTTCTTCGAGTTCGCGGAAGCGGTCTTTGCGTTTGGCGATGAGCTGGGAGTAGTCCATTGGCTGGGAAAAGCTGAAAAACTGAGATTCTGAAACGCTGAAATTCAGCGAGGTCGGGCGCTTTGTTAACGTGGTTTCGGGGTGCTGTCGAACATTCGCGGGATGGGCTTTGCAGGGATTGCGTTTGGGTGCGCATGGATTCGGAACGGTTTGCAAAAATCCCGGATTTCGCGTCTGATAGATAGTGACGGGAGATCCCGTGGTGCAAAAAACCCCAAAAAACCATGAAAAGCAGCAACAACATCCTCGCGGGAATCGATTTCTCGGATTCGTCGGCCATCGTGCTTCGGCATGCACTTCATGCGGCAGGTGCCAGTGGTTCCAGACTGGTGGCGGTGCATGTGCTCGATGCGGGGCTGAGGGAGCACCGGGATGTGAGCGGGATGGGGAATCCCGGTTTCGACACTCTCAAGAAGGAGGCGGAAGGACGTTTCGCTGAGCTGCTGGAGGGTAATGTGAGCGAGGTGGAGGTGCAGTTTTCAGTAAAAATCGGCAAACCGGCGGAGGAGTTGGGTGTTCTTGCGGGGGAGTTGGGGGCTCGTTACCTGATCATTTCTGCAAATGATCTGACGAAAAAGCGGTTGGGATCGATCGCCGCGCGCTGCCTGAGGACGGTGCCGTGCGATGTGCTGGTGCTGCGTGACTGGCAGGGCGGGGATTTCAGGAAGATCGTGATGTGCACGGATTTTTCGAAAACGGCGGATACTGCTTTGGCTCGTGCGGCCTCATTGGCGGGAGGCAGCGGTGCGCGTCTGGAGATCGTGTATGTGATGTATCCACCTGGGCGCGATAGCTGGGGGAAGGCTCTTGAGCATGCGGCGGATTCGGTAATGTCCTACGAGGAGGAATGCAAGGCGGAGGTGCAGGCGAAATTGGATCAGTGGATGGAGCGGAACGAGGCTGTGCTGAAGGATGTTAAGCATGAGGTTCTCATCCTAGAGTCGGAGGTGCCATCGATCAAGATCACCGATCATGTGGTCTCGACCGGAGCGGATCTGGTGGTGATGGGGACGCACGGGCATTCACCCATCATGAGCCTTTTCCTCGGCACGAATGCGGAGCGTCTGCTGCACGATGCTCCGGTCTCGGTGTTTGCGGTGAGGTAGATTTTCCTGGGGAATCCCCTCCCAGCTTTTTGGTTAGGATAACGGTGGGTAAGGACTTGTCGGTGGAAAAACCAAATTGAATTGTGTAAAATTGTAGATTACAAATTTACGTATGAATGCAATTTCGATTAGCTCAACGGAAGCAGCACGGCATTTGGGGGACTATCTTGCGCGTGTGAAGCACAAGGGTGAGCGGTTTATTGTGACGAAGAACGATCAGCCGATTGCGGAATTGTCTCCAGCGAAAGGAGCATCACGGGTGACTTGGGGGGAGCTGAAGGCGATTTTCGGATCAAAACCGATTGATCCAAAGTTCGCGGATGATTTGGAGCGTGTAAATTCCGCCGATCAACCTGAAGGGAATCCATGGGATTAGTTCTGGATACCTCGGCGATCATTTCAATGGAGCGCGCCTTGGGTGATGGTCGGCAGATTGAATTGAATGAAACAGAGGAGTTGGTGATTCCGGCGATCGTATGGGCGGAAGCCTTGGCGGGAGTGCGTCTTGCGGACTCTGCGATGAGGGCTGCGAGGCGTTCTGTGTTTCTTGAAAAAGTGAGACGCATGGCAGGAATTGAACCATACACTGCGGAAACGGCAGAGCATCATGCTGACATTTTCGCGGAGCTATCTGCACGTGGTGCGATGATTCCGCAGAACGACATCGCGGTGGCAGCGACGGCGAGGAGTCTGGGATTCGGTGTGTTGGTGGGGCCCAAGGATGAGGCGCACTTCAGAAGGATCGAAGGGCTTGAGGTGAGGGTGCTGGGGTAGCTGGGAAAGGAGGCGGGACGCCTCCTTCACGGCCTGCGGCGGGACGCCGCAGCTACCTCGTGGCGATCAGCTGCGAGGTGAAACCTTTGAGGTAGGAGGTTTCCGGGAGGGTGATGAGAACCGGGTGGTCGGGGCGTTGGGTGTGCTCGGCGACGAGGCGGAGGGATTTCTTGGCATCGACGGAGGCGCTGGCGAGGTTGTCGAGGAAAAGCTCGCGGGAGGCGTGGTGGGAGCAGCAGAAGGTGGAGAGCAGGCCGTCCTTTTCGAGGAGCTTTAGGGCGCGGAGGTGGATCTCTTTGTATCCGCGCATGGCGTCGTTGAGGGTCTTTTTGTTCCGCGTGAAGCTGGGGGGGTCGAGGATGATGAGGTCATACTCGGGTTTGGCGGTTTTGAGGAAATCGAAGACGTTGGCCTCGATGACTTCGATGTCGAGGCCGTTGAGCTCGGCGTTGCGGCGTGCGGAGGCGCAGGCGGGGCCGGAGATATCGACGGCGGTGACCTTGGCGGCACCGGCTTTCTTGCACGCTAGGGCGAAGCCTCCTTGGTTGGTAAAGCAGTCGAGGACGCGGAGGCCTTTGGACATTTTAGCGACTTCGGCGTGTGCCTGGAGCTGATCGAGGTAGAGGCCGGTTTTTTGGCCGTCGATGAGGTCGATCTCGTAGGTGATGCCGTTGGTCTCAACGTTGAAGGAGCCGGGATTTACGCCGTGGAGGAGCTCGATGGATTCCTCCATGCCTTCAGCTTTGCGGGAGGGGGAGTCGTTGCGGAGGGTGATGGAGGCGGGGTTGAGGACGGCGATGAGGGCATCGCGGATGATGTCCTTGCGCATGTCCATGGCGAGGGTGGTGGTCTGGACGCAGAGGTGGTCTCCGTAGCGATCTACGATGAGGCCGGGGATGCCATCGGACTCCGACCAGACGATGCGGCAGAGTTTTTCATCGAGGCCTTCGAGTCCGGCGCGGAGATTGATGGCCTGCTGGATGCGGCGGGTGAAGAAATCGAGGTCGAGATCTTGGCGGCGGCGTGAGAAGCGGCGTGCGACGATCTGGGAGGCGGGATTGAAGATGGCGGAGCCGAGGGGGCGGTCGCGGAAGTCTTTAAGCGTGATGACATCGCCGGGCTGGGGGTTTCCGAAGGATTTCTTGATCTCGGTGGCGTAGACCCACTCGTGGCCGTGAAAGATTCTGGCGCGAGGAGCGATGATGAGGCCGGGCATGGGCGAAACTCTAAATTTTAAACTCTAAACTCCAAGGAAGAAGAATCTGCGGCGTAGCCGCTCGCCTCTTTTTGAGATTTAAAGTTTAGAGTTTAAAGTTTCTCGAAGACTAGTAGGTGCTGCCAGGGGAGGCCGGGTTTGTTTTCGAGGAAGGTGAAGCCGAGGGTTTCTAGCTCTAGGACGGCTTGTTTTTCGGTCATTTTGTGATGTTCCTTGATGGGGACATCGGGGTCTTCGGCGCGGTATTCGATGAGGAAGACTTTTCCGCCGGGCTTGAGGGCGGCGCGGATGGAGGCGAGCATTTCGGCGGGGTGGGAGAACTCGTGGTAGGCATCGACCATGATGACGGCATCGATGGAGGCGGGTGGCAGTTCGACCGATTCGATGGTGCCGAGGTGGGGCGTGACGTTGGAGATGCCGAGGCGCTTGGATTCGGTGGCGAGGTGGTCGAGCATTTCCTGCTGGATGTCGATGGCGATGACTTTGCCCTCGGGGATGAGTGGGGCGATGCGGAAACTGTAGTAGCCTGAGCCCGCGCCGATATCGGCGATGATGGTGTCCGGCGCGAGATCGAGGAGGGCGATGGCTTTGGAGGGTGCTTCTTCCTTTTCCCGCTCGGTGCGCTCAAGCCAGCCGATGCCGGGGTGGCCCATGACCTTGGAGATCTGGCGGTTCATGAAATACTTTCCGATTCCGTCACTGGCTGCCAATCCAGTTTCATATGGAGGTGGCGGTGGGATTTCTTGCTCGGGATCTGGCTCTGATACGGCTGGTGGCGTTTCTGCGTATGTTTCCGAGGGGAGGAGCTGAGTGTCTTGCTTTTGGGTGAGGAAAATGATTACTCCTGCGATCGCTAGAATAATGACAAGACAGAGGGCTATTTGACGGGTTCTCATTGGAGAAACACTAAATTTGAAACTTCATACTCCAAGGAAGAAGAATTGGAAGGACGTCAGGATTTGCAGGATCGATGCTTCGTAAGAGGTTGACCGGTCGATAGCTTGAGGGTAGCTTAACCAAATCGGCCGCATTGAACACGGCTACGAATTCGTGGTTAACGATTGTCCAATACGAGTAGGAAAGTTTGAGGGTTTCAGTTGGATTCGGTGCGAAGGCAAGGGATCATTTCTGAATAGTCCTGCGGTGAAAGAATTTGGTGAGGTCAGGGTAAGAAAGGGGGAGAAGCTGCTGGTAGTGGATTTGCAGGATTGCAGTGGGATGGACTCGACGTTTATGGGCACGCTGGCTGGGCTGGCGAACAGGCTGAAGGAAAACGGAGGAGAGCTGGAGGTGGCGGATGCAGGAGAAAAAAACCGGGCTTCGCTGGAGGATCTTGGCTTGGATTTCCTGATGGAGATCGAGCCAGAAGAAGCGGTGTGGAAAGGTCTGGAGGACAAGGCGAGGGATTTTCTGAAGCTGAAAGTGGCGGGGATGCGTGCGGGGACGCAGATGCACACGCGGCATATCCTAGAGGCACACCAACTGCTTTCTGAGGCGAATGAAGGCAATCAAGAGAAGTTCTCAGGAGTGGTAAGCCTGCTGGAAAAACAGGTTGCAGAGAAAGAGAAGGGCTGACGCGCTGTCATGGATGAATCCACCTACTGGGCTATCGGGATCTCGCTATTGGTGGGGCTTGTGCTGCTGCTTGCGCTGAAACGGCAGCGCAGCCGTGCGAAACGGCTTTCCGCGCAGTATCTAGAGATGGAGGGCGAGGAGGAGCGGATGTTTTCCTTTCTGCATGATCTGGGGCTGGCGATCGGGCGCGAGCCGACGGACGGGGCGCTCTCACGCATGATCGTGGACGGGGTGCTAAAAGTGGTGGGTGCAGGCGGCGGTGCGATCTATTACGAGTCGAGCGATGTGGGCTTTCTCAATCCATCTTACATTTCCGAGAAATGTCCGCCACTGGTGGGGCTACCTGATGATGTTTTGGTGCGCGCGCAAAGTGATCCGCGTGCATTGGAGAGTCATCTGAGGCTGGCTCGTGTGCCATTGGGCGAGGGGCTGATCGGGCACGGGATTTCGCTGGCGGAGGCGGTGCATGTGCGGGATCTGCGCGAATACATCCCTAAATCAGGGCAGATTGCAGGCGAAGAGGGCGATGTCTCGGTGATGCTTTCGCCGCTGAGGTATGCGGGTAAGGATATCGGTGTGCTGGCGGTGACTCGGCTACACAGCGAGGGGCAATTTTCGAAAAACGATTTCGCCGTTTTCAGGTCGGTGGCGGAGCAATCGTCCTTCGCGATCGGCAATGCGCGTGTGCACCGTGATGCGAACGAGAAGAAGGCGATCGAGGGAGAGCTGAAAAATGCGGCGGAAGTGCAGCGAGTTCTATTGCCGAAAGAGGATCCAGTGGTGGCGGGTTTTCGGGTGAACGGGACGAATATTCCCGCGCGTATCATCAGTGGGGATTATTACGACTACATTGAGTTGCAAGATGGGCGACTGGGTGTGGTGGTGGCGGATGTTTCGGGAAAAGGTGTTTCGGCCGGGCTGCTGATGGCGATGTGCCGGAGCCTTCTGCGAGCCGTTTCGCTGACGAACGCCTCACCATCCGCAGTACTGGGGGCGGTGAATCGCTACATTTTCCCGGACATACGAGAGGACATGTTCATCAGCATGATCTACGGTATTTTGGAGCCTGCGGATGGGACGATGACCTTCACGCGAGCAGGGCATGAGCCGGCATTGATCTATCGGAAGGCGAGCAGGGAGGTGGAGGTGGCACGGCCGAAGGGGCTAGCGTTGGGAATCGACGCGGGCGGGGTTTTCGAGCGTGTGACTCAGGACATGACGGTGAAGCTGGAGTCTGGCGATTGCGTGCTGCTTTTCACCGACGGGGTGAAGGAGGCGCTCAACGAGCACGATGAGGAGTTCGGGCTGGAGCGGGTTGCGGAAACATTTCAAGAGGCTGCAAAAATGGGGGCGGAGGCGGTGGTGACGCGTGTGCAGGAGGCGGTGAATGCCTTTACATGTGAGGGCGCGCAGATGGATGATGTGACTATCGTGGCGATCGAGAAGCGCTAACTTTCAACCTACGACTCTCAAATTTTAAATAAGACGATGGATGTGGAAACGAAGATGGGGGTGCTGATGGCGGAGATGCCGGGGGCGAAGAGGGCGTTGTTTGCGCGGTATCATCTGGGGGGCTGCCAGAGCTGTGCGTTTGATGATGATGAGACGCTGGCGAAATTGTGTGAGCGGGCGGAGCTGGATGCTGGGGAGGTGCTGGAGCATCTGCTTGCGAGCCATGAGCATGATCTGACGATGCTGATGGTGCCGAAGGATGTGGCGGCGCGGGAGGATGTGCGGTTCGTGGATGTGCGGACGCGCGAGGAGCACGAGGCGGTGAAGATCGCGGGCTCAGAGTTTTTCACCCAAGAGATTCAGGAGAAAATTTTCAAAGAGAAGCCCGGTGGAGTGGTGGTGCTTTATGATCACACGGGAAAATACGTGCTGGATCAGGTCGCGTGGTTCCGGGGGCATGGGATTGAGAATGCCTTTGGTATGACGGGCGGGATCGATGCTTGGAGCCGTGAGGTGGATTCCAAGGTAATGCGGTATCGGGTGGAGGTGTAGGGGCTTCCCGGCCTGCCGCGGGACGCGGCAGCTACGGCTTCCCGAAGATTTCCTCGGCGTAGTGGGTTCGGAGGAAGAGGAGGTCGGCGCGGTCTTTTTCGCGGTGGGTGGTTTCCTTCATCCGGTATAGCAGTCGGGGGGAAGCGAAGGGGATGGGGACGCCGCTGATCTCGCGGATGATGATGTCTTTTTTCGCCTCCTCATAATCGATGCCGCTGGCGGATGCCATGAGATCGACGGTGATTTCATCGTTGATGCGTATGACGGTGTATTTCGAGACCTCGCCTGGTTCGAGTTCTAGGACGGCCTTGTCCGGGAGGGTGGCGAGGGCGGCATAGACCTTGGCTTCGTTTTCGAGGTCGGTGGAGATTACAAAATCGATGTCGTGGGTTTCGCGAGGATAGCCTGCTCCACGGATGGCAAATCCTCCAACCACGATATAGTTCGCGCCAAGCTCGTTCAAATGCCGACAGAGTTCGAGAAGGTCTTCGACACTCGGTATCCGCGGGACTAATTCCCCGTCTTCGGCTTCCGCGTGTTCTTTGTCGTCCATTGCTCGGCTTCTTCGTGTGTTTTGAAACGATAAACGCCTTTTGGAGTCATCATCGGGGGAAATGCGTCGCACCAACCTTTGGCTCTTTTGATTGAGTGCTGAACGGGATCGAGCGGGCTTGATTGATTACGTCTCCCGACGGTTTTCCCGATGGTTTCCTCCATGTTGATGATGCGGGGAATTGCGCTCATTGGAGGGAATTATAGGAGATTTTGGGAAGATTGCGAGACAGGATTTGAAGCACACCGGGACGGGGTTTGCACGGCCTGCCGCGAGATGCGGCAGCTACAATGGCGGGAGGGGTTGCTCGGAGATGAGCCAGGCTTCGTTTTTCTCGGTGAAGGTTTTCATGGCCCAATCGTGGGGGAAGAGGGCGACAAGCCAGCCGTTGGAATCGCGGGCGAGCATGGTGCCTAGGGAAAGGTCTGGGCGGGCGGTTGGGGCGAGGGGGTCGCCTTCCTTGGGTTTTAGCCAGCGGGCGATTGACCAATCGGCGGGTTCGATGCGTGTCTCGGCGGCGTATTCACCTTCGAGGCGGTGCTGGAGGACTTCGAACTGGAGCGGGCCGACGGCTCCGAGGAGGACGCGGGAGGAAACTCCGGTGGAATCGAGCGGGGTGAACTCGGAGGCGACGCCTTCCTTGAGGAGTTGTTCGAGGCCACTTTGGAAGCGTTTGTATTTCGCGGTGGATTTGTTGGTGAGGTAGGAAAAGCACTCTGGCGGGAAACGCGGGATCTCGTCGAATTTTACTTCCTTGGAGGTGGCGAGGGTATCGCCGATGAGGAGATCGTAGTTTCCCACTAGGCCGACGACGTCTCCGGCGAAGGCGTCATCGACGGTCTCGCGGTCGCGGGCGAAGAGTCGCTGTGAGTTGGCGAGGCGGACGTTTTCGCCGGTGCGGGTGTTGAAGACATCCATATCGCGCTCGAACTGGCCAGAGACGATGCGGATGAAGGCGATGCGATCCCGGTGTTTCGGGTTCATGTTTGCCTGGATCTTGAAAACGAAGGCGGAGAATTCCTTGGAGGCGGGGTTCACAGGGTTGTCCTCGCTTTTCCGTGGCACGGGCGGAGGGGAGAGCTCTAGGAATCGGTCGAGGAGGAGCTGGACTCCGAAGTTGTTTGCGGCAGAGCCGAAGAAGACGGGGGTGAGGTTGCCGGCGAGGACTTCCGCGACATCGAAGTCTGCTCCTGCGCCTTCGAGGAGTTCGAGTTCGTCGCAGACTTGGGCGTAGGTGATTTCATCGACCGTGTCTTTCACGGACTGGTCTTCGATGCCGGAGACGTTCACCGGGGCGCGGAAGGAGCCGTGGACGGTGCGCTCGAAGAGGTGGACTTTTTTGTTTTCCCGGTCGTAAACGCCTTTGAAACGGGGGCCGTCGCCGAGCGGCCAGTTGACGGGGAAGGCGTGGATGCCGAGGACGGATTCGAGCTCGTCGAGGAGGTCAAGGGTCGGCCGCGCGGGGCGGTCGAGCTTGTTCATGAAGGTGAAAATGGGGACTCCGCGGCGGCGGCAGACCTCGAAGAGCTTGCGTGTCTGGGCTTCGATACCTTTGCCGGCATCGACGACCATGACTGCGGCATCGACGGCGGTGAGCACGCGGTAGGTGTCTTCGGAGAAGTCTTTGTGGCCGGGGGTGTCGAGGATGTTGACGACGCAGTCCTTGTATTCGAACTGGAGGACGGTGGAGGAGACGGAGATGCCGCGCTGTTTTTCCAGCTCCATCCAGTCGGAGGTTGTGGAGCGCTGGTTTTTTCGTGCGGTGACGGAGCCGGCGAGATTCAGGGCACCGCCGTAGAGGAGGAATTTTTCCGTGAGCGTGGTTTTACCGGCATCCGGGTGGGAGATGATGGCGAAGGAGCGGCGGCGCGAAACTTCCTTCTGGAGTGCCGGGGAGGGCGTGGCGTAGGCGGAAAGGGACATGAAGGCGGCAAACCTCTGTCTTTCGCACCGAAACTTCAAGTGAAGATCGGCGCGGATAAGCTACGCGGTGCCTCAGAGCTTGCTGAGAGCTTCCGCGATGGCAGCGGAGAGGTCTGCGCGGTCAACCGGAAGTTCGGCAGTGTGGATGGCCTGTCCATCCGCAGAGACTGAAGTGATCGTGGAGGTATTGAAGTCCACGATGACTTTGGCACCGGAAGCGGTGTCTGCGGTGAGAATGGAGCCTTTTTCGAAATCCCCGGAAGTGCCGAGAGATGAAGCGATGTCTTGCGGAGCACCGATGAGGACGATGGAGGCGGAAGCCGTGGCCTCAATGTCAGTCGGGCTACCGCGGAAGCCGGTGGTT
>JANRFH010000002.1:85698-136403 GCA_030725745.1 Akkermansiaceae bacterium
AGCTGGTCTCGGGATGCGGGCAAAACTCTCTGAGTATCTGGAGCTGCGCTTGGATCATGGGTGGAGATTAGACGATGCGGGAGGGAGGACGCATCTGGGGCTTCGGACGGAATTTTAGATTTTTTTGAAAAAACCTCAAGAAATGCAGAATATTTGGAAATCAATGCGATCAGGATGCGATTGTAATCAAGACATTTAGAAACAACGTCATCCCTCCATGAAAAAGAAAAACACCACAGTAGAGTCGTTCTGCGATGAGAACATCATCGTGG
The DNA here is from genome assembly GCA_030725745.1 of Akkermansiaceae bacterium. Taxonomy (GTDB): domain Bacteria; phylum Verrucomicrobiota; class Verrucomicrobiia; order Verrucomicrobiales; family Akkermansiaceae; genus Luteolibacter. The sequence goes on from JANRFH010000002.1 coordinate 85,971, forward strand.
ATTTCCATGAAATGATTTCCCTGTTGATAGGGACGAATGCCCAAGCTCAGCAGGAATTCTTGAATGACGTGCTAAAGCGCGCCACTGAGATCCGCATGAGTCTACGTAACGGAAACAATTCAGATATTGCGTCCTCGAAGCTCATCCATTTTCCAGCTTTTCCTCGCTCTGCGTAAATGAAGTTGGCTAGGCGAAGTAGAGTTCAGCCTATTTTAGAAAAAAGAACGGTGGGTGCCGGGAAGCTATCCACAACACCCACCGCCTACATTTGTTTGGGGGGAATGTCATACGTGGTTTCTGGCTGGAAGCCCGCGCTGACTCACACATAGTGCACCTGAATCGTCTTACGCGCTATAACGTGATCACGTAGTAATCTTGAAAATCAAAAAGACTGAATATCTAAGAGGATTTGCCGGGGTCGAAATGCGTATTGCCATCGGGAACCTATACTAGTAGCTTCCGCGCCTGCCGCTAGGGATCATGTCGATCCACGGCGTTACCAACCAAGGCTTTCATTTTGGGATTTCTTGACATCATCAAGCGCTGGAGACTCGCGCAAAAAGGATTTTCCCTCGCTAAAAAGCGCCGTGTTCATGGGGAAAGCGCCACCATACAGACACTAGAGGACAGTCTGTTCATCAAGCTCGCGCTCTACCTCACCTTTGCGGTCGCTTCGGCGGTCCTTGTGCTCAAAGCCTCGGCGACGGCGACCTTCGCGGGCGATCCCTTCGAAGGAATGCTATATGGCTTCGCCCTAGCGCTGACAGCACTGGCGATGTTTCACACCGGTCACCAGAATCTTTGCAGGAGAAACAGTCGCGTGATCCTCGTGCTTGGTGGCCTGATCGGGCAATTGCTCATCGTCAGGCTGATCATGGTGCTGGCGGACGCGGGCAGCATCCGGGAGAGTTACCGTTTCCTTTTCGTGCCATTCGCATTAGCGCCGATGCTCCACGGGATTTTGCTCGGCAGGACGGTTGGAGGTTTTTCTGCAGTCTATGTGAGCTTGATTGGTGCGCTGCTTGTTCCGGCTGGCGATGTGATGAATTTCTTAATCGTCAGCCTTGTGTGCGGGATGGTGGGTGTCCTGACTACAGATTGTGTGCGCAGGCGAGTTCAACTGATTCGTGCGGGCATCTATGTGGGGGTGGTCACCGTTTTGCTTGCCATTGTTTTAGGGAAAATGGGTGCCATGTCGGTGTTCGGCCCCAAGTCCATGGAGCATTTCCAGATCATCGGGACGGGAGCCGGGATCGCTTTTGTCACAGCATTGGCCACCGCCATGTTGATCAGCGGCGTGTTGCCGATGTTTGAGGGTGCCTTCCACCTCACCACGGACATCAGCTGGCTGGAACTGACGGATCTGAACCACAAACTCCTCAAGCGCATGCAACTAGAGGCACCTGGCACCTTCCACCACAGCCTAGTGGTTGCCTCGCTCTCAGAAGCCGCGGCGGAAGAGATCGGAGCAAATGCCTCGATGTGCCGGGTGTGCGCCTATTTCCACGATGTGGGGAAACTGAAGAAGCCCGGCTATTTCATCGAAAACCAGCACGACGGCGGCGAAAACCCGCACGACTCGCTGACTCCGACGATGAGCGCGCTCATCATCACCGCTCACGTGAAGGACGGCATCGATCTGGCGGTGAAACATAAGCTCAACCCCCGCATCATCGATGTGATCCAGGAGCACCACGGTGATTCGCTGGTGTATTACTTCTACCGCAAGGCGCAGGAGCAGAAAAAGGCAGAGATGGAGAAAGTGGATCGCAGGCTCGAGAATCCCGAGGATCTGCCGAAGGTGGAGGAAAAGAATTTCCGCTATCCAGGGCCGCGTCCTAGGACGAAAGAGAGCGGGATCATCTGCATGGCGGACACGATCGAAAGCGCCTCGCGCACCCTCCGCAAGCCGACCCCCGCCAAGATCCGTGCGCTAATCGACGAACTCGTCCGCGCGAAGATCAGCGACGGCCAGCTCGACGATTGCCCGCTGACTCTCGGCGAGCTGGCGATGGTGAAGGACAGCTTTTCCAAGACCCTCCGGAGCATGCTCCACAGCCGTATCGACTACCAGAAACCGCCTGAGGAAAAAGCTAGTAACGGCGGCACCCGACGCGACTCTACACAAGGCCGCGAACCGGAAGCAAAGACCGGGCGACTTACCACAGCAGAGGAGCGCAGCAACTGATCCAATAAAGAGACTGATGCAGCTGGAAATCATCATAGGCAACCATCAGGAAGCGGTGGATATTCCGCTGGGATGGCTTACCGCACTGGAAGACATCGGCGGGCAGGCTGCGAAAATGGCATTAGCCGCCGCGACTGATCCCGAAAATCCGCTCAGCCATCTCGCTACGCTGGAAGTAGCGATGGTGGATGATGAAACAAGCGCGCGAGTTCACATGGATTTCATGGAAATCCCCGGGGCGACGGATGTCATCACTTTCCACCATGGCGAGATCGTCATCGGAGCCGAGGTCGCGAAGCGGCAGGCGGAGGAATATGGGGAGCCGCTCGGGAGAGAGATTTTGCGTTATTTTGTCCACGGTCTTCTGCATCTAGCAGGCCACGAGGATGAGGAGGAAGATGAGCGGAAAGCGATGGAAGCCGCCCAAGAAGACATGGTTACGAAGCTCTGGGTCGGCGGCCTCGACGCGAAGCTCTCTTGATCCTGAAAGGATCAAAGCAAGTAGCCGGGGGTCGAGCGCAGCGAACACCCCCGGATCAATCGGCCAGCATATTGCATCCCGGAGGGATGCCAGCGAGCCGCTTCGATCCCTTCAGGATTGCATATTTTAGTGACACCCATCCGGGGGTGTTCGCTTTCGCTCGACCCCCGGCTACTGGCTGTAATCCCATTCGGTATAAAGAAAGGATCTAGGGTTCGATTCGTTGCAACCTGCCTAATTCACACCGACGTATTTATCCCCGCGCATCACTTCCACATCGCTGGAGTAAGTGATGATCGCCCAGTCTTCAAAATAAGATTCTGCGATGTCAGTCATGATCACGTCGGCAATTTCCGGGGAAACGATGGTATCGATCTGAGAGTTTCTGCCTTCGAAGTCCGATGTGCGGTTGCCGCGCGAGCCTTCGCCCTCAACAGCGGTGATCGACCAGCCGGTGGCTCCGTGTTTTTTCAGAAGATCAATGAGCTGATCGCGCAGCAGTCGCTCGGCGACGATGGTGACTTTTTTGAGTGCAGTTTTCATGTCCAAGAATGGAAGAGATTAGCGAGTTTTTGAAGGATGGGTATGCCGAAGGCGAGATTGAAGGGGAAAGTGATGCCGAGAGCTAGCGTGAGATAGTAGCCGGGATTCGCCTTCGGCAAGGCGATACGGACGGCGGCGGGCGCAGCGATGTATGAGGCACTGCCGACCATTGCTCCGAAAATGGCAGCTCCGCCTGGGCTCATGCCGACGAGGATCGCTCCGGCGACACCCAAGGCACCATGAAAGACTGGCAGGAAGCAGCCGAGCGCGATGAGTCTCCAGCCCGCCTTTCCGACATCGGCCAGCCTTTTCCCGGCGATGAGTCCCAGTTCAAGCAAGAAGATACAGAGCGCACCTTTGAAGCAGGCTTTGAAGAATGGCTCTACATCCACGAGCTTTTCAGGACCACAAGCTGCGCCGATGATCAGCCCGCCGACAAGGAGGACGATGCTCTTCCCGGTGACAACTTCATGCAGAGCTTTTTTCCAACCGCCACCCTGTCCACCGCTGCTAGCGAAGAGGAGCGCGACGATAATACCCGGCACTTCCAATACTGCGACAAGGGCGGGGAGGAAGCCTTCGTATTCCATGCCGGAGCGTTTCACGGCCTCGATGGCTGCTAGGAAAGTGACGACCGAGACCGAGCCGTAGTGCGCGGCAATGGCTGAGGCGTTCTCCCGGTTCATCCTGCCGAAGTTTTTCATCAGGAAATACGCTGAGACGGCGGTGACGCATCCTAGCGCGAAGGTCATGATGGCCGGCATGATCATTTCCGAGAAAGGCGTGACGGCCAGCGCGGCACCCCCTTTTAAGCCGATGGCAAGCAGGAGGTAGATCGAAAGTCCCTGGTAGATCGGCTCGGGGATGGCGAGGTCGCTTTTGATCCAGCGTGCAATGATGCCGAGCGCGAAGCAAAGGACGACAGGAGAGATCAGGTTTTCCGCTAGCAAGTTCATCTAGCGCGCAGAATTCATTATTCGAAGTCATGCGCAAGGCTTAATACGAAAAATATTTCGTAAGTGATGCGACAAAAAAGCCCTCCCGAGCTGTCAGGGAGGGCTTGAAAGGTTTCTGGAAGGCTCAGATGCGATTTTCCTCGATGTCATAAACATCGAACCACACACGCACGATTTTCCCCTCGGGGATGTTTGCTGGGATATAGTCTTCTAGAAATTCCTGAAGCTTAATCGGCATCTTGCTGATGTGCTTGTCACGCATCTTGTTGTTCCATGCGATGACTTCACTGCGTTTCTTCTGCTTGGAGTTTTCCGTCACCCACTCGGAAATGGCTGCGTCATCCGCTCCAGAAGAGACGAACTTGCGGAAGGCCTTGTATTTGATGCCGGCGAAGTCGAGCCAGACCTCATCGAGCGGGCAGCCGGAGTGGTATTCGCCTTCGGTGCCATTGAGAACGGCGCGGCACTTGTCCACGCAACGGGCGGCGACGACGTAGCCTCCGATGGAGGTGTCACGAGGGCTGCGGGGGAAAACTTGGGTGAGATCGATAGCTGGTATGTCCATGGCAGGTTAGTTTGTGACGGGATTGTCACCTTGGCGAGGAAGGGATTGTGACAATTTTTTGGAAAGGAACCGGGATCGGATACCCAAGGGGCACACCGATCGCGGTTCCTTTCGCGTCACAATCGTGGCTTGTCTGCGTTTCCCGGAGCCATAGTCTCCAGCCATGTTCAAACGCTATTGGTGGATGTTTCTGGTGATGCTTCCGGTGGGAGCCGTGGGGGGATTCTTTATGGCGTCTGTAGTAACCTACGTCATGCCGAAGAAATATGAGAGCTCCGCGACGATTGAGATTAAACCGCAGAGGCAACCCACCGGCACTTGGAGTGGTTCCCCTGATGCTGAAGCTCTTGGCGCTAGCCCACAGTTTTTTGGAACTGAGTTTGAAAAGATCAAGAGCCGGAACTCTCTGATGAAGGTGGTCGATACCTTGGATCTCAGCAACAAGTGGGGGATGGATAGGGAAAGTGTCCTGCAGATATTAAAAGGGATTGTAACCACGGAAAATATCCGAGGAACGGATCTCATTTCGATCAGGGTGCGCCACACCAACAAGGAGGATGCGCGGGATATCGCGGCGGAGGTGGCGAGGGCTTACAAGGATTACAGGACGGAATTGAAAGATAGAGTGTTTGAAAAATCAATCATGGAGCTGAAGAGGGCGGTGAGGGAACAGGAGGATAAGGTGGAGGAGAGGCGGAAGATCTTCGTCACAATCTCGAGACATAAAGGCCCATACCTGCTGGATGGATCAAATCTGCCTAAATCAGTTGATGGGTTGTCGCAGGAATATCTGGATGCACAGAGGGACTTCGAAGTCGAACAAGGTTTGCTGGAGAAACTGAAACTGAAGCTCATTTCCGCCGAGATTGACGCCGATATCGAAATGGATTCGGTCATCGTCCATGACGACCCTGTGATCTCTAATTCTCCCATTTCCCCGAATGTGAGGCTGAATCTGGTTCTTGGATTGGCGGGTGGTGCTTTGCTCTCCCCGTTCCTTGCGCTACCGGTGATGTGGTTTTTGAATCGACGCAGTGCGGTGAGCTGAGGTGATTCGCCGTGCAGGACGCGATTTCTAAATCGCGGCTCCTTTCTGGGGGTTGCGCGGGCGGGAGATGGCGGGCATGTTTCTCGCGATATGAATCGGGAGGAAATGGCGGAGACGCTGGAGAAGATTGCGTTGTTGTTGGAGCTGAAAGGAGAGAACCCGTTTAAGGTTCGTGCTTACCGGCAGGGAGCTGAGGTGGTGCTTTCGATGGAGGAGGATGTGGTGGAGCTTGCGAAGAATGATGAACTGAAAGGCATCAAGGGGATTGGCGAGGCACTGCGCGACAAGCTGGGGGAGATGGCGAAGACGGGTGGGTTGGGGTTTTACGAGAAGCTGAAAGCGGAGTTTCCAGAAACGGTTTTCGAGTTGTTCGAGGTGCAGGGATTGGGACCGAAGAAGATCAAGGCGATGTATGATAAGCTCGGCGTGGATTCCTTGGAAAAGCTGAAGACGGCTTGTGAGGAAGGTAAGGTGGCGGAGCTGCCGGGCTTCGGGGCGAAGACGCAGACGAAGATTTTGGAGGGTATGGCGGCGAACGAGAAGTATGCGGATCGGTTCAAGCTGGGAAGCATCGGTGCGCTGGTGGAGGGGATTCTGGAAATGCTGCGCATGCATCCAGAGGTGTCACGTGTGGCGGTGGCGGGATCTTACCGGCGGGCGAAGGAGTCCGTGGGGGATCTGGATTTCCTGGTATCGACCAAGGAAGGAGCGCTGGTGTGTGAGGATTTTACGACCCTGCCTGAGGTGGATGCGGTGATTGCTTGTGGGGATACCAAAGCCTCGGTGCGGCTGAAGAACGGGATGTATTGCGATCTGCGGGCGGTGAAGAACGAGGAGTTCCCTTTCGCGCTCCAGTATTTTACGGGTTCGAAGGAGCACAATGTGGCGCTGCGATCGCTGGCGCAGAAGCGGGGTTGGTCGCTCAATGAATATGGTTTCACCGTGGCCGAGGGCTCAGAGGCTCCGCCGGAGGTGAATGAGGAGTGGGATATCTACCGGGCGCTGGACTTGCAGTTCATCGAGCCGGAGCTTCGTGAGAACCGGGGTGAGATCGAGGCGGCAGCGGAGAGGAAACTGCCGAAGCTAGTGGAATGGTCGAACCTGCGCGGAACGTTTCACAACCACACCACGGAATCCGACGGACTGGATTCGCTCGAGGGAATGGTGGATGAGGCGATGGAACTAGGTTTGCAGTATCTGGGGATTTCCGATCACTCGAAATCGACTGCCTTCGCTGGCGGGCTGAATGAGGAACGGCTGTTGAAACAGGTCGCCGCGATACGTGAGCTGGAGAAGACTTTGGGTGGTTTCCGGATTTTCGCGGGTAATGAGGTGGATATCCTGATGGATGGCTCGCTGGATTTTGCGGACGAGATTTTGGAGCAATTGGATTTCGTGGTGGCCTCGGTGCACAACTTCGGAAAGCTGGATGAGGATCAGATGACGAATCGTATCTGCCGCGCGATGGAGAACGAACATGTGACGATGCTGGGGCACTTGTCCGGTCGCTTGTTGCTGAAACGCGAGGGATACCCGGTGGATCACGCGAGGATCATCGACTGCGCGGCGGCGACGCGGACGGTGATCGAGCTAAACTGCAGCCCGATGCGCATGGACATGGACTGGCGCTGGTGGAAACGCGCGCGGGACAAGGGTGTGCTGTGTTCGATCAACCCGGACGCGCATTCACGGGCGCGGCTGCATCACATTGGCGTGGGAGCAAGGATCGCGCGCAAAGGCTGGTTACGCCGTGAGGATGTGCTGAACACCCGCTCTGTGAAAGAGATCGAAGAGTTTCTGAGAACGCCGAAGGGCGAGAGGTGATCGAAGTGGAGTGCTTGCTTTAGCTGGCGTTTCTCGTAGCTACACGCCAGCTAAAGCGAGCGCTCCGCTTGCGTACCTTATCCGCGGCGGTTGCGGACGGCTTCTGCGAGGGTGTCGAGGACTTCGATGGTATCGTCCCAGTTGATGCAAGCGTCGGTGACGGACTGGCCGTGGGTGAGCTCGGAGAGATTGGGTTTCAGCTTCTGATTTCCTTCGACGAGGTTTGACTCAATCATCACGGAGGTGATGGATTTCGAACCAGTGGAGATCTGGTTTGCCAGGTCTTTAGCAACGAGTGGCTGGTTGCGGTAATCCTTGTTCGAATTGCCGTGTGAGCAGTCGATCATGAGGGATTGTGGAAGATTGGACTCGGCGAGCATGGCCTCAACGGAGGCGATGGATTCCTTGTCATAGTTCGGCCCCGTTTTTCCGCCGCGCAGGATGAGGTGGCAGGATTTATTTCCGGCGGTGGAGACGATGGCGGAGACGCCTTGTTTCGTGACGGAGAGAAAATGGTGCGGGTTCGAGGCGGATTGGATGGCGTCGAGGGCGATCTGGATGGAACCGCCAGTGCCGTTTTTGAAGCCGACGGGCATAGAAAGGCCGGAGGCGAGCTCGCGGTGGATTTGTGACTCGGTGGTGCGTGCGCCGATGGCTCCCCATGCGATGAGATCCGCGTAGTATTGCGGGGAGATGGTGTCGAGAAATTCGGTTCCTGCGGCGATGCCCATGTTGGCGAGATCTAGCAGGAGCTTGCGAGCGACTCGGAGGCCACGGTTGATATCGAAGGAGTCGTCGAGGTTGGGATCGTTGATGAGTCCTTTCCAGCCGACGGTGGTGCGTGGTTTCTCAAAATAGACACGCATGATGATGCAGAGGTCTTTGCTGAGGCGCTCGGCTTCGACCTTGAGTTTTTCCGCATACTCCATGGCAGCTTCCGGATCGTGGATCGAGCATGGGCCGATGACGACGAGGAGGCGGTCGTCACGGAGGTTGAGGATTTCATCAGCCTCGGTGCGTGCGTTGGCGACAACGGCGGCGGCCTGCTCATTGATAGGGAGATAGTAGGCAAGCACCGCAGGAGAGATGAGCGGATTGATGCCGGAAATGCGAAGGTCGTCTGTGCGGTGTTTGGTCACGGGGCGGGTATGGAAGAGCCTTGAGGCCGAAATGGCGAGTTTTATGTTGGGTATTCAGGGGTAATGGCTCGTGGCGAGACGCCACTGAAACGGCCTGCGGCGGGACTTCGAAGCTACTCTTCTTCGGTTGGTGGGGCGTAAGGGATCTGAATGGGTTCGGTGACCGCAGAGGTGCCTGGGGGAAGGGTAGGAGCGCTTGGTGCTGGGCCGTCGCCTTTGCTCATGAGGTCGGTGCGGTTTTTTAGAAGCGCATCGACGGTGAATTTCGTGAGTTCAAAAGTGCGGCCTTCGAGGGCTTTGGCGGTTTCGAGGCGTTTGGTGAGTGTTGCTAGGCGCTCGGTGAAGGCTTTGTCAGCGGCAGCAGCGTCTTCTGGTTTTTCATCCGCGGGTATATTGCGCTCCTTAGGAAGTTCTGCGGAGACGGCCACGGTCATGAGGAAATTCTCGGATGGGACTTTGCCTTCTTCGGTTTTTACTGGCTGGAGGGCGATTTCATATTTGAAGCCTTCGAAGGTGGTGATGGTGGCTTTCTGTAGTTTTTCTGGGGTGGCGAGTTTTTCAACTTCGCTGGCAGGAATGAGATCTTCGAAGCGTGTGTAGGAGAAAAGCGACTTGAGCGGAGCGGTGGCGGCGGTGTCTATGTTCACGCCGGGGAAAGCATCGGTGAATTTAAAATCCGAGTTCTCGTCGTCGCGAGTGAGTGTCCACTCGCTGGTGTCGGAGTTGGGCTGGGTGAGATCGATGGTTTGGATTTTCTCGATGGTGAGGAAATCTTCTAAGAGCCAATCCTTGGGATCGGCTGAGAGTGCGCTAAACATTTCGGAAACGGCGTAGAAGCCGGATTCGTCTGCGTGGTTGCGGACATAGCGCCCGGTGGAGCCACCACCGAAGGGCGATGCGGATGAGGCGGAATCGAGGCTTTTTCCGAAGGAGATTTTCGCAAGTTCATTGCCACCGGAGTTTTTGAAGGTGGCAGTGAGTCCGCGCTGTAAGGGGTCAGAAGAATTTTCGTCCATGCCGAAGCGAGCGGCGAAAGAGGAGCCAGCTTCGATGCCTTGGGTGACTTTTAGCTCGGTGAGTGAGCGGAGGAGATCGTTGATAGTGGAAGTGTTTGCCGGGAAACCATCACGCTCGGTAACGATCCATGATCCGTCTTTTTTCGTGAGAGTGACGGTGTTTTCTACGCCGTTGATTTCGATGACGGAGGTTTCCTCTGCGGGGAAATCCTGGATTAAGGTTTGTCCTGCGGTGCGGGTGGTGGCGTTTTTCTCATCTCCGCCTTGGGATTTCTTGATGAAGAAAACGGCGGAGCCGAGGAGAAGGGCGATGATCCAGAGGATGGCGACGGTGCGGGCTTTCATTGGAAGTTTGCTAGTTGGAAGCTTTAAGTTTCAAGGTGGGCTAGCGGGCGCGGGTGGAGGAGCGGCGCTTCAGATAGAGGGTGAGGCCGAAGAGGATGACGAGGGCGGGCATGGCCGCGACGTTTAGGAGGGTGATGTTTCCGGCGAGCTTGTCTTTCTGGCGGCGGAGATCCTTTTGTTGTTCGCGGACGAGGCGGGAGTATTCGACCTGCTGCTCGCGGAGTTTTTCGATTTCCGCCTCCTGTTCGGGGGAGAGGAAGAGTTCGCTGCCTTGCGCTTTCTGAGCCTGAAGTTCCTGGAGCTTTTGCTGGGCTTCGATTTGCTTGGCTTGAAAATCGGCGATTTTGTTGCCGACTTCTTTGTCGAATTTCGCCTCCATTTCCTGGACGACGGTGAAGGGGCGGCGTGTGGCGGCGCGTGAGCGTGAGCCGATGAGGTATTTGGAGCCGGTTGCTTGGTCTAGGAGGTTGAGGAGCATGGCGGCGTTGCCGTTTGCCGGGGTGGCCATTTGCATGCCTCCGAAGTTCTGCACCGTGTAGGCGAAGCGGTCGTAGAAGGCATCGATATCGGCGATGAGGAAGACGTTTCCGGGCTTGACGGCTTTCTTGAGGGAATCGGTTGTTACCTCTTCGGCAATGGCTTCTTCTCCATCCGCCGGTGGGGTGGCAGGTTTGCCTTCGGGGAAGGCGGTGCTGAAATTACCAGAGAGGTGGGTGACGAGATCGAAGGCGGTGCCCTCGGATTTTACGGAGGTATCGAGCGAGGGGTCGAGGCGGGAGGCTTTGTTGGAATCGACGAAGCCTGCGCTGGTGGAGGAACGCATGAGGGAGTTCACTGCCACGCCTGCACCTCCGGTGCGTTTGAAGGCGCCGGGTAGGTAGAGGGTGACGGACTCGATGGATTTTGTGATGATGTTGTCCTTCTGCGGCATGGCAGACTGGGGAAGGGTCAGGACGGCGATGCCCTTGCGGCCACCGCCGAGTTCAGTTGCGTAGATCGGATCGGCGAGGACTTGGTTGGAAACAAACTCGACGCCCCATGCCTTGAGTAGGGTGGGGAGGGTGGAGGTGGCCGGTGCGCCGGGCTGGCCGGTCATGGGGTTGCCACCACCGAGCATCTGGGCGGAAACGGAGTAGGCATCGAGGCAGGCGACGACCGTGCCGCCGTTGAGAAGGTATTGATCGACGAGGTATTCCGTTTCCGGGGTGATGTCGGATGGGTGGAAGAGGAGGAGGACTTTGATTTCGTTCGGGTCGATCTTATCCGGGGTCATTCCGAGGTCTTTCAGGTCAAAGGCTTGTTGGAGCTGCTGGTAGAAGACCCATGCAGGCATCGGTTGCTGGCCGGGCATCATGGCGGGGGTGCCTGCGAGATCGAGGGCAGACATGACGCCGATGACGGGTTTGACCGGTGTGGAGACCTCGGCGATGGCTTTGGAAATGTTGTATTCCAGCATGGTTTCCTCGGAGGGATCGAGAAAAGGGAGGACGACTTTCTTGTCGAGGGCGCAGACCGCCATGCCGAGGAAGAGGTTGTCGTAGTCGATCTGCTGGCCGCTGAGGCCGTCTAGTGCGGCGGAGTCTTCGGCATCGGTGTCCGGCTCGGGATCGAGGTTTTCGATGCGGAGTTTGCCGCCGGAGAGATTGGCGTATTCCTTGAGGAGGTCGTCCACGCGATTCATGTGCACTTTCACCTGCTCCGGCATGTAGTCGGAGTTACGGGAGGCGTAGTAGCGGATGACAACCGGAGTATCCAGCTCTGCGAGGATGGCTTTGGTGCCGTCGGAGAGGGTGTGGACTTTGTTTTCTGTGAAATCAACGCCGCGATTTCCGGCCGGGGTGAGGGAGATCAGCCAGTTGGCGAGGATGGCGATGGTGACGAGGGCGAGGATGCCGAGGAGAGCTTTTTTCATGAAACTTTAAACTTTAGATTTTAAACTCCAAGGAAGAGATTAGGCGCGTTTGGCGCTGAGGATGGTGGAGGTGCCGATGAGGCAGAGGCCGATGAAGGAGACGAACCAGACGAGATCCTGTAGGCGGAAGAGGCCACGGGTGAGGGAGGAGAAATGATCCCAGACGCCGAAGGAAATGACGGCTTCGACAGTGGATTTCGAGGTGGCCTTGGCTAGCTCGCGGGTGAAGGAGTCATATCCGCAGAGCACCATGATGGTGCAGATGGTAACGGAGACGATGAGGCAGACGACCTGATCGCGGGTGCATGCGGAGACGAGCATGGTGATGGCGATGAAGGTGCAGCAGACGAGGAAAGAGCCGATGTATCCGGAGGCGATGGTACCGTTGTCAGGGCTGCCGAGGTAGTTCACCGTGAGGATGATGGGGAAGGTGAGGAGGAGCGCGACGAGCGAGACCGTGGCGGCGGCGAGGAATTTTCCGACGATGGCAGACCATGTGGAGACGGGGAAGGTGCCGAGAAGCTCGATGGTGCCGGTGCGCTGCTCATCCGCCCAGAGCTTCATGGCGATGGCAGGGGCGATGAGCATGTAGAGCCACGGGTGCCAGAAGAAGAAGGAGTATTCGAGCGAGGCATCGCCGACATTCATGAACTCACCGAAGGAGAAGGTGAATCCCAGCGAGAGGAGGAGGAAGATGACGATGATCGCGTAGGCGGTGGGCTGGGCGAAGTAGGATTTTAACTCGCGCTTGAAGATGGTGAGGGAAGACATGGGTATTAAGTAAAAAGTGCCGAGTGATCAGTGATCAGTGGGAAGACTTTGCTTGTTGAATTTATGCGGCGGTGTCGGTGGTGGTGACTTTGCGGAAGAGGTCGGTGAGGGAGCCGTTGGGGGCTTGGGCGAGGAGTTCTTTCGGGGTGCCGTCGGCGACGATTTTTCCGCGATCGACGATGACAGCGCGGGTGCAGGAGGCTTCGACTTCTTCGAGGATGTGGGTGGAGAAGAGGATGGCCTTGGTCTCGCCGAGACGCTTGATGAGCTGGCGGACTTCGTATTTCTGGTTGGGATCGAGGCCGTCGGTGGGCTCATCGAGGATGAGGACTTCGGGATCGTGGAGGAGGGCTTGCGCGAGGCAGGTGCGGTGGCGGTAGCCTTTTGAGAGGGTGTCGATGGATTGGCGGGCGACGCTGGTGAGGAAGCAGGTTTCGATGGAGCGCTCGACGGCTTCGTTTTTCTCGGGGCCGGTGAGTCCGCGGATTTCGGCGCAGAATTTGAGGAAGCCGATGACCGTCATGTCGTTGTAGAGCGGGGCGGATTCCGGGAGGTAGCCGATCTTGCGTTTCGCGGCGGCTGGGTTTTCTACGATGGAGATTCCGCAGATTTTAGCGTCGCCGGAAGTGGGTGGTATGAATCCTGTGACCATGCGCATGGTGGTGGATTTTCCTGCTCCGTTGGGGCCAAGGAATCCTAGGACATCGCCTTTTTCGACGGTGAATGAGAGATTGTCCACGGCGAGCTTGCTTCCGAAACGTTTGGTGAGTTTTGCGGCTTCGATCATGATGGGTTACGAGAGTGTGCGGGCACGCACTTTTTAGGCGTTACGTGTTTATTTGCGACACGGAAAGCGGGATTTGTTTGGGAAATTGGATGATGCGCTAGGAGCGCTTGCTTTAGCTGGCGTGCGGGATGGTGACTCGCCGCCTAAAGGCAGCGCTCCTTCCAACTTACGCGGCGTCTTCCTCGGCGCTGCTGGATTTTCGGCGGCGGAGGGAGGGGGCTTTGGTGCCTTCGACGACGGCGCGGTTGATGGAGACGCCTTCGATATCGCCACGGGAGGGGACATCATACATGACATCGAGCATCATTTTTTCGAAAATGGATCGGAGGGCGCGTGCACCGGTGCCGCGTTCGACAGCCATGGCTGCGATGGCGCGGAGAGCGTCGCGAGTGATGCGGAGCTTCGCACCATTGAGGGCGAGTTGCTTGGAGTATTGTTTCACCAAGGCGTTTTTCGGCTCGGTGAGGATCTGGACGAGTTCCTGCTCGGTGAGCTTGCGCAGGGCGGTAATGACTGGGAGTCGACCAATGAACTCGGGGATGAGGCCGAAGTGGAGGAGGTCTTCTGGTAGAACTTTTTCGAGGATTTTGGCGGATTTTTCGTCGAAGACGTCGGTGTTTTGCTCCGAGTGGAAGCCGAGGGTCTTGCTGCCGAGGCGGCGGCGGACGATGTCTTCGAGGCCGACGAATGCTCCGCCGCAGATGAAGAGGATTTTCTCGGTGTTAATCTGGATGTATTCCTGCTGCGGGTGCTTGCGGCCACCCTGCGGTGGGACGTTGCAGACGGTGCCTTCGAGGATTTTCAGGAGGGCTTGCTGGACGCCTTCACCCGAGACGTCGCGGGTGATGGAGACGTTTTCGGTCTTGCGGCCGATTTTGTCGATTTCATCAACGTAGATGATGCCGCGTTCGGCGCGCTCGACATCGAAGTCGGCAGCTTGAAGGAGGCGGAGGATGATATTTTCTACATCTTCGCCAACATAGCCGGCCTCGGTGAGGGTGGTGGCATCGACGATGCAGAAGGGGACGTCGAGGACGCGTGCGAGGGTGCGTGCGAGGAGGGTTTTTCCTGAACCGGTTGAGCCCAAGAGGAGGACGTTGGATTTCTCGATCTCCACGTCGTTATATTCGGCGGAGACTCCGAGATCGTCTTGATTGAGGCGGAGGTAGTGGTTGTAAACGGCGACGGAGAGGACGCGTTTGGCGATTTCCTGGCCGATGACGTAGTTGTCGAGCTCAGCGACGAGCTCTGCGGGTGTGGCTGACGTTTCCTTAGGGCGGGAGCCTTTCTTGCTCTTCTTGCCTGAGCCAGACTCCTCGGGTGGGTTGAGTTCCTTGGCGAGGATGTTGCCGCAGACGTCGACGCATTCGTTGCAAATATACACGCCGGGGCCAGCGATGAGTTTCTTGACCTCTGAGTGGCTCTTTCCGCAGAAGGAGCACATGGTGAGATTGGAAGCGCGTGCCATGGGTGAAACTTTAAACCTTAAACTTTAAACTCTAAACTAAGAAATTTGGATTAGTCCTTTTTGTCTAGCTCGGTCTGGACGGCGTCGGGGAGTTGTTTGCGGGATTCCAGGACTTTGTCGACGAGGCCGTAGGCTACGGATTCCTCGGCGGTCATGTAGTTGTCGCGGTCGGAGTCGTTTTCAACTTCTTCGATGGTCTTGCCGGTGTGGTGGGCGAGGATGCCGTTGAGGCGTTTCTTGAGGTTGAACATGAAGCCGATGGTGCGCTCGACGTCTGAGGCAGTGCCCTGTGCTCCGCCGGAGACCTGGTGGATCATGACGTGGGAGTTCGGCAGGCAGAAGCGTTTGCCTTTTGTCCCTGCGGTGAGGAGGACGGAGCCCATGGATGCGCAGATGCCGATGCAGTAGGTGTTCACATCACAAGTGAGGAACTGCATGGTGTCATAGATGGCAAGGCCTGCGGTGACGGAGCCGCCGGGGCTGTTGATGTAAATGTGGATGTCCTTTTTTGGATCCTGCATCTGGAGGAAAAGCAGCTGGGCGATGACCGAGTTCGCGACGTAATCATCGATGCCGACACCGATGAAGATGATGCGATCCTTGAGCAGGCGTGAATAGATATCGAACGAGCGTTCGCCGCGGCCATCGGACTCAACGACGACGGGGACGTAGTAGCTGTTCTTCGGTGCTTGCGGGGAGGAGTTGTTGGAAGGAGGGAAAAGGTTCATTTCTGCTTATGCTTCTGGTGTGGCTTCAAATTCCTCTTGGGAAACTTCGGTGACCTTCGCCTCTTCCAAAAGGAAGTCAATGGTGCGACCGATGACCATGGAGTTCCGGATGGACTGGATCTGGTTGTTTTTCTGGAGATCCTTGATGACCTTTTTGATGGGCTCCTTACGCTGCTGAGCGATCTGGCTGATGTGCTGGAGGAGATCGGCGTCTGGGACGGTGATCTTTTCCTCACCGGCGATTTCTTGGAGGATGAAGTTGGTGCGGAGGTTGGTGACGGCTCGCTGTGTGGCGGCTGCGAAGATCTGCTCTTCTTTGCCGGCGATGTCTTCATTGGAGGCACCAGCCTTGTTGCCTTCTTGGACGATGGCGTTTGCTTGGTTCTGCGTCTCGCGCGTGACGATATCCTCGGGGAGTTCGAACTGGGCGGCGGCGTTGAGTTGCTCGACGATCTGGTTGACCTTGAGTTCGTTGATCTGCTTGGTCTTTTCCTGGGACATGTTGCCCTTGATCATGTCCTTGATTTCCTCAAGCGACTTGTCAGGGACGAGTTTTGCGGCGAATTCGTCGTTCAGCTCAGGGAGTTTCGCTTCCTTGATGCCGGTGAGGGTGGTGTGGAGGGTCATTTCCTTGCCGCGTAGCTCCTCGAAGGGGAATTCATCGTCGAGGGTGATAGTGACGTCCTTTTTGTCGCCTTCCTTCATGCCGACGAGCTGATCGGCGTAGCCGGGGAGGAAGGAGCCTTCTTTGATGGGGAGCCAGTGATTTTCACGCTTGGCGAGGTAGTTGCCCTTTTCACCGATGACTTCGGTGAGCGGCTGGCCATCGATAGTGGAGGTGAAATCGACGACGGCGATGTCGTCATTCTGGAGAGGGCGGTCGGAAATGTCGTCGAACTCGGCGAGGCGCTCGCGGAGGTTTTCGAGCTGGGCGTTGATTTCCTCGTCGGTGACTTCAGCGGAAGGAGCTTTGACCTCAAGGCCTTTGTAAGTCGGGAGGGTGAACTCCGGGGCGAGGATGAGCTTGGTGTCGAAGGCGATGGAGCCGTCTGGGCGCTCGTTGACGTTATCCGGGAAGCCGAAGTCGAGGACTTTGAGTTTTTCTTTTTCGAGGGCTTGGTCGCAAGCTTCGCCGAAGAGGGCGTCCTTGAGTTCATCAGAGATTTGTTTGCCGAAACGTTTCTGGATCACGCTTTTCGGGGCTTTTCCGGGGCGGAAGCCAGAGAGTTTTGCCTGGGATGCGTAGGTGGCGGTGATGGATTCGCGCTTGGCGGCGACATCAGCGGAGGGAACCTCCACGCTGAGGGTTGCGATGCACTTTGGCTGTTTTTCGACGACGATATTCATAAAATTTCTGCGGTGGGGCGGGGAAAGTAGGGTCGGGGGAGCCGGATTGGCAACTTTCAACTGGTAAGGGGGATAAAAAAGCGCCGCAGCCTGTGTGAGAGGCAGCGGCGCTGGGGAGAATCAGAAACCTGATTAGCGGCGGCGGCGGAGAAGGGCGAGTGCGCCCAAGGCTCCGAGGAGAGCGGTGGATGGCTCGGGAACCGCGTCAAAGGTGATGCCGGTGATGCTGCCGCCTTGAGCAGCGGTCCGTTGTGAATTTTCGATCGCAAAGACTCCGGATGTTTCGCCATTCAGATCGATGTCAAAAAAGACCATGTTTGGAATGCTCCCGGCAGTGGTCTCCAAGCCTGTGACTGTAGAATACACGGTTGAACCACCGTCAGTGATTCGGAAACCGGTGGGATCCCAACGCGCATCACTCGTTCCTTCGGTTCCGGCAATAATACCGAGACGGAATAGTTGCGGCGTGCTGGCATTGAAGGTGATTTCCAAGAGTTCACCCCATGCGCCGGCTCCACCTTCGTCTGTTCGTGTGTTGAAAGCGACATTCGCCCAGTCAGCAACAGTGGTGCTAATACCAACCGTAGGATTGTCCATCGGTCCCTGATCACTGCTGGCACGGACATTGTTGGCCATGTGCTGTCCTGCCGTAACCGTGGCCCAGGTCGCTCCAACTTTGGTATGGGCAGCCGCGAAAGATGTGCCGCCGCTTCCAATAGCAGTTCCACCACCCATCATGACCAGCCCTTCGGTTCCGTAGGCATTGTCCACCGTGCCGACATCGAAGGTTTTGATGACACCGCTGGATCGGTAAGAGTTCACTTGGTTGGTTTGAGCGGCAACGCCGGTTGCGCCAAAGAGATCGTAACCCGTGCCATCACCCACAGCGGTACAATGATTGCGGCCTGGGATGAGGCGGAAAACGCCAAAAGTGCGAAGGTTACTAGAGATGCGGGAATCTTCATGTTGTTTTTGTTTTGGGGATTACTAGCTTCCGAGATGTGTAAATCGCTGAAATGCAAGGGTTTAACTTACCATCTACCGATGACTCGTCTGCCCCCTAAAATCTGGGGGGTGGTGTATTTTTCTGAAAATCATTCGGAATCGGTTCATGCGAGCGATTTCCTGTTTGCCGCTCAAAGGCCGGAAGGCTATCAACGACCATGGTGAACGCTCCTACAGTCTTCCTGATGACACTGTTGTTGGCGTTTCAAGGGGTGTTTGCAGAAACGGGGAATGGGGTGTCTGAATATGAGGGGCAGACCCTGGAGCAAATTGAGTTCAAGCTGGAGCAGATTGATCGCGAACTCGATGGGCTGGCGAGATTCACGCTGCGCAGCGGGTTGGGAAACATTGGGTGGATTTCCAAGCGGGATCATAGACCTAATAATAAGCAATGGGTGGAGATCACTCTTGCGCAGGAGGCGGAAATTGACCGGATTGTGTTGGCTCCTGTTATCTGGAACGATGCGATGAAAGGGCCGCAGGCGGATGCGCTGCCGGAAGCATTCGATATCATTGTAGGGACTGGAGCTGAAGATGAGGGGCGGGTCATCGCCAGTCTCGGAGCCGAAGACGAGTTTTTGCCGCGTATTGCGCCGCTGGTGATACGCATTCCGCCTACGAAAGCCACTTGGGTGAGGATACAGCCAAGCAGGCTATCAGCAGATGCGCGGACGGGGAATTATCAATTTAGTCTCTCCGAAATCATGGTCTTTAGTGGCGAGAGGAATGTCGCCTTGGGCTGCCAAGTGCGAGTTTCCTCGAACATCGGGGGATGGGGGGCGGCTGGTATATATAAGGAGGCGCTGGTGGATGGATTCACCCCTTACCTGATGGATGCTTCCACGGGGGAAGACAGCAACGCGTTCAAAGTGTTTTTCAACGAAGGCCAGCGCTTCTCAGCTGTAATAGATCTGGGGGAGGAAGTCCCGGTAGATGAAATCCGCCTGCATACGGCGGATGCAAGTGAGTATGTCCCGCAGTTGGTTCCGGGTGACTTTGGCCTGCCGGCCGATCTTTTGATCGAGGGGGCCAATCTTCCGAATTTTTCCGATGCGACCCCACTTGTGGCCTACCAGAAAGGCTCACTTTACCAGCTAGGCCCCATTCTTTCATGGTATTTGCCGGAAACGAGCTGCCGCTACATCCGGCTATCTGCACCCGAGGGCTATGAAATTCCTGAGAGTGACATGCAGCCGTTCTGTGTGATTTTGGCGGAAATCGAAGTTGTCTCCAAAGGGCGCAATGTTGCTAAGGGAAAGGCTCCGAAAATCCCCCGCAAGCCGGGTATTGCTTTGCTTTTCCCAAGTGAGCTTACGGATGGGCGGAATCACTTTGGGGACATTCTTTCCACCTCCGAATGGATGGATCAGCTGGCTCGCCGCCATGATCTGGAAGCCGAGCGCCCCGGTGTGGCGGCGGCGCTACAGCTCCGCTACGAGCAGCAGAAAGCGAAATTGATCCGCATTTCCTGGATCGCGGCGATTTTCGGAGCGGGGATCATTTTCACCATGATGATCGGGCGGATGCTGCGGATGCGTGCGATCGAAAAGCTGAGGGAGCGGCTTGCGGCGGACATGCATGACGAGCTCGGGGCCAATATCCACACGATTGGCTTGCTCAGCGACAGCGCGAACGCTTCGCGCGAATCTGAGGAAGAATGGGAAATGCTGCACCGGAGGATACGTGCGCTGACCGAGCAAACCGGACGGGCGGTGAGGAGGTGCTCAAAGGTGGTGGATGATGCGGCGAATTATACGGATCTGATCGAGGACATGAAGCGCACGGCACGGAGGATCACCGGGCAGTTCGAGCATAGCATTTCCATCGAGGGTGAGGAGTATTTAGGGCGGTTCAGTTCACAAACGCTGCTCGATACCTACCTTTTCTACAAAGAGTGTCTCGTAAATATCTACCGGCATTCCCACGCGACTAGGTTTCAGACTCATATGATAGCCGCTCAAAAGGAGATTATTCTTACGGTCTCCGACAACGGGCAGGGTCTCCCGGAAGGCTTGGCAGGGGATGCGCCACCCTCTCTGAAACGGCGGGCACGGCTATTGAGGGGCAAACTTTCTATCGAAAAACGCGAGGAAGGCGGAACGCGCCTTGTCCTGAAAGTCCGCAACCGGAAGTGGTGGCAGGGCAAAGGTGGCATTTCCTCCGAATCCAAGGTAGCTTTTGGTAGTCTCTCCCAAACTGAAACCCCATGAATAAAACCATCAAAGTGATGATGATCGAGGATCATCCGGAATATCGCGAGGCCGTGCAGCACGTTCTTGCCAAGGAGAAGGATATCAATTTCGTTGGTGTTTTCGGAAATGCGGATCAAGCACTGCGCAGCCTCCAGCAGGAGAATCACTCGGATCTTCCTGATGTGATTCTCCTAGACCTGTGCCTCCCTGGGATGTCCGGGTTTGAGGCGATGTCGTGGATCGTGGAATACGCTCCGTTGGCGAAAATTATGGTTCTCAGCCAGTCTGACAAAGAGTCTGAGGTGTTTGCAGCGATTCAAAAAGGAGCTTCCGGGTATCTTTTGAAATCCTCGACAATGGACGAGATCAAGTCTGGGATCAGAACCGTGATGACTGGGGGGGCCACGCTGGATCCTTCCATTGCCAAATATTTATTAAACGAACTTCGCGCGCAGGTCTCACGCGAGCAAGAGGATCAGGCGCTCACTCCGAGGGAAATAGATATCCTGAAGCTGATCGCCGAGGGACTCTCCCAGAAAGACATAGCACGCCAACTGAAGCTGAGCGTTTACACCGTTGCAGAACACCTGACCCACATCTACGGGAAGCTCCAAGTGCAGAATGCTCCTTCTGCAGTCAGCAAGGCATTCAGAAGCGGGATACTGAAGTGATTCCGGTCAGTCAGGAAAGACGATGGCGCGGTGGCCGTCGATGATGGTGCGGTCGTGCACGTGGTAGCGGATGCCTTTTGCAAGGGCAGCGCGCTCGCAGTGGCGGCCGAGGCGGGCAAGATCTGTGGGGGAATGGAAGTGTGAGACACGCTCGACTTCCTGCTCGATGATAGGGCCTGCATCGAGGTCTGCGGTGACGTAGTGGCAGGTCGCACCGATGAGTTTCACCCCGCGATCGTGTGCTTGGCGGTAGGGGTTTGCGCCGATGAAGGCGGGCAGGAAGGAATGGTGTATATTGATGATCCTGCCCGAGAATTCCTGACAGAAGCTGTCCGGTAGGATCTGCATGAAACGGGCGAGCACGATGAGCTCCACGTCCTGAGCGAGGATGAGATCGCGGATTTCGGCGAAGCCTTTTTCACGCTGCTCGCCATCCATCTCGATGTGGTGGAAGGGCAGGTGAGAGCGTGCGGCGATGGGTGCGCAGGAGTCGCGGTTTGCGATGATGGAGGTGATCTCGATGGGCAGTTCGCCCAGCTCGGTGCGGAGGAGGATTTCGTTGAGGCAGTGGTCGGTCTTGGTGACGAGCACGGCGGTGCGCATTTTGTAAGGCAGCTCGCGGAAGTGCCAGTTCGCCCCGAGAGAGCGGCCAAGCGTGCCGAATCCGGTTTTGAAATCCTCGACAGTCACGTCCAGCCCGGAGGTGTCGATCTCCAGTCGCGCGAAGAATTTTTTCCCGATCTGATCGGAAAACTGGCTGAACTCCGTGAGGTTTCCGCTGTGCGAGGCAACGTATGAAGCGATCTTCGCGACGATGCCGGGGGAGTCCGGGGAGGAGAGCTTGAGGATGAGTCCAGGGCGCATAACTTTCAAATTTCAATTTTCAACTCTCAAGGAAGAGGGCGAATGTAGGGGGCGGATGGTTGCGGGAAAATCGGTTGGTGACAAGCCTGCCGGTGGGTAGGCTGGGGACATGGAAATAAGAAACAAGGATACGCAGACGCCGTTCACGACGAAGGATGGTTCCACGATCACGAGCCTGCTTGATTCCGCCAATGCGCCGGTGAAGAACCAAAGCCTTGCGGAAGCGTTCATTCCTGCTGGTGGTGCAACGCAGCGGCACTACCACAGGGAGAGTGAAGAGTTCTACTACATTTCAGAAGGAGCGGGTGTGATGGAGATCGATGGGGAAACGCGGGAAGTAGGCGTGGGGGATGCGGTGCTGATCCCGGCGGGGGCTTGGCATGAGATCACGGCTACTACGGATCTGGTATTTCTCTGTTGCTGCGCGCCTCCCTACCGGCATGAGGATACGTATTTTGAGTGAAATTTCACATTGCGGAATATTTCGCGCCCGTCAGTTTGTAGTGATGATCAAAACCCTTGTGTTCTCGTTCTTGTTTTGCGCTTTTGCCGTTTGTGGTGCGCGGGCTCAAATGGCAGGCGACAAAATGCCCAAATTTGATGGCGAAACCGTTCTCGAGCTCCGCACTTACCATGCCGCTCCCGGAAAGCTTGATGCGCTACTCACCCGTTTCCGCGATCATACCTGCGGACTTTTTACCAAGCATGGCATGGCCAGTGTTTGCTATTGGGTTCCCGCTGAAAATCCGGACAATCTCCTGGTCTATCTTCTGGCATTTCCTGATATGGATTCGCGCAATAAATCATGGAAGGAATTCAGCAAAGATCCGGATTGGAAAAAAGCCGCGGCAGAATCCCAAAGAGACGGGAAGCTGGTGGAGAAGGTGGATCAGCTCTTTCTCATTCCGACGGATTTCGCCGAAGGGTTCGGAGTTCCTTTCGCTGGAGATGCCGAGCGCCTGTTCGAGATGCGCACTTACACCGCAACTGAAGGCGAACTCGCGAGCTTGGATTCGCGTTTTCGGGATCATACCCTCACCCTATTCAAGAGGCATGGCATCACGAACCTCGGGTATTTTCATTTGAGCCCTGACCAACCGGGCGCCGAGAACACCCTGCTCTATTTCATCGCCCACAAGGATGCGGAAGCCGCCAAGAAATCATGGGAGGATTTCAGGAATGATCGCGATTGGGTGGCGGTGAAGAAGGCTTCCGAAGAAAAAGCGGGCGGTTCGTTGACGGTCGAGGGCGGGGTTAAATCACTATATTTAAAACCGACCGACTTTTCTCCGGTGAGATAGTATTATATCAAGCGCAGACCGAACTGGCATAGCCAGTGCTTAGTTGGCGTTTGTGATGGTCTCCCCCACGATTACTAGGAATATCCTTTGGGTTTCGTGTGTCATCGCACTTCTTTTTTGCGCAAACAAAATTTCTGCTCAGGAAGAATCCGTCAAAAAGAAGATCGCTGCGATCATCGCGCTGGGAGAAGGTGATGAGCAGACTGAAGCCGTGCTCGCGCTGAAAAAGACTCCGAGTCCTGAGATTGTCGGGTGGTTGGAGAAATGGAAACAGGGAGTCATCTATATCTACGAGGCTCCTGACGGGACGATCATTCCCGTAATCATGGGTGATAAGATCGAAGGAACTCGCAAAACGGCGATTAGCAGGTTTTCCGATGATTCGCCCGTCCTTGATGAGTCTGGAGAACAGGTGGGAGTGGGGAAATATGATCTGGATATGGCTGATACCAACTCGAAGCTGCGAAGGGCGATGAGCGAAGTTGAGAGCCTTGCGTCGCTGGCTGATCCGGATCCTGAGGAGCGGATCAAGGCCATTGTGAAATCAGCGATAGGACAGAGGCAAGATAAACTGCCGGCGCTGCTAGAGCTTCAGAAAATCGAAACTGAAAGCAAGGTGAAGCGTGCTCTTGAAGAGTCCATCGCACTTATCAATCTGCGCTCGGATGATGCCGATAAGCGTCTGGCGGCCGCGGAATTGTTAGGCAAGCGCGGTTCTCTTGCTGCATTTGATATTCTCAAGACCATCGCAAAAGAATCCAAGGAATCCGGCGACAAAAAGATGGAGGAAGCTGCATTGCTGGGTGTGAAACGAATCGAAGCACACATTTCACGTATTAATGCAGTAGGCACTTTATTCCGCGGCGTATCTTCCGGCTCAGTGCTGCTTGTGGTGGCCATTGGGCTGGCGATCACCTTCGGGCTGATGGGCATCATTAACATGGCGCACGGAGAGTTCATCGCCGTGGGTGCCTACACTGCCTACATGGTGCAGAATATTTTTGGAACGGGCATCAAGCTCTCGCCATTCGGCCAGTCGATCACAATTCCTGGCTTCGGGTTCGGCGAGTTTGGGATGAGTCTATATTTCGCCGTGGCGATCCCATTGAGTTTCATTGTTGCTGCTCTAGTTGGGCTTTTGTTGGAGCGTAGCGTCATCCAGTTCCTATATCGCAGACCACTAGAATCCCTGCTCGCAACATGGGGAGTTTCCCTCGTCATGCAGCAGCTTTTCCGACTCATCTTCGGGCCCAACAATGTGCAGGTTTCCAGTCCTGTCTGGCTTTCGGGAAACTGGACGGTGAACGATGTGGTCTTTGGCTGGAACCGCCTCTTCGTGATCGGTTTCGCCATTCTAATCATTGTCGCCACCTGGCTGGTGCTTAACAAAACCTCTCTCGGCCTCCTCATCAGGAGTGTGATGCAAAACCGGAATATGGCCGCTTGCATGGGTGTGCGCACCGAGCGTGTAAACATGATGACCTTCGCCTTCGGTTGCGGCCTTGCGGGGCTTGCCGGTGCATTCCTTTCGCAGATCTCAAACGTCGGCCCCTCGCTCGGCCAGAACTACATCGTGGATGCGTTCATGACAGTGGTGGTCGGCGGCGTCGGAAACATCCTCGGCACGGTGGTGAGCGCGCTCGGCATCGGCATGGCTGACCAAGGCCTCCAGCAATACCTAGGCAATCCGGTGATCGGCAAAATCCTCGTGCTCGCCCTGATTATTCTCTTCCTCCAGTGGCGCCCACAAGGGCTCTTCGTAACCCGCTCCCGTAGCCTCGACTGATGACCAAAGCGCCCGCCGCATCAAAGATCCAGATGCCATTGCTCATCGTGATGGCGGTGTTCCTTGTCATCGTCATGCCTCTTTTGAACGTGACCGGCCACATCGAGGATTTCACCCTCAACGTGTGGGGGAAATACCTGTGTTACGCGATCATGGCGGTCTCTATCGATCTGCTCTGGGGCTACACAGGACTGCTTTGTCTAGGTCAGGCGCTATTCTTCACGCTCGGTGGATACATGATGGGAATGCACCTCATGCTGATGATCGGTAAGTTGGGTTCCTACAACAGTGACCTGCCTGACTTCCTAGTCTTCCTCGGCCATAAAAAACTTCCTGCGTTCTGGGAGCCGTTCTACTCCTTTCCGTTCGCTGCACTCATGGTATTTTTGGTTCCGGGTCTTCTGGCGCTGATCTTCGGATTCCTCGCTTTCAGGTCTCGGATCAAAGGAGTGTATTTCTCTATTCTGACCCAGGCTCTTACTTATGCCGCCGCCTTGCTTTTCTTCAGAAATGAACTCCTGATGGGAGGGAACAATGGCTTCACTGACTTCCGCACTTTGCTCGGTGCGAACCTTCGTGAGCCATCGACCCAGCGCGTACTCTACATTGTCACGGCAGTATTGCTCGTCGCTGTTATTGCAGGTTGCAAATGGCTCACCGCATCACGCTTCGGGCTCATCCAGCGAGCCATTCGTGACTCCGAAAATCGAGTGCTTTTCTCCGGCTATGCCACCGCAAATTTCAAGCTCTTCATCTTCGTCATTTGCGCGATGATCGCCGCGATGGCCGGTGCCCTTTACGTGCCTCAGGTAGGCATTATCAACCCCGGTGAGATGACCACCGAGCGCTCTTTGGAGGCTGTCGTATGGGTTGCCCTCGGAGGTCGCGGGACACTCGTGGGGCCAGTAGTTGGTGCTGTTGGTGTAAATGCCCTGAAGAGCTGGGCGACTCGCGCTTATCCCGATATGTGGCTTTTGATTCTCGGCGGTGCCTTCGTCCTCGTGGTCATGTTCATGCCAAAGGGCATCGTCGGCATACCCGGCCAGATCCGCGATTGGATGGCGAAGTCAAAGAATAGGCGGGAGAACAAAAAGGAATCCGACGTTCCTGAATCCGAAGGGGAAATTAACGAATCATGAAACAGGATCCATTTCAAAAGCCTTACCTTCTTGCTGCCGAGGGGCTGAACAAATCCTTCGACGGCTTCAAGGCCATCAACGATCTGAATTTTTACCTCGACGAGGGCGAACTTCGCACGGTCATCGGCCCCAACGGTGCAGGCAAAACTACATTCCTCGACATCATCACCGGACGTACTCAACCGGATACCGGAACCTTGGTATGGGATGCTGACCACGACCTACTAAAGCTCAACGAATACGAGATCTACCGCCACGGCATCGGGCGCAAATTCCAAACGCCAACGGTTTACGGAGACCACACGGTCATGGAAAACCTCATCCTATCAATGGCCGGGCCGCGAAGTATCTGGCACAGCCTTTTCGGAAAAATCCTCGATCCTCAGAAGGAGCGGCTCGCCGAGATTCTTGAAACGATCAAGCTGAGCACCCATGCCTACCGCAAGGCTGGCGAGCTTGCGCACGGTCAAAAACAATGGCTAGAGATCGGAATGCTTCTAGCCCAAGAGGCTCGCCTCCTTCTCGTCGATGAGCCAGCAGCCGGTATGACAGATGAGGAAACTTACCGCACCGGCGAACTCCTGCTCTCACTCGCGGGCAAGCACACCATCGTCGTCATTGAGCACGACATGGAGTTCGTCCGTCAGATTTCACAGGGCAGGAAAGTCACCGTGCTTCACCATGGGCATGTCCTCTGCGAAGGGCCGGTGGACAAGGTTCAATCAGACGAACGGGTTCTCGAAGTTTATCTCGGCCGTAAATCCAAAGCCGCCTGATTGCCATGTCCGTAGCCACTCCAACTTCAGAAAAGATCCTAGTAGATAATATGCGCGTCTCAATCGGAGGCAGCACTATCCTGCGTGGGGTGGGATTTGGAATCCGTGAAAAATCCGTCTTCTGCCTCATGGGAAGGAATGGTGTCGGCAAGAGCACTACGCTCAAGGCGTTGATGGGACTGCTCCCGTTAGACTCTGGGACAATCACGCTAGACGGTGAGAAGATCCACCGCATGCCGACAGCGTTGCGCGCGCGCGCTGGCCTTGCTTACGTCCCGCAGGGACGCGACATTTTTCCTCATCTGAGTGTCGAAGAGAATCTCTACATTGGCCTCAAGGCTCGCGGAGCGAAAAAAGACAAGGAAGAGATTGATCGCGTCTTTACCCTGTTTCCGATCATTCGAGAATTCCTAAACCGCAAGGGTGGCATGCTTTCAGGTGGTCAGCAGCAGCAGCTCGCGATCAGTCGTGCGCTGCTTACAAAGCCGAAGCTCCTCATCCTCGACGAGCCTACCGAAGGTATTCAGCCAAACATCATTGACCAGATCGGGGATGCTATCAAAATGCTCCGCGAAGAAGGGAAAATGGCGATACTACTGGTTGAGCAGTATCTTGATTTCTGCCGTGAGCTTGGCGATGATTTCGCAATTCTTGATCGGGGCTCAGTATGCGCCTCCGGTCAAATGGGTGATCTGAGCGACGGGATCGTGAAGGAGTTTCTTACCGTTTGAGTAGGGCTCCGGTTTCCTTTTGGTGCATGCGAAGCGACACAAGAATTCATT
Source organism: Akkermansiaceae bacterium (assembly GCA_030725745.1). Classification (GTDB taxonomy): domain Bacteria; phylum Verrucomicrobiota; class Verrucomicrobiia; order Verrucomicrobiales; family Akkermansiaceae; genus Luteolibacter. The sequence continues at coordinate 113,605 of JANRFH010000002.1, forward strand.
GTGCTTGGATGGCTATGAATAGGATTCATGTATTCCGGTAATGGTGCATTACGGTATTCATGGTATATTTTGCCATTTAGGTTGAGTGGTACGGAATGCGCTAAACTTATCCGGGTTCGTCAAATATGATTGGCCCACACAACACACGATAAACAACACACGATAAACAATGAAAAATAAATATCAACGCACCCTCATCCAATCTGCCGTTCTTGCGACAGGACTAGGCAGTGGTATCGCGCTCGCTGGTCCTATCGAAGTAGAACCGGCTCCTGAGATGGAAGTTGCTACCGAAGACGTCGTCTCAGGCTCCCTGAGCCTTGATTTCAACTCCCACTTCGTTTCCTACGGCGTTGACGTTTGGAATGATGGAGATTCAATGAGTGATCCTACATTCAATCCTTCCCTGGAGCTTGCATTTGCTCTTCCTGGAGATGTAACTTTCACCCTGGGAACTTGGTGGGATGTCAACAGCAAGGCTCAGAGTACCCTCGGTGGGCGTATTCAGGAAATTGATGTCTGGGCTGGTCTTTCCAAGGACTTCGGTCCAGTCAGTCTTGGTGTCACATATCAAGCCTGGATGTATGGTGGTACTACAGAAGAGATTCTCGATATCTCTATCGGTTATGATACTTTTCTCTCCCCATCTCTTGTGATTCACAATCGTCTAGATTCAGGCGCTTCTGGTGGGGACACCGGAACGGTTCTTGTCCTTGGGCTTGAGCATGGCATCGAAGCAGGGCCTGTTTCGATCTCCTTCCCATTCAGCATCGCATACTTCACGGATGAAGGTTTCCACGGCACGGGTCCAATAGCTGCTGGTGGAGCCGACAGTGGTATCGGCTACGCAAGTTTCGGAGTCGGATTTTCAGTTCCTCTCTCCACCGTGGTTGGCGAAGCCTACGGTGATTGGGATCTGCATGGTGGACTTACCTATTACGTAACCGATCGGGACGTCATCCCGGGTCGCGCTAAGGGTGATTTCCTCACTGCAAACGTTGGTCTCGGCCTTTCCTTCTAATTTTTAGATCTCCTCCTGTTGTTAGGTTGCTTGCGGAAGGGTTCGACTCGTTTTTTCGACAAGAGCCCTTCCGTTGGCAGCCTTACTTTTAAATATATTTCCCCCATAAATAACTATGAAACGAATTCTAACATCAGCTCTTGCTGCTACTGCAATGATCCTGCCGCTCTCCAAGGCAGAAGAAACTGTCAAAGTCGGCGTCCTCCATTCCCTCAGTGGAACAATGGCGATTAGCGAAACCTCGCTCCGCGACATCCTCCTTTTCACTTTCGATGAAATCAATGCCAGCGGTGGCGTGATGGGCAAAATGATCGAGCCTGTCGTTGTCGATGGTGCTTCGGACTGGCCTCTCTTTGCGGAAAAAGCCAAGCAGCTCCTCGACCAAGACAAAGCCGCGGTCACCTTCGGCTGCTGGACATCTGTCAGCCGCCAATCGGTTCTTCCTGTTTACGAAGAAAAAGGAGGACTCCTTTTCTACCCTGTTCAATACGAGGGTGAGGAAATGTCTCCGAACATTTTCTACACAGCTGAGGCCGTTAACCAGCAGGCAACTCCTGCGGTTGATTACATGCTCGAAGAAGGTAAGAAGAAATTCTATCTCCTCGGTACGGACTACGTCTATCCTCAAACAACCAACCTTGTTCTTCTTGAGTATCTCCTTAGCAAAGGAGTTCCGATTGAAAATATTGGTGGTGGTTTCACGAAGGATGATGAGGGAAACATCATTTCAGCAGGGAAATACACCCCGTTCGGCCATACCGATTACCAGCAGATCATTTCGGAAATCAAGCAGTTCGCTGCTTCCGGTGATGCCTGCGTGATCAATACGCTCAATGGTGATACCAACGTTCCTTTCTTCAAGGAGTATGCGGCCTCTGGTCTGGATGCAGAGACTTGCCCTGTTGTGAGCTTCTCTATCTCCGAGGATGAGTTCCGTGGACTTCCTGCTGACCAACTTGTGGGTCAGCTTGGTTGCTGGACTTACTTCCAATCGATCAAATCTGAAGCTAACGAGAAATTCGTTGATAATTTCATGGCATGGCTTGAGAAGTCAGACGTTCCGGGCATTGTGAAAGATGATCGTGTGACATGCTCTCCTATGGTTCTCTCCTATGTTGGCGTCTACCTCTGGAAGGCAGCTGTTGAACAAGCAGGAAGTTTTGAGCCTGAAAAAGTTATGGCTGAACTCAAGAAGGGTATAAGCTTCGATGGCCCTGGTGGCACAGTGACCAGCCAAGAAAACCATCACCTCACGAAGAACGTCTTCATCGGTGAGACCCGTGCAAACGGTCAGTTCAAGATTATCAAGGAATACAAAGACGTTGTCGGCGAGCCTTTCCTGAAGGGCACCTACAAGTAAGCCTTTCGCTTTCCTCCAGACCCCGGGTTCCTCATGGGATCCGGGGTTTTATTTTTGTGGCACGGCGTTTGCTAAATGTGAGTTGTAAAGTCAGACATATATGAAAGCGCAACGACACATCCTTACAGCTGCTCTCGCGATTTTTCTTGGATCCGGCGCTTTGGCGCAGGCTCATCCCGGCGCACCGGGGCATTATCATCCAGATGAAGTGGATGAGTTTGATCAGGTATCCTTGACCGAGCCAGCCTCTTCGCGAAATTTTGATATTGGTGGAATACTTGTCCTTACAGTCATTGCAGCATCCATTGGCTACGCCTTTTTCCAAAAAGAAGGGGGCATCTGGGTGGATGTGACCCAGAAGCACTGATTTACCGATTACGCCATGCATCTAAGCCCAAGGGAGCAGGAAAAACTGCTCATCGTCGTAGCGGCGGATCTCGCCCGTAGGCGCATGGATCGCGGGCTGAAGCTCAACCATCCTGAAGCGGTGGCATTCATCACTGCGGAAATCCTCGAAGGTGCACGTGATGGGAAAACTGTTTCCGAACTCATGAGCTACGGCACTACCCTGCTTTCTCGCGACAAAGTGATGGAAGGCGTTCCAGAGATGATTCATGACGTGCAAGTGGAGGCTACTTTCCCCGATGGCACGAAGCTCGTAACCGTTCACGATCCCATACGATGATACCCGGAGAAATCATCACCCCAGCAGGTGCGCCCGATATAGAGCTAAATGTAGGCTTGGAAAAACTCGCTATGGTCGTCGCGAACCGTGGTGACAGGCCGGTGCAAGTTGGTAGTCACTTCCACTTCGCGGAGGTGAATTCCGAACTGGATTTCGACAGGGCTACTGCGGTTGGATTTCGGCTGGATATTCCCGCAGGCACTGCGGTGCGTTTCGAGCCGGGTGATACTCGTGAGGTTCATCTGGTGGCTTTTGCCGGGGAACGTGAACTCCATGGCTTCAATGGTCGCATCAACGGGAAACTTTGAAGGATGAAACAGACGCGGAAAAATTATGCAGGCACCTTCGGCCCCACGGTCGGGGATCAAGTTCGCTTGGCTGATACCGAGCTTTTCATCGAAGTGGAGCGCGATCTCATTACTGAAGCTGGCGGCTACGGAAATGAGGTGAAATTTGGCGGAGGAAAAGTCATCCGCGACGGCATGGCGCAATCCCCGTTGGCGCTTGATGCGGACTCGCTAGACCTAGTCATCACCAACGCCCTCATCCTCGATTCCGCGCACGGGGTGATCAAGGCGGACATCGGCATCAAGGGCGGGCGAATCGTTGGCGTAGGCCATGCGGGTAATCCGTTGCTTCAGGATGGAATTACCATGACCATAGGAGCTGCGACCGAGGTCATTGCGGCGGAAGGCTGCATCGTTACGGCGGGCGCGATCGATTCACATATCCATTTCATCTGCCCGCAGCAGATCGAACACGCCATAGCCAGCGGCGTAACCACGATGCTAGGTGGCGGCACGGGACCCGCACACGGCACATACGCGACGACTTGTACGCCCGGGAAATGGAATATTCACCGTATGCTAGAGGCGGCAGAGGCTTTCCCGATGAATCTCGGATTTCTCGGAAAAGGTAACTGCTCCACTCACGAGCCTCTGCGCGAACAGGTGATGGCTGGTGCGATGGGGCTGAAGCTACACGAGGACTGGGGGACGACTCCCGCTGCTATCGATTCCTGTCTCACCGTAGCTGACGAGCTCGATGTGCAGGTGGCGATCCATACCGATACTCTCAACGAAGCGGGCTTTCTCGAAAGCACTCTCGATGCATTCGCTGGTAGGACGATCCATACCTACCACTCAGAAGGCGCGGGCGGAGGTCATGCGCCGGATATCATCCGTGTCTGCGGTGAAGCAAACGTGCTGCCCTCCTCCACGAATCCAACTCGTCCTTTTACAACCAACACCATCGCAGAGCATCTCGACATGCTGATGGTTTGCCATCACCTCGATTCACGCATTCCAGAGGATGTTGCTTTTGCCGAAAGCCGCATTCGTCCAGAGACCATCGCTGCGGAAGACCTACTGCACGACATGGGTGCGATCTCTATGATGTCCAGTGACAGCCAAGCGATGGGAAGGGTGGGCGAGGTCATCACCCGCACTTGGCAGACGGCGCATAAGATGAAGGTGCAGTTCGGCAAGCTGGAGGATGAAACGCATCCCGCAGCCGATAATTTCCGAGCTCTTCGCTATGTCTCGAAATACACAATTTGCCCCGCCACTACTCATGGCATCGCTCATGAAGTGGGCAGTCTTGAGGTAGGGAAACTGGCGGACATTGTCATTTGGAAGCCCGCCTTTTTCGGAGTGAAGCCAGAGACTATCATCAAGGGAGGTTTCATCGCGTGGGCGAATATGGGAGACCCAAATGCCTCGATCCCGACTCCCCAACCGACGATCTACCGCCCTCAGTTTGGTGCCTTTGGGCGTTCCATTGCAACGACATCACTAACTTTCGTCAGCGCTATCTCGCTCGAGTCCGGTGGCTTGGATTACCTCGGTTTGCAGAAAAGACTCTCTGCGGTGAAAGGCTGCCGCGCCGTCACCAAGCACGATCTCGCATACAACGCAGCATTGCCGAAAATCACCGTTGATCCCGAGACCTACAGCGTCGTCGCCGATGGTCGTGAGCTGCGCTGCGAGCCTCTTTCCGTCTTGCCGATGGCACAGCGATACTTTCTTTTCTGATCATGCATCTGATCGAAAGGATGGTCGCGCCGGAGTCTGACAAGCTTCCAGAACACAGAATTGAGCTAGCAGTCGAACGACGAAAATTCTTGAAGCGTAGGTGGCGTGGGACGGCTTCTGATGGTACGGATTTTGGTTTCGATCTTGAGAGCAGACTCACTGATGGATGCGTGATTTTTCAGAGTTTGGAAAATGACTACATCGTCCGCCAGCTTCCGGAGAAGGTCTATGAGGTTCCGTTTTCAAATCCCGAGGAAGGAGCATTAATCGGCTGGAAAGTCGGAAACTTGCACCTCCCGGCACAGGTCATGGATGGCTCTCTCCGCATTCTTCATGATGATGCGATGAAACAGCTGCTCGAGCGCGAGGGCTGGCCATTTTCCGAACCCGAAGTCCTCTTCACCCCCATGAAGGTGATGGCGCATTGAAAATTCAAATTCCAAATCTCAAACTTCAAAAAGACTCTTCCTCTGTGTCCTCTGCGCTCTCTGCGGTTAAAAATCCGCCCGATCCTTTGCTCTGGCTACTGCAGTCAAACGATACCGGCTACCCATCCGGCGGCTACGCGCATTCGTATGGCTTGGAGGAGTTGGTAAGGGTGGGAGTTGTCAAAGATCCGGAAAGCCTAGAGCGCTTTCTCATGAAGCAGGTTGTTCCTGCGCTGTTGCGTTTTGAACTTCCGTTTTTCAAGAAAGCCCACCGCGCGGCTTCGGAAGGTGATTCCGATTTATTGCGTAAGATCGATGCGGAGCTGGATGCATGGCGCATCGCTCCGGAGTTGCGAGATGCAAGCCGTCGTGTCGGTTCCCAGCGGCTTGGACTGCTATGTGAATTGGATAATTCCGTGTTCATCTCAGATTTCCGAAAGACCAATCCGCGAGCACACCATCTCGCCGTCACCGCTATCGAACTCCGCAACATACCGGCTCCTGATGCAGCGCGCGCCTTCGCTTTCCAAGCAATTGTCTCTGGCACGGCTGCTTCCATGAAGCTCATGCGCATCGGACAAATCGCCTGCCAGACTATCCTAAACCGCGTTCTCATCCAGCTTGGCTCCGAGGTGGATGCTTCCCTCAAAGTTGAACCCGACGGATTTTTTAACCCACTTCTAGAAATTGCTTCCCTCAAACACGCCCACTCCAATGAACGACTCTTCATCTCCTGAAACGAAAAAACGCCCGTTCCGTCTCGGAGTAGGCGGCCCCGTAGGCTCGGGGAAAACCATGTGCGTGCTACGTCTCAGCCAGTGGCTTAAAGATGAGATCTCACTCGCCGTTATCACGAACGACATCTACACCCGTGAGGATGCCGAGTTTCTCCTACGTGCTAACGTGCTCCCCGCCGACCGTGTGATCGGTGTGGAAACTGGCGGCTGCCCTCACACCGCGATTCGTGACGACACGAGCATGAACATGGCTGCTGTAACTGATCTCGAAACGCGCCACCCAGATCTCGAACTCATCCTCATCGAGAGCGGCGGGGATAACCTCTCCGCGACGTTTTCACCGGAGCTCGTCGATGCCTACATCTACGTAATCGATGTCGCGGAGGGCGATAAGATACCCCGAAAAGGCGGCCCCGCCATTCGCACCAGCGATTTGCTGCTTATCAACAAGATTGAGCTCGCCCCCTATGTCGGTGCTGATCTCGATGTGATGGCACGCGATTCAAAAACGCAGCGAGGCGAGCGTCCTGTCGTCTTTGCGGATCTAAAATCGGAGATTGGAAAAGATAAACTCCTAGCCTGGCTAAAGCACGAATACCTCTTCATCTGATGGAGGCTATGACAGGAAATTCCCTGAGCGGCCACTTACAGCTGCGTTGTGATGTCGGTGCGGACGGCGCGCCATATCTTTCCGAGCAGAGCTTCGAAGTGCCCATCCACCTCAGCAAAGCTCACCTCTCAGACGACGGGAAAATACTCGTCCTAACCGTTGTGAACCCCACTGCCGGATTCTTCGATGGAGACAAAATCGTAAGTGAGGTGACCATTGGCCAAGGCGCGGCATTAGCTCTGAGCACGCCGAGTTCTTCGCGAGTTTTTCGTACACGCTCCGGGATGGACGCGCTGTGTGAGCAGAAATTTTCGGTGGAAACGGAGGGATTTCTTGAATGGATACCAGAGGTTTTCATCCCTCACCAAGGTGCGCGTTACATTCAAAAGACCCGTGTGGATCTCCAGCCAGGCGCTGGTTTGTTGTTCATCGATTGGATCTCACCAGGGCGCGTGGCGAGGGGGGAAATTTTCCAATACGAAAACCTCAGGTGGGAGTTTGACTTACGGCTGGAAGGGAAGCTTCTCGCCCGCGAGCGTTACGACATGTCCGGCGAGGGTCTCGAGGGGATCACTGCGATGTTCGAGGCGGGGCATTATGTTTCCATCTACGTCGCCGGGGAAATGCTCAGAAATTTTCCAACAGCAGAAGTGGACGCCCTCGGAAACGAAGACACTTACTTAGGCCACGGCCTTCTCGAAGGCGGGGAGGTCATGGTCATCCGTGCACTTTGCCGAGACAGCCTCGCCGCCCGCCGCTTGATCGAGCGCATACGTATTGTGCTTTATGAGGCGGCAAAAATGAATACTCCGTCACTTGGGCGGCTCTTCATGTGAGCCAGGAATGGTATTGGAGGTTGATCAAGTTACGTGAAAATCTTCTACTGACTGCGGATGAAAATCATTCTTCTTTCGATAGTCATAGGGCTTGTGGCAGGTCTTCTCGGCGCGCTTTGCGGAGTCGGCGGCGGTATTGTGATGGTGCCAGCCTTCGTCTCGATCCTTGGCTTCGGCCAGAAACAGGCGGTAGCGACCTCGCTGGCGATCATCATCATCACGGCACTTTCTTCGACGATCAATAATGCCCGCGCCGGGAATCTCATCGATTGGAAAATCGTCGCGGCTGTAGGTATCGCCTCGGCTTTGACGGCATGGTTCGGAACAGATTTGATGAGAAATCTTTCTAACCAGACATTGACCCGCACGTTCGGTGTCGTGCTAGTGGTTTTCGGCGCGCGTATGCTGATCAAGGGATAGGCTTCTCAGAAGCTACCGGGGATCGCGGCTAGGACACGCTCGACCTCTAGCTCTGTCTGGCAGCGGCCATCGAGCAGGCACTTCGGTGAAAGGCAGGGTGCGCACTCGACATGACGTTTTACCACGACATGACGTTTTCCTAGAGGTCTTTTCCAGACTGCATCGTTGGGCCCGAAAAGAGTCACACACGTGGATCCCGCATGTGCGGCGAGGTGCGGCAGCGAGCCATCTGCCGCGATGATGAGTTGATGCACGGCGAGCAGGGGCAGCATCGCCTCTAAGGGGGCCGCATGGAAAAACTCTGCATCGCCACCGAGCCTTCCGGCGAGGACTTTGCCGAGTTTGCGTCCGCCCACGACTCCGGCGACGGTGATCCTTTTGCCTTTTTCCAAAAGTGCTTCCGCCAGTTCCTGCCACCGATCCAGCGGCCACTCGTGGCTGGCTCCGAAATCCGATCCCGGGCAGAGGAGCACGGTGTTAGGCTCGGCGGGTATACCCAGTGGGGCGGCCATGAAATACTCGGGCTTGTTCACCTCTATGCCCATTTGCACACAGGCATTGATGTACATGCGGACGCGGTGTTCGGTCGGTGATTCCTTCGCGGCGAGTGGGTGGGTGAGCAGTTTGCCGAGCTTTCCTTCATCGGGGCCGAGCCGCTTTTCAATCCCGCTTTTAGCAAGGGCGCTGGCTGCTGTGCCTTCTTCCCATACGACGGATGCGTCCCAGCCTTTGCCAATTTCCGCGGCCAATTTCCCGGCCTTTGATCGTGCTGTGAAATGGATTTGTGGCAGGTGTGTGACGGTTTTCCAAAACACCGATTGCTCCTCACGGCAGAGTAGTCCGGTGGCGAGGCCAGAGCTGATCAGCGCTCGCACTGCAGGCACAGAGAAGCAAGCCTCGTCCCAGCGTTCGGGCGCGGCGACTAGCATTCCTTTGGCTTCACTCATCCTACTATCGATCCTGCACCAGTTGGGTTTAGCTTCAATTCCGATCTATCAGTTTCAGGCGAAAATCCTCTCGAACATCCAGAAAAGCCCTGCGAGCGCAACGATAACGGAACCGACCGTCTGAACGTGCTTCGTGTATTTTTTCAGCGGAAGCAGTATCAGGAAAGCGCAGGCGAGCACGGTGATCTGTGCTAGCTCGACTCCGACATTGAAGCCTACGAGGGGCAGGGCGACTTGCTTTCCGGACAAATCACCTAATTTGTCACGGAGCATGCTGGCAAAGCCCATGCCGTGAAGTAATCCGAACGCAAAAACCAGAATCAGCCTTGATGGCTTGAGTTTTTTCACCAGCAGATTCTCGATGCCGATCCATGCAATACTGGCGGCGATGAGGATCTCGATGAGCCTGGACGGCAGGGTGATCATTCCAAAAATCGCTAGGGCGAGAGTGATTGAGTGGGCGACCGTAAACAGAAGTGATTGCCCCATGAGCGGCTTCCACTTGGGAGCGAGGAGAAATAATCCCAAAATGAAAAGTAGGTGGTCGAGGCCTTCCGGCGCGCGAAGCTCTAAAATGGCTTGGAAGAAATCATGAGAAATCACATGGCCAAATCCCAAGATGATCCAGCTCTCTGCCTGTGAGGATCGGGTTGGAGTTGTAGCTACAATTTCGGTTTCACCTGGAGCAGGCGCGCTCACTTTCAGCAAGGTGTCCGACATGTCGGATGAAATGCTCAGCAGACCGATATTTTCGCCCTCCTCGATGATGACGATTAGCGTGGATTCTAGGTTATCGTGCCAGGAGGCGGTGAATTCCCCCGGCCCCGTCTGTTGATCGACGGTGATTTCCGCTTTCATCAGCGCCCAGCCGCCTTCTTCGGGCGGCAGGACGAGAGGTTCCTCCTCGAAATCTGGAAAGCGTATGTCCCACTTCAGTTCCTTGCCGTTATACTGGAGCTTTAGTAGCTGCCGCATGGTGTGCTCGGTAGTCTGGACTATGCGATCGTGCTCCTGCTCAGGTGCTGCCATCACATCTTTTCTGAAAAGTGGCGGGGCACCCTCCACGCCGCGCGATTCCGGCATCATGTAGGCGATGTCGAGCAGGCCTTCGAGTTTCCATTTGCCATCGGTGCGGAGCAGCTCAAGCTCGACCGTATCGACTTGGTGTGCGGAAGCTGTTTGCAAAAACAGCCATGCGAAGAGGTGTGTGAAAAGTGCGGCGAATTTCATATCTGAAGTGGCAACTATCGCCACAGTGCTGATGTCTGCAAGTCTTGCTGGAATGAAAGAACGCTTCGCAATGGGCATGAATTAAGCTACAAATGCCCTTTACCCACCATCATTGGAAAAATCATGAGCACTTTAGCAACCACCGTTGACGGCCTGAACTTTAAGAACCCATTTGTCATCGGATCGGGGCCTCCGGGGACGAACGTAAAGGTGATCAAGCGTGCCTTTAAAGAAGGATGGGGCGGAGTCATCGCGAAAACGGTCAGCCTCGATAGCTCAAAGGTCATCAACGTCAGTCCTCGCTATGGCAAGCTCCATGCAAACGACGGCAAGGAAGTCATCGGCTGGGAAAACATCGAGCTAATCAGTGATCGGAAGCTGGAAACTTGGATCGATGAATTCAAAGAGGCGAAGGACGCGCATCCGGACGGTATTCTCATCGCCTCAGTGATGGAGGAATACAACAAGGACGGCTGGTGCGAGCTGATCGAGCGCTGCCAAGATGCTGGGGTGGACGCTTTTGAACTGAATTTCTCCTGCCCACACGGCATGCCTGAGCGAAAAATGGGTGCTGCAATGGGGCAAGATCCCGAGATGCTGGAAGAGGTCTGCGGATGGGTCATGGGCGTTTCTAAAATACCTGCTTGGGCGAAAATGACGCCGAATATCACACACATTGAGGAGCCGAGCGCCGCCGCATTGCGTGCTGGGTGCCACGGGATTTCGGCAATCAATACCATACGCAGTGTGATCGGTGTGAATCTCGATACGCTCCGCCCCGAGCCAAGTGTTGAGGGCTACACGACTCCCGGCGGATATTCCTCGAAGGCCGTGAAGCCTATTGCCCTCCGCATGTGCATGGAGGTCGCCCAACTCATCAAAAAGGATTTCCCCGGTCGTTCACTCTCCGGCCTAGGTGGGGTGGAAACGGGAGCGGACGCCGCCCAGTTCATCCTACTCGGCAGTGATACGGTTCAGGTCTGCACTGGCGTGATGAAATTCGGCTACGGAATGGTGCAGGGGCTTTGCGACGAGCTCCTTGAGTTCATGGAAGGCAAAGGCTTCGAAACCATCGATGATTTCAAGGGCGCGAGCCTTCCGTATTTTACCAGCCATACCGAGCTCGTGCGCATGCAGGCTGAGCGCAAGGCCAAGCAAGCTGCGGAAAAAGAAGCAGCCATGGTAAAGAACGACGCGGAGTGGGACGGCGACGACTTCGTCAAGCAGTCCGACGCGCTTTCGAGGTAGGCTAGTGTGACAAGATCCAGGCAATGGTCTTGTCGGCGAGCTTGTCCATGGCGACGACGGATTGGGCGATGTGCTCTTCCTTGGTATCCTCGATCTTGTTGTGGCTGATACCGTGCAGGCTCTGCACGAACATCATCACGGTCGGGATGCCGGCTAGGGAAACTTCTGCCGCATCATGCAGCGGGCCGGACGGCATGCGGTGGACGACACCGCACGTTTCGTGAATGGCTTGCCCGCAATGATCAATCAGCTCCGGGTGAAACGGCTCCGGAGCGATCTGCCAAATACGTTCCCAGGAAACTTCGCAGCCAGCTTCTCCGGAAAACCGCATACTGGCATCATCAGCCTCATAGAGCATTTGCTTTAGAGACTCTGCATCAATGTGCCTTTGATCCAGTGTGATCTCGCATTCGGCGACGACGCTCGTCACGATCCCCGGCTTGGTTTTACAGGAGCCGATGGTGCAGACGCCTCCATTGCGGCGTGTGATTTCGTAGATTTCAGGAGCCATTCTCGCTGCTGCGAGAAATGCATCCTGCCTGCGATCCATGGGGGTGCTTCCCGAGTGCGCGGCCTGGCCGTGGAAGGTGATTCTGTGCCTTTCGACACCGCACGTTCCGAGGACAACAGCCAGCGGCAGATCGAGATCTAGCAGCACGGGCCCTTGCTCGATGTGGAGTTCGAGATACGCGGCAGCGTTCGCCTGTTCTGCGGTTGCCTGTTTGACGTTTTCGAAATCGATACCGAACTCCGCGAGGGCATCGACCAGTGAAATGCCGTCCTTGTCAGTCAGGCCGCGGGCTTCCTCCATGTTGAGGTTTCCCGAGAAAGCGGAGGAGCCGAAAAGGCTTTTGCCAAAGCGCGCGCCTTCCTCATCCGCCCAATCGACCACGCGTATCGTCACCGGAGGCTTGCCCTTGTATTGGGCGTTGAGGCGTCGGAGAATTTCTACCCCTGCCATGACGTTGAGGCAGCCATCGAGCCAGCCGCCGTTCGGCACGGAATCCATGTGGCCTCCGATGATAAGGCATTTTTCTGATTCGCCGGGCAGGGTGAACCAGAGGTTTCCCGCAGCATCGGTCGTTTCGCTCACAGGCAGTTCGGACATGATAGCCTTGAGCCAATTTCGCGCTTTGGCCCATGTTTCCGTAAAAGCGACGCGCTGTGCACCGTTTTCGTCACCGGTAATTTCCCGCAAATTTTTCAGCTCTGCGATGGTTCTTTGCGGATCGAGTGTTTGAGATGGTGTAGTCATGGCTCGCGGGTTTACGCTGTGTGGGTTACAGGTGCTTTAAGTGGCATGGCAAACGCTAGCCCAAGCTCCTTATGTGCCAAAACCTGAATCTCCGCAACCATGAGTGACTCCTCCACACCCCTATGCCCGAATTACCTAGATGGAAAATGGGTAACACCTTCCGGAAAAGAAACTTCCAATGTTTACAATCCATCGCGCGGATCGGTCATCGCCGGTGTGCCGATGTGCGGAAAAGTAGAGGTTGATGCCGTCGTTGCTTCCGCTCTTAAAGCCTTCCCAGATTGGGGCGACACTCCTCCGAACGAACGAGCCCAAGTGTTATTTCGTGCTAAGATCATGCTTGAAGATGCGTTCGACGAACTCTGCCTCGGCATTGCGACGGAGCATGGAAAAACACTTTCCGAAGCGCGTGGTGATTTGCGGCGTGGCATCGAAGTCGTCGAGTATGCGTGCGGCGTCCCGACCCTGCTGATGGGCGAGAGCTTGGAGAACATCGCGCGTGGAATCGATTGCCATACGGATCGCCACCCGCTCGGTGTGGTGGCTGGCATCTGCCCTTTCAATTTCCCCGCGCTCGTCCCGATGTGGATGTGGCCACTGGCCATTGCTTGTGGAAATACCTTTGTCCTCAAGCCCAGCGAGAAAGTGCCGCTCACCATGCAGCGCGTGGTGGCGATCCTTGAAAAAGCAGGCCTGCCGCCGGGTGTGATGAACATCGTGCACGGCGGGCGCGAGTGTGTGGATGCGATCTTGGAGCACCCGGATGTTAAGGCGATCAGCTTCGTAGGCTCCACCCCGGTAGCTCGCGAAATTCATCGCAAGGGTACGCTAAATGGCAAGCGTGTGCAGGCGGCGGGTGGTGCGAAGAATTTCATCATCCTCATGCCGGATGCAGACATCGACCGCACCGTCGAGGCGGTGAAGGACGGCGCTTTCGGCTGTGCTGGAGAAAGGTGCATGGCGGGTTCTACGGCAGTTGCCGTAGGTGAGGCGGGTGAGAGGCTTCTCCCTGCACTGGCAGATCTGGTGAGCTCCATGAAAACGGGGACGACCGATACCGTGGACTCCCAGCCAGACATGGGGGCGGTTATTTCCGCTGAGCACCGCAGCAAGGTCGCGGGCATCATTGATGCGGGCGAACGTGCGGGTGCCAAAGTGCTTTCAGATGGTCGCCCGGTGAAGGTGAATGAGGCTCCGGAAGGATTTTTCCTCGGCCCCACGCTCATCGATCACGTGGAGGAATCGAATCCGATCATGGAAACAGAAGTCTTCGGCCCCGTGCTTGCAGTGCTGCGTGCGAAGACTCTCGACGAGGCCATCGAAAAGGCGAACCGGCAGGCATTTGGTAACGGAGCAGCGATTTTCACCAACTCGGGCAAGGCAGCCCGTGAATTCCGCCGCAAGGTGAGTGCTGGTATGGTGGGTATCAATGTGGGTGTTCCTGCGCCGTTGGCGTATTTCCCTTTCACAGGTTGGAATGATTCATTCTTCGGTGATCTCCATATCCAAGGGAAAGAAGGTGTGGAATTCTACACCCAGCGTAAGACTACGACGACGCGGTGGTTTGGCTTCGGGGATGGGGAGATCTGGGCTAAGTAGAAATTTTAACCGCTAAGACGCAAAGGCGCGAAGCTAGAAAGAATAAGTTTTTGAGAAAATAGAGAAATATTTTTCACAACCCAGCTTTGCGCCTTTGCGTCTTAGCGGTTAAAAAATCTAAGACATGCCACTCCTCATCAAAAACGCCACCATTGTCACTGCCGACGAGACTTTCGCCGGTGATGTGCTTGCCGAAGACGGAGTTATCAAGGAAATCGGTGCCGGGCTTTCTGCTCCGCATGCGGAGATGATTGATGCGACGGGCAAATATCTTTTCCCCGGCTTCATCGATCCGCATGTTCACATTTACCTGCCGTTCATGGGGACGTTCTCGAAGGATGATTATGCCTCGGGAAGCAAGGCGGCGCTGATGGGTGGGACGACGACTTTGATCGAGATGTGTTGCCCGGCAAGGTGCGAGGATCCTCTGGAGGCGATACGGCTTTGGAAAAGCAAGGCGGCAGGGATTTCCTCCTGCGACTATACTTTTCACATGGGCGTGACGCGTTTCGATGAAACGACAGCCGAAGCGCTCGACATCATTGTGCGCGAAGAAAAGGTGACTTCTTTGAAAATCTTCCTCGCCTACAAGGGAGCGTTTGGAATCGAGGACAACGAGCTTTATAAGACGTTATCTTTTGCTGCCGATCGCGGGTTGGTCGTTACCGCACACTGCGAGAATGCTGATCTGGTGTCGGAGAGGCAGAAGAAACTTGTGGCTGAGGGCAAGACTGGCCCCGAATGGCACGAGCCCTCTCGTCCAATTTCGGTGGAGGCAGATGGCTGCCACCACCTGATGACTTTTGCGGAGGCGACTGGTGCGGAGGTTTATGTGGTTCACACGAGTTGTATTCCGGCAGTCGAGGCGATCGAGGCGGCTCGGAAGCGCGGGGTGAAGGCGCACATCGAGACGGTGGCGCCTTATCTGACGCTCGACAGCTCGTATGCGGAGCTCCCGGATTTTGAGGGGGCGAAGTTTGTGATGTCGCCACCGATCCGTGAAAAGAAACACGGGGATTTTCTCTGGAAGAAAATCGCGGATGGAACGGTGGATACTGTCGGAACCGATCATGCGCCCTTTGATTTTGAAACCCAGAAGCGTATGGGGCATCCGGAGAATGCTCTGGATGCGGGCATGAACCCCACGGGTAAGCCGGGGAATTTCACGTTGATCCCAAACGGTATTCCAAGCGTGGAGGAGCGGGTGAAACTGCTCTACACCGACGGGGTGTGTGAAGGGAAAATTGATCTTCAGACTCTCGTCCGATGCGCGAGCACGAATGCGGCGAAGATCTTTGGGCTGTATCCGAGGAAAGGCGCGATCCAGATCGGCAGCGATGCGGATCTGGTGCTTTGGGACCCGGAGTATCGGGGTGAGATTTCCGTAAAAACCCACTCGATGGCGACAGACTACTCCGCCTTCGAGGGCAAAAAGGTAAAAGGCTGTGCGGAGCTTGTCACCGTGCGCGGTCAGGTGCTGGTACGGGATGGCGAGTGGGCTGGGAAAGGTGGGGAAGGTTGTTTCCTTGTGCGTAGTGTGGGTTAAAAATCTTCTACTCTATTTTCCTATGATCCTGAAAGGATCGCAGCAAGTAGCCGGGGGTTGCGCGAAGCGACTACCCCCGGAGCGCTTGGGAAAATTTCAAGTGATCCAGAAGGGATCGCAGCGGGCTGGCATACCCTTCGGGATGCAATATCTCGGATGATGGAACCGGGGGTGTTCGCTGCGCTCGACCCCCGGCTACTTGCTGTCATCCCGCCGGGATAAGAGACTTAGGATGTGTGCGGATAATGTCGCGTTAGTGATTCAGTAGGGCATTGAGCTCCTCCGCATCATCCGCGATGGCATCTGCGTAGGAGAGGTGTTCGCGGTCGTGGTAGCCCCAGGTGACGGCGATGGATTTCATGCCAGCGTTTTTCGCGGTGTCGAGATCCATGGTGGAGTCGCCGACGAGGGTGCATTGCTCCGGAGAGAGGGCGAGGGTGGCGGCGATTTCCAGTGCTCCGGTGGGGTCGGGCTTGTGGGCGAGGCCTTCGCGGTTGCCGAGGATGGCGGCGAAGGTGTTTGCCGGGAAAAGCTTTTCGACGATCTCCACGGTGAAGGGGTGGGGTTTGTTCGAGAGGACGGCGAGGGGGACGTTTTTTGCAGAAAGATCGGCAAGGGCTTCTAAGATGCCGGGAAAGATGGAAGTGCCGGTGGGCCATGAGACGGCATAGTCTTCGGCGAAAAACTTGAGGATGCTGGCGCGTGTTTCATCGGTGGAGGCGGTGGGAACGGCACGTTGGACGAGCATTTTCGCCCCATCTCCGATGAAGGTACGGACGGCGGCATGGCCGTGCTGTGGTAGTCCGTGCATGGCGAGGGCACGGTTGAGCGACGCGGCAATGCCGGGGAGGGACTCCACGAGGGTGCCGTCGAGATCGAAGATAATGGCTTTCACTGGGGGAAACTTTAAATTTTAAACTTTAAACTTCAAGGAAGAGGCACTGGGTATAGTTTCCCGGTGTGGCAGGAACGATTGCAAAGACACAAGGCAGCTCTCTGTGGAGCGATGCGTGGCACCGGCTTTCCCGGAATAAGGCGGCGCTGGTGAGTCTTGCTGTTCTGGTGGTGATCCTGCTGGTGTGTTTTGTGGGGCCGTTTCTGCCGGTTGTAAAAAGCCCGACGGAGATCAATCTGGCGAATGCCATGTCCCCGCCGAGCTGGCAGCATTGGTTCGGCACGGATCAACTGGGGCGCGATTTGCTTTCGCGGGTGTTGAGTGGCGGGCAGGTGTCACTGTTGGTCGGGCTAGTGGCGACTGGGGTGGCGGTGCTGATCGGTGTGATTTACGGTGCAGTTTCCGGATATGTGGGTGGGATGGTGGACTCGGTGATGATGCGTTTCGTGGATATTCTCTTTGCTCTGCCGTTCTTGGTGCTGGTGATTCTTTTTGCGCTGGTGGCGGACGAGCCTTCCGCGAATTTTACAACTTGGATTGTTGAAACGACCGGATGGCCGCGAGATCGGGTGGCACCGATCTCGACACTGATTCCGCTGTTTGTCGCGATCGGGGCGATTGGGTGGCTGACGATTGCGCGCATCGTAAGGGCGCAGGTAATGAGTATCAAGAAGCTGGAGTTTGTGGAGGCGGCGGTGTCGTTGGGGTTGAGTCAGGCACGTATTCTTTTTCGCCATATTTTACCGAATGTTATCGGACCCGTGATCATTTACACGACGCTTGCTGTGCCGGGGATCATGCTGCTAGAGAGTGTGCTTTCATTCCTGGGGCTGGGAGTGAAACCGCCGAATTCATCGTGGGGCATCCTGATCAAGGAAGGTGCCGACCGGATGGAGATCACGCCGTATCTGCTGTTTTTTCCTTCTATGTTTTTCGCGACGACTCTGTTTGCGCTAAACTTCTTGGGTGACGGATTGCGTGATGCGCTGGATCCGAAGTCTTCGAAGGATTGATACTTTAGTCGTATTAGCTTGGTTGCAAAGGGTGGCGGGTTGTGGGATAAGGTGTGTGTGCGAGTTTCCGCCCTAACGGATGTTTTTAAGGTATGGGTGTGGGCATTCGGGTCGTTAGTGATCGCGTTGTGGGCGACGCCGGTTTGTTACAACGGGGGGAAGGCGCTTTCCGAACTCTCTGCGACGAAGGACTTCAATGGGTTGGTGAACAAGGTGGCTGCGTGGTGTGGGGCGGCGGAGTTGGGTGATTTTTTCAAGGTGTGCTGGCCGCTGGCGGCGTTGTTGCTGCTGTTTCCGCTGATGGAATGGCTAAGGCTCGGCAACGAGAGGGGTGGGAAGCGGGTATGGTCGGTGCGCTTGCCACACGGTGCGGGCGGTGGGCAACCGATTGAGCCGAACCGTTGGGGGCCGTTGCATGGGGTAGCTGGCTTCTGCTTGAGCTTTGGGTGTTTTGTGCTGATCGGGTATGCCTTGCTCAAGGCTGGCTCATTTCGCTGGGCGGCGGATTACGGCAAGTGGCATCATGGGTTGTTTTTTGACATCGGCTGGGCGCTGACACTGGCGGTAGTGATGGAATTCTTTTTCCGCTGTGTCTTGCTGGGTATTTTCTTGAGGGCGATGGGAGTTTGGTCGGCGATTGCGCTGGCGGCGGTGATGTTTGGCATGGTGCATTTCCTGATGAGTGGTTTCGCGGTGGCGAAGGCTCTGGATGGGGAGATGCTTTCGGCGGTGCAGTTGACGGGGACTTTGCTGGCTGGGGGGGATCTGGCGATGCGTGTGGTGACGGTTTTTGTGCCGTGGTTTGCCTTTGGTTGTGTGCTGGGCTGGGCGCGGTGGCGGACGGCTTCGGTGTGGTTGCCGGCTTCGTTGCTGATGGGGTGGCTGCTGGCGGATAGGCTTTTTACGAAAGCGACGGATGTGGTGGAGATCCCGGACAGGCTGGCGGCATTCGTTTCGGCGGGATCGGTGCATGAGGGGATTGCGCCGTTCCTTGGGGTAATCGCGGTGGGTGGGATGGTTCATATTTTCACCTACCTGAATGCAAGTGGACGCGAAGCGAGGGATTGAGGTGCTGGATTGGGTTTATCCTCCGGTGTGCGAGATCTGCGGTTGTGGATTGGGCGGGGGTGATGCGCTTTGTGAAGAATGCTCCGGAAAAATGCTGCGTATCGAGGCACCATTCTGCGATATGTGTGGTGAGGGTTTCGAGGGGCAGATCGATGGTGCTTTTGATTGCCCAAACTGCCGGGAGGTTTCGTTTCACTTTGAGTTCGCGAGGGCGGCGATGCTGCGTTCTGAGAGGGTGCTGGATCTGGTGCACCGTCTAAAATATGGCAGGGAAGTGCATCTTGCAGGTGCCTTGGGAAGATTGGCCGTCGGGGCTTTTTCTGATAGGAGATTGGGTGTGGCTATGGAGGAGAAATGGCCATTGGTGCCCGTGCCGCTTCACCGGAGCAGGCAGCGGGAGAGGTATTTCAATCAGGCAGATGAGATCTGCCGGGCAATCGCTGAGGAGACAGGGCTGGAGGTGCAGCGGCTGCTGAAGCGTGTGCGTAAGACTGAGACGCAGACACGCCTGAACAGGAAGCAGCGCATGGAAAATCTCAAAGGCGCGTTCGCGGTGAGGCGTCCGTGGGGGCGGGAAATGAAGATGCCAGATACGCCCGGAGTGATTCTTGTGGACGATGTTTTCACTACGGGATCCACCGTAGATGCCTGTGCGAAGGTTCTGAAAAAAGTCGGAGTCGAGCGGGTGGCGGTGCTGACGGTAATGCGCGGCTAGTGTTCGCCAGTGGGCTTATCGAAAAGCCTGACAACAAAGAAGCAGGCAACGAAGCTGAAGCCGAGAGTGACGACGGGGAGGATGCCAGTTTTCAGATCAGTGCCGATGAACCAAGGGTAGAGCGGTGAGTGGGTGTTTGTGTCACGTGTGAGCGTGAAGGTCTTGAGCGCGAGGACGAGTCCAGCATGTAGCCCGATGGGGAACCAGAGTGCATTTGTGCGCGAGCGGCACCATGCGAGGATGAGGCCGAAGACGGCGAGAGTGGTGAATTCTGTGACAAAGAATTTAGCATTGGCGAAATGGCCAAGGGCATTGCCGAGGATTTCGAGGCCGGCGTGCCATGCGCGTGGGTCGCTGATTTCCATGCCGGGAGGCGCTTTGAGGAAATGCACGAAGGCAAAAAATAGCGAGCTGCCGATCCATGCGGTCAAGGCCGGGCTGGCGCGCAGCCAGAGGCCGAGGATGAGGCCGCGGAAAATGAGCTCTTCAACTACCCCGGCACCGAGCGCAGGGATGAGTGCTTTCGAGAAAAATCGTGAGATGGAGAATGTTTCATCCTTGGAGTCGGCAGCTCCGGCGAGGTGTAGGATGAGGGCGAGTGCTCCCAACGTAGCAGCACCTATAAGGATGCCAGTGCCAAGTTGCGCGAGGCGCTGAGACCATGGAAGACGGGAGCTGGGTGGGACGATGGAGGCAGGATCGCGAGGTATGGCTTTGATCCTCCGGGCAAGCAGGGGAACGAGTGCGAGTCCAGCGATGAGAAGTGCTCGGCTGAAAAATCGATCCGGCTCCGCGCGGCCTGCTGAGCCTGCGATGGATTCGATAATGGAGGGGTAGTCTGCGGTTTCTGCGTTATGAGCGAGCGTTTTCCCTGCATCGTATAGATACGGTGTGAGCAGGGCGGCTGCCAGTAGGGATACCGCTAGCCATAGGATGATGGCTCCGGCTTCTGATTTCAGGAAACGCATGTGAGACGCTATTTATAACCCGATCAACCAATGCTGGTCGAGCCGAAGTATGGGACTAGGGCTTCGGGGATTTTAATTGAGCCATCCGGCTGCTGGTATTGCTCTAGCAGGGCGACGTAGAGGCGCGGGAGTGCTGTGCCGGAGCCGTTCAGTGTGTGTGGAAAACGGTTTTTGCCCTCGGCGTCTTTGAAACGCGTTTTCATGCGGCGTGCCTGGTAGTCGCCGAAGCAGGAACAGGAGGAGACTTCGAGGTATTTCCCGTGGCCGGGCGCCCAAACTTCGATGTCGTAGGTTTTGGCGGAGGATTGGCCGACGTCTCCGGTGCAGAGCTCGATGACGCGGTAGTGGAGACCGAGTTTCTGCAGGATGCTTTCGGCGTGGCCGGTGAGTTGCTCAAGGACTTCGAAGCCTGTCTCAGGATCGACGATCTGGACGAGCTCGACTTTGTCGAACTGGTGCATGCGGATGATGCCCTTGTTGTCGCGGCCTGCGGAGCCGGCTTCGCGGCGGAAACACGGGGTGTAAGCGACCATCTTCACCGGCAGATCGGCGGCGGGGATGATCGTATCGCGGTAAAGGTTCGTCACAGGGACTTCTGCGGTGGGGGCGAGGAAAAGGGTGTTGCGGCCATCGCTTTCGGCGGGCTCGGTGCCGTACATGTCGTCCTCGAATTTCGGGAGCTGGCCGGTGCCTTCCATGCACTCACGCAGGACGAGGTGGGGGACGTTGACTTCCTCGTAGCCGTTGTCCGACTGGGTATCTAGTAGGAAGCTGATGAGGGCGCGCTCAAGGCGTGCGCCTTTGCCGCGATAGACCGCGAAGCCGGAGCCGGAGAGGCGGATGGCATCTTCCCACGAGATGAGGCCGTGTTGGGTGGCGAGGTCGACGTGGTCTTTCGGGTCGGTGAGATTTGGCTTTTCACCCCACTCGCGGATGACGGGGTTTGCGTCCTCGTTGTCGCCAATGGGGCAGGCCTCGTGGGGGAGGTTGGGGATGTTGAGGAGGAGGTCGTTTTGCTTGGCGGTGGTCTCTTCAGCGAGGGTGTCGAACTTGGCGATCTCCTCGTTGATGGCGCGGACTTCGGCCTCAATGGGGGAGGTGTCTTCGCCCTTGGATTTCAGTTGGCCGATCTGCTTGGAGGTGCTCTTGCGCTTGGCTTGGAGTTCCTGCTTGGATGTTTCTGCGGCGCGGCGGGATTCATCGCAGGCGAGGACTTCGTCGATAAGCTTCCAATGGTCGCCGCCGCGAGCTTTAAGGCGCGTTTTTACGTCTTCTGCGTTTTCCCGAATGATTCTGATGTCCAGCATGGCTGGCGGGAGTCTTGTTGAGGGGGTGGTTGGATGGCAAGGGAAAGGTGAAACCTACCAACCCGATCTCATCCCCGTTTGCGACGTGTTCCGAATTCAGGCTTTCTGGCATTGTGCCTGATTACCTGCACTCGCACCCTGTCGTTCAGATCCTCATACAGGATGTTAAATGGAAATGTGTTCATGTTCAGGCGTCTCAAGCCCGAAGGATCGAAATGGTGACTGACCGATGTTGAACGAATTGCTTCCAAGGCGGACGAAAGTTCGTCCCAGAACTGTGTGGCAACGAATTCCGAGGCGTTCTCAAAGTAATACTTCATTGCCTCATTGATATCCCGCTGAACTTGCGGGTGGTAGCGGATCGGTTTCAATTCGTCCGAAGATGATTGAGTCCGGCTAGCAGCTCTTCATGTGAAATGTCCTGCACTTCGCCGCTGGAGGTTTCCCGGATGCGCTGGGTGACCTCGGCATCGCTCACATCGTATTCAGGGGAGCCGAAATCCTCAAGTAACCTAGCTATAAGTTCGCCCTGCTTCGAACGGGGTAAATGTCGGGCTTCCGAGCGGATCTCTTCGACGTTCATGGTTACTATAGATAGCTGGAAATGAGGGAAATGACAAGTTCTCAACCGCATTGCCGGGCTAGAGTTCCCCGATTCCTTGGGCGAGTCGGGTGGCGTTTGCGGATGAGTGCAGGAGGTATTCGGTTTCATTCTGCGGCTTAAAAAAGTCAGCGACCTCTGAGTGTGGCATGACTTTTTCACTTTTCACATCTTCACGGGCAGCCTCGATGGCCGCGAGGAAATGGATACGCTCCTCGATCTGCTCCCAAGAAGCGTCTTCCGGTAGGTCACGGATCGACTCCATTGCAAGTTCCTT
>JANRFH010000003.1:0-106343 GCA_030725745.1 Akkermansiaceae bacterium
TATGATGCCGGTCGTTTTGCGGAAAGAATTAGAGATTTTGTGTCAGCCAACTCTTGCAAATAATGAACATCGTCCATTTCGGAAGCTTTACAACACGTAGACCCTGCGGGGTCGCCAACGCGGGCGCGATGATTGGTGCGAATGCAGTCGTAACCAAAGATATTCCTAGTGGCGCAAAAGCTGTTGGCGCCAATCGTTTGCTGACTGCTCAGAGTTAGGGCAAAATTCAATGATACCTAAGCAGGATATTGTAAAATGATCGAATCTCCTCCGAAACAAGTCGTCAGACAACTTGATTCTCTTACAGGTCTCCGAACACTTATGGCGGGGATGGTGATCCTTTGTCACGGTTGGATCCGTAGTGATCTGATGCCGAGCGAACTTTGGATCTCCCAAATCGTAGGCGAAATGGGCCACTGCGGGGTTGCTGGTTTTTTCGTTCTAAGCGGGTATATTCTGGCTCATGTCTATAGGGATCGGAAGTGGTCGTCACATGAGTTCGCAGTAAACCGATTTGCTAGGATTTACCCATTGTATCTGCTTGGCTTGATCTTCACCTTGCCGATGGATTGGATTTCCCCGGGGATGTCCGCAGAAGGACGGGGGTCCGCTTTGAGTCTTTCCGTTGTGTTGATGCAAAGTTGGTTCCCCTACGCCAACGGCCGATTCAACGGGCCGGGTTGGACTCTAAGCGTTGAAGCGCTTTTCTACGGGTTGTTTCCAATACTTTTTTTGATCTGGCGGAAAAGCCATAAACTGTTCCTTTGGCTTACAATTGGAGCAGCCGCCCTTACCGCGATCTTGTGGGATCCCGATTCATTTTTCCAAAGACATCGCTTTCCCCCAATGAGAGTTTGGGAATTCATGTTGGGTATGGCATTGGCAGTGATTCCATTGCGCTCCAATCGGCTGCTCCCTAGGGGTGAGCTACTTCCCTTGTTCATAGTGTTTCTTTGTCCAGTGGTTGCAGCAGCGCTCCATCATACTCCCTATCCGTTTTTGAAATGGCTAGCTATGGTCGTCGTGAGTGGTTTAGCTATCATACTACTTGCCGCGCGCGATACGACAACTGACAAAGACAAATGGTCATTTTTCCGGCTCAGGTGGATGATACTTGGGGGAGAGATTAGCTATGGAATCTACCTCCTCCATGATGGAGTCCAGAGATATGCCCGAGTTGGTTTCGAGCGCATCCTAGATACGCCCCTGCAAGATGCCCCGATTTTCCTCAAAATCGGATTTCTTCTATCAACCAGTATTGTTGTCATCCTTTTAGCCTTAGTCAGTTGGGTAAAAATCGAGATTCCGGCTCGCAAGTTTATCCGTAAACGTTTTGCATCACGTGGTTAGTCCGCAAAATATTTCATCCGCACCTAAAGTGGTAGCGGTGATTCCCGCCTATAATCCAGGCGTTTATCTCAAAGAAAGCGTTGAGTCGCTGCTCGCACAAACGCCCGCAATTCCACACATCGTCGTAATCGATGATGGATGTTCAGACGGATCAATTGATCAGCTTCTGGATTGGGAGCGAGAGGGAAGGATTGAAATTCATCGAAATCCGCAGAATTTGGGGAAAGCGGAATCGCTGAACCGCGCATTCACTATATATGAAGCTGATTATTTCATCATCCAGGACGCAGACGATGTAGCCAAGCCCGAGCGGGTGGCGAGACAGCTGGCATTTATGGAGGAGAATCCTGATGTTGGATGCTCTTCATCATTCGTTGACTACATCAGTTCTAACGGGACGTATGTGGCGGAAGGAAAACTCGATTTGCTAGATGACGACCGTCTTGCGGAATACCTGGCAGGAGATGAGCCATTTGGCCTGTATTGTCCTGCGGTGATTCTCCGTGCATCAGTGGTCAAGAATCCTTCGTTACAGTTCCGTGAGCAATTCTGGCCAGCGGATGACATCGATCTGTGGAACCGTATCGCGGAGAGCGGCCACAAAGTACGGGCTCAGCCCGAGAATCTTGTGTGCTACCGCGTCCATGGAAACTCCGCAGTGACCTCCGGCTTTGCCCGCACCCGCATGCAGTTCGAATGGCTGCGCGCTTGCTTGAGAGCGCGTCGCACCGGGCGGCCGGAACCCAGCAAAGACGAATTCCTCGCTATCTGGAACTCGGCACCCTGGTGGAAACGCTGGAATCGATCCCGCAAATTCCTCGCCAAGGGCTTTTATCGGGCGGCCGGCTTTGCCGCCGCTGAGAAATCCTATCTGAAGGCAGCCGCTAAGGCCATGGTGGCTCTGGTTCTGCAACCCAGCTATTCGTTGCGTAGAGCTGTGATGCAATTACGGGGACGTTTCTTATGATCACAAGCCCGGCAACCAGGGTATTCCTGACCCGATTGATCCAAGAGTTGGAGCATGCGGGCTGTTGCCCCATTCTACTCAGAAACCACGAAACGTTTCCCGACGAAATCGGCAACGATCTGGATATATACATACGTCCAGAAAGGCTGTCACACGCCTTTTCCATCCTGTCCTCGTGCGCAAGCTCGCAACAGGGCATGATCGGTCATATCCACCGCCGCGGATATTTCGTGGCGATTTGGCTTCGCTTTCCAGATTGCAATGAACCCGTGCATATCGATCTATATCACGGCGCTCTCACCTGGCACGGCTTGCATTTTTTGGATGCTCAAGAATTTGTGCAGAAATCGCAGCCCGCCGTCTCAAGCTGCGTCTATCAGATTCCATCCCCTTGCCACGAGGCTCTGATTTCTTTGCTCGCAAGCATCCTTTGGGGAGGATTCTTTAAGTCGCGCTATCAAAAGCAGATCGCCGCATTGTTGGCAGATCAGGAACAAAGCCGGGCGTTCACCAACCACTTGGAGCAGTTTTTTGGCAGGAAGGGTGCTGAGTTGGCTGCTGCAGTGGCTCGCGGGGAGGCGGCAACACTCGTTGATTCTGCGTTTTCCCGTAAACTTCGGCGCAACCTTTTTGCCCACTCGCTAAAAACCAAGCCACTGGCCAGTGCGATTGCGTGGCTGCACCATTGGTTCGAAGAATTCGCATGCTACGGTTGGAGATTGCCAGGCATGGTCGTCGAATATGATAGCGCAGCATGGGCACCTGATGACTTGGAGAAATTTCAAAACCGGCTCAGTGCCTACTTCGGAGATACGCACGAAAACACACAACGACCGAGTTTGAATAGGCGACTGAAAATTCAGCGACTGAGAGGAAAAAATCATTTGATCCTACTCAGCAGTGACCGATTCACGATTAATCATCAGACTTACTTTGCCTCGGCCGAGCATACAGCTTCAATCGCGGGTGAGGCTCTTGAAGTATTGGCTAGGAGGATTAAATACCAACACACCCTCAGATGATTCAGTTTTCCATCGTAACACCCAGCTATAATTACGGACAATTCATTGGCGATTGCATGGGGAGTGTAGCAGCCCAGAATGGCGTCACATTTGAACATCTGGTTTTCGACGCTCAATCCACTGACAACACGTTGGAGGTTCTGGCTCAATTCCCTCATGCCCAAGTCGTTTCAGAGCCCGACCGAGGAATGTGTGATGGAATCAATAAAGGCTTCGACCGATGCAAAGGAGAATGGGTCATGTGGCTCAATTCCGACGACAGGTTGCAACCTGGAGCACTGGAAACTGTAGCAAGCTTCGCGAAGAGGAACCCTGAAGTTGACGTGATTTTCGGATGCTGGAATTTCATCGATGATGGAGGAAAATTCATCCGGACGATGACGCTTTTCCCCCACAATCGACGGATGATGCTGTATCTCGGGTGCTATATCGGTTCCACAGCAACTTTTTTCCGCAGAAGCACGGTGATTGAAAAAGGTGAACGACTCAGCCTTGATTTTCGCTACGTGATGGATGGTGAATTCTACGCGAGACTTGCGGCCAAAAATTTTAAGTTCTGCTATCTTCCTAAGGTGCTAGCCGATTTCCGGCTCCACGGCTCCAACTTGAGTATGAAAAACTACAAGGCTCGCAACGCCGAGGAATGCCTGCAACTCCAGAAACAGTTTGGAGAAACCCGGGCATATCGAAGAGCTTACGGACATTCGACCTTCAAGGATGAAAATCTTAACGCTCTGTTAGACTCATTGCTCTATCTATTCTACCGCAGCTTAAAACCGATTTTAAAACTGCTAAATCGGCATCGGTTGAAAAAATAACGACACTACCATGCCATTTATTGCATTTCTCGGCTGCGACGGTTCCGGCAAGTCTGCCGTCATCCAGCGGGTGTCGGAGCACTTGAAGTCCGAAGGTCATGCAGTGACTCTCGGTCACTGGTGCCCCAAAATGAAGAGTGATGCTGCGAGTCAGAGTGCGGCAGCCACAGACAATCCGCACGGGCAGAAAGCTCGCGGAATAGTAACATCTCTTTTAAAACTTGGCTGGCTCTTGATGAAGTGGAGACTTGCATGGGCGCAGCGGCTAGGCGCAGCCTCACGCAATGGCTATGTAATCTTCGACCGCTACCATGGCGATTTGTTGGTAGACCCCATCCGTTATCGCTATGGTGGCTCCTTGGGTCTGGCATGGGTGATTCACAAGCTCATGCCCCAACCAGATCATGTCATTTTTCTCGATGCGGAACCCGATGTCCTGCTTTCACGCAAACAAGAAGTTAGCCGAGAGGCACTGGAGAAAGGAAGGATGGCCTATAGGCAGGCCGGAGAACGGCTCCGGGGTTTTGTCGAAGTGGATGCTGGAGTGGAATTGGAGCGGGTGGTTTCCAAGGTGTTGAAGATTATTCAATGAAAGGTCAGATGAAAATATTCCTCTCCGCATATGCATGCGAGCCGGGAAAGGGCTCGGAGCCGGGAGTCGGATGGCGCTGGGCGAACGGCCTAGCGGAGCGGGTGGGTCGGTTGACTGTTTTGACCAGGGAAGACAACCGGCAAACCATTGATCGGGAGCTTGCTAAACTTCCTGTGGAGTCACCGTTACGGAGAGTGACTTTTCTTTATCACGATTTATGCAAACCTCTATTGTGGGCAAAACGAAAAAAATTGCTACCGACGATCGGCTACTACGCCCTCTGGCAGTGGTCGGTAACGCGAAAGTTTGGCGCATTGGCCGATCAATTTGACATCGTGCATCATCTCACATTCTGCACCTTGCTCTGCCCGGGCTTATGGCGGCTAAAACACGCCGCCTATGTGCTGGGCCCCGTGGGAGCACCGCAAGTCAATCCGCATTATCTGCCTCTATTTGGGGGCAAGGCTTGGGTTCAAAAAATGCGTGGGTGGGTGATCCATCGATTTCCCAGCTTGCCATGGCTGCGGCGTTTGCTGGGCACCGCTGCCGCGGTGGTTCCCGCCAATAGCGAAACCCGGCAACTTCTTATGTCCCATGGGATCGCCGCACGCGAGGTGATGCTCGATACCGGAGCTCCGTTCACAGAGGAAGTGCCCGACGCTCGGCCTCGTGTTGCACAACCAAATGCCATCCGTCTGATGTATGCCGGGCAACTGGAACCGCGTAAGGGTCTAGAACTATCTTTGCGGGCTTTGGCAAAGGTACCGATCGATTGTGATTGGTCATTTGACGTGTTCGGCGCGGGACCAGATCGGGATCGGCTTGCCGACATGTCGACTAAGTTAGAGATCGAAAAAAGGGTAAAATTCCACGGTGCAGTTCCTCAAACCGAACTGAAGAAAAGTTTTCACGAAGCGGACGCATTTCTATTCACCAGCGTGCGTGACACTTCGGGTGGGGTGAACCTAGAAGCGATGGCACAGGGCTTGCCGATCATCTGCGTCGCACATCAGGGTGTGGGTGATATCACCGACGAAACGTGTGCGGAAAGGGTCTCTCAAGAATCGATATCCGAAACCATTGACGACTTAGCTGCAGCGATCGTCCGTTTGGCGTTGGATCCGGTAAGACGACTGGAAATGGGACGTGCTGCCGCCCACCGCGCACAAACGTGCTTTAGCTGGAATGCGAAATTCGACTTGATGGTGAAGATCTATGAGGAGACCTCGCACTAGTTTCACATCGGCACCGCCAAGCACAATTACGAACCACTGCTTAAATTTGAATTTTGGATGATGGATCGGAAATACTGAGCCGCTGCGCCGAGGTGATGGGTCTCAGGAGAGGGGCGACGCTACGGTTGATGCACAGGCACGGGAGAATTCTCTGTGCGCTTCCTGCAGATGATTGCGCCTTAGCGCTGCGCACCCTAGCCCTCTACTGCCCGCAAAGGGTGGCGGGCAAAATCGCGGTGGCCGCGGTAGGAGCATCTCTAAGGCTCGGTGCAGGAAGATTCGCACTGCCTGAATGTTTCAGTATGAACGGCGGGAGCGGCACACTTTCAGAATGTGGATTTCTCATCGGCTCTCCGGCTCACGTGATCAAGCGTGCGGTCGCTATCCTACCCGGTGCTTCCGGATGCGAGGTGGCGAAAATCGCATTCGGCGACGACGGGCGTATGGCGCTGGAAAAGGAGGCTGAAATGCTCAGGCGCCTGCAAGGGCGTGCTACGGGAGCACCTATTCTTACGGGCATCGATACGCGGGACGGTGCAACGGTGATGAAAATGCCTTACGATGAGGGACGCCCTTATCATAAGACTGCATTAAATCCGATTCTCAAACTTTTGATGCGCTGGCTAACAGGGACTCAACAAGCATTTTATGATTTCAGGATGGAAGGATGATCTCACGCCGTTGATGCAGCGGATTTCACAGATCGCTAGCGGAACTGAAAGCCTTCTTGTTATTGCGGCAAGCTCTCGTCTTGCACTTGCCCTGCCTGCAAATCGCAAGGCGGCTCTAATCGTTGCGAATTTATACCAACCACACCGATGGAAAGGGCGCCTCTTCTTGGCTTTGGTAAAAT
The DNA here is from genome assembly GCA_030725745.1 of Akkermansiaceae bacterium. Classification (GTDB taxonomy): domain Bacteria; phylum Verrucomicrobiota; class Verrucomicrobiia; order Verrucomicrobiales; family Akkermansiaceae; genus Luteolibacter. The sequence continues at coordinate 6,838 of JANRFH010000003.1, forward strand.
GGTTGGTCGCGACCGGATTTGCGAAATTCAGGCCTAACTACCATGGGTTAACTTCAGTCATACCAAAAGTAGGTTGGCTGGTGGATGCTTCCTCTCAGGGTTGTGTTGGTTTTCTTGGTTGCAATCCAAATCACGGACCGCGCTGTGTGCTCGCAGGCATCGATCCGGTGAACGGTGATAAGTTTATCGCCAAGCTTGGCTTAGATAAAAGCGCGGCGGCGGTGCGCCGTGAAGCGGGCGTCTTGGAGAAATTGTCCGGAAGATTTCCGGGAGTAGTTCGTCCGATGGGACTCGATACTTCAGAAAATAACCCGTTGTCGATGGATTCAGCGTCTTCCTTTGACTGGGCACTTCTCCGCCTGCCGCACTTGGGAACCACATCGCCACGGTCGATGGCGGATCCGAAAATTCGTATCTTGCTTGAACAATGGTTGGGCAAGGAAGACTCCGCTCTTGTTCAGATACCATGGGCGGATGAGCTGCTGGAATGCGTGGCGGCTGATGAGGTGCCTAAAGATTGGCACCGCATGATGAAGTCCCGAGAGATTCGCACAGCCTTGCTTCATGGCGACTTCGCCGTCTGGAATCTGAGAAAAACTCAAGACGGACTGATGGCTATCGATTGGGAGTGGGGGGTGGAAGCCTCTGTGGCAGGAATTGATCTGGCGCACGGCCTGCGGCAAGAGTGCTTTATGGTAGGCGGTATGAATCCCAAGCGCGCGGTCGAGTGGATGCTTCAGCAGGCGGGGTCGTCCTTATGGAGCGCTTACCTCGATACTTGTGGCTGGAGCGGTGCTCATGAGGATTGGTTGCGGCTCGGTCTGCTGCACAGCCATTTCAACGCCCTCAACCCCAGCGGAGAACTCTTGGGCGTGTTGGGTATTCATTTGAAATCATAACGGATGAAAATTCTCCAAATATTCAATCGCTATGCCCACCTGGGTGGAGAAGAGATCGCCGTGGAGCAGATCAGCGCAGAGTTGGCGGCAAACCATGATTTTCGTGCAATCACGTTTGACAGCCAGGAATGGACAGAAAAACCTGACATCATCAGTAAGCTCCGGCAATTCCTACACATGGCATGGAATCCCAATTCGATCAGGTTAGTCCGCAAGGAAATTGAGGAGTTCCAGCCCGATGTTGTGTTGCTTCACAACATCATGCCAATCGGCTCAGCCGGGCTGTTTTTGTATCTGATGCGCTGCGATGTTCCCGTAGTTCAGTTCATTCACAACTTTCGCCCGTTTTCAGTGAATGGATACTGTTGGGGCAATGGGAGATTGCTTCCTCAGGGACTGAAGAAAAATTTCGTTCCTGAAATCCTGGCGGGTTCATGGCAAAACTCCCGTTTTAAGACAGCGTGGTTCGGACTCTTGATTTGGCTTCTTCATCATGTCGGATTCTATCAGATGGTTCATGGATGGATTGCGATATCCCAATTCATGAAGGAGTCCTTCGTGAAGGGCGGAATCGACGAATCGAAAATCCAGGTGATTTCCCATAGCTGGAATCCTCAATGCTCCGATCTTGAGGCTCAAGCATTACCTAACAGTGGGGACGAGCCTGTATTTTTGTTTTTGGGTAGGCTCACGGAAGAAAAAGGCCTGCGTCCTCTGCTCGATGCATGGGAGATTTTCGAGAAATCGTCACCCAATGGTCACCTGATGATTGCGGGCGACGGCCCGATGAAGGAAGAAGTTAGCAAACGCTGCGAAGCTCTGCGTCACGCATCCTACCTCGGATTCCAGAGCGGTGAAGATAAGAAAAATCTTCTGCGACAATGCACGGCTCTAGTCGTTCCTTCGATCTGGTGGGAGCCCTCCGGCCTCGTGGTCTATGAGGCCTACGACTATGGAAAACCTGTTTTAGCGGCTCGTTCCGGAGGAATTATAGATCATGTCGAACATGGCATCACCGGATGGCTGCACGAACCCGGGGACATCGAAATTCTTGCGTCCCAAATTCAGGCAGCCAACGCAGATAGCAAAACATGCCGAAATATGGGAGCCAACGGGCGGGCGTTTTTGAAACAGCGCAGCGCCAGTGCATGGATCGACGAATTCAATAGATTCGTCGGCCAGATCGTTGCAAAGACATTCCATGAAGTCGCCCCACCAAGGGATGCTCCACAATCCTATTCCCCTCCACCGCCCCAGCTTCAAATCACCGCGTATTTGGCCGACCAAAACCCCGGACATGACCGGAGTTTTGGCATCTCGCGAATGACCCAGATCGTATTGAAAGCCTTGGCAACCGGCGGTGACGTGAAAATTTCCACGATATCCTCCAGAACCTCGCAGCAGGCACCCAAAGGAGTGACTCCGGATCATTCCTGCGTTCTTCCATGGGGAACCCGCAGAAAATGGGTGAGGTTTTTGACCGATCACTTTCACCCCTTGTTACCGAGAACCGCAACCCATCCGGATCTCTATTACTATCCAAAAGGTTATCTCCCCCTTTGCTCCCCCCTTTGCCAACCTTCTGTGGTCACGATCCATGACACCATCATCCAACACGGCGAAGACCACTATCCCGACTGGAGGAAGAGCTGGGAATACGGCTACTGGGCGATGATTCTCAAACACACCCTGCGCCAAGCGGATAGAATCCTGACCGTATCCGAGAATTCAAAAGAACAGATTCTGCAGTTCATGTCCCGGCATCGGATACCAGCCAAGGAAATCACTGTCACCTTTGAGCCATGTTTTTATGAGGATCTACCCCAACCGATCAATCCACCCAAGGAAAACCATGTGATTCATCTGGCCTCATGCGAACCCCACAAGCGAACCGCTCACTTGATCCGCTGGTGGCATGAAGCGGAATTCCGTATGCCGGATCTGCCTGCGTTGCATTTGATCGGGACGATTCCTCCGGAAGTGGATCCCCTGCTCATGAGCTCACGAACAATCGTCAAGCGCCCGTTTTTGGAAGAAGCCGCACTGCAATCGGCATATCAGGAAGCCCGTGCGCTGATCTTGCCGTCAGAGATCGAGGGCTTCGGACTGCCGGCGCTCGAGGCCTATTATCTCGGCACACCTGTGTGCTTCGTCAAAGGCACCTCAGTAGAGGAAATTCTATCCGTGACCACGAACAAGGGAGGCTTCACCTTGGACGATCCCGAGTCGCTGTTCGCAGCACTCAACGAGGTGATGGCGATAAGTAATGATGAAGTTCATGAATGTGGACTCAAACTGCGGGAAACCTACTCTTCGAAGAGAGTCGCAGATCGGATCACTGAGGCATTTGCGGAGGTAGCAACTGGGAAACAGCAGGAAAAACATACGAATAAACTCTCCGCCGGAGATCCTGCCTGCAACTTGGAATCCGGTCTATGCGACCGCTTCCACGCTCATTCATTCACTTCGGAAACCAAAATAAAACCGTGATCCGCATCGGCCTTCTTGGCCGGACTAGGAATTATTCGCGCAGTTGGACGGAGATACCTATTTCTGGATATACGCTGGATATTATCTTGGGTGGTGCCTTGCTTGTGTGCAGTCGATGATCGAGCCTTGAAGTCTTATGCCAGTTGTTCTCACAAATCCACAGCCTCCTTTTGATCCCCGTGCCGAAGTAATGTTGCCAGCAATCGGGGGGTTCCCTACGTCAGATGCCCCGCTGTTTCTCTCGGGCTACAGTGAACTTCTGAAAGTGGATCTAAGCGGCAGGAAAGCACTGGAGATCTGTGGTGGATTCGGCAAGCTTGCCGCATTGCTTGCTGAAAATTTCCCGAAAGCGGAAGTGATCGGACTGGATTTCTACGTGGCGTCCGGATCGGAGATCGACGAAAAGTTGAAACATCTACCAGGGCTCTCCTATGTCGCGGGTGATGCGTTTGATCTCTCTACTTATGAACCTGAATCCTTTGATCTTGTTTTCGGACAAGCGGCGCTCCACCACCTTGCGCATGATCCCGTGGGAATTGCGTCCGAAGTGTCACGGATATTGAAGCCAGGCGGCAGGTTCGTTTTCATCTTCGAACCAATGGGACACAATTTATTGGTTGCTGGCATTCGCGCGATGCGCATGGCTAGGCACGAGATGGTGGACGAGAGCAATCTGTTCATATCCCAGTTCGAGAAAATGGCGTCGGAGTTCAGCTCTTGTGAGGTACAGATGTTGAATATGTTGGGTTATCCCATGAAGGCATTTTCCGATCGTTTTTCTTTGCTTTGCCAAGCGGTGCATTCGCTCGATAATTGGTTATTCAAAACCTTTCCGTCTCTGCTGCGCTATGGTGCCAATTGCAATCTGGTATTCACCAAGTAAAGCCCTTTCGTTAGATTGATCCACGACTCATGCGCTTTTATACATGCACACCAATTGCCTTCGGAGGCGGTGCTGATTTCTTTGCTCGTGACAGCGGGCTTCTTTGCCGGGGATTTCAGTCGATTGGGATTGAGAGTCTGACTGTGATGCCGCTCCCGTCTTCAAAAGAGGATCAGCATGACCTTATCCGGACAGAGTATAGCAACCTTGAAGATTCCAAGTGGTGGAGAGACCTAAATCTGGATGGTGTCGTTCTTTATGCATGGGGGAGACCGCGTTTTCGGAAAGTTGCGCGCGCCATCAGTGAAGCGGGAATTTTTTTGGTCTTAAACCAAGATGCAGGAGGATACGTTTCACCGCTCGAAGGTCTGCGGAACTGGATGAGAATGGAGTGGTGCGGCGCAGGTGGCGGATCGGGCGTCCGTGGTAGTATTCGAGTAACAAAACGCATAGCCCGCGGGTCACAATTGGTCTGCTACTCACAGACCCCCTAAGAGCTCAGCATTTGAGCTATGGTGATGTAATAGCCTGTGTGTCACCCGTAGCGGCCGATCGTTATCGAAAACTTTGCCAGATCTATGGCGGAGAGGTTTTGCAGCGAAAAGTTTGGTTGATTCCTCATTCTGTGGAAACTCGTTTTCGATACACGGGCGAAGAGAAATATAGAGAGATCATCTGCGTCGGTCGTTGGGGGGATGAGATTTCGAAGCGGCCGAAGTTACTAACCTCCGTAGTTTCACGTCTTTTGGAAGTCGATGACCAGGTTGTCGTAAAAATCGTTGGTGAATTCACGGAATTCCTTGTTGATTGGCATAAGGGTTTAAACGCAAGGTTGAGCCTTCGGATTTCACTTCTGGGGCGAGTTAATCGGCAAGAGTTGGCATCGATGCTTGCCCGAGCTCGCGTTTTCTACAGTTCGTCGGCTTTTGAGAGTTTTTGCATTGCTGCAGGAGAAGCCCTTTGCTGCGGATGCTCGGTTGTAGCAAATCGTTCCGTGGCAATGCCGGCGTTCGAATGGTTCGTTTCTACAAATTCCGGGAGGCTGAGTTCCACAGATTCTGTGGATGGGCACGTTGAAGCGATTCAGAATGAACTGGCCAGTTGGGATAACGGAAAACGGGATGCCGCAGCGATCGCGACACAGTGGTGCAAATCGCTGCATGCTCCGGAAATTGCGCAATCTATTGTAAAGCATCCAATATTCCTTGATTGAGGAAGAACTCAGGGAGCTTCTATCGGAAGGCCATTTGATCCAATGACAGCTATTCCAGCGACTCCATGACAGATTGTGGACTGAAGTAGCCGGACGGCTGACACGACCGACTCCACCGGATCTACATTCGGATGAAACGACGGCGGAAAGCATTTCGGGCTCACATCTTTGGATCGACGTCTGTGCCGCTTTTGCCGATGGCAAAATCATCCAAACGATTCAGTCATCTGGATGCAGTGAGAGGCATTGTTAAGACGCTCGGCACCAGCAATGGAAGGCGCACTTTGCCAAACTCATCGAAACATGGAATCCACAAGCAATCAGCCGATCAATCTACAGCCGCGCCGATATCTGGGGCGAACCCATACGATGGCTCGGCGTCCTCCTAGTCACACCCTCACCATGCTGATTGAAAACAATCCCATTCTTTAGCCTTCGGATCACTTCCACGGCAACACCGCCATCGCCTAGGAATAACGTCTTCGTTTTCTGAATTTAACAAATCGAAAGCACCGGAAAGCGTGCAGCTGGCTTTGACCACTACGATACTGCGATGATTCGCTTCGTCATGTTAGGGCGCACAAGTAATAACATGTTCCACATATGCCATTGCCCGCGTCCTTGAGGAAAAACACAAGGTGCCGCTGGTCATGGATGCGAACGGGTTCGGCGCTGAGATATGGAGCTAGGTTAGTGCAGGCAGAAAATCACCCGCTCCAACGAGCTTGTGGTCAACGAAATCCCAGCTCCACGACATGTATCTCATGAGCCTTGCCACGCATCATATCATTGCGAACAGCAAGTATTCGTGGTGGGCTGCGTGGATCGTAAAGACTGAAACGCAGCAGATGAAGATGCCCGACCGCGGGATTACCTACAACACCATCGTGCCAACCTCCGAAAAAAAGCTCCCGCACTGGACGACCATCCCCACATTGCCCGACTAAAATGCCTAAATATCCCAACAACTGGGCAGCTGTAGTGCCGCTCGCCAACGAAGAGAACGACCTTGGGGAATTCATCTCTGTCCTGGTCAAGGCCATGGACGAGACCGGCGGCGGCAAGGCTTACCTGATCGTAGACAAAGTCTCGAAAGACCGGACTTTGGAAATATGCCGTGAGATCAGCGCCCGCGAGCCACGTATCGCGACCGAATGGATTCCGGGAAACCGACACATTGTGGATGCATATCTGAACGGCTTCAAAGCCGCGCTTGCAGGTGGCCACGAGATCATCATCGAGATGGACGGCGGTCTCTCGCATGATCCGAGAGCGATCCCCGCCTTTCTCCGCGCCCTGAATGAGGGCAACGACTGCGCCTTCGGCAGCCGCTACATCAATGGTGGCTCAATGGTCGACTCACCATTTTCCAGGCGATTTCTCAGCAAAGGTGGCACGCTGCTGGCCAAGGTGCTACTGGGCTCCCAGCTCTCGGACATGACTTCAGGCTACCAGGGATTCAGGCGAGATGTGTTACAGAAAATCGTCGATCACCCGCTGCGCTCAAGAGCCCACTTCTATCAGACCGAGCTGCGCCACCTTTTGCGGAACCAGAAGCTCATCGAAGTGCCCATCCACTACCGAGCCCCATCGCCAAGTGTCTCCAAAGGCGCGATCCGGAATTCCATTTCCGTCCTGATCCACTACACTCTTTTGCGCCTTCTCGGCAAATCACCTTCGATCTGAAAACCCCGTTTCCGAAACCATGCCCACCTCCCTCGTCGTCACTTCGATCAACGCCCCCACTGCAGCGGTGAAGGAACTCGCTTCCGGAAGCCTCGAGCACGGTTGGGATTTCATCATGGCGGGGGACAGCAAAAGCCCTACGGATTTTTCCCTCGATGGCTGCCGTTTCCTGTCTCTGGAAGCTCAACGTGGCAGCGGATTTTCAATGGCGAAAATCTGCCCGGAACGCTCCTACACCCGCAAAAACCTCGCATACCTCGAAGCGATGGCTTCCGGTGCGGATGTGATCGTGGAAACGGACGATGACAACCATCCGCTCGATGAATTCTGGCAGTCTCGCGTCGGTGAGATTGAATGCAAACCCGTCGCTCATGATGGTTGGGTGAACGCCTACGGTTATTTCACCGAGGAGTTCATCTACCCCCGTGGTCTGCCGTTGAAATACGCACGGGATGCCGTCCCCGAAGGCGGAGGTATGGAAACCGTATTTTGCCCGGTGCAACAGGGACTCGCCGATAGCGATCCTGACGTGGACGCCGTTTACCGCATGCTTTTTCCACTGCCCTTCCATTTCGAGAAAAACTCCACCCCGGTGCTTCTGCGCGATGGCGCTTGGTGCCCGTTCAACAGCCAGAACACGACCTTTCAGAAATGCGCTTTTCCGCTCCTCTATCTTCCCGCCGAGTGCAGCTTCCGGATGACGGATATCTGGCGCAGCTTCGTCGCCCAGCGCATCCTCCAAGCACGGGGCATGGGCGTGCTCTTCCATAGCCCTACGGTCTGGCAGGATAGAAACGATCATGATCTCCAGAAGGATTTCACCGACGAACTACCCGGCTACAACCACAACGCGGAGATGCGCGAAGCACTCGTTTCCCTCCGACTGGATGACAGCATGACTTCCGTTGCGATGCTGGAGCTATGCTATCAGGAACTGATCCGCAGAGGCTGGGTCGGACAGGGTGAGGAAAAACTGCTCACGGCTTGGATCGCCGATCTTGCGGCGATGGGCATTCAATGAGATATGAGCCGTTTAAAAAATCTTTCGGAACAGCCATGGGTGCTCGGCCTGTTGGTGGCCTTTCCCTCCAGCGGAATTGTGCACAAATACACCGGCACTTTCGGGCTGCTTGGCTACCTGCTGGGTGTCATCGTTATCTTCTCCGTCTTGAAAAAATTCGGACTGCCGTTCTCAAAATGGTGGAGGAAAAATTTCAAGTTCACCGCAGCCGCAGTGTTCCTCGCTTTCGCCGCGTGTTTTGCGGTCGTTTATCCCATTGAAAACTCCAAGGGGCCGGGAAAAAGCAGCGACCGTGACCAAGGGCTTAATATTTCCGCAGGAAAACTCATGCATGGGGAAAACCCCTACTACGAGGATGAGCCGGATGCCGGCCCGCTCTCGGTGCTTCCAGGCTCCATCATCCTTGCCTCCCCATTTGTCGCTGCCGGCAACAGCGCCTATCAGAACCTCTTCTGGCTCGCCGCCTTCGTGGTCTTCGCCGCCTTCCTTTTCCGTGACCGGATGTTGGCGCTGACACTCATCGCCGTGTCACTCGCGCTCTCACCCTCCGCGATGCATGAGTTCATCTCTGGGGGAGACCTCATGTCGAACGGCATCTACGTGGCGGTTTTTTCGATACTCGCGCTGCGGGCATGGACATCAGAAAACCCAAAGAATGCCTGGCGCTGGGTTTCGCTAATCCTGTTTGGGATGGCTCTAGCATCGAGGCCGAACTTCCTTTTCATCCTGCCGCTTTTCGGAGCATTGCTCTGGAGGGAAACTTCATTCGGCAAAGCGATCACGGCATCATCCTCGGTATTTCTCGCCTTCTGCGCCGTCACCCTTCCATTCTACTTCAGCGATCCGGATGGGTTCACACCTCTCGTGGCCAGGGCGAAAATTGAAATCCCCGGGATACCATGGGCAAGTGTTGCGGTGATTATCATCACTGCCGCACTGACCATCGCATCGTCATTCGCGCTGCTCCTCCGCAGGAACGACAACCCCACTGTCGCTTTCGCAAGGAAATGCGCGCTGGTCATCCTGGCGCCGATGATTGCCATGGTCATCCTGCGTAGCATTTCCAGCGGTGGCCTAGACTTCGAGTTCATGAGAGATCGATTCGGACTGATGTATCTCCCCTTCGCTTTGATCGGCTGGAGAATGAATTTCGTGGATGGAACCGGCAAATGCCAAAGCCATGCAGCCTAATTTCACCATCATCACCCCGAACCTGAACTACGGGCGCTTCCTACGGGACTGCTTGGATAGCGTGTCTTCCCAGACAGGCGTAACCGTAGAGCACTTGGTGTTCGACGCCGGTTCTACGGACGATAGTGCGGAAATCGCTAGCGAATTCCCCTCGGTATTTTTCCGCCAAGAGCCGGACAAGGGAATGTCGGATGCGATCAACAAAGGCTTCGACTTAGCAAAGGGGGAATGGGTGATGTGGCTCAATGCCGATGACATACTCAAACCGGGTGCCTTGGCTGAAATACTCGACTTCACCAAAAAAAATCCCTCGGCAGATGTCGTTTACGGGAGCTTTGATTTCGTGGATGCGGACGGACGGCTCCAGCGGCGCATGAAACTGCCTGCTTGGTCGAACTTCGTAAGCGTCCATCATTGCTGTTTTATCCCTTCGACAGCCTGCTTTTTCAGAAAGCAAACGGTTCTGGACGAAGGGTTCCGCCTGAACGAAGGATTCCGCTATGTGATGGACGGGGAGTTCTACGCCCGCCTGCACAAGGCAAGGAAAAGCTTCGCCTACCTGCCGATCAGTCTTGCTGACTTCAGGATACACGGCCAAAACGCATCGATGCGGCATCTTGCCGCGAAAGACGAAATGATAGAGGTGCTGGAATCAGAAAAACAACACGTCGAATCGCGCTCCATCCGCCGGGTTTACGGCACTACAGTGTTTCAAGATCCCTATCTGAACGGTATCACCGACGGATTTCTCTACCTCATCGCCAGAGCTATCAAAGTGATGATGAAACTGAGGCAACCGAAAACAACGATTCCCGTAAACTCAATCGGCCACCGCACACCCGAGGAATCTAACACCGGCCAGTGAAGAGTATTTCTAGAATGGAGAATACGAAAAACGGGGAACTCGTCATTGCGGCGGTTTTTGCAACCATGAATCGCTCGTCAACGGCGGTGTCCTGTGTGAAGTCGCTCGCTGCGCAAACCCATCCTCCGGATCATGTGATCGTTGCCGACAATGTTTCCACCGACAGCACGTTCCGAGATTTACACGCCCTGCGGGAACTTCCTTTTGAGCTGACCGTCATCCCCATGCCCGAAAACGCTGGAAATGCCGGCGGAGTGAAAGAAGCAATGGAACTGGCTTTTGAGAAAGGTGCGGATGCCGTTTGGATACTCGACGATGATTCCTGGCCCAGGCCGGATGCACTGGAGGCCATGTTGAAAGACGGATTCGATCAGGACGTGGTTTCACATCCTATCCAAATTGATCCACTCACGAAAAAATTCACTTGGCCGCTCCAAGTCTTAAAAAACGGCGAATGGATCCTCGCAACAACTAAGGAAGAGCTGCCCGCCGGGGAAAAGGCCGTAAGCCGAGGGGTGTGGACTGGGGCACTGGTTTCCCGCCGGATCAGGGAAACCATCGGCCCAGTCATGGCGGAGCTATTTATACGCGGCGAAGATGAAGAATACCCATGGAGGATGGCTGAAGCGGGCTTTTCACATGCCGTTTACCGTGATGCCGTGCTCGATCATCCTGGTCCCACGTCGATCATCGCCCTGTCATGTTTCGGAAAAAGTTTTTTCTTCGAGCGAGGTCTGGCGGATTGGAAGTTCTACTACAAAACCCGAAACATGGTTTGGCTGAAGCGTAAACAGTCAGGAAAATGCAAAGCCCTCCTGACCGGATTGGCATATTCACTAGCAGGTTTGTTATCAGAAGGGCCGTCGCGCCTTCCCCTTGCCTGGGCGGCGGCAAAAGCCGGCTGGAAAGGCGAACTCGGACGGATGCCAAAGAACCTTGTATGACATATTGGGGAATTCCCCCTGTTATTACAATTGATTCGGCACCACTATCCGCATAACCCTCTCATCTTCACAAATTCATGGCATCCAGTCGCAAAGACTCTTTCAGAAACCAAGTCTTACAGATCGCTGACGCGCTTCTGGTATGGTTGGCATTCGCGCTTGCGAACCTGCTTCGCTATCCGATGCGCGAGTGGTTGTTTCAGGATAAAACGTCGGACGATGGGCTCAATGCCATGACTTGGGCTTTGTACATCGCAGTTCCCTTTACTCCGTTGGTGCTGGAGCACTTCAACTTCTACCATCGCATCAGCAGCAAGACGACGAGAGCCGCTGTCTGGCAACTCATTCGAGGCATTTTCGTTATTGGTGTCGTCATCTCCGTATTCGCGGTCTTCTCAAATATCGAGGGAACGAGACGCCTCGTGCTAGCATTGGGTGCAGTATTTATCTTCATCCTCCTTTTGATACGTGACCGAACCTATTCTTGGTGGATTTCCCGCAAAAAAAGGCAAGGAGGTGCCGGTGAAAGAGTGGTTATCGTCGGATCGAAGAGTGAAATAGACGACCTGTTGCAGGATCTCGATGCAGAGGCCATTTCCGATTGGGACATTGTGGAGCGGTTCGATTTAGCAACACATTCAGTTTCCGATCTGTACGAAATACTTAAGACAGAATCCATCGGGCGTGTCGTATTCGCGGCAAAGACGAGTGAATTCGAAAAAGTGGCAAGCGCAGTTGAGGTTTGCGAGCTCCAAGGTGTTGAGGCATGGATCGCCGCGTCATTCATCCGCACGCAGATTGCCCGGCCAACCTTCGATTCCGTGGGCTCAAAGCCCATGCTCGTTCTGCGCTCTACGCCCGAACTTTCATGGGAATTGATGGCCAAGGAACTCATGGACAGAATTGGCTCGTTGCTAATTATTGTATTCTCCCTGCCACTTTGGGTCATTACAGCGATCGGCATCAAGATCGCTAGCCCAGGCGCACCGGTGATGTTTTCACAGCTGAGATGCGGGCGCTATGGCAAACCTTTCAAGATCAGGAAATTCCGCACCATGGTTCCAAATGCCGAGGAGTTGCTTGAGAGCATCAAGAAAGAACATGGTAACGAAATGGACGGCCCTGTTTTTAAGCTCGGGCAGGATCCAAGGATTTTTCGTTTTGGATCTTTTCTCAGGAAATTCAGCATTGATGAGCTCCCACAACTTATCAACGTCCTCACCGGAGAAATGAGCCTTGTCGGCCCGCGTCCGCTACCTCTTTACGAGGTAGAAGCCTTCGGTGAAATATCCCACCGCCGCAGACTCAGTGTAAAACCCGGCATCACCTGCGAGTGGCAAGCAGGAGGAAGAAGCAAAATCACCAGTTTCGAGGATTGGGTCGAAATGGATCTCCGCTACATTGACAACTGGTCTCTCTGGCTCGATTGCCAGATCATTATCCGTACGATTCCTGCCGTGCTCCTTGCCAAAGGTGCGAGCTAGAAACGACAAAACTCATTCCCATGGCTCCGGTATCCGCAATTCTCTGGATCGCAGGCCTCGTCCTTGCGGTCGTGATCGCACCTCAACTCCGCATCTGGACTTGGGGCCCGGCTATGCTTTGTTTTGCACTCTCCGCGCTCGCCACACTGCCGCTCATTTGGAAAGAACGGAAGAATTTCGGAGATCTTGTGATTGTGATCGCAGGATTTTTGCTCGTGTTTTGGCTTGGAATGCGAGCCGCCGTGACACCTGTTCAGGAATTGGGACACTCGGATCTGCTTCTGGTTTCAATGGCCGTCGCGACATTCGTATCCTTCCGTGGAATCTCGACAAGCATCCCGGCACAGAGGATCTTGTATTTCGGAATCGCCGCGCTAACCGCCGCCAGTCTCTACGTCATTGCTCGCCAAGTTTCCGAGCCAGGCTATTCCCCCGTATTTCCCGGAAATAAAGGGCTTCCATCCGGTTTCTATGCCCACTACAGCTACGGAGGCTCTTATCTTATAGCTGTGTCCTCCATACTTCTAGGCCTTGCGCTTTATGGGAAGGAACGAATTGCGATTCGGCTGCTGTTGGGATTAGTGGCGCTCCTAGCTCTGGTAGGTGTCTATTACACCAGATCCCGAGGTGCTATCTTCGGAGCAATGGGAGGTCTGGGAATCTTACTCATTTTTACTCTATTGCTTGGCAAGAGAGACAAGAAAAAATGGTTCACTCCAGCTATCTTAGCCGCACCTTTTCTAGCTGCTGCATTTGGATACGCGCTGTATGTCGGCTGGTCGAACACCCAGGAAGTTAGAGGAAACCAAGATGTCACAGACATGCTGGACAATGCTATACGCTTCTATCTGGCAAGCATCGCGCTATCCTGCTTCCAACTCCATCCGCTCATTGGAGGAGGAGCACGGAGTTACAGTTGGGAAAGCTATCGTTTCTGGGACTACGCGGCAATGGGACAGGGCAAATTCAAGCCCGAACATGTCCACAACGAACTCCTCCAAACAGCAACAGACTATGGAATAATAGGAGCAGGCCTTCTCGTTGTTTTCCTCGTCTGCGTAACAATTCTTGTCATCTACAGAGCATCATCTCGAAAGACCTCCGATGCACCAAAGTTCGCGGATGGATGGCGCATTGGTGGAATAGCTGGGCTGGCCGCCCTGTTCATCCAATCGAACTTCGAGGGTATCTTCAGGGTTGCCCCTGGAGCGATAATTCTCGCTATCTGCCTCTCTGCTGCCTGTTTTCCGGTCACATCTGCTTCCGCGACTAGTAGAAGTCACTTTGCATGGTTCCGAAGCGGCCTAGTGAGTTCTGTGGGCATCATTTCGGCTATCCTGCTCTTAGCTTTTGGCCTGAAAGGCACGAGGGTATCACTCATTCTATGGCCTAGCTTTTTCGGGAAAACCCCTGTCGGAAACGAAACAAAACTCGATGCGCTGAACAAAGCGATCCCAGTATGGCCATTGATGACACTCTACCGAGAACGTGCAGAAGTTGCGCAAAAATTGGCAGCAGAAGAAAAGCACACTGATACGGCGGCTGATTTTATGAAACTCTCGCTTGCTGACTTCAAAAAAATTCAGCAACTCCATCCCTATGACCCAGCGGCATTCGTCAACTCGGCAAATCTTCTCAGCAGTCTCGGGCGCTATCAAGAAGCCGAAAGCCATTTTGCCAAAGCGATAAAACTACAAGGGGAGATGGAAGCCTGTTTCCAATCACACTTCCATGCCGCCTTGCACTATCAACGGAAAGCTCTGAAGGAATATGATCCGGAAAACTCCATCGGTTCGCTTTCGGACATGCAAATTGCAACGGGTCACATAGAGAAGGCTTTCACGATTTCTTGGATCCACGGTAACGAGCGAGACATGCAACTCAGGGTTACGATCCACCAGAATTACGGCAGGTTACTCGAAACCTTGGGTGAACCGAAAAAGGCACTGGAAGTGTATGATTTCATCGCTCAGAAGCCATACGGTCGGAACTCTCACTACTTGGCCGCACTTCTCTACGGAAGGCTCGCCGTCGATTTCTGGTTCGATAAACGCAGACCGGAGGATGCACTTTACTTCTTCAACAGTGCTACACACAGAATGTGGCTAGCAAAAGGAGATCTGCCTAAAGGAGTTACCCCTGAACAACGCGAAGAACACTCAAACTATTTCAAGAACTCCATCAACACCCTAAAAGGCGGCAAGATCGTTCCGTCCAAAAGCGTTAAGTTCTAAGACTGAGTGTATCAAGGAGCCACCTGATCCCAATCGATCTGTTTATCCGCAAATTGTGACACGAACTCCGACAATTTCCGCTCCGCCTCTTCCTCAGTCACTGGCTTATCTTTGATCCAAGGAATATCGCCATACCACATAGATGTGGATACATAAGCCCATCTCTGATCTCGCCCATGAATCAACCGATCCTTCATGTCGAGGAGAGTCCTCTGGAGGTGGTCATTGGTGATCCGGTCATTACCGACGAAAAAATAGTAAGTGAGACAATTCAGATCGAGTTGCTGAGGCGGATCCTGGATGGTAGAGATGCGCTGGCGGCTCATCAGTCTTTTTACAGTAACTTCCCTCCCTCCCTCGGACTTCAGAGTTCTATCCGTGGAGCTCAAAATGACGTGTCCCTGAGCAACCATACAACGCTCCGGCCTATGGATCGAGTTGTTAAGATCTTTGCCGGAGAGGACAATTGAGAGGTTCAAGATGTCGGGAACCGCGTTCCCGTCTGGGAAAAATTCAAATTCCCTAGCGCGATAGCATTCTGCTTTTGAAAATTCCGTATCCTTGGCAAGCGTTTCTATTTCGACCTTGCTCGCCGGAATATTTCTAAGCTGCCAGTCTCCGAAAGCGCCTGGAAGTTCCATTGATACTGCGGATTGAGCCATATCACCAGCTGTAGGCAGTAAATATACGCTTCCCAAGAATAGCAGGGCAAATGCTGGCAATATTATCGGGCGTAATTTCATGATCCTGCAATAAAGGCCTCCCCTCCTTCTTTCTTGCCCACCGTCTTGCGTGTCAGCTTACGCTTATTTGCCCTCTTCCACGGCAATCCTCCTTCGAAGAGTGAGTGCACCAAAAGCAGCAATGCGAGCGAGAACGGGTAGAACAGCAGAAGCCCCGACCAGTCATGCCAAGTTCCCGCGGCCCATTCGGCGTCGCCGTATTCCGCGATAACAAAAATCGAAGTCACACGAAGGGTATTTCCAATGATCGCCAACGGCAAAGCCATCAATAGGAGAACTGCCTTTTGCCACATTTTGATCTTGGCGACGTAAGCCCACGCCGAAGAAATCATCAATAATGCCATGAGCGAACGGATACCGCTGCAGCCGGATGCGATATCTAAGGGCTCCCAATCACCGCGAACTGGTAGGATCGTCGTCCCCTGCACTGTTGTCTCCACACCAAAAAGGGACGATCCGTGGTGCGCCATTGATGTAGCTAGAAGTTGGAGACCGGTAGTCGCCTGCTGGAAGCTAGGGAGAGGCACCGCCAGCCAAAAAAAGAAGAACGGGAATGCGAGTAATTTCGCCACCCTCCACCCCCAGAGAAAATAGCACCCCCCCCAGAGTAAAAATGGCAATGCCCCGACTCCAATCCGAGGCTGCAGCGTCCTGCATGAAATAACGTAAAACAGCGCTCCAACAAAAACAGCAATCAACCCCAAGTAACTTCCCTTCCCGGCAACCGCTCTAAGGTTTTTGAACTGATAGCCGATAAGCCCCGCAATAACGAAAGGGAACAACATCCCATGCTCGTAATCGGATCCGGGGTTCCAATTTGATTCCAACCAACCTAATACCGAAAATCCTCCAAAACGCTTATCAAAGCAAAAAAACCAGATGATCGCCGCGACAAACAAAAGCACCGATGCAACCACGACCGGATTCCACTCACGGATAGGTTTTACGGCAGCAGGAGCGCTTCTGGTGATGGTGGGTTCGCTCAAATGGGTGTTTGGCTAAAGTTGAAATATAGTCCGCAAAGTATTGCCGAGGCTCCTCAGCCTGTCAACAATCCCTCCACCCATGAAAATCATCAGTGGAACAGCCCACCGCGCCCTCGCCGAGAAAATTGCAGACACCCTCGGCCAGCCCCTCGCAGACGTCCAGGTGGATGCCTTTCCCGACGGGGAAACGGCCGTCAAGATCAACGAAAACGTAAGAGGTGAGGATATCTTCATCATCCAACCCTCCTGCCCGCCCACCAATCACAACATCATGGAGTTGCTCATCCTCGTGGATGCCGCACGACGTGCCAGTGCCGAGCGCATCACTGCAGTGATGCCCTTCTTCGGCTATGCCCGACAAGACAGGAAAGACCAGCCACGCGTGCCGATCACCGCCAAGCTCGTCGCCAACCTCCTCACCTCCGCAGGCGTCAACCGAGTCCTTACCATGGATCTCCACGCCCCGCAGATCCAAGGCTTCTTCGATATCCCGGTCGATCACCTCTACGCGAAGCCAGCGCTCATCGGCTACCTACGCGAGCGCCATCCTGACACCACGAACCTCACCGTGGTCTCCCCGGACGTCGGCGGCGTGAAAATGGCTCGCGCCTACGCGGATGCCCTCGGAGCCGAGCTCGCCATTGTTGCGAAACACCGCATCTCCGCCACACGGGTCGAAGCCATGAACGTCATCGGCGATGTAAACGGGCGTGATGTCTTACTTGTCGATGACATGACAGAAACCGCCGGAACCCTCTGTGCAGCAGCGGAAATTCTCCACAAACACGGCGCAAAACGCATCTTCGCAGGTGTTTCCCACGCTATCATCAGCGATCTCGCCAACGAGCGCCTGGCCAAGTCCCACATCGAAGAAGTAATCACCACCGATTCCGTGCCCCAAGCTCACGGCCCGAAAGTCCAGGCCGTCAGTGTCGCTCCGCTCCTCGGTGAGGCAATCCGCCGCATCAACGGCGGCCAGTCCGTCACTTCCCTCTTCTCAGTCTGATCTAAACTTTCTTCCCAAAAAGCGCGCTCACCACACCGGTGTGCGCGCTTTTTTTGTCAAGATCACTTGGTTTCCATCAGATAAACCCCATCCCACCCCGCATCAGGTGGATGGATCGCCAATTGTTGGCAACGGGAGATCATGATACGAGAGGGATTGATATCTGAGCCGGATTTTCCTCCGAATTGATTAGGCTCCAGATCGACGCTTTGAAGAAAGTATCGCTGGGCTCCTTCCCAATCCATGGCCTGATAGAGAGCAAGACCTTGTGCGTAGAGGGCAAGGCACTCAAGTGTGCGATCCTCCACATGATCCTTCAATCCTACCACCTCGTAGATGGATACGGGCTCGCTCCTGCCTTTCACGACGATCTTATCGAGATTTCGGAATACCACATGATCCCCACCATATTTCACACAATCCCGATAGGTTGACTCTGTAACCATGCTTAAAACACCGTATGCCTTCGCTCCGGATTCCATGCGTGCGGCGAGGTTCACGTTATCACCCATCATGGTGAAGTTGAACCGCGCCGGACTACCCATGTTGCCGACGATGACCATACCACTGTTCAAACCGATCCTGGAGCGCATGCTACCGACGACCTCCGGCCATTTATCTCCCTCCGACCGCCATTTTTCCCTCAGTTCCTCCAGTCTGATCTGGACGAGCTGGGAAGTCACGCAAGCCCGGTAGGCATGGTCTTCCATGGTAGTGAGGCCACCAAACATGGCCACCACCGCATCGCCGATGTATTTGTCCAGCGCCCCGTTCTGGGAGAAAATGATATCGGTGCAGGCCGTGAGATATTCGTTCATCAACTCGACAAGCTTGTCGGGTGGCAACAATTCCGAAAATGCGGAGAAGGCCTGGATGTCACTGAAATAAGCGGTAATCTCTCTCTCCACTCCGCCAAGTTGCGGACTCTCTCCGGTTTTTACCATTTGCTCCACCAACTCGGGAGAGACATAGGTGCCAAACATGCCTTTGATCTTTTTTTTCGCCCGTTGCTCATCCACCAACTGCCATCCGAAAGCCATCACGCAGGTCATGACGGTCGAGCCGAGGGGAGCTGTCAGCGGAACCTCCAAGTGGTTCGATGTGAAGAGCCAACATGCGCCACCGATATATAGCAGGACTAACAGAAGTGCTAAAAACTTGTAGCGTATCTCGTCCCCGCGCCGCATGAGGGCGAGAGCTACCACTGCGATCGTCAGCAAGAATGTAAGACCATGATTAGCACACTTCGGGAGATGCCGGATGTAATTGCCCGAAACAAAGGTCTTAACGAGATTTCCGTGAAAACCTACCTGTGGCACGGGCGATTCGTCGAAAGGAGTTTCCGCCAAGTCCTGAAGCATCGGATCCACCGGGCCTACTAGGACGATGGCATCCTTGAACTGATCGAAAAACTCTCGCCCGATTTTTTGATTCTGAGGATCCGCGTCCTCCAGCAGGGCGAGGTTCTGACCGATGTCGGCGACGCTACAGCGAGGATTTTCCGGTGAAATCCAGCGAGAAAACCAGTTCACCTCAACAAGCTGTTCACGCTGTATCGGTATGGATGTAAGAAGGCTGCCGTCCGGATTGTGGACTTCCATCCGGTCTGGATAGCGCACCAGTGAATCAACCGTGACCCCCCAATGAATCAACGCCAGCTGCAACGACATCGGATAGAAAGATCCGATCGAGGCATCGGCATAGATCGGCGCGAAGCGGGGTACGCCTTTGTAGGTGTCGATTAAGCCCGCAGTGCCCCATGAAGGCCCCATGATCGGGTAAGCGGGAAGCTCGGGGGTATCGTTTTTAGCAGGATCGGTCGCCCCATCGAAAACCCACGGAAACTTCCGCTTCTCTTGTAGCAATCCCTGCCCAGGCACGTAGGCGGCCGCGAGCACCACGTTCTTGTGCTGATGGATCGACTTGCCGAACTGCATCCGGCCTTCTTTCTGTTCGTCAATTCCGAAATCGGCGAATGAGTTTTCCGAAAACAGGACATCGAAGCCCACCGCCTTCACCTGCCCCTCGACAAAGAGAGCGTCAATCAGCTGGGCGTAGCGGCTATGATTCCACGGCCAGCGATAGGCCTGGATCGCCTCGTTGTCTATATCCACATAGACGATCTTGAGGGGTGAAGCCATTTCACCACGCATCCGATAGCGCAGATCCAATAAGCGATTTTCCAAAAATTGCAGGTATCCGAAATGCCCGAAGAGGCACCATAAAATCGGCACTCCTAGGAACAGCACATACCGCAGCCAAGGAACTATCTTATGTGCCGCTTTCAATTTGGAGCGCCGTTAGCCGGAGGATTGGCATCGGTCACAGGCTTGGGATTAACGGGTGGCAACTGCTGATCTGTGAATTGGAAGATTTGCATCAAATCCATCTCGGGGGCATCGAAAACGACCGTTTCCGCGTCAACATCTCCTTCGGTTGCCACACGTTCGATCATGGCCAGACGATCCGCCGGGATATCCTGAACCCGCCTGCTGATGATCTCGACGACGGTGCTTTCTCCCGTCACGGGATCCATTGCCGTTCTGAATGATATGACCACTTCCTTACCGGCGGGGACGACAGACACATTGCCCTCGTTATCGGTAAATGAAACCTCCCCTTCTGTGACACTCAGGGTGAATGTGCCCGTATCTGTGCCATTCTGGTTGGGAAGATAGGAGACGGCAAAGGTGGTTCCCCGGACTCCTGCGGCACCTACCGGGGTATCGACGGTAAAGGACGATCCCTTTTCAAGACGGAGCTTTTTCACCTTACATACGACTTCACCATTCTTAAGATTGAGTTTCGTTGTGGAAGTGGTGGGTTCCTCGGTCGCGTTTGCCATTGCGAAAGGTGTGGAAAACGGATCTTGAATGAATTCCGAAATCACGAGCTTGGATTTTTCGAGCACGTTGATGGTGGATCCATTTGAGAAAACAAGCGTCGCTTTCGAAGCTTCGCCAGAAAAAACCGTGTGGTTTTCAGTGATG
This sequence comes from Akkermansiaceae bacterium, assembly GCA_030725745.1. Lineage (GTDB taxonomy): Bacteria > Verrucomicrobiota > Verrucomicrobiia > Verrucomicrobiales > Akkermansiaceae > Luteolibacter. The sequence continues at coordinate 27,473 of JANRFH010000003.1, forward strand.
ACGTCTTTCTTCTTCAGACTTCGTGGTGACTCATTTTCCGCTTCAACCGCCTCGACCTTTTTAGCCAGATCGGCAACCACCACTTTGCCAGGGGGGTTACCTTTGCCAATGGGATGCTTCTGATCTAATTTCTGACCCAATTCCGCAGATGATGATGCGGTGAATGTGATCCATGCGCAAAATGCAATTGCAGATAGCAATCGCAAAGAATTGTTGCAGGTAGCCATTGGCAAAAACTGTAGAATCGGACTACGCTGTACAAGCTAATAGAATTCTCGTGACTTCATTTTCCACAGAAATCGACGGCCAGCAACGAAAGCGCGACAACCTTCACGGTTCCCGCGCTTTTTCATTTCCTCATACTCCCGGCCTGCAACATGCTTTCCCCGCAACGACCTTCTTTCTTAGGGTTTAAAATTTATAGTTTCAATTTTCATGCCATCCACACGCGACCAACTCCGCATCGAAGGCTTCGGCCTTATCGACGAACGCCTCACCTACCTCCTCGGTTGTCTTCAGGACGCCCTCAGCAGCGTCGGCGAGACAGAGCTTCTCTCCTACATGCCATGGTCGGGGAAAACTCCGCAGAAAGGTGAAAACCTTCCCGATGACTTGCCGAAGCTCTACTCCATCGGCTTCCAACTCCTAAACATGATCGAGGAACGCGTCGCCGCAGAGATCCGTCGTGAGCGCGAAAAAGCCCTCGGCGCAGATTCCATCCGTGGTCTCTGGCCGCAGGCGCTGCGTGACCTTCAAGCGATTGGCCTGAAGCCCGATCAGATTCTCGAAGTCCTCAGCGAGGTCAATGTCCAGCCAGTCCTCACCGCCCACCCGACTGAGGCGAAACGTGAATCCGTCCGTGCGCGCCAACGCTCACTCTATGACGAACTCGTCCGCAACGAATACCCGAAACATACTGATCGTGAGAAGCGCCGCATCCGCGAGCGGGTCGTCACCACTCTGGAGACCCTTTGGCTAACTGCGGAAATCCACATGGTGCGCCCGGACATTAGCTCCGAGCTGCGCAACGCCATCCATTACCTCCGTGACCTTTTCCCGACGGCTATCAACAGACTGGATCTCCATTTCACCGAGGCATGGCGCGACGCTGGCCTGCCGCTTGAGCTACTCCGATCAGCAGGAAACATCCCACACCTCAGCTTTGGCTCGTGGATCGGCGGCGACCGCGATGGACACCCGCTCGTCACCCCGCCAGTCACCGAATTCACACTCGGCGAGCTGCGCACCGCCGCACTTCAGCTCCTACAAGGAGAGCTCGCCGGTCTTGCCGCACAGCTCACCATTTCCCGCCAGCTCATGCCCATTCCGGAGGAACTCCAGGATCGCATCGATGAGCTGAGCTTCATCATCGGGAACGAAGTCGCCGTGACGGAAATCCTCGACCGTCAGTCCGAGGAGCCATGGAGGCAGCTCGCCAGCCTTATGGCGCTCATGCTTTCCGAGCAAATCAAAGGCAACGGTGGCTATGCAAATCCAGCTGCGCTTTCCGCAGATCTGGATCTCATTTCCCGCACCCTCGTCGATGCGAACTGCCGCCTTCTCGATGAACAGGCCATTCGTCCCGTACGCCACAAGATCGAGATGTTTGGCTTCCACCTCACCACCCTCGACGTCCGCCAGAACTCCGAATTCCACGACAATGCCATCGCCGAAATCCTCACCGCCGCCGGTGTCGAAGACGGAGCAAATTTCCCCACATGGCCGGAGGAAAAACGCCTCGCCTTCCTCAACGAGGAGCTGAAATCCACCCGCCCATTCCTGCACGATGGCGCACGCATCGGTGAATACGCGGACAATGTCCTCGATACCTACCGCGTCCTCGTCCGCCAATCGAAAGCACACGGCACCGCAGGCCTCGGCTCGCTCATCGTCTCGATGACACGCCAGCTCTCCGATCTCCTCGCCGTCTATCTCCTCGCCCGCGAGGCCGGACTCATGAACCACCCCGAGGGCGGCATGGCCTGCCCCCTCCCTGTTGTCCCGCTTTTCGAAACGATGGACGACCTCCACAACTCACCCGGCATTCTCGGTGCCTTCCTCGACCACCCGCTCACCGCCCGCTCCATCGCCACTATGGCGAAACCCGAGCAGCAAATCATGCTCGGCTACTCGGATTCTAACAAAGACTGCGGCATCCTCGCCGCCCAAGTCGCCCTCCAGCGTGCTCAATCCGCACTCACCAAGGTCGGTCAGGAAAAAGGCGTGAAACTCTGCTTCTTCCACGGCCGCGGAGGCACAATTTCTCGCGGAGCAGGCCCCACCCATTGGTTCATGGCCGCTCTCCCTCACGGTGCCATGTCCGGCTCTTTCCGCATGACAGAGCAAGGCGAAACCATCGCCCAGAAATACGCAAACCTCGCCAACGCCACCTACAATCTAGAGCTCCTGCTCGCCGGTGCTGCGGTAAACACCGCCCGCCACAAACACCTAAAAGAAGTCGCTGATCCCGCCGAGCGTTTCCTCGACACCCTCTCGGACTCCTCCCAGAAAGCCTACCAAGCCCTCCTGAAATCCGACGGCTTCATCGGATTCTACCGCCAGGCCACACCTATCGACGCCTTGGAAAACGCACGCATCGGCTCCCGCCCTGCTCGCCGCACCGGGAAAAAATCGCACTCCATCTCGGATCTGCGCGCCATCCCGTGGGTCTTTTCGTGGACACAAGCACGTTTCTACCTGCCCGGCTGGTATGGTGTCGGCACCGCACTCTCCCAGCTCAAGGAAGCCTCGCCGGACGACTTCATTGCACTCAAGGAAGCCCTGAAAACTTCTACCTTCCTCGCCTACGTCCTCACCAATGTCGAGACCAACCTCGCCTCCGCCAACCTTGAACTCATGCAAGGCTACGCCGGCCTCGTCACCGATGAGGAAAACAGAAACCTCTTCACCAAACGCATCACCGATGAATTCAAGCTCACCGGGCAGCTCCTCACCGAGCTATTCGATGGCTCCATGGCAGAACGCCGCCCACGCATGGCCAAAACCCTTGAAATCCGCGAGGCTCCGCTGAAAATCCTCCACCAGCAGCAGATCGACCTTCTCAAGGAATGGCGCGGCCACATGGATGCGGAAAACCAAACCGCCGCCGACGCCCTCCTCCCCAAGCTCCTCCTCTCCATCAACGCCATCGCCTCCGGCCTGCGGACGACGGGGTAAGCAAAAGGCAGGGATGGCTTTCCAAGCCGTCCGGAAAAGGGTTAGGCTCGATCATCAGAAAAGCGGAATCCTCCCGCCTTCCAAGCCCTATGCGGACAGGTCATGGGGTGGCGTGTATCCGCGTGAGGAATCGTAGCCACAGAGCGGACGGCGCGGAGCGACCATCCCTGCCCATCTCTCAAGATCAAATAGGCGGCAAACTTCAACGATTTATAGAAGTCGTGCCAAATGAAGAACTACCTTAAATCGCCGGAGGGATGATCAGCTCATCCCCCGCCTGAGGCTCGATGGGGCCGAAGCCGGGCATCGGGCTACCGATCGCTCCTTCCTGCTCGACGCTGGTAATCTTCACCTTGCCGAGGATGCCGGTGTTCCGGCGGATGCCTAGAATCGTACCGACCTGAACGTGCTCCGGCAGAACCACTTCGATGACGACGAATCCGCCCGCTGCCGGGTCATTCATGAATTGCTGCACGCGGCCGATGAGCAGGGCGTCGCGAATCAGTCGCGCACGGCGTAACTCGTTGTCACCATTCTCAAGCTCGCGCTGGCCGATCAAGCCCGCCTCATCGCGGTAGGTGTCTGCTTTCTTTTCGGCGAGTTCTTTTTCCTCCGCCAGTGCAGCGATCTCCGCCTCTTTCGCGGCGAGTTCTTCTTTCATCCGATCCACCGAAGTCGGCTCTGGAGTAGGATTCGAGCGCATCTGTTGAAGTTGCTTTTCCAATTGGAGCTTATCCTGCTCCGCACGAAGCTGGTCGATCTGGTTCTGGATGCGCGTCAGCTCGCTTTGCGGTGCGTTGCTCACTCCATCTTTCATGCCTTGGAAAGAGAGCACCACCGCCGCAAGCAGCAGCGCGAAGGTAGCTCCCAAAAGAATCGTCATTGTGTTCACGTGGGGAAAATGTCCCGCCTCACGCCCGATGTCAACGCAGGTGAATGCCCCAGAAATCATGCGTCCACACGCGATCCGTGTTGGACGCAGGCCGTCTGATGCACGAAGATCCCGCGCGGTGGATCTATTCTCAGACATCCCGAAAAAGGAAACCAAAGCGCTCACCATCACCCAGCTGGTGAGGAAAATGAAGCGTGCCATCGAGACGGAGGTAGGCAAGCTCTGGATCGAGGGAGAGGTCTCAAACCTCCGCAAACAAGCCAGCGGCCATTGGTATTTCTCCCTAAAAGACGAAGGAGCACAAATCTCCTGCGCCATGTTTTCCGCCCGCAATCGCGAGGGCTCAGAGCATCTCGAAGACGGCGCAAAAGTCCGTGCCTTCGCGGACTCAACCGTCTACCTCGCACGCGGCCAGCTCCAAGTCGTCGTGGAAAAATGTGAGCGCTCCGGCCTCGGCGATCTCCAAGCAAAATTCGAGGCGCTCAAGAAAAAGCTCAATGCCGAAGGGCTCTTCGATGCTTCTCGCAGGAGACAGCTCCCACCCTTTCCGCGCACCATCGGCATCGTCACCTCGCCCACAGGAGCCGTCATCCAGGACATCATGAACGTCCTCTCCCGCCGCGCGCCGTGGGTGCAGCCCGTGCTTTTCCCAGTCCGCGTGCAGGGAAAAGGAGCCGAGCGCGAAATCGCCGAGGCCATCCGCAAGCTCAACTCCCCGGAAAAATTCGGCTACCCCCGCTGCGATCTCCTCATCGTCGGCCGTGGCGGCGGCTCGTTGGAAGATCTCTGGTGCTTCAACGAGGAAATCACCGCCCGCGCCATCGCCGGATCGCAAATCCCCATCATCTCCGCCGTCGGCCATGAGATCGATTTCACCATCGCCGATTTCGTCGCGGATCTCCGCGCACCCACCCCATCAGCCGCCGCAGAGCTAGCTGTGCCGGATGCTGCAGAGCTACGCGCCTCGCTGGAATACACCCGCAACCGTCTCCACCGCTCCCTACGGAATCTCTTCCGCGAACCCCAGCAACGTCTTGATTCCCTGCGCGAAACTCTAAACTCATCCGCAGACGCCACCCTTCGAGATCATTCCCGCAAGCTCCGCGAGCTGCAACTCCGCCACCGCTCACTCCACCCGCTCAGTCTCCTCGAGCGCCGCCGCGAGAATCTTGCTGCCCTCGGAAAAAACCTCGAACGTGCCGTGGCAGACCGCCTTTTCCGCCAAACCGAACGCCTCTCTCGCCTCAGCAACCTCATCCGCACCCTCGGCCCCGAATCCGCCTTCAAGCGCGGCTTCTCCATTACCACTGATGCCGATGGGAAAATTCTCCGCTCTACAAAAGCCATCAAATCCGGCCAAAAAATTCGCACCAAACTCATCGACGGAGAAATCAACTCCACCGTCCAAAACTGAAAACCACCCTTATGATCGCCGCCATCATCGAACCCATCGAGCCGCAATTCCCGCTCGCCATCACCATCCTCGCCTACGTCGCCACCGGCGCGCTCGTCCTCATCCTGCTGCTACTGGTCAATATCCACGCACGCCTCGGCATCGTCGCCGGCAAGCTTTCCGCAAAAAGCAGCAGATCATCCATCTCCGTGAAAGCCCCCGCCGAGGAGCCAGAGCCACAGGAAATATCCGAACCAGAACCCGGAACCCCTTTTCACGAATTCCTCACCGAAGACCCCACCCGCCGCTCACTCACCAAGAAAGAACAGTCCAAGGCCTACCGTAAATGGCGCGCCGACAAAGGCCTAAATTGGTCGAAATCTTCCGAAGATAACTGAATTTCACCCATCTTCTACTTGCCCTCAGCCACATTGTCGCCATCCTATTCTTAGGAGAAAAATTTCCCTACATTTCTATGAATCTCACTCTGAAAGTCTGGCGCCAGACCGGCCCGCGTTCCAAAGGATCCATCCACACCTACCCCGCTGAGGGCATCCCTGAAGAGGCGTCCTTCCTCGAAATGCTCGACATCGTCAACGAGCGCATCATCGAAAAGGGGGACGATCCCATTCACTTCGACCACGATTGCCGCGAGGGCATCTGCGGCTCCTGCTCTCTCACCATCAACGGTGTCCCCCACTCCAAGGAAAAGGGGATTACCACCTGCCAAGTGCACATGCGCAAATACAAGGACGGCGATACCATCTGGATCGAGCCCTTCCGCGCCCAGCCATTTCCCATCATCAAGGATCTCATCACGGATCGCTCCTCCTTCGACCGCATCATCGCCGCCGGTGGCTACATCGACATCCGCACTGGTTCCGCCGTCGATGCAAACTCGCTCCCTATCCCCAAGGCCGACGCTGATTCTTCTTTCGATGCCGCCGCGTGCATCGGCTGCGGTGCCTGCGTTGCCGCCTGTAAAAACGCCTCGGCGATGCTCTTCGTTTCCGCGAAAGTCTCCCACCTCGGCCACCTTCCCCAAGGCCAGCCGGAACGCCAGAAACGCGCCCTCTCGATGGTTCGCCAGATGGATGCCGAAGGCTTTGGAAACTGCACAAACCAATACGAATGCGAAGCCGCCTGCCCGAAGGAAATCTCCGTCGATCACATCGCTCGCCTCAACCGTGATTACGGCAAAGCCGTCGTCGCGGAACAATTCGCCTAAGTGGCGGCGGATTTCATCCGCCCAGCCATATCCCTCCCATGAAAATCCTCAGCAACGCCCCCGAAGAGCCCTCCGGAAAAGTGGAAAAAACCGAAGAGGAATGGCAAAACCTCCTCGATCCGGAGCAATTCCGCATCCTCCGCCAGGCTGGCACCGAAATGCCAGGCGGCGAGACCTACCGACAGTTCATGGCTCAGGGCGATGGTGCCTATCACTGCGCTGGTTGCGGTGCCCGGCTCTTCACCTCCACGGAAAAATTCGATTCCAAATGCGGCTGGCCGTCCTTTTATGATCCGGCAAACGCCGAGAACGTCACCACCAAGGAAGATCATTCCGGCGGCAGGCTCCGCACCGAGGTGAATTGCGCGAAGTGCGACGGCCACCTCGGCCACGTCTTCGCCGGAGAAGGCTACGACACCCCCACCGACCTCCGCTACTGCATCAACGGCGTCGGCCTCAGCTTCGTCCCCGCGTAGCTGCCCCGTCCCGTCTCGGGGTGAGCCACCTCTTCATTCGGGTTTAAAGTTTAAAATTTAAAGTTTCACGCTTGCCCCACACCCCAAGCTCCGAAACCATCACACCCAACGGCGGCTTGGCGGAATGGTAGACGCGCTCGACTCAAAATCGAGTTCCAAAAGAGTGTGGGTTCGAGTCCCACAGCCGCTATTTTCTTTCCCACAAAAATCCTAGATACGCAGCATGTCCACCCCGCGAAGCATCGGCATCATCGCAGGCAGCGGCGTTTATCCGGAGACTTTCGTAAACGCCGCACGCAAGGCCGAGCCATCCGCACGGCTCGTCGTCGTCGCCTTTGAAGGCGAGACCCGACCCGACCTTGAGCAACAGGTAGAGTCCATCCTCTGGGCACGTGTTGGCCAGCTCTCGAAACTGATCAAATTCTTCGTCAAAGAGGGCGTCACCGAAGCCGTCATGATGGGACAGATCTCACCGCAGAACCTATTCAATCTTCGGCCTGACCTCCGCATTCTCATGATGCTCGCACGCGTCAAAAAGCGAAACGCGGAGACCCTCTTCGGAGCCATCGCGGATGAAATGGCCAAAGACGGCATCACCCTCCTCCCCGCCACCACTTTCCTCGACGACCATCTCCCCATACCCGGGCACGTCGTCGGCCCCGCCGTGAAGCCCCGCACCCTGGAGGACATCGAATACGGCTTTGAGATCGCGAAAAAAACCTCCGCGCTCGATATCGGCCAGTCCGTCGTCGTCCGCCACGGCACCGTTCTCGCCGTCGAGGCCTTCGAGGGGACCAACGCCTGCATCCGCCGTGGCGGCGAGCTTGGCCGCAACAAAGACACCGTCCTCGTAAAGGTCTCAAAGCCGAACCAAGACTTCCGTTTCGATGTCCCCGTCGTCGGCCCACAGACCATCGAGACCTGTGCAGAGGCCGGCATCATCGCCATCGGCATCGAGGCCGGTAAAACCATTCTGCTAGAGCCAGAACTCGTCGCCTCCCTCTGCATCAAGCACAAGATCTCCATCCACGCGCTATAGCAATATGGAGCGCGGATTTGTAAGCCGCCATATGACGCGCCTCCACTCCCAAAACGAACCATGAGAAGTGATACCATGCACAGGCCAACGGCTTACAATACCCAAGGGGCACACCGAGCCGCGCTCCATATTCTCTGTACCGGCCTTCTCCTGCTTGTGCCATGTTCCGCTCAGGAAATTTCCGTGGATAAACTGGAACCCGCCACCAAGGAAACCATCGCCGCATCCATGAAGCGCGGCGTCGATTTCCTCATCGCGGATCAAAATACGAACGGCTCCTGGGGCAGCGCCACGCGCACCAAGGGCATCAACATCTACGCCCCTCTGCCCGGAGCGCACCACGCCTTCCGCGCAGGAGCCTCCGGCCTAGCCCTCTCTGGCCTCATCGATTCCGGCGATACACGCCCGGAAACCACAGCCGCCATCGAGAAATCCGCCGCATGGGCCATCGAAAATCTGCCTCAGCTCCGCCGCGCAGATCAGACCACAACCTACAACGTCTGGGGGCACGCCTATGGCATGCGCGCCCTTACCCGCCTTCACGATTACGAAAAAGATCCCGCAAAAAAGGAACTCTACCTAGCCCTCGCCCAAGAACAGATCGCCCTCGCCAACCGCTACGAGGACGTCAACGGCGGCTGGGGCTACCTCGATCTTTTCGATGAAATAAAAACTCAAATGCCCTCGGGTATCACCACCTCTTTCACCTCCGCCACCATGCTCCTCGCCATGTATGAAGCTCAGGAAAAGCTCGGAGCCACACTCGATGAGAAGATCACCCGCAGCTCGCTGGACTCCATCAAGCGCCAGCAGACACCCGACCACTCCTACACCTACTCGCACGGCCACACCATACGTCCCCGCAAAGAAATCAACCGCCCCGCCGGCTCCCTCGCACGCTCCCAAGCCTGCAACGCCGCACTCCGAGTCTTTGACCGCGAAGGCATCACCGACGAGGTCATCATTGAGTGGGCAGACCGTTTTCTCGAAAAACAGGAATGGCTCTCCATCGCCCGCAAACGCCCTAGGCCGCATGACATTCATTTCAACATCTCCGGCTACTTCTATTATTACGGGGTCTACTATTTCACCGAGTCCGTCCGCCTCCTCCCTCCGGAGAAGCAAAAGCCCTACGCAGAAAAACTCGCCGCCCTCATCATCGCAAAGCAGGAAAAAGACGGCTCATGGTGGGATTACCCGCTCTACGATTACCACCAGCCCTACGGCACCGGCTACTGCCTCATGGCTCTCGCATGGTGTGATTCGGTGATGTAAGCCTTTACTCGGCAGATGCATGGGCATGGACTCTGGGTGTATGCATAAAACCCGGCGACCCCCAGACTTACGCCGGATTCCTCCACGGCGGTTTTGACGAGCAGCGTTTCACCGACCTTCTCATCGCCGAAAAGATGGGCATCGCCGAAAACACGGTCGCGGGATACGCAAAGGCTGTTTACCGGCACTTTGGCGTAAATTCGCAGCCCCAGCTCATGAGCAAATTCCTGACTGGAAAACATCTGGAGGATTCCACCCCCCAATTAGGGGAATAGCATCGATTCCGTTATTCTGACTTAATGCTCACGGCCAAATCAATTGGCTGCAATTTTCCCGGGCGGTCGATGTGCTCATTGCAAACGGTGGCGAGTGTCACCGGACACATCCCGCCCGGAATCCTCCCCGTCTTCGAGCCATGGCCATTACTGAGATCATCCTGCTATTTGTCGCCGTGCTGGTCATCTACGGGCTCGCGCCAATTTTTTTCAACAAGAGCCGATGACCTGCCGGGGCTAAACGAACAGCTCCGCCATCGGCTTGCCTTCTTTCCCGCCCATTTTGAAGGGGCGTTTCGAAGGTGAGTTGAGCACCAGATCAAACGGGATACCTAGGGCATGGGCGATGCTGGCGTTGAAGTCTTCGGCTCCGACCTTTTTGTCGATCACGTTGGAAGCGGTTTCGTCCGTTGCGCCGTAGGCTTGTCCGCCCTTGATGCCGCCGCCGGCCATGAGGCAGGAGAAGGCTTTCGGGAAATGGTTGCGGCCGGCATTGTTCGCGATCTTCGGGGAGCGCCCGAATTCCGTGGCCACTACGACAAGGGTCTCCTCCAGCAAACCTTTCGCAGAAAGATCCGTGAGTAGAGCGGAAAGCGCCTGATCGAGGACGGGGATTTTCTCCTCCATCTGCTCGAAGTTATCCGAGTGCCAATCGAAACCGCCGTATTCCACTTCCACGAAGCGCACTCCGCGCTCCACCAAGCGCCTCGCGAGCAGGACACCCTGCGCAAAGCGGTCGCTACCGTAGGCGGCACGCGTATCGGCCTTTTCCCGTGAGAGATCGAAAGCTTCCAGATCCTTGCTGTGCATGAGTTTCACGGCGGAGTCATAAGCATCGCTGTAGGCGCGGACATTGCGCTGGCCACTGTGGAATTTCGCATCGAAATCATGATCCAGCTCCTCGCGTAGGGAGAGCTGGCGTTCGAATGAGGCATCGTCCGTGTTATTTCTCTGCTTCACGTTGCGCAAGCCTTGCGAGGGATCCCCGACGGGCAGCGGGCCGTATTGCGGCTCGAAGAAACCTGATCTCGGATGGCCATTTCCACCACCCACCAGCACGAAGGAAGGCAGGGTGTCGTTGAGTGGCGTGGACAAGCGAGAGACCCACGAGCCCGAAGAAGGGTGCTCGATGGTGCCTCGCTGCGTGTAACCCGTGTGCATCAGGTATTTTCCCTGCTCGTGCGCGCCCTGGGTCGTGCTCAGCGAGCGGATCAGCGCCACCTTGTCCATGTGTTTTGCCAGCATCGGCAGGCAGTGCCCTAGCTGGATGCCATCGACATTGGTGTTGATCGCCTTCGTCGGCCCACGGACATCCGAGGGGGCTTCGGGCTTGGGATCGAAGGTGTCGATGTGTGTCATGCCGCCCGACATGTAGAGGTAGATCACGTGCTTCGCCTTTCCTCCACCGGCCTTGAGGATAGCCGGATCTGCGGCAAGCGCACGCGGGCTGAAAAGCTGCGAGGCGGAGCCAGCGATGGTCAGGCCGAAGCAGGTGCGTGCTGTGCGCGTGAGGAAATCGCGGCGGGAGAGTTCGTTGAGTTGATTCGCATTCATGGCGGTTGGGTTTTTATTGGACGAAGATGAAACGGTTCGAGGTGAGCATGGCGCGGATGAGGGAGCGGAAGGTCTCATTGTCAGAAACCAGAGGGAGGTAGCGCTCCCTTTCCTCTCCGTCTGGCTTGCGCGAGTAGAGGCGGAGGAAAACGATTTCGAGTTTCTCCTCGGCAGACTTCGCCGATGATAGGCGGTTATAGAGTGGCGTCCCCTTGCCTTTGACGATGTCCGTTTGGTAATCATTGAGCAGGGCGAGCGCTTGAGGGACGGTCGGGATCGTATCGCCGGAGGATGGGATCGAGCGATCCGAGCCTCCGAACTCACGCACGAGGCTCGCGGGATTGAACGGAGCCGGGTAATCCGCAGCACGGATCGCCATTTTGTTATTTTTACCTCCGCCACCCATCTCGATGCGCCCCACCGGATAGCGCTGTTGATTATACTCCTTAAGCTCCTCGCGAGTCTTACGCAGCGCGGCCATAGCTTTTTCCTTCTCTTTGCCGTTATCCATCTTGGAAATTGCCACCTGTAGCCTGCGCGACTCGCTTTTCACTGCCTCGAATGCCTTTTCCGCTTCCCCAGCGGCTTTGCCCAGCGCCATCAATTCCTTGGACTCCATATTCAGGTGCTCCCCGACATTCTGGGCGTAATCTTCCCATACTTCCTCCCATTTATCGGGGGGCGCGTCCTGGATTTCCTCCCGTGTCAGCACCAGCATCGAGTCAAAGAGCTGTTCCGCCGTCATTCTCCGTAGCGCTGGCCCCTGCACCAATGGCGCGGTGCCCGTTTGCGCCTCCTCCGGCGCGCACTCGCGTTGGAAAAGTTGCGTACGGAATAGAATTTGCGAAAAGGTGCGCAGGTCGTAATCCGCTTCTTTCATCATCTCTTCCAGAAATGCCATCAACTCCGGATGAGCTGGCGTGCTGTCCTCGCTCCAGTCATCGATCGGCTCCTGCAGTCCGTGCCCGAAGACACGCGCCCACATCCGGTTCGCGATGACTTTGGTGAAAAACGGGTTCTCCGGAGAGGTCGTCCATTTCGCAAAAGTCTCACGCCGCTCAGCTGGCGATATCCCCTCGATGTGCTCGCCGAAAAGAGTCTCAGCAGAGACCTCGGATTTGGGAGCGGCATCCTTGTATTGGTAGTCTTCGGGAAGCCTCAGGCTCTTGGTAGGATCGTCGAAGAGGGCGTTCTTGTTGAAATCCTTGAAAACTGGATTGAGCGTCTTGCGCACCTCATTGTTCGCGTTGTTCCTCTTTCCTTTGTTGCCATTTTTTCCCTTTTTCCCGATTTGAGCCGTCTCATCTATCGGGAAAATGTCCATCGAAACACGCTGGATGACATTTCTCACCTCCTTGCTGTCGTAGGTGAAACCACCCCCGAAGGCCGCCATCTGGTAGTAATCGTATTGCGACCAATCATCGAAAGGGTGGTCGTGGCACTGCGCACAACCGATCTGACGCCCGAGGAAGACTTGCATCGTGTTGCTGAAATTATCCAACTGCATATTCCGATCCCGCAGGTAGTAGCCAACAGCAGGATTTTTCGACGCATGGCCTTCCGAACCCAGCATTTCATACACGAGTTCATCCCATGGCTTGTCCTCCGCTAGCGATTTCCGCAGCCACACATGCCAGCCCAGGCCGAACTGTTCCTGCTTCGTCTGGATCCGCAGGAGATCTCCTGCCCAGTTAAACAGATGACTGTCAAATCCCGGCGAAGCGACCAGCATATCGATCAGTTCCATGCGCTTGTCTGGCGATTCATTCGCGAAAAACTCCCTGGTCTCCTCCTCTGTCGGGATGCGCCCGGCGATCCCCAGATAGGCGCGGCGCAAGAATGTTCCGTCATCAACCAACGCATTCGGACTGATCCCGGCCGCGCTCAAATCAGCTTCCACAAGCCCGTCGATCTTCGTCGCAGCAGCGTCCACCTCCTTCTCCGTAAGAGTTTTTGCCGATGCCAACGGAACAAGAGTTGCGAATGCAGCGACAGCCAAAGATCTCCGAAGGGTTTTCATGCTATAATCATTAAGCGCCTTTTTAGCGGGTTCTTTCACCTTACAAATTTATTCTGGAGAAGACCGCAGCGCTTCTGTGACTGTATCCCCATTTTTACCGGTTGGCCATACAGATAAATTTCCCTTAGTTATTAGGGGTGCCCTCTGCTTTCCTGCGTATCACCACCCTCCTGCTTGCGGGCGCGGTGTGGCTTGCCGCGGCTCCTCCTCTGGACTTGGAAAAGGCTTCGCTGACATCCCTAGAACAACGGCTCGCCTCCATCGATACGGAATTGTCGAAACTCGCGCGTTTCAGTCTCCGCAATGGCTTCGGCTCCGTGGGCTACCGCTCGCGCAACCATGTAAATGCGGACTTCACCGAGTGGGTTCAGATCGACCTAGGCAAGGAATGCACGATTAACGAGCTCGTGCTGGTTCCGGTCATCTGGCGGGAGAGCAAAACCGGTTTCCGGGCGGATTCCTTTCCTTCCGAGTTCCACATCATCGCGGGTAAGGAAGGTGAAACGGAAGGAAAGGTCATCGCGAGTTTTTCCGAAGAGGACAAGCTGTTGCCCCGCATCGGCCCTGTCCTAGTGAAGGTCGATAACGTCAGCGCATCGTGGGTACGCATCGTGGCGACGAAATTGTCGCCACGGGAATGGGACGGACTTTACGAACTGCAGCTCGCCGAGGTTTTCGTTTTCGAAGGGGATGAAAATGTCGCTCTCCACAGACCGGTCGAAACTTCATCCCACGGCGAGGCGGAAATCGCCGCGCGGCACTCCGCGTTTCTCGTCGACGGTTTCGTCCCCTACCTCATGAATGCCGCTTCCGGGGAACAGAGCATCGCCATGGTCAGCGGCGAGTCTCCCCTGGATGATAAACCCTATATGGTTATCGATCTTGGCGAAATCCTGCCCTTGAACCGCATCCACCTGCACTCCGTCGATGTGGACGACACCATCCCCCAATCCGTCCCGCCGGATTTCGGAATCCCGCGAGTTTTGCTCGTCGAAGGCGCTTTGGAGGCAGATTTTTCCGATGCGACCGAACTCATCCAAATACGCAATAGCACACCCTACGATGCCGGGCCCATCATCATGCACCAATTTCCGGAAAAGGAATTCCGCTACATCCGGCTGACGGCACTGCATCCCTACATCGACAGGACGGGCACCAAAGTTTCCTCGCGAATCGGTTTCGCCGAGATCGAGCTCTTTTCAAATGGCAAAAACGTAGCCCGAGGGAAACCGGTGACCGCCAGCTTCAGCTTCGACCACAACAACCGCAAACTTTCGGCCGTCACGGACGGAAATAACCTCTACGGCAACATTCTGCCGATCAGGAAATGGCTGGAGGAACTGGCGAGACGACAGGATCTTGAAAACGAGCGTCCCATCGTCGCGGCCATGTTGTCCGAACGCTACACACGCCAAAAATCCAACCTCCGCTGGATGGGCTGGCTCGCCACCGTCCTTGCAGCATCCATCATTGTTATCATTCTCTGGGAAAGAAATTACCGGATGCGCCAGATCGCCACCATTAAGGAACGCCTCGCCGCGGATCTCCACGATGAACTCGGCGCAGATCTCCACACCATCGGACTGCTCAGCGATCTAGCGGAGGATTCCGGGGATGATCCGCAACAACGCGCCATTCTTCACCAGCGCATTCGCAACGTCACGGAGCAAACCGGCACCGCAGTGCGCCACTGCACCGACATGCTCTCCGCCAAAGGCCTCTCGACCGATTTCCGCTCCGATATGGATCGCGCCTCGCGCCGCATCATGTCCAGACTCAGCCACAAAATCTCCATCGAAGGGGAGGAACATCTAGCCCGCCTAAAGCCGCGCACACGCAACGACCTTTTCCTATTTTTTAAAGAGTGCCTCGTCAATATCAGCCGCCACTCGGGTGCCACAGAATACGCCACAAACCTCACCGCCGATACCAAATCCGTTCAGCTTTCCGTCAGTGACAACGGTCGCGGCCTCCCCGGTCGGAAGGAAAACAGTGTGCCCGGCTCCCTGATGCGGCGCGCAAGCCTGATGGGCGCAAAAGTCAGCGCCGATACCATCCCCGGAGGAGGCACTTGCATCAACCTCACCCTCAACACAAGAAAATGGCTTCGCCGCTCCTAACACCCCATCCAATGACCATGATCCGCACCATGTTGGTGGAAGACCACCCCGAATACCGAGAAGTGCTCGAACTCGCCATCGCCAAGGCTCCCGACCTGGAGCTCACCGGCGAATTCGGAACCGCCGAGCGCGCCCTTCGCACCATCCTCGATGACGAACTTCCACAATCTCCCGAAGTCATCTTGCTCGATCTCAATCTCCCCGGAATGGGAGGCATCGAGTCCATCCCGCATTTCATCGACGCCGTGCCGGGCATCAAGATCATCGTACTCACACAATCCGAGCAGGAAGCGGACGTTCTCGCCGCCATCTCAAGTGGAGCCTCTGGCTACATGCTGAAATCCTCCACGGTAAAAAAAATCACCGATGCGATACGGGCTGTCATGAATGGCGGCGCATCGCTCGATCCCAAGGTCGCCCGTTTTATCATGAACACCCTCAGGGGCAGCATCCCGCAATCCAATTCCAACGCCCCTTCATTAACGGATCGCGAACTGGAAATCATCGCCCTGCTTGCCGAAGGCCTCGTAAAAAAGGAGATCGCGGATCGGCTAGGCATCAGCACTAGCACCGTCGTCACCCACGTCGGCCATATCTACGAAAAACTCCAAGCAAGCAACGTCGCCTCCGCCATCAACAAAGCACACCGCCTCGGCCTCCTCGGCTAGGTTTTCACTACCTCGATGAATTTGGAGGCCTTTTTCGCCTCCTCAAACAAGTGATCGGAAATGGAAACCGTTGTCCTCATGCAACAAAACATCACATGCACGCATCAAGATGTCGAGGCCACGACCGCCCCGTCGACGCTTGCGCCTTCATCCACGGTAGCACCCGGCCAGACGACAGAATCCACCACCCGTGCACCTGTTCCTATCACCGCACTTTTTCCGATCACGCTGTTCTCCACCACCGCACCTTCGCCGATGACGGCCTCGGGGTGAACCGGTTCCTGCAAGGCGAGCTCCCGGTGCGCGGCGAGATAGGAATCCACATCGCCGAGATCCATCCACTCGCCCTCGTCGAGCACCACCCCACCGATGCCACCCTCCCGCACCAGCTCCTGGAAAGCGGGGATGACGGCGATGACCTCACCGGCCGGGATGCGTTTCAGGAAATCCTTTTTCACGCAGTAGATCCCCGTGAAGACATGGGTTCCCGGCAGGCCACGCACCTCGCTGCGTACATCTTCCACCCGGCCACCAGCGCCCATGGAAATTTTCTTCGCACCCCCAGCCGAGCGCAGCGCGAGCGTGACTTCATCTCCGGAAGCCTCATGCGCCTCCACCAATTTCCGCAAATCCATCGAGGAAAAAATATCGCCGTTGTGGATGAGCAGGCTACCTTCCTCCACCCAGCCCTCGATGTTTTTCAGCCCGCCGCCGGTTTCCAGAAGCACTGGCTCATGGAAAAACGAAACGTCCCTCCCCGCACCGAAGCCCTCCCATTTCTCCGGCAGGTGATGGGTGTTGATCGCAAAGCGGCTGCACCCGAGAGCCTCGCAGGCTTCTACCGCCCACAGAGCCAGCGGCTTGTGAAAAAGAGGCACCAGCGGCTTCGGCCACATATCCGTCAACGGCCTCAGCCTCGTCCCCAGTCCCGCTCCCAGAATGAATGCCTGCTTGATCATCTGGCGCAGAGCCTAGGGCGCACCTGCCAAATCGTCACTTCCGAAGAGCGTCCTTTTTCTCAACTCCACAGCCGCAGCCTTTGCCACAGCCGGACTTCTTGTTCGGCTTCGCGATTCTGTAGATGAACGCACCGAGTGCGATGGCGACGACCAAGAGAGCGATGGGGCTTTGCCAATCCATGATGAGAAAACTATAAACCTTAAATTTTAAACTTCAAAAGCGCAGAAGGGTTCCGATCTGGAAGACGAGGAGGGACGCCAGATAGGCGAAGCCAGACATGAAGACGAACTGGCCGATGCCCCACTTCCACGAGTTAGTTTCTCTCGCTACTACCGCTGTGGTCGGTAGGCACTGGAGCGCGTAGATGAAAAACACCAGTAGCGAGACGAGGGACAGTGGCGTGTAGAGCGCTCGGCCATCCGGCCATGTCGCGGCGGCGATGCGATCGCGCAGTCGGCTGCGGGTTTCCTCGTCGTCATCCGTTTCCTCGACACTGAAAAGGATGGCCATGGAAGACACGAAGACCTCGCGCGCGGCGAAAGATGTGAGAATGGCCGTTCCGGTGCGACCATCGAAGCCCAGCGGTTTCACGGCCGGCTCGATGAAATCGCCGATGCGACCCATCGCAGAATAAGCGAGGGCTTCGCCCTGATCATCGGAATCGCTTTTCGGGTAGGTCTTGAGTGCCCAGAGCAGGATTGAAAGCCCGAGAATGATCGTCCCGGCCTTGCGGACGAACGCCCAAGCGCGATCGAAGACATGGCGGAAAATATAGCCCCACTGCGGCTTGCGGTAGGAAGGCAGCTCCAGCATGAAGTGGGATGGCTTCGCATCCGGCCCCAGCCTACCACGCAGGATTCGTGCTACGATAAATGCCGTAGCTGTGCCGAAAAAGTAGATTCCAAAAAGGAAGAGCGCCTGCTTCCACGTGCCTTCCTTTTCATGCAGGAGCAGCGGTACCAGCAGGAAATACACCGGCAGGCGCGCCGAGCAGCTCATCCAAGGAGCAACGAAGATCGTGACCAGGCGCTCCTTCGCGGAGTCGATGGTGCGGGTGGCCATCACGCCGGGGATCGCGCAGGCATAGGAGCTAAAAAGTGGCAGGAAGGCTTTGCCGCTGAGACCTGCCTTCGCCATGACTCCATCCATCAGGTAGGCGGCGCGCGCCATGTAGCCAGAGCTTTCCAGCAGGCCAATGAAGAGGAAAAGCAGGATGATCTGGGGAAGGAAAATGAGAACGCCGCCGACACCTTCGATAACCCCGTCCACAATGAGGGAGCGCAAGTCGCCTTCAGGCATGAGCGTTGTCACCCATTCGGCCAAGGAACCTTTCAGTCCTTCGATGGCGTCCATCGGGATGGAGGCGAAGGAAAAGATCGCCCAGAAAACGCCGAACATCACTGCGATGAACGCGATCCACCCGAATAGAGGATGCAGTAAAATGGAGTCTAGCTTGTCTGAAAAAGTCCGCTGCGAAGAATCCGGGCGCCTCGCAGCAAGTTCACACAGACCGCTGATGAACCCACGGCGGTGACTCTCGCCATCATCTGTATTCAGCAACCACGAGGCTTCTGACGCAGGAGGAAACGGATGACGCAGCGCTTGTTTCAGCTCGATGACTCCCTTCCCTGCA
Source organism: Akkermansiaceae bacterium (assembly GCA_030725745.1). Taxonomy (GTDB): domain Bacteria; phylum Verrucomicrobiota; class Verrucomicrobiia; order Verrucomicrobiales; family Akkermansiaceae; genus Luteolibacter. The sequence goes on from JANRFH010000003.1 coordinate 46,183, forward strand.
TCTGCCTGCATGGCGACGACCGGGATGCCGAGTTCTTCGGAAAGCTTTGCCGGATCCAGCCGTAGCCCGGCGTTTTCCGCGAGATCCACCATGTTCAGCGCCAGCACGCACGGCAGCTTCATCTCGATGACTTGGAGGGCGAGCTGGAGGTGGCGCTCAAGGTTCGATGCATCCACGACGCAGACGACGAGATCCGGCTTCGCTGTGCTCTCCAGTTTGCCGGTAAGCGCATCGAGAGCTACTTGCTCGTCCTTTGACTCTGCCCTGAGCGAGTAGCAGCCAGGTAGATCCAGCACGTTCAGCTTCTGCCCATGTGGTGTATAGGTCTCGCCGATCTTAACCTCGACGGTTACTCCAGAAAAATTCCCGACACGTTGGTTTTTGCCTGTCAGGGCATTGAAAATTGTCGATTTTCCGGCGTTTGGGTTGCCGACAAGCGCAATGGTAGGATTCTCCTCAGACACGACTCTAAGCTTCCGAGTTAGCGCATTGGGGAGACAATCACTTGTTTCGCCAGCTCGCGGCTAATTGCCATTTTCGCTCCACAAACAGTGCAGAGTAGATTGCGGCCGTTAGAAATTTTCCGCAGCTGCATCTGCTCGCAGAAGCCGAGATCGCGGAGCCTGTCACAGGCAGGGCCTGTAAGACTGCTGATACGAACATCACAGTTGAGACCAGCTTCATCCAATGAAACCGGAAGTCCAACTTCGCGTGTTGCTTTTGCTGCTGTCATCCGCGAAAAACATCTCCTAATTGAGACTGGTTTGCAATATCAAACTGCCGGGTTTTCTGTTTGCAGGTGCTTTTGTGAATAACCGCAGGTAAATAGGGCGAATGGACACGCTTCCCATCATCATCATTGTTTGCGCACCTTTCTTGTTTGTTGGAGTCTGGTGTTTCGTTTGTTGGATCATCTCGCAAGTGGGAGGATGGGCTGCATTGGCCAAGAAATTTCCCGCCGACGGGCTGCCCTCCGGCGAAACTCTCCATGGCGAGTCGCTCCAGCTCAATGGATTCTGCAACTACAACAGTGTGATGAAAATGACGCTTTCCGAACACGGGCTCCACCTCGCCGTCATGCCTATCTTTGTAGGTCACAAGCCAGTGATGATCCCTTGGAGCGAGATACACCGAGCCGTGCCCCGCAACTTCCTGTGGATTAAGCAGGTTGGTTTTGAAATCGGCGACCCGAAGGCCGCCACGATGCGAGTGTTGAGGAAAACTTATCTCCGCTTTCCCCTACCCGAGATCTGACGCCTCAACTCTCAGGAACTTCGGTCGCCCTGAGCCTCATGAAACGCTTGGGTTCAAGAGGATCGATCGGTAGCGATGCTTTCATTACCGTCTGGAATTCATTACTTAGGGCGGGCACTTCTACTTTAGTGATGTCCTCTGTGCTCCAGGTGCCGTCTTCCATGGATGGCGACCATTCCACGATGATGACCACACCTACTAGGCCGATCGCCTCTGGATAAGTGATACTGATTTCATCACCCTCTCTCACGAAAATCACGGGCGAAGGTATTTCGATAGTATCCGGCAAAGTACCCATGGCATACTCCAGGAAGTTCGGGAAAAGATCGAAATCCGGATCTCCGGTAGCCGTCTCATCCGAGAGCATGATGCCTGCAATCCATTCCGGGAATGGTGGCGGGCCGCTGCCGACATTGAGAACGAATGACTGCGTGGTAACATCACCTAGGATATTGGTGAGTTGAATGGTGATTGGATAAGGCCCGGGGGTAGCATCAAGCGCGACCGTGCCAGAGATAATACCTGTAGCAGAACTGAGGAACAGACCGTCGGGAAGCACAGATCCAGGTGCTAGGCTGAAAGTCGGAGGATTTTTCAAAACACCGGAACGGAGCTGAGAAACAAAAACATCGTTCACTCCACCGTTGGGAAAGCCGGGTGTCACACCTGCCGGCAGCCCCTCGTCATCCGCGACTTTGAACGTTTGGTTATCGCCCACCAGTCCCGTGGCCGCTACGGAGATCGATACGCTACGGGTTCCGTCGACAGCGGCGTTGTCAATCACTCCGATGGGGAACTTCACCACGCTCTGGCCTGCACGCATCAGGATGGATGCTGGAACGGTGACCAGACCTGTATTTGATGAGGTGAGCTGGATGAGTGTATCGGTCGTAACCGGCGTGTGTGCAGTCACCGTTCCCACCGCTGAGGTAGCGCCTGCGTTTTCAAGAACCGTATCTGGCTGGAAGGTGAGATTCAGAAAGATCGATCCTACTTGAGCCGAAGTGATGGATACGTTGTCGATGGCCAAGGCATCTCTTAATCCGCTAGTTCCGGAGGACTTGTAGAACCAGCGAAGATAGATAGGAGTTTCAAGGTTATTGAAGCCTGCAGGCAGGCTGATGTTGCTGAAAGAGGTCACCGTTCCGCTATCTAAGGTTCCGCTGTCATATGCACCGCCGGGAACATCCGTCCAGATACTTGCCGTATTTCCCGGAGGGGAGGTGGTGTATTGAAGTTTGAACGATATGCTCCTACCTCCTCTCTTAACTTTGATGATATCGTAAGAAATCTTCAGGTCACTCAGTCGCCTTGTATTCTCGAGGGTAAGGGTGATGTAACTTGGGTCGAATACACTGCCGGAGGAGCTCCCCAGAAGCCCGATCTGGGATCCAAAGTTATAGTTTCCAGCAACGAAACTGTCAATGGTGCCCAGCCTCATGGTGGGGAACTCCGTCGTTTTCGTGGTCGAGGTTGTGAGTTGGTTATAGCTCGTCCATCCATCAGGGTAGTCCCTGCCGTCGGCTCCGGGAATCGTATTGAAATCCTCGGTATATGTTCCCAGCGGAAGCTGCACACGTGCACTTGAATCGGATGTCGGGACAGATCGCTTATTGGTTGCCGTGGTAAGAACCCAATTATTGGCTTCGTCCGCATCTATGTCTTCCTGTCCTGCGTAGTAGGTAGCTTCGAGAACGGGTACGTTACCTACATTCGGCGTTGTAGCCGTCGAGTTTCCGTAAGCAATCGAATGAATAAGACCTTCACTCGCATCGAGAAGGAAAATCGAATCTCCGGTATTTCCGAAATTAGGCCAGTCAGCCCCGTTTGAACTGAAATAACTCCGGTTGGTGCTGGCGACGATGATTTTGCCGCTGGAAGCATCGAAGTTTGGTGCCTCGACCAGTGGATCTCTCGCTGCACCACCGTTGAAAATCACGATCAATGTCCCGGCTGGAATATTTTCCCAAACTTCGTCTTCAAGGAAAAGCAGGGCATTACCTTCCGGATCGCTCAAGCTCCAGTTGCTGAGGTCACTGTCCTGCATGACTAGGATTTCCACCCATGCGGCTTGTGTGCCTACCGAGCCTTGGCTGAATTCATGGATGATGGCAGGGCGAGTGATTTCCTTGTCCGAGCCATTCAAAACCAAGCCACTAGCATAGGTGAACTCACTGCCCGGCTCGATCGATAAGGGCGGGCGAGTCAGTATATTAACTGGGCTAGTGACAGTCGGAGCGCTGGTGTTGTTAGAAGTATCCTTTGCACGGATCTCGCAGACCCAAGCCTTCCCGGCATTGTCGGGGGAAATCGGGAGATTTGCGCTAGTTGCTCCAGACTCATCAACATAAGTGATCAGATCCGTACTGAAGCGCCACTGGTAGGAAACGGTGACGTCATCACCCTCTGGGTCACTGGTCTCGACAGTAAGTACAGACACCTGTTGGTCGGCGAATGCCTGTGCCCCGTAGTTCACCGTGAAAGCCTCCACGACAGGCACCTGATTCGCCACGAAAATGGAGACAGGTAAAGACTCCCCGGTCTTGCCATCAGGATCCGTTGATTTGGCGACAATGCTCACATTACCTAGAGGCGGCGTGATTTGGATGGCGTATGGCGCGAAGAAATCTGGAGGGCCGAACGGAATGCCGTTAACGAAAAACTGTACATTGGTGATGGGAGAATCGTTGCCATCAATGTCTAAATCGGTCGCTGTGGCGGTCAGCGTGACAGGCACGTTGGGGCTAAAGAGCGCGCCATCGGCAGGGCTGGTGATAACCAGTTGTGGCGCAGGATTCGTAGGCGCATCGGATGCTCCGAATACTGTGAGTTCCAAGCTGTTGAGCGTTCCTACCGCGTTGTTGGCGGCGCTGCGATCCGCTACTTTCACGGTCCATGTGCCACGAGAGTTTTCTCCCCAATTGCGGACTGAGCTGAATGTCCAGTCTGAGTAGTTGTTATTGGGATCAGAATGCACCTCCGAAAGCCTGCTCTCTGTGCCGTTGGGTGAAATGAGGCTGATTGCAAGATCACCGCGATTCACGTGCGTGATATCCACTTTCAGAGTCACCTGCTCGATCCGGATATTCGAGGCCGACAGGTCGAATTCACGGACGACTCCATTGACGGTATTGTTGGGGATACTAGCTCCAATGCTATTCTGGGTTCTGACTGTGGAAATTTGCGTCTCTAGGTTCGTCCATGTTGCAGCCATGTCCACAGCTGCAGTCACATCAATCAGGCCAGCACCGAAGTCATGGTTAAAATTGAAACCCGCGCCATTGACGATCCAGTCGCCATTGGTCGGATTGATCTTATTCGCGGAGCGGATGAGGATTTCCTGCACATCGCGCCAGCCGAGCTCGGGGTTTTTCTCCAGCATCAGAGCGATGGCACCCGCAACCGCAGGGCAAGCCGATGAAGTGCCGCCGAATGTCGTGGTGTAGTCGGCACCGAGTACGGAAGTCGCCGTTGAATAGCCGTTGGAGCCGGTGACATCCGTAGTGGTAATGCCTAGGGTGCCGCCGTTCGATGGGGCGCAAATGACGACGTTTGCTCCGGGCTCTGAGTAGAAAGACCTAAGTCCCGAAGAAGAAGTGGCACCCACCGCGATGGTGTAGATCGAGTTCGCGTAGCTGTCGTAGTTTGAGTTGTCGCCGTTGTCGCCGCCGTTACCGCCCGCCCAGGTGAAGATGGTTCCTTTACCTCCACGTCCGTTCTCAGCAGCGGTCTTGAGGGCTGCTTTCGCTGCTGCGCTCGCTCCTCCAAGAAAGGTTCCCGAATCACTGGGTCCCCAGCTATTGCTGGAAATATCGATGCGCGTTGGCTCGTGTGTTAGGGCTTCAGCGACATCCGTAGCGGTGAAACCGCCGGCAATAAGGCGCAGGCCGTAAAGTGTGGCTTCCGGAGCGACCCCGGAGACTCCCAAGTTGTTGTTACCCCTAGCTGCCGCGACTCCCGCGCATGCCGTTCCGTGGCTGTCACCTGCTCCTGGGCTTGGATCGTTGTCATCGCCGTTCCAATCGTAATCAAAGTCGGTATTCGCATTTGTCGTGAGATCCGGATGGTTGGTTTGCATGCCATCATCCACAATAGAAATACCGATTCCTGTGCCCTTCACGCCGCCCGTCTCGCCATATTTCCAAGCGTCCTCGACGTTCATATCAGAGCCCGCCACAGCCGCGCCGCTGGCTTTTAGATGCCACTGTCTTGCGATGTGAGTGTCGTTGGGCAGCGCCCTTTTCACCACGTTTTCGGTCAAAAGCACATCGGCTGTCTCCACGAAATTCTCATCACGGATGCCCTCGATCTTCGCAAGCGCTTCCAGTGGCTGATCTGCCGAAAAAATCACATACTCCGGTGCATACGAAGGCCTGTCCTTGATGATCAAGCCATGCTTCTTAGCAAGCAGCTCGGCCTGTTCCTGAGGCAGCTTCGCAAAAATGTCAGAAGTCACAAACCTCGGCTGAGGATCGTTATTTTGCTCACCATCCTGATATACGACGGGCATCACACCTTTCGGCGCATCCAGCTCGGCAAGCCTTTCGGAGAGAGTCTCGACTGTGGCAGGGGGATCTAGCCGCACGATCTCATCTTTACCATCAGCATCACGCAGTGCCGCCTTATTGAGCGAGACTTTCAGAACCGTCCCGTCCTCCGTGTTGCGATATTCTAGTTTGGATTCGTCACGCTCCTTCTTTTCTATCACGGCTTCCACTTCATCCCCGGCGGGTTGGTCTGCGGCATCCTTGACTAGCGGAGCGGAAACTGGGGAAACGGAAGCCGAATCCGGCTTCGACGCAACATCCCCTGCACCTCCGTGCATGAAGAAAAATAAAGCTGCCGAACCAATAAGCAGCGCAAAAAAGGCAAGCAGAGCCGCCGGTTTCTTAAAAAAGGGTCTTTCCATCGCGCTGGGAGGATTACTGCCGCAAGGCCAGAGCACAAGCAGTCGTTTGCACCTCAAAGCACCTTTTTCACCAGCACCATCACGTTCTCCACGTGCCTCGTGTGCGGAAAAAGATCGAAAGGCTGCACCTCCTCCAGCACATACCCCGACTCGCGCAATATCTTGTAATCCCGCACCTGCGTCGCCGGATCACATGACACATAAATCACACGCTCCGGCCCATAAGCCACCAGCTGCGCTAGAAACTCCGGCGTACTCCCCTTCCTCGGCGGATCGATGATCACCGCCGTCTCCTCCGGCGGCGTATCGATCTTCGCGAAAATCTCCTCCGCATCCGCCTGCAAGATACTCACATTCGTGAAACCATTCAGCGCCACATTCCTCCCCGCCCACTTCGCGCCCGCCTCATTCACCTCCACACCCATCACCTTCTCAAAACGCCCCGCCAGGCACAGCCCGAAGAGACCCGCCCCGCAATACGCATCCACCAGGTATTTCGCCCCGCCCGCCAGCGCCTTCTCCCCCACATAGCCCGTGAATTTAGGCAAAATGAACGGATTGTTCTGGAAAAACTCCCCCGCCACAAAGTCGAACTTCACCCCGCCCACCTCCTCACGCGCAATCGCTTTAGGATTCCGCTCCACCCGCCCCTCCGTCGCCCGCAACAGCACCGTCGCCCCGCGCTTGAACTGACGCCCGTTCGCCCGCAAATCCGCATGCACCTCCGGCAGCGCCGCATTGATCTCCTCCATCGCAATCGGGCAATTCTCGACATTCACCAGCTCACGCCGCCGCCCCACCTGCAGAAATCCAATCTCCTTCACCACCCCATCCACCGGCTTCTCGAAGTGCGGCGTGATTTTAGAACGGTAATTCCACACCTGCCCCGAGCTCTCGCACGGATTCACCTCACGCTCCTCCCCCGCCATGTGTTTCAGCAGCTCCCACACCTGCCTCGTCTTCCACGCCAGCTGCTTCTCATAGGAAAGGTGCTGATACTGGCAGCCCCCACACTCCCCGAACAGCGGGCAACCCGGCTTCACCCGATCCGGAGACTCCTCCAGCACCTCCACCAGATCCCCCTGCGAGTGATTCTTATCGTTTCTGAAAATCCTCGTCCTCACCAGCTCCCCCGGCAGCGCGTAGGGCACAAACACCACCCAACCATCCACCCGGCCAACACCCGCCCCCAGATTCGTCAGCGCATCGATGCGCACATCAATCTCCTCATGGTATTCAAACGGCGTCGGGACAAACTTCTTCGGCGGGCGGCTGTGCATCTCCCGCTAGATAAGTCATTTCCCCCAAGAAAGGAACCGCGATTTAAAATCGCGACGGCAACCGGTGATGGGGAGGGGATTTGGGAGATTCAACGCAGCATATTGTTAGGCTTCTTCTTGATTTGTTAGAACAGGTCTGAATGTGTGCCGGTTCGACCGAGCGTCAAGACGTCCGGAGCAACCTTGTAGATCAAGATCCAGTCGGGCTCTATGTGGCAGTCACGCCATCCTGACCAATTGCCTGACAGAGGATGATCGGCGAATCGTTCAGGCAAGGTGTCTCCAGCGACGAGCAGATCCACGATCGCCTTGAGCTTGTCTAGATCCTTGCCACGTTTCTTCAGCTTCTTAACGTCCTTCTTGAATGAGCTGGGCTGAACTACCCTCATCATCACCAAGATGCGTAAAGCTCTTCAGTGCTGTCGAACGTCTCGACATCCTCTCCACTGTCAGCCATGGAAAGCACCCTAGCTGTCTCGGCATTCGGCGTCCTCAGCTCCACTGGAAACTCCCCACGCATGGCAATCTGCCGATAAAGCAATCGAATGGCCTCGGTCGGCGTCAATCCGATGGCTTCAAGAACGCGCTCGGTCGCGGCCTTAGTAGCCGGATCGATTCGAGCGTGGATTACTGCGGTCTGCGCCATGGCAAAAGTGTATCACGCTTGGCACACAGAGCGAGCAGTTATTTTTCTTGCCTAGCGTTAGAGTGGTGGCACGCCTAGAGAAAGCACCGTATTCATCTGGTGGCCGGTTCGGCGTTGCCACTCACGCCTTGTTGTGCTTGGTGGTTTTCGGTCGATTCCGGAACGTGGCGATGCACCAAATCCGAAGCTTCGATCACCCAGACCGCTCCATCTGCCCACTCAATCGTGTGCAGGAGATTGTCCTTATCGGTCAGCGTGAACTCGTCATACCGCCAATCGCCATGAATTCCTTGAGACGACTCCGCCATCCTCAGTTCGTAGCGATATACGATCGGGTAGTGCAGCACGATCGTTCCAGAATACGCGGAATGTAGCTCGATCTCGATCCACGAGAACTGATGATTGTCCCAAGTGGGAGCTCCGTGGTCACCCATTCGGAACGCGACGAGTCGGGAATCATGTGGAGCCTCGGCCAGATCGAACTGATACCACCAACTCGACGTCGCGATCTCAAACGCTGACGCGGGAAATTTGTCTTTGAGCGCCTCAAGATGAGCTTGGTAGTCGTCCCAATTCTTGCGCGCCTCGTCAATGGAGTCGTTGTCTCGGTTGGCGGCTAGAATGAAGGACATTTTTTGGCACGTTAGAGTATAGGCGACCCGGGGGAAAGATCGGATTTTATCAGACGGCTGTCTCGGGGTCGCCTACTACGCCTTGTTAGCTTTCTTCTATTTGATTGTGGTCTCGATGTTCACGTCCTGTCCGAACTCTTCTTTGAGCGCCTCATCGAGCGGTTTGGAATTCTTCAAGCTCTTCTCTGAAATAGCTTGGGCTTCTTCGGCAATACGATTGAAATACTCCTCGGAATCCACGTGGATCTGATCACTCAACGCTGACAGCCAGTAAGGATCCGACTGAAGAAATCGATACTCTCCGACAACGAACGTAAGACAATTCTGACGTGCCCTTTCAGTCTCGCCCTTCTCAAGTGTCTTTAGAAGAGTAACGTGTTTGAATAGGTTCGTGCGATTATTCCGCTTGGAAGCAGCGGTGTTCCCCATCACGAAGCCAACGCTCCAAACAGCGAGGACGAAGACTAATAATCCCAACGCTACGAACGCTTTTTGTCTTCTCTTCATTTATTAGCTAACAGTGTTATTCGTAGGAGGTCACCGGGTGATATCTACGATGACCATTGTTAGGAGTCTTGTGTCCTGATCCTTGTAATGACAAGGAATTTGTCGTGAAACGTGCGTATATCAGGTCAGATTCCCGGGACATTTGCGGATGGAGTTCGCCTCTTGATATCACACCTGCTTCCGTGCGTTCCGCAGGATGAATTGGAGGAGAGTTGCCGCTATTCGCGGGACAATGGTGTGGGCAAAAACCTGCCGGGACTACTCCGTGTCCATGACCTTGCGGAGCATGATGTTCCGATACATGACATCGCTGCCGTGATCTTGGAGGTGGATGGGGCCGGGGTTGGCGGCGAAGTCTTTGACATCCTTGTATTTGCTTTTGGCGAAGGCTGCCTTCCACTCGTCGGAGCCGACTTCGATCTCCATGACGAGCTCGCCGTTGATCCAGTGCTGGAGGGTGTTGCCGACGGCGAGGATGCGGGCGGTGTTCCACTCGGTGCCGGGGGCGTTGACCTTTTTCTTGTCTTCGTCGGCGCCTTTGAGGGCGTAGAGGCAGGCGACTTTGTTTTTCTCGGTGCCGGCGTCATCGTAGACTTGGTATTCGAGGCCGATGGATTCGTCGTTGACGCGGTATTTGACGCCGCTGTTGCCGCCTTCGCTGATGATGAATTCGAATTTCAGCTCGAAGCTGAAATAACCGTGTTCCTTTGTGATGATGTGGCCGCCGCGGCCTTCGGCGCTTTTGTCGAGCTTGAGCACGCCGTCTTTGATCGACCATTGTGGGCCGGCTTCGGGGTGTTTTTCGCGGCTTCCGGCGGAGCCGTTTTGCCAGAGTTCGAGGCTGTCGTTTTCGAGGAGATTCACCCAGCCGTAATCGCCTTCGGGATCTGCGGCGTGGGCGGTGAGGAGGAGGAAGGGGAGCAGGAGTAGTTTTTTCATGAAAGGAGATTATTTCGCGGGGATTTCTCTGACGGTGTAGCAGACGAGTGGGTTGAGAGACATGGGGAAGGAGAATTCATAGCAGAAGTCTTCCTTGTGCGCGGAGCCGAGGGCGATGTCGAAGACCTTGCCGGAATCGTCCGCCGGGGTGAAGGCGAGGGTGACTTCTTCCTTGTCGATCTGTTTCGAGCCGTAGCTCGCATGATAGTCGAAGGTGTAGCGGCTGAGGGTGACCTTTTCCAGGGTGGAGGTGTCTTCGATTTTTTCCAAGAACTCCACGCGGAAGCCATCGGGGCGGATGGTGATGTCTTTCACATCTTGGAAAGGGGCTGCGCCGGTGTAAGTGATGCGAGCCATACCCTCGCCGCCGGGCCATGAGAGGTGGGTGCTGCCGAGGATGAGGCTGGCGTTGCGATCAAAGGCAAGGCGGTTGATGCCCATGTCGAGGCCGCTGCCATCGACGAATGGGGTGCAAGCGCCTTGGGTGACACCGTTTACCTCTTCAAGCATGAGGCGGATGACACGGGATTTGTTCATTTCACCGATGAGCATCTGCCCGCCGAAGGGGCCGAAGCCCTCAGGGATGAGGATGGGCTGGGTGGGGGAATTCGCCATGGTGGATTGGGGGAACCAAACGGCGGCGGGGGTGCGCATTTTTTCAAGCTCCGCTATGGGAATATCGAGGGGATTGGGGCCATCGTAGCCTTCTGTCCAAGGAAGGCTGGCGGGGTGGCCGTAGAACTTTCCTTTTTCGATGTGATGCAGCTTGCTGGTGCCGAGCCAGTCGCCTTGGTTGTCGGAGACGTAGAGTTTCCCCTCGGCATCGAAGCCGAGGCCGTTCGGGGAGCGCACGCCGGATGCCCAGGGGGTCATCTCGCCGGTTTCGCCGTCGATTTTGACGACCCAGCCACGGTAGGGCACGCGGGAATACATGCGGCCCGCATCGTTTTTGACTTTCTTCCAGTGCTCACCGTCTCCGTAGAAATCCTCGCGCGGCAGGCCGAGCTCCAGCCACTCGCCGCGAATTTCTTCCCGGATGGGTGCGCCGTTCGAGGCGACGTTGAGAGAGACGAAATAATTGCCATCCTTATCTTTCAGGGGGCCGAAGGCGAACTCGTGGTAGTTCCCGCTCATTCCGAAATCATCGCAGAGGTTCCGGTAGATGTCTGCGAGGCCGTCGCCATCGGTGTCTGAAATGCGGGTCAGCTCGGGACGCTGCATGACCGTGATGTTGTTGTCATCCTCGGCGACGAGTCCTAGTGGCTCGTGCAAGCCGCTTGCGAAAAGCGACCAGCTTTTCTTCTCGGGATCGTAGAGGCGCACTTCGCCATCGTGGAAGGCGACGGCGATTTTCCCGTTCGGCATGATATCGATGCCGCCGACTTGGCGGTCTTTTCCTGGCTCTACCAAGATGGACTCAATATCAAAAGCAGGGTGCTGCGCTGCGCAAAGTGCTGCCGAGGCAGCAAGCGCGAAGAGGGTCTGGAGATTGGTTTTCATGAAATTCATTTGGCTGGGATGGTGAGTTGGAGTCCTGTGGCTTCCTTGGGTGAAACGGTGATAAAGTCGCCCTCACGTATCCCAACATTGGGGATTACATTTCCCTTAGCGTAGACTTTCACGGGGGAAGTCGCGCCAGAGATTTTCAGGTCGATCAGGAGGCCATCGGATGTGCTAGTGATGAATTCCGAGACGCTGAGCCCGCCAATATCGTATTTGAACTCCGGTTTCCCATCGACGATACGGTAGCCCTTGTAATCCGGTTTCACCTCGGGATCATCAAGCTTGATCGCGTAGGTGAGTTCATCTCCGCCGCCGTTCCAGAATTCCTTGCCACGCATCTTCGCCTGTCGGTTGCCATTGGATCGGCTGGTATCTCCCAAATTTAGGAAATCGCCTGCCCATGCATAACGCAGGCGGCAATTTCCCGCATCCCAGCAGTAATTCATGTCATTCTCCAGAGCTACGGCGATGGCGGCTGGGCCCGCGTTTTCCAAGAAATGTCTCATGATAGATGGCCGCACTACTGCTGCCTTTGCTTCGGACAATCTCTTCGCGCCTTCGCGGGCAAACTGGGGGATGTTCTCATCGTTCTCAATCTTACCAGTTTTCACGCCGACATAGAGTGCACCATACATGATCATGGCGTGCCCTGGGTAGGTGCAGACATAATGATAAATCCCCGGCTCCTTCGGTGCCGTGAATGTGAATTCCTCAGATTGGTCGCCTTCTAGTAACTTCGAGTGCTGTAAAACGGCCTCATGCTTGGGGATGTAGTCGCGCAAAGCGGAGTCTGAGGCCACCTCCATGGAGGCTTTTTGTATCGCTTCGAGTGAGCCGGGCTTGATGATGACGAGGTTGTGCGGTTGGTCACTGGGATCACGGTTGAGGAAACGGAAGAGCACGGTTTGGCCGGGTTCCATTTCCGCCCGTGGAGGATCGAATTGCAGTCCCTCGATGGCGCGGATGGTAATCGGGCGGCCGCTGACTTTTGGCTCAGCACCAGCAAGAGCCGTGAATGCCAAGAGCGACACTAGGCAGGTTGAAATTCCTTTTTTCATTTTGGTTACTAGGGGATTGGGATACGCGGTTCTCAAGGACAAAGTTTCACACAAACAGATGACCCGGGCGTGGAGCCACTTGAGAATGTGGAAAGGGAGGTGGCCTTTGCGTTGAAAAATCCTGCGCAGCATCCAGCATCGCCGCGTGATCGCCGCCGCCTACCCTCTCGCCCGCAAAATCCTTTTCTCCCTAGATGCGGAAGTCGCCCACCATACGAGCATGGCTGGACTGAGGTTTGCGGAGAAAACGGGGCTGCTGAAAGCGTTTTCCCCCGCCCCTCCAGAAACCGCCCCGGTGGAGCTGATGGGGCTTTCGTTTCCTAACAAAATCGGTCTCGCCGCTGGGCTCGACAAGGAGGGCAACACGATCGACGCGCTCGGGCGGCTGGGCTTTGGCTTCATCGAGATCGGCACGATCACTCCACGCCCGCAGGCGGGAAATCCCAAACCGCGCCTCTTCCGCCTGATCCCGCACGAGGCGATCATCAACCGCATGGGCTTCAACAACCCCGGCATCGAAGTGGGGGTGGAAAACGTGCGCGCCCACAAGTCCTTCACCGGCCCCATCGGTTTCAACATCGGCAAAAACAAAGACACGCCCAACGAGAATGCGGCGGACGATTACCTCGCCTGCCTCGAAAAAGCCTACCCGGTGGCGGATTACATTGCGGTGAACCTTTCCTCGCCCAACACCCCCGGCCTGCGCGACCTGCAGGCGGCGGATTCCTCGGCGCGGCTGCTCGCACTCTTGAAAACCGAACAGGAAAAGCTCGCCGCCAAGCACGGCAAGAAGGTGCCAATTCTGTTCAAAGTCGCCCCGGATCTCACGGATGAGCAGGTGGCGGATCTCGCGAAAGCTTTCCTCGATGGCGGCCTCGATGGCCTGATCGCGACGAACACGACACTCGACCGCGAGCTGGTAAAAGATCACCCGTGGGCAAACGAAGCGGGCGGGCTCTCGGGAAAACCGGTACGCGAGAAGTCAAACCACGTGCTCGGTGCCTTCGCCTCTGCCTTTTCCGGAAAAATTCCCATCATCGGCGTCGGAGGGATTTCCTCGAAAGCGGATGCGGAGGAGAAATTCAAGGCCGGCGCGGATCTGGTACAGATCTATACAGCATTCGTCTATCAGGGCCCTGCCTTGGTGCGGGAGCTGGTTTCGTGATCCATTTCAGAGAAAAGAAAAATCACCACAGAGACGCGGAGAACACAGAGCCGGTCTTCCGAATCCTTGAACCTAAAAACCGCGAATGAACGCGAATGGACGCCAATAAGACCCTGAAAATGAATGGATTATGAAGCCCGAAGCACTCACCCTATGGTTAGGCGTCCAATTTCTATAACTCTCTGGAAATTCGCGTTCATTAGCGGTTTCATTTTCCTGCTTAGGTTGAAACCAAAACACGAGCCTCTGTGTTCTCCGTGTCCTCTGTGGTTGAAATCCGAAAACCCCAGCTCTTCCTTCGCGTCTTTGCGGTTAAAAAAACCACCGATTTCCGAGTCACTCCAGCCCGAGCGCCTGACGTATGAGCGGGTCTTTCAAGGCCTCCGAGAGCAGAGGATGGCGCAGGAGGGTGCTGAAACGGCCTTGCTCTGCGAGGTGAGTGAGCTCGGGATTATGGACGATGATGGCGCGTGGGTAGGGCTGGCCGGTCTCTGGATCGACAATAGGCTCTAGGGGGCTATCACCACTTGCAGCGATCATTTTCGCAAGCTGGAGCCGCGGCTCGGTGGTGAGGGGGTCAAGCCAGTCCATCAGCTTTTCCGGGACGGCGACTGAGAGGGAATTTTTCAGGCGTCCAGCAAGACTGTCAGCATTCGGAGCGCTGGAGCCGAACTCGGCCGAGTTCCGAATTTCAGCAACGGCGCTGGCGTGGTGGAGAAAAGTGGCGGCAGTGAGGCACAGCAGGGTAGCAGGAATGAGGGTGAGGGCGAGCTTGCTGAATAGGCTTCGGGGGCTGCGTTCTTCAATATTATCGATGGGAGCGTGTGCCGGTGTACGGATGAGGCGAATGAGCTTTCTCAGGACGAAGAAGGTAGCGATACCCACTGTGAGGGGCAGGCCACTTGCGATGAGTTCAGAAGGTTTTCCCGTCCACTCGATGGCCAAGGAAGGCGCCTGCTGCCAGACGCGGAATCCGACCCATGCGCTAAGTGTCAGGCAGGCGGCATTGACGAAAGTGCGCACGATGCCACGCAGGAACATGTACGTGGCGCAGATCCCGAAAATGATCAGGGCGGCGGTGCCCAGGGAAATTTCCGGAAGGGTGTCCAATGGGGTAAATGCTGAGATTCTGAAACGTTGAAAATCTGAAATTTCCTAGACCGGGCGTGTAGCGCGCTGGCGGAGGAGGTGGTCGGTTAGGACTAAGGTGGCCATGGCCTCGACAATGGGCACCGCGCGCGGGAGCACGCAGGCATCGTGGCGCCCCTTGCCCATGAGCTTCGTGGTTTCGCCTTTGTCGGTGACGGTATCCTGCTCAGAAATGATCGTCGCGGTGGGCTTGAAGGCGACTCGGAAGATGATGTTCTCGCCGTTGGAAATACCGCCCTGCACGCCGCCAGAGTGATTCGTGGTGGTGCGGACTTTGCCATCGCGCATCTCGAATGGGTCGTTGTGTTCCTTTCCAGTGAGCAAGGTTCCTTGGAATCCAGAGCCGATCTCAAATCCTTTGGTCGCAGGGATGGAGAGCATTGCCTTGGCAAGCTCCGCCTCCAGCTTGTCGAAGATCGGCTCGCCGAGGCCGGGAGGGCAATTTCGGATAACACACTCGATGATTCCACCAACGGAATTGCCATCGGAGCGGATCTTCTTGATGTGGTTGATCATCGTTTCAACCACATTCGGATCTCCGGTGCGGACGATGTTGGACTCAACTTGCTCGGAAGTGATGGTAGCCGGATCAACATTGGCATGGATGTGCTGAATGGTGCTAACCCATGCAATGACTTCAATGCCGGGGCTGATGGCATTGAGAACTTGCTTCCCGACTGCGGCTGCGGCGACACGACCAATGGTCTCGCGAGCGGATGCCCTGCCACCGCCAGATGGGGCCCGGATGCCGTATTTTGCATCGTAGGTGTAGTCGGCGTGGGAGGGGCGGTATTTCACGGCCATCTCATCGTAGGCGCCAGGGCGCTGGTCGGTGTTTTTCACCGCGATGGAAATGGGTGTGCCTAGCGTGAGGCCATCGTGGAGGCCAGAAAGGACTTCGGCGGTGTCTGCCTCCTTGCGGGGAGTGACGATATCGGATTGGCCTGGGCGGCGACGATCCAGCTCGTGCTGGATGTTTTCCAAAGAAACCGGAATGGAGGGCGGGCAGCCATCAATGATGACGCCGACCCCGCCACCGTGGGATTCGCCGTAGGTGTGGATGCGGAAAATTTCGCCGAAAGTGGAGGACATGTGCGGGGAGTCTAAACTTTAATTTTAAACTTTAAACCTCAATCCATGTGCTTTGAGAGCTTCTGTGGAAATGAGAAGAGCAGGGTGGCGCGTGGGGATGGCGGATTGATTTCTAGGCAGGTGAGCGAGCCTTTGCGGATCTCGATGCTGCCGCTAGCTCCAAGGGCATGCTGGACGAGTTGCGAAAAATCCGGCTCGTGGCCGACGATCATTACGCGCTCAGTTTCCACAAACGCCCTGAGTTCGGAAAGCGCGGTCTGTGGCGACATCCCACAGGCAAGCCAGTCCTGAATAATTGGCTCAGAAATACCGGCGGCGCGGCAGAATTCCTCCGCCGTCTGCCGGGCGCGCAGCACCGGACTGGTGAGGACGAGATCTGGGAGAAAATCCGCTGCGGACAGGGCGCGGGCGGCGTTTCGCGATTGCTCCATGCCTTTCTCCAGAAGCGCGCGCGTGAAGTCTCCGCCCCCAGTTGAGGGGAAATCTTCGGCTTTGCCGTGGCGGAGAAGAATAAGCTGCATGACCTACATCGTCATGCCGCCGTCCACGGCAATCACCTGACCGGTGACGTAGCGTGCCGCAGGGCTAGCGAGAAAAAGCACGGCTTGAGCTATGTCATCCGTAGTGCCGAAGCTGGCGAGTGGGATTTTTCCGATCACTGCTTCTTTCACGTTATCTGGAAGCTCATCAGTCATATCTGTCGTGATGAACCCAGGGGCGATCGCGTTGCAGGTAACTGCACGACCAGCGAGCTCGCGTGCCACGGCTTTGGTGAAACCAATGAGACCCGCCTTACTCGCGGAGTAGTTTGCCTGACCCGCGTTTCCGATAAGGCCAATGACTGAAGCAATATTGATGATGCGCGAGTTCTCACCTTTCATCATTGGGCGCATGAAGGCTTTTACGGTGTTGAAAGCACCTTTGAGGTTCGTATCGAGCACGGTGTCCCAATCGTCTTCCTTCATGCGCATGAGCAGACCATCGCGCGTGACGCCGGCATTGTTCACGAGGATATTCACCGCTCCCATTTCGTCGGCGATCTTTTTTGCCAAGACTGCAACCGCCTCATGATCCGCAACATCCACTGGATACGCAGTGCAGCTTCCCGGATAGGTCTTATTGATTTCCTCAGCAGCTCCACCGCAGCTTGATGCACTGCGGCTAATGAGCGCGACTTTTGCTCCCTGAGAGGCGAAGGCACGGGCGATTTCCTGGCCGATTCCTCTTCCGGCTCCGGTGACTGCGACGACTTTATCTGTAAATGTCATGTTGGTTTTCTAGGCGTTTGTAGTTTTCCCAAGCAGCTTTTCAAATTCGACGAGCGCGGTCGAGTAATTCCCTGCAAGATCGGTGTTCGGCATCAAAAGCGAGCCAGGAGTGGATTTGCAAAAGATTTCCTGCAGACCGACAAACTCACCTCCGCCGGCGGTTGCAGCGATCAGAGCAGCACCAAGTGCAGCGGAATTTGCCACTTCCAGTCGTTCAACTGGCGCTTGGAAAACATCTGCTACAAGCTGTGCTATACCATCATTTTGCGCAGCGCCACCTGTCAGGCGGATTCGCTCTGGAGCGACACCCATCCATGCGGAATGCAGCTTCATATTGAGAAACTGACCTTCAAGCAACGAGCGGATCCGCAATGCCGAGGTCACCTCCTCAGAGAAGTCCGTGACCGGTGAGTTAAAATCGAAGCGCGGGGTGATTTCCGCACCATAGAATGGCAAAGTGAGATTTTTTCCTGCAGAGCCGAGCGTTTCTTCCAATGACCCTGTATCAAACGCGTCCCAGCCCACACCTAGCTCGTCGCGCAGTGCCTCGCGAGCCAGTGAGCCATTGCGGAAGCAAATCAATGACATGAATCCACCGGCGGGATTTCCAAATACATGACCGAAGCCCTGCGGATCAGTCTTAGGCTCAGGCATGGCGGCGAAAAACGTATCGCTGGTGCCGAGAGAAATGACGATCTGCCCGGGTGAGGTCGCCCCCATGCCCACAAGAGAAGCCGGATTGTCTCCGGTGAAAGGACAGACTGCGCAATCTGGGGAAAAGCCGTATTTCTTAACGAAATAAGATGAAACGGTTCCCTGAGACGAGAGACAGGACGAAAGCGCAGGAAGCCTTTCAGAAAGACCCTCGGCCGTTGCCTTGAGGAGCCCTTCATCCCAATCAAGCTCACGGAGATTCATCAGATTCATCCCCGCACCGTCGCCGTAGTCGATGGGGATAGATTTCCCCGCGAGCACCGTAGCAATGAATGAGCTGACCAGGTGGATCTCTGAAGTTTTGGCGTAGCCTTCTGGATCAGCCTTAGAAAAACGCCGAATCTGCGGCCCGGTGAAACGCTCGACGGCAATAGACCCGGAGCGCGAGCAGACTTCCTCAGAGCCATTCATTTCTGCGGTGATCTCCACACATTCCTCTCCGGTAGAAGTATCCATCCAAATCGGTGAGGTCTTTCTCGAAAACACTCCGGAAAATGCGGAGCGAAGGCCTTCAGCAGATCCGAGCCCCGAAAGAGCCTCACTGAAGTTGCTATTGAGGTAGACAGAACCGTGCTGCTGTCCAGAGCCAGCGATCGCAGTCACTTGCCCGAGATCCATTTTTTCAGAAAGCTTTGCAAGAAGCATATCTAGGGCTTCGAGCCACATCATCGGATCGGCATGAACTTCGCCATGTTTGCCTACGGGAATAAAGCCACTGGGAGAACCATATTGCGGCAAATCTGATCCGAAATTCACCGAGGCTTCGGCGACGGTGATTCCTGCAGCAGGATCGATCACGAGTGCACTGAGAGATTGCGTAGAGGAATCTAGACCAAGAAACATAAGATGCTTAGTCTCCTGCCGCAGAGGCACCATTCAAGCACGAAAAAGGGCGATTGCCGAAGCAATCGCCCTTGAAATGTTTCTAGTGAAACAGAATCAACTTAGAAGCTGACGGAGATGGAAGCACCACCGAAGAACTCATTTTCTTGGCCACCGTAAAGTGCGCCGTCAGCCTCGCTAAGAGCCCATGTATGCGCTACGTAGTAAGAGATCGTGGCATTCTCGGAAGCTTCGATGTCGATACCGACCGTACCAGTGATCTGGACGAAGTCACCCTGCTCCACGAGATAACCGGTGTCGGCACCAACGTTGAGAGTTACGTATTCCATGAGGTCGAAGCTCTTGGAAAGGGACAGTTGTGAGTAGCCGTCGTTATCAGTTTCGATATCCCAGAAGTAAGAGAGGGATGCGTCGATTCCGAAGATTTCCTTGGAAACAGAAACGTAAGCTTCTTGTGCGTCGTCAACGAATCCGTTGTTTTGGCCTCCTTGTGGGAAGTGGTAGTAGATGTAACCGACAGCGACTGAAGCGAATCCAAGATCCTTGGAGATTTCAGCGTACAGATCAAGTTCGTCGAGATCGACAGTGCCTGGAGCACCGCCGTTTGCGTTCCATGAACCATACCAAGCGCCTGCGCTTACGTCAAAACCGCCGAGGCTGGTTCCAACGTCTACACCAGTGGTGATGAGGTCGTCGCCGAGCTCGATACCACGGAAGAGGTATTTAGTGTTATAACCGACGTGGATTTCCGCGTCGATATCTTCGTAGCCAAGTGCCGAAGCGTTGCCAGCCGCGAGGGCAGTAGCAGCAGCGAGGGCGCCGATTGTTTTGCAGTAGTTTTGCATAGTGTTGTTGTTGTTTCGGTTGCTGTGTTGCGTTCTTTGCTTTCACCCGAAGGCTTGGCGAAGATTTTCAGGGTCAGTAGCCACAAACCAAATTGCGACCGCGAAACCCCGCTGAACGAAGTTACTTAACAAATCCTAAGGATTTGTCCAGCGTTAATTTGGCATGTGAGTAAACCCACGCACCAGCTATTTAGTCGCACCTAAATACTGATGCAAGCCCAAATTCACCGGTAATCACGGGTGCTTAAATGACGGTTTCACGTCATCACAGCAATAAGTGATCACTAAAACGTGAAGCAAAATATCTGCCAATATTACGGCAAATATGGATAAGAAGCCTATTAAAAGAGAGAAACGCATTACTGCGAAGAACATAAGCGGCCAAATTCTAAAGCAATTTGGCGGAATGCCGCACAATTGAGGTGCCTTTCTGAATGTTTTTTAGAATTCAGCGGCACGGACACCAATGAATACCTCCACGCTAGGATCTTCAGAGTGATCACAATACCTACTGCGATAAGAGTTTGCTGGCGGGTCTCGTTTTTTGGCACGGGGTTTGCTTTTGCCGGGTTTGCCTATCTGCGAACAACCATCGCCAGCTGCGGCAACAACATATCCGACAACCCCGACCAATATGACCAGACGACAACCAATGACAATGCGGGCCCTCGCTATCGCGGCGGCAGCCTGCTTCGCAATCCCTCTGATGCCCGTGACCACCTATGGTCAGGACGAAGAGGTAACAGCACCAACCGAAGAAGTGGTGGAAACACCCGCACCGGCTGAAGAGCCAGCCGCCGAAGAGCCCACTGAATACCAAGCACTCGTGGAAGGCTACAATGCTGTCGACGACGACGGCAATCCAGTAGATGTCTCCGAAGCCTTCGACTTTTTCACGGTTTCGATGCTGTGGACGGTAATCGCAGCCGCGATGGTGTTTATCATGCACCTTGGCTTCGCTACGCTTGAAGCAGGTCTCTGCCAGAAGAAAAACGTGGTGAACATTCTGTTCAAAAACGTCTTCATCATCTGCATCGGACTTCTTACCTACGCGATCATCGGCTTCAACACTCATTACCCTGCCGGCAGCTGGCAGATTGATGGCATCCTCGGAATCAACGGTCCGATCGGCGATCTCAATGATGGCAACAACAAGACATGGGCTTACGGCGGCCTCGCACTTGCGATGACCGGATATGGAGACTTTATCTTCCAAGCCATGTTTGCAGCTACCGCAGCTACAATCGTTTCCGGAGCGGTAGCAGAGCGTGTGAAGCTTCCTAGTTTCATGATCTTCGCCACTCTCCTCGTAGCCCTCGGCTACACCGTAGCAGGCTCATGGCACTGGGGTGGAGGCTTCCTCTCCGCCCTCGAAGTTCCCTTCAAGGACTTCGCTGGCTCCACGGTCGTTCACGGCTTCGGTGGTGCAGCAGCTCTTGCCTGCGTCCTTCTCCTCGGCGCACGCCGCGGCAAATACACCAAAGACGGAGTCAAACCTATCCTCGGTCACAGCCAGCCACTCGCAGCAATCGGTGTCTTCCTTCTCTTCTTCGGATGGTTCGGATTCAACGGCGGTTCGGTTCTTTCCGCTGACCCGGGTCCGCTCGGTCTTGTCTTCACCACCACGGCACTCGCTGCGGCAGCAGGCGGAATCACCTCGATCATCGCATCGTGGGTCATCCTCAAGAAGCCTGACCTCTCGATGGCACTCAACGGCATCCTCGCCGGCCTCGTGAGCATCACGGCAGCTGCAGATGTGGTTTCCGTCATGGGAGCCGTAGCCGCCGGCGCAGTCGGTGGTGTCCTAGTGGTAGTTTCCATCCTGTTTTTCGACAAGTTCAAGATCGACGATCCGGTTGGAGCCATCTCCGTCCACGGTGTGTGCGGTATCTGGGGAACTCTCGCTGTTGCGATCTTCGGTGAAGGTTTCAGCATCGTTTCCCAGCTGATCGGCATCGTATCAGTTTACGGATTCGCATTCATCTTCTCTCTGATTGTCTTCGGTCTCATCAAAGTTGTGATGGGTGTCCGGGTTGACGCTCAGGAAGAAGAAGAAGGTCTCGACGTGGCTGAGCATGGCTCCCCTGCCTACACGGACAGCCACGCATAATTCCTAGATAAGAATTTTCACAAGACGGGCGAGCCTGAAAAGGTTCGCCCGTTTTCGTTTGCCCGTGGGGCGCGTTCGGATACCAATGACTCAGATATGAAACGACAGATCATCCGTCTCGGCATGGCCATGCTGATCGTCATAACCACGGCCGCCGCAGCTTGGCTATGGACACAGGAATATGAAAGCGATCCTGATCCAGCAGCGCGATTCGTCATCGAGGCGGCCAGAGTAGAGCAAGATCATTCTCGCTACTGGCTTGAGCTTCATCTGAAGAAAAACGGGACTGAGGAGCACGATTTGTTCAAGCCCGTGCGGTTGATCACTGCGGATGGGGAAATCCACGAGCCATCGAAAACTGATTTTGCAGGCAACCCGAAAGAAGGCTTCACCGATATCTGGTTCAAATTCTGGCTGGAGAAAAGGGATATGGAGAAAAACATCGAGCTAAAGATCAACGACGGCACTCTGAAGGTAAAAACCGGAGGTGAAGCCCCGAATCCACCCCAAGGCGAGGACATGGTTTTTAAATCATCCGATTGGAGGAAATCATGGCTTGGCTTCTGATCGACAACTCGAACACACGCACAAAATTCGCGCTCGGAGATGAGCGTTCGCTCTCTAATTGGCGCCAAGTGACAGAT
This sequence comes from Akkermansiaceae bacterium, assembly GCA_030725745.1. Lineage (GTDB taxonomy): Bacteria > Verrucomicrobiota > Verrucomicrobiia > Verrucomicrobiales > Akkermansiaceae > Luteolibacter. Next base: position 68,741 of record JANRFH010000003.1, read on the forward strand.
ACGGCTGGGATGGATTCGGAAATACTCACCACAATCACCTGTGATCTTTCTTTTTCCGCTGTGGCGGTCGCGTCGGTCGTCCCTGAAAAGGCTTCGTTGCTACGAGAGTATTTCAGCAAAAACTACCCCTGCCATTTCATAGGCCACCTAAGCCCCCTCGGCTACGGATTCGACCTAGATCATCCCGAACAGATCGGAAACGACCGCCTAGCCAATGTTGTGGCTCTCTTAGAGCAACACAGAGCACCCGGCATCGCAGTTGATTTTGGCACCGCAGTCACTTTCAGCGTCCTTTCCGCAGCGGGAAATTTCTCCGGAGGAGCCATCGCGCCAGGCATGGATGCGATGACACGCTACCTCGCAGATCGCACCGCGCAACTCCCTGCAATCGCGCATACCGAACCAAAATCTGCCATTGGCAAAACCACAGAAGAAGCCCTGCTTTCCGGAGCAGTTCATGGCCACCGGGGTATGATTGCAGAGATCATACGCAGGCTGAGGGATGAGATAGCGGGAGACCCTAAAGTCATCGCCACCGGTGGGGGCGCTACCTTTGCTGTAGCTGGCATGACGGCCATCGACGCCGTGGATCCCGACCTCACGCTAGAGGGCGTTCGTAGAGTTGCTGCTCGCGTTTTTGCCTGAGTCTGAAATGGCTCGCAAGAGCCGACCGAATTGGTTTGCCCGTAGCGGTGATCCGTTTCCAAATACCTGCAACTTTTCCAGAAATGAGTAAATCACCCCTAGCCATCGGCATCGACTTCGGAGGAACCAGCGTCAAAACAGGCGTGGTGAGGGGCACAGAAATCATCGATCAAGCACCGCCAATCGCGACCCAAGATTTCGACGGCCCGGATGCCCTGATCCAAACTATCATCCGTACCGTCAATGATCTGCGCGAACACCATCCAGACATCGCAGCAGTCGGCGTAGGCATGCCGGGCTTTGTGGATTTCGGAAAAGGAGTCGTCATAAACCTCACCAACGTCCGCAGCTGGGCGAACATCCCGCTGCGGGACATGCTTTCTACGGAGCTGAAGCTACCCGTCGCCGCAGACAACGACGCGAATTGCATGGCCTTCGCGGAGTGGAAACTGGGGGCAGGAAGGAATTACGAGCACCTTGTATGCGTCGCGCTTGGCACAGGAGTCGGCGGCGGAGTCATCGCCAATGGCGCGATGGTGCGCGGCGGTGCCTTCGGCGCTGGGGAGATCGGTCAGACATCCATCGACTACCAAGGCAGAAAAGGCCATTACGGAAACCTCGGGGCGCTGGAAGATTACATCGGTAATCAAGAAATCTCCCGTGACGCAAAAGCCGCCTACGCAGAGACAGGCATCACCCGCGATATTGAGGACTGCAGCCCAGCGGCATTGGCAGAAGCGGCACGAATGGGTGATCCTATAGCGCTGGCTAGGTGGGAATTCGTAGGGCGCTCTCTTGCGACGGCGATGATGAACGTCTGCTGGCTGCTCAATCCGCAGGCCATCGTTATCGGCGGCGGAGTCGCTCGCGCCGGGGATTTGCTCTTCAACCCCTTCCGCGAACACCTCCTCCGCCAGCTTTCCGGCCCCTTCAGCGAGGGGCTGGCTATCCTCCCCGCTGCTTTTGGGCACGAGGCAGGAACCATTGGCGCAGCGGCTCTCGCCCTCCACGAGGCAGGACTCTGAGGCTTTCTACGAAACTCCGCTCACCTTCATCGGAGGCGCATCGAGCACATCTCCCACGCGCTTCCCGAGTAGCTTTTCATAAAGCGGACTCTCTGGACTCAGCAGGGTGATCTCCTTGCCGTCATGCATCACCTCCAGCCCGCCTGATGCCGGAGCGAGTAGGAAAAACGCGCTTTCCCGGCTCATCGCGGGCTTCATCTCCACCAACGCTCCCCCATCAATTTCCTCATCCGCAGCAAAGTCACGCAGCCTGACATTCTCGAAAACCCGCAGCGTTCCTGCGAGTTCCTTCACATGTTTCGCCTGCCCTGTGGCAAGATAAGATTCCTCCAAACTACGTGTGTCATACTTGCTTTCAGCCTTTGATCCCGGATCCGTTGCGGCAGCGTGAGCATCCATCGCTGCCTTAGATAATCGCTCCAGCCTGCTGCGCAATTCCTTGCATATCGATGCGATGAGTTCGTCTTTCATGGAAATAGAAGGGCAGTTTTGAGGCAAATCCCATACTGTGCAACACATTGCCGCAAGTGCAGGCTTGACCCCGCCTTACTGCCTATGCAGTTTGTCCGCCCCGTCGGTGCCTAGGTGGCTACCCGGCGGCAATAACGAACTCACACATCGATCAGGTATGGCTGCGAAGATTTATACAAACAAGGACGCGAATCTCACTTCGCTTAAGAAGAAGACTCTCGCCGTGATCGGCTTCGGCTCACAAGGCCACGCCCACGCACTTAACCTCAAGGACAGTGGCCTCAAGGTCATCATCGGCCTTTACAAGAAATCCAAGTCACGCGAAGTCGCCGCAAAGCTCGGCTTCGAGGTCATGGACACCGCGGATGCAGTAAAAGCAGCTGACGTCATTTTCGTCGCCACTCCTGACACCGTCATTCCTGCCGTTTACAACAAGGACATCGCTCCTCACCTCACCAAGGGCAAGACTCTCCTTTTCTCACACGGTTTCGCCGTTCACTTCAAAACCATCGAATGCCCTGACTTCGTGGACGTGATCCTAGTCGCGCCAAAAGGCCCTGGCCACACCGTCCGTTCACAATTCGTTGACGGAAAAGGTGTTCCCGGCCTCATCGCCGTGCATCAGGACGTTTCCGGAAAAGCAAAAGCCACCGCACTCGCATGGTCACGCGGCGTAGGCTGCACACGCGCCGGTGTGTTCGAAACCAACTTCCGCGAGGAAACCGTTACCGACCTCTTCGGTGAGCAAGTCGTTCTCTGCGGCGGTGCTTCCGCACTCGTCAAAGCGGGCTTCGAAGTTCTCGTCGAGGCGGGCTTCCAGCCAGAGATGGCCTACTTCGAGTGCCTTCACGAACTGAAGCTTATCGTCGACCTCATGAACGAAGCTGGCATCGCCGGCATGCGTTTCTCCATCTCCGAGACCGCCGAGTGGGGTGACGTTTCCGTAGGGCCTAAAATCATCGACGCCTCTGTCAAGAAGCGCATGGTCAAGCAACTCAAGGAAATCGAAAACGGCAAATTCGCCAAAGAGTGGATCGCCGAATACGAAGGCGGCTACAAGGTTTTCAACGCACTCCGCAAGGAAGGCGCAAACCATCAGATCGAAAAAGTCGGCGCGAAACTCCGCTCCACCATGAGCTGGATTAAGCAAACCAAACTTAAGAAAGGCGCAAGCCAAGCAAGCTACGTCTCTTCTTCGAAGTAAGCAGAATTTCACAAAAACCCGGTCGCCTCACGGTGACCGGGTTTTTTTGTGACTAAAACTTAACGTGTGGCCGCTGGAACCCAGGCACGAGCACCTGTGCTGCGGCGCTCGCTTTCCCTGAAGAAACCTTTCAGCCCCTGTCTCGATTCCAGATCGCCGATGGCATCTGCCGCTTTCGCATAGCGCCAGCGGAAGCCAGCTTCGCGCAGCCTCAGAGGCTCTGCCCACCGGCTTTTCAGGACGAGTTCAGTCTCGGTATCCATAAATGCCGCGCCGATCGCCAGCATCCACTTCGCCGCAGGCAGCCCGATCGGCATTCCCACAGTCTCACGGAAATAGCGCATGTATTCACGGTTCGTCGGATGATCCGGAGCGGTCACATTAACAATGCCATCCATGAAAGGATCCCGAACCACGAAATCCACAGCTCTCAGGAAATCTTCCATGTGAATCCAGCTAATCCTTTGTTGCCCACCACCCATCGTTCCTCCCAGTGCCTTGTTGGTGAGGCCTGTCAGAACATCGTAAACGGTCTCCGGCTCGTTCGCCAAAACCATGCCGATACGCATCGCGACCTTGCGCGTTTCCGCAGGGATCTTCGCACCGAAAAACGCATCCTCCCACGCCTGCGCGACGTCACACGAAAACCCTTTTCCGGGCTCGCCATTCCACTCGTCCTGCGGCTTGTCCTCGGCATGCCGATACCATGTCGCGGTGCTCGCATTGATCCAAAGCTTGGGCGGAACACGGCACTCTGCGATGGCGCGACCGATCAGTTCCGTGGTTTCCACACGGCTATTGACGAGTGCCTTTCGGTTTTCCTCATTGTAGCGGCAGTTCACACTCTTGCCTGCCAGATTGATGACAAGCTCCGCGCCTTCCATCGCGTATGCCCATGGGCCGATGGTTTTCCCATCCCAAGCTAGGAACATGCCGTCGCCACTCCATCCTTTTTTGTTCCGGGCGATGGCTACGACTTCCCTACCGGTTCTTGCGAAATGGCGGCTGAGATAACGGCCTAGAAAACCGTTCGCTCCTATAATAACGACTGTACTGTTCATTCTGAAAATTGGTAAAATCTCATCCAAGAATTTTGGTCGCCAACTGAAGGGCTAGACCGTGTTTCATCGATGAAATCTTGTCTGACATTTTCGAAGCGAAGCCGACGAATTCACCCAGCTGCTTCACCTGATTGTGAAAAGCCTCTGCTTCCACTCCTTTGATTCCCTTAGTTTCCTCAGCACACCTATTTAGGATCTCAAGGGCGGGCTCGATTTCACGGCGCTTCCTCTCGCGGGTGATGATTGTGAACATTTTCCACACATCCTTCTCCGCTTCATAGAAATCCCGACGCTCGCCCTTCACTACAATCATTCGAATCAGCCCCCAGTTCACGAGTTCCTTGAGATTCGTATGAGCATTTCCCCGGCTCGCCTCAAGCTCCGCCATGACATCATCCGTGCACATCGGCTCAGGCGATGTCATTAGCAGCGCATGAATCTGCGCCATCGTGCGGTTGATCCCCCATTGCGTGCCCAATGCACCCCACTGCGCCACAAACTCATCTCGCGACCGCTTCAAACTATCTTCTGCAACCTTCATAATTTTCATTATTTACTGAAACTTCGATATTTCAAGCGTTATTTTCTAGAATCCGGAAATTACGGGCACAAAAAAACCGCTTTCCACCGGGGGCAGAAAACGGCTGTTGATTTGAATATGCGGATCAGAGGGAAGCCTTGAGAGCCTCGAACTTCGTGCGCTTGGAGTTCAGATCGCGCTCAAGTTGGGCGATTTCCTGACCAAGAGTCAGCATAGTTGCCAGCTTGTTTTGCATAGAGCCTTTGCCGCCGGATGCTTTGGAAATCTTGCCGGAAACTCCTGCGTTCTTCAGCCAATTAGAAATGGTAAGCTGGGAGATGCCGAACTTTGCTGCTGCGGAGCTCTGTCCACCACGCCCATTGGAAACGTTATAGTCCTGAACGTATGTCACGACTTTGCTCTTCTCTTCCGAAGTGTAGCGTTTGCCGCGGACGATGTCTTTCTTTTTTGATGTACTCATTGCGAGGTGAAACTAATAGCCACTTAAGAAGTAATGCAAGTAATTTTATTACAATGCAAATTTTGCGGCCTTATGAATTTATCGCCTCTAAGAAACTATCGACATCATCAAAAGATTTCATCCAAAGGTCGCAGCCTTCTTTTACTTTTTCTCGTTCTACCACTCCACCGAAGCCTATCATCTTATCCACATCTCCCTTTGTTTCGAGATCCGAAATGCCATCTCCGATCATAACAACACGCTCGGGCAGCATTGCCTCTTTCCACTCCCTGATGATTTCGTTTTTCCCGAGGTTCCTCGTTGTCGGATAGCTCTCACCATACCCGGCATATTCTCCTGACTCACCGAAACTCAAGGGAACAGCTTCGATGTGCCTGATGCCGAGATGCTTTGCCAAAGGGGCTATGAGCGGTGCAAAACCCCCGGAAAGTATCACCGGAAGCCACCCGTCCGACTTAGCCTTAATGACAGCCTCACCTACACCCGGAAGTAGGTTTTCGAGATATATGGTGGCCACACGGTTCGCCATGGTCAGATCCGGCCTTATTATCTCCATCCTACGCTTAAAAACCTCGCTCAACGGAACTTTTCCATCCATTGCGGCATTCGTCAGTGCTTCAACTTCTGCGAACGTTGCCGGATCAGATAACCTTGCCAATTCATCAATTCCTTCAATGGATGACAAAGTAGAATCGCAATCAAGGAACAATAATTTGCCCTTTTGAATGGATAAGGGGGCAATCTCCACCTTGCTGCCGACCTTAACCCTATCAAATAAATCGACCATATCCCCATTACCCAACCTGATGCAGCCGTGGCTAGTGGGTTCGCCCAACAAATCCTCACGGTTGGTGCCGTGGATATAGATATACCGATCCTTGGTGTTGGCGTTCGCAGGATCTAGCCCTTCAAGACGGAGGATACGTGTTAGTATCAGATCATCCTCTGTGATTTCCCCTTCTTTCCACTCGCCCACAGGCACCCGAGCATCGAAACGCGTGAACAAAGGCAGGTCTTCTCCTATCTTTTCACATATCTCAAAGCTTCCCGTCGGAGTGCGGAAACTACCCTCAGTGAAGCCCATGCCCTTTTCACCACTGGAAATGACATAGCTGCGCACGTGGTTGCCGCCTATCGAGAGGTCTAGTGTCTGCTTATCTAGGGAAACGGTAAGTAATGCGCTGTCGTTCATGGGATGCTTTGGAAAACGGCCAGAGCATTGTGCCCACCCATGCCGTGGGCAAGTTTGAAGACCGCTCCCTCTAGCGCGACCACCTCTTCTGGTGCATCCAGCGAAGTCGTTCCAATGGTTCCAGCAAGATTCGGCGGCAGCTGCGAATCCGCCATGAAACGCAGGAGCACAGCACTCTCCAGCAGGCCGCTAGCCCCGACGGTGTGGCCGAAGTAAGGCTTCAGTAGATGCAGGGTCGTATCTGTGGATGTGATTGATCTGGCGAAAATTTCTCGCTCCGCGCGTGCCTGGATCTTCGTGCCCGTAGCGTGCGGGCATATCGCGTAAGGCTCGCCGAATTTTCGAATGGCTGCGGCGATGAGCGCGGGAGTCCTACCACCATCCTTCGGAACACCCACAGGATCTCTTCCATCCGAATTGTTGGCGAAATGACTTATAACCGTTTTCCCCCGCTCCAGTGATGACAAGGCAATGGCCGCCGCCCCCTCACCCGGGAAAAAACCGTCTGCGCCCTCCGCGTATGGATTCAGCCTCTCCCCTTTTCCCAGCAAGCCTGAGGCAGCATAGCCATCCAGCAGGATCGGCACCAATGGAAGATCCACGGCAACCACAAGAACGCGGTCGGCGCTTCCCGATTCGAGCAGCATTTTCCCCAAGCCCAACGCATCCAAACCTGCCGAGCATCCACTGGCAGTGACATGATTCGCTCCGAGTATGCCGAGCTCGATGGATATTGCGGTGGCCGGCTCGCTATGGATCGTGTTGCTGGCGGCCATCAACTTGAAAGGCCTCCGCCCTGGCCACTCGCCCAGCCAACCTGCGGCGTTACCGCGACTCGTGCCGACGACGAGAGCCGCCCCTTCGAGCTCCTCAGCTGACCAACCGGAGGCTTCCACAGCTTCTTTCGCGACATGCAGGGCAGCCATCGATACCGGGCTCCATTTGCGGTGGGTGAGCATTTCCCTCGATGGAATCCATGCTCCCGGCTGCTCCGCATGATTACTGTCCTCACCCAGAAGCCCGCTTAGACGAGCAATCGCCGTCCGTCCTTCGGAAATCGCACGATGGTGCTCTTCGATCCCGTGCCCCAAGCCAGAGAGCGCGCCGATGCCTACGATGGAAATGCGTTTTGCGATGCACTCCGGTAACAAGCTGGCGCCACACGGCAACTGCAAAACCTGTCGCAACGCTCTTTCCGCCTTTGCGCATCGCATCCGTATGCCCCATAAGCGAGCCGCTGATGAAATCCGTCCTGGAAACGATCAACGGTGGAGCGCAATACCTCGAAAAGCGCGGCGTGGAAGAATCACGCCGCAACATGGAGCACCTACTCGCTCACCGGCTCGGCTGCACACGCATGCAGCTCTACACACAGTTCGACAGACCGCTCGATGAGACGGAGCTCGCACCGCTACGAGATATGCTGAAAAAGCGCGGCGAAGGCATCCCTCTCCAACACCTTCTGGGAGATGTCCCCTTCCACAGCCGTGATTTCATCTGCGATTCACGCGGCCTCATCCCCCGCCCGGAAACGGAAGAGCTCGTGGAAATGATCCTCAAAACCATCCCTTCCGGCACGCTCGACATCCTCGACATGGGCTGCGGCTCAGGTGTGCTCGGCCTTACCCTCGCCGCCGAACGACAGGAAAGCCACGTCACTCTCGCCGATGTTTCCACAGACGCCCTCGCACTCACCGGGGAAAATGCCGCCAAACTCGGCGTCGAAAACATTTCCCTCATCCACAGCAATCTCTTCCAATCCGTCACCGGAAAATTCGACCTCATCGCCGCAAACCTCCCCTACGTCCCCGCTGGAGAAGCAGCAACGATGGCGCGCGAACTCCAGCACGATCCGGCTCTCGCGCTCTTTTCCGGAGCGGACGGAATGGATCTTTTACAGAAATTCATCCCTGAATCCGTGAATTTCCTCAAGCCTGGTGGAGTCGTAGCGCTGGAAATTGGTCACGATCAGGCTTCACAGGTGCGCGAGTGTTTGGAAAAGTCGGGGTTCGCCCCAATAGAAATCCACCGGGATCTCAGCGGGATCGCCCGCTTCCCATTCGCCACCCATCTCTAAAGCAAACTACATCATATGGATAAACTCGTCGTCCACGGCGGCTCCGTCATCAAAGGAGCCATTAATATTTCTGGCTCTAAAAACGCCTCGCTGCCCATCCTCGCCGCCGCCATTCTCACGGGTGAAGACTGCATCATTCGCCGCGTCCCAGATGTTTCGGACACGAACTACATGATCCAAATCCTCAGCGCCCTCGGCGCGGATGTAGAAAGATCCTCCGGCAGCGTCCGCATCACCTGCGCTGACATTTCCGATGAAGCCCCCTACGAACTTGTCCGCCGCATGCGCGCCTCGATCTGCGTCATGGGGCCACTGCTTGCCCGCAAGGGGCGAGCCGTCGTCTCTCTTCCCGGCGGTTGCCTCATCGGCGACAGGCCGGTCGATCTCCACCTCAAAGGCATGGAAGCCCTCGGTGCAAAAATCGAATTCGAAGGAGGAAACATCATCCTCACCGCTCCTGATGGACTCAAAGGTGCCGAAATGGATCTGCGCGGAGACAGTGGCCCCACCGTCCTCGGCACGGACAACGTGATGATGGCAGCAACCCTCGCCGAGGGCATCACGGTCATCGAATCCGCCGCCACTGAGCCGGAAGTCCTTGATCTCGCGAATTTCCTCAACTCCATGGGCGCGAAGATCACCGGAGCCGGCACACGCCGCATCGAGATCGAAGGCGTGAAAGAACTCAAGGGAGTCGAGCACACCGTCATCCCAGACCGTATCGAGGCCGGCACCTTCATGGCCGCCGCCGCACTTGCAGGTGAAGGCGTCACCTTGAACCGCGTCAATCGCGATCACATGAAAGCCATCACCGCCGCCATCGTGAAATCCGGCCACAAGGTCGAGTTCAACGAAGCCGGTGACTCATGCTTCATCGAGCGCGGGGAAAACCTCATCGGTGTCGATCTCAACACCGCACCTTTCCCCGGCTACCCGACAGACATGCAGGCACAAATGACCGCCCTACTCGCCACCACACCCGGCATCAGCGTCATCAAGGACAGTATTTTCCCTCAGCGCTTCATGCACTGCGCGGAAATGAAACGCATGGGCGCGGATATCAAGATGGATCACGGCACCGCCATCGTGCGCGGCGTCGCTCAACTCTCCGCAGCACCCGTCATGGCCTCCGATCTGCGCGCTTCCGCCGCTCTCGTGCTGGCTGCCCTGCGTGCAAAAGGAAGCACGCACATCTCCCGCCTCTATCACATCGACCGCGGCTACGAGCACATCGATGAAAAACTCCTCATGCTCGGCGCCAAAGTCGAACGCGTAAGAGTGTAGTATGGAGCGCAGCTTTTAAGTAAACGTGTTCGGCATCTTGATTGCCTTGTTTGATCTTCACAGGATGTCCATCCGAGGATTGCTCAGGACTCTGCCTAGCTCAGTATACACACCTTAGAAAAAGCTCTCCGCCAGCACCTCCACCTCACGGAATGGCAGATCCGCTAGTAATCCGTAGGCATCATGCCGGTAAAGCCGCGCCCGCATCGAGGCTGGGCTAGACATCCCACAGAGAAAACGCGCGAGCTGGCGCGGCTTACCAAGGGCCGCGTGTTTTTCATCCAGTAAATTCTTCACCTCCTCCAGCTCCGCATTGGAGACCTTGCGTGGCTTCGGTGACTTCAGTTTCACCGCCGCCACACCACGGCAGCGGTCGCAATGGCCGCATGGCTCCTCAAGTTTCTCGCCAAAATGTTTTAAAATCGCCGCCGTGATACAGCTGCGCCCTGAAGAAAGTTTCAGCACCTGCTCAAGCCTCACGATACCCGTGACCTCACGCTCACGAAAGCCCTCCGCCATCCTTCGCGATAGCTCACCGATATCACCCGGCTCCTTTTTCACCTGATAGGCCTGCCTCCAGTTCGATTTTTTCAAAACGACTTCCCCCGCCGTCTCAAGCTCCGCAATAAACTGCCGGAGCTTTTCTTTCGTAAGCCCCGCCTTTTCCGAGGCCTCCCCGATACTCACCGACAACCATTTCCACTCCGCATCCAGCTCCGCGAAAATTCCTTCCAGCAGCTTTCTCTCCTTAGTAGGCCGCCCCGCCATCACCCGCTCCAGCGGTTGCATCAGCTTGATCCGGTAAACATCGAAGAAGCTACCCCTCGGCTCCACCACGCCCTCCATTTCAAGATAGGCAAATACCGTGGAAACCACCGTTTGGCGGATGTCGCAGGTCGTTGAAAGATCATACAGCGAGACATCAAACTCCGCCCCAAGCCGCAGCACCCGCTCAAGTAAATTCCGCAAAGCCACCTCACCCGGCGTGTCGGAAAAAATGAAATTCTCCAGCACCGTCCTATCCTCCGCACAAGCCAGCCACTCGCACACCGCAGGCGCACCATCGCGCCCCGCCCGCCCGATCTCCTGTGTGTAGCCTTCAAGGCTTTTCGGCATGTTGTAATGAATTACCGCGCGGATGTCCGCCTTATCCACGCCCATGCCGAAGGCAATCGTCGCCACCACCACATCCACCTCCCCACCCATGAAATCCTCCTGGATCTCACGCCTCAGCTCGCTCCTCAGCCCTGCATGGTACGCCCTCGCAGAAACCTTTTTCCCAGCGAGAAAAGTCGCCACTTCCTCCGCCGTTTCCTGCCGCGTCACATAGACCACCGCTGGCTTACCATGTTCCGAAATACGCTCCAGCAACAACGCCTTCCGCTCATTCACCGCGCACGGAGTCACTCGCAGATCCAGATTCTCCCGGTGGAAACTCAGCTTCACCGCATCCGCCTTCGTGATGCCGAATTGCCTACGAATGTCCGCCTCCACCTTCGGCGTCGCCGTCGCCGTGAGCGCCAAGATCCGCTTCACTTTCAGCCGCTTGCAGATCTTCCCGAGCTTCAGGTAGTCCGGCCGGAAATTATGCCCCCACTCGGAGATACAATGCGCCTCATCCACCGCGATCAACGAAAGATCCACCCCTTTGAGCATTTTCAGAAACTCCCCGTTACCAAGCTTCTCCGGTGAAACATAAAGCAGCTTCAGCCTGCCCCCGCAGAGCGCAGCAACCGTCTGCCGATACTCCTCCGCCGTCAGCGTAGAGTCCAGCCGCGCCGCCTCAACGCCCTTCGCCACCAGCCCATCCACCTGATCTTTCATCAGCGCGAGCAGCGGAGAAACCACCAGCGCCGTGCCTTCTAACAACAGAGCGGGCAGTTGGTAGCAGAGAGATTTCCCCCCACCGGTCGGGAAAATCGCCAGCGCCGCCCGCCCTTCCATCAGGATATTCACAACATCCTCTTGCCCAGAGCGCATCTCGCTAAAGCCAAAAACCTTTACCAACGTATCCTTCACCGGCACCTGTATGACACGTGCAGCCGCCGTTGGAAAATCCTTCCCGTCATCTTTCCGCAAGTCCATCCTCCGAATCAACGTATCTATACGGTCATGAAAAAATTCCTCCTCCTCGGTCTACTATCCATCCTCCCTGTTTGCGCACAGCAACCCGCCGATCTCGAAAAAGTCGCCGCTGAGATGGCTGACGCCGCCAATGCCTTCCTCACCTCCCTTGACGAAGACGAGGCGAAAAAAGCCCGTTTCCCCTTCACCCCGGACGAGCGCGAAAACTGGAACTTCGTCCCCACCAAAAGAAACGGCATCCCCCTCGAAGAACTCACCGAGGAACAAACTGACCTCGCGCGCAAGCTCCTCAAGACCGCCCTCAGCGATCCCGGCTTGACCAAAGTCGATGCCATCATCGCCCTCGAAGCCTTCCTCGGTGAAATCGAAAAACGCCCCGAACTCCGCAATCCGAAAGCCTACTTCACCTCCATTTTCGGCGAACCCTCCGCCACCGGCACATGGGGCTGGCGCTTCGAGGGGCACCACCTCTCGCTCAACTACACCATCGTCGATGGCAAACCCGCCTCCCTCACCCCCTCCTTCTTCGCCGCCAATCCAGCCGAGGTGACAGCCGAGCACGCGATGAAAGGCACCCGCCCCCTCGCTGCCGAAGAAGACCTCGCCCGCGCCCTCGCCGCCACCCTCGCCGAAAGCGGAAAAGCCGTCGTTTTCACGGAAAAGCCACCCAAGGATATCCTCTCAGGCTCCTCACGAAAAATTGAACAACTTGATCCCGTCGGCATCCCCGCCACGGAAATGACAGCCGCCCAACAGCAAGCCCTGCTCACCCTCATCGCCGAATATGCAGAGCGCCATCGTAAGGAACTCTCAGATGCCACCATGGAGGAAATCAAAGCCGATCTCGAAAACCTCCGCTTCGCCTGGGCGGGAAGCCTCGAACGAGGAAAGCCTTTCTACTACCGCATCCAATCCACTACATTCCTAGTAGAAGTCGCCAACGTCCAGAACAACGGCAACCACATCCACGCCGTCTGGCGCGACACGGAAAACGACTTCGGCAACGACATCCTATCCGATCACATTCACAAGGATCACTAAACTCACCATCATGTTTCTCAGAACCTTTGGCTCATTAACCCTTGCCCTTTGCCTCGCCTCTTGCGGAGGTGGCGGCTTCCAAGGCGCATCGCCGACTCTCCCTCCACCAAGCGCACCGCCAGCGATTTTCCAAAGCTACGACGCCGAGCGCAACGCGAAGATGGCAACCGGCTGGACGCAGGGCATGGACATGTCCGGCGTGTCTTTCAATGACACCCGCACCGCCACTCTGATCACCCCGCGCCATGTCGTGATGGCAAAGCACTACGCGAGACCTGCAGCAGCTCCCGTTATTTTTCATGATCGCTCGGGCAAACGCATCCAACGAAAAATCATCGGTTTCGAGGCAGGTGCAGGCGATGTTATGGTCGGCCTGTTAGACGAGCCAGTGCCATCGAACTACCACAGCTATGCCTTGCCCGCTTCGGGCTCTACTCTCATCGGGAGGCCGGTCATCGTCAGCGATCAGAAGCGAAACCTCTTCATCCACTTAGTCGCTTCCATCAGCAACGGAACCATCGCTTTCAAACACGACAAAAGCGAAAGCCATAGCTGGTCGAAAAATCTCGTCGTTGGCGATAGTGGTAACCCTTCTTTCGTCATCTCTGGTAACGAACTCGTCCTAGTAGAAACCCACACCACCGGCGGCCCCGGCGCAGGCCCCTACTACGGCGATCCCGCCGTCCAGCAAGGTGTGAGGGATGCGGTGCAGAAACTCGACTCCGCCTACCGCATCCGCACGGTAACGATCCGCTGAAGCCTCACTTTTTGTAGCCGTCTCGCAGGCCGAAACGCGTTGCCTCGCCCCGACTTCTAACTGGTGAGATAATGATCTCTGGCTTCGGTTTGTCATTTGGCCAAAAAAGAACCTTTCCTCCCGGAGACGACTTGATCGCATAAACAAAGGGATCCACAACCGTCACCTCCGTCCCTGGCGAAGCGATCCATTGCATATCTCCCAACTGCGGCTCTACCTCCACCGAGCCTCCGGCTTCCGCCTCGACCAAGACCCATTTCGTGAGGCCTTTTTCCATACAGGCACTCACCAAAAACGCTCCCTCACCACGAAGCTGATGGAAATAGACATCCGGCCACTCGGATGGAACGGCGGGGAAAACACGCAGTCGCCCACCCCAGCTCTGCAACAACATTTCCTGAATCGCGGTTGCTCCATGGATGGGTGTCTCCATGACCGGCAGGCCGATTTCCGAGTAAAAGGTATTGGGCTTGAGAAAGGGCTTGAGCCGGTTGAGCAAGCCCAGTGCACGATCACCATCACCGAGCACAGCGGCCATACACGCCCCACCGGTGAAGTAGTACCCAGCAGCCGCTTTGCCAAAGCTGTGCCAGTGGTCGAGACTGCGTTTGATCAGTTCACGATCCTCCTCCGTCTTCGGTGTGAGCGTGCGCAGAGGATAAATGGCCAGCAGGTGTGACCAGTGACGATGCCCACCGGTCAGTGCCACATTTTTCCCAATCATCCTCCCGGTCTTATCGACATGAGCTGGCACGAGGTTTTTCTGAATATCCGACCAAGTCTCAATCAGCGGCTCATCCTCCGAGCGCAGCCCTTTTTCCGAGGCGAGTTCTAACAGACGACTGACACCCCAGCCCAGCAAATCGATGTCATAGGTGCAGTCCTTCGCGCGTCGGTATTCGGGGCTGTAGGTTTCAGGCAAATGATAAAGCCCATCTGCCTCCTTCACGAGAAAGTGACGGTAATAGTTCACCGCCCTCACAAGTAGCGGATAGAGCACCTCATCGCGCAGGCGCTGATCCTGCCAGTAGCGGACTTCGAGATCCACGTTGTGCAATGCCCACATCAGATTTCCGCATTCCCGCCCGATATTTCCGTCCATCGGTGCACGTCCGCCCGGCTGTCCCGCATGTCCCAGCAGATCCCACCCAGATGTATTTCGACCGATCGCGTAGGAATCCTCGCGGTATTCCTCCGCCACATTGAGAGCCAGATTTTCGCGATTGATATCCAGCCGATGGCTCAGGGCAGAACCCATACCCCGCCGGTTCGCTTGATAGACGCCGCTGTGCGAAAGCTGCACATTGAGATTCCACCAAAGCGCATTCCAGGCAGTCGGCTGTAGCCAGGGGCCTTGGTTATCGATGATCCAGCCCTTGTCGCGCGTGGCGCAGGCCAGCTTGTATTGCTGCACCCAGTAGAACGAATCCCAGAAGGGATCGCCGGTGGAAATAAAACTATCCGGATAGTAGTTGTGCCACCAATCGCGGTGGCGTTTCACCCACACTTCCTGATCAGCATTCGCCGCAGCTAGCACCGCCGCCACGGCCTGGGCGGACGCCTCCATACCGGGGAAACTATGCTTCACGCTCAGCCAAAGCCGTTTTTTCCCGTCCTCCTCCCGCTCCAGCCACGCGACAGCCGTCTGCCCTCCGGCATCAAGATAGTGCACCGCGGTGTGCATACCGTCCGCGAGTTCGGAAATAACCGGCGGCAGGTTTGCAGGAGTGCGCGGAGTTTTCGCACGCACCGCACGAGGGTTCTGCGCTTCCTCTGCCATGTAGGAAAATTCCGCCCCGGCGAGGTCACCGGTGGCTGAAATTTCAAATCGCATCACCGGCTCAGTCGCATGCACGAGAGTAATCCATTCCGCACTGCCAGCCGCCGACTTCAGAGTGCCCGTCGCCTCGGCATCCCATAACGACAGGCGCGACTGTCCGCCTGTTAGATCCACCGGCACTTTCACCCTCAGATGCCCGATGAAGAGCCTCCCGCGATTGAGTGCATCCACGTTCTTTTCCGTAAGATCATCGTCCTCAAACGGTCGATGATCATGTGCCGCAGAGCAACCCACATCCCAACGCAGCGTCCGCTTGTCGATGCGATACATGAGCGTTCCCTGTTCGCCATTTCCAAGGAACGGGGCTTCGTCCCACGTGTTGGGCAGCCTACCCCAGACCATGTCGTAGCCCGCTAGCATTTCACCCCAGTCGATCTTGATGTCAGGAGTTTCCGCTGATGACCGGAGCGGAAACAAAAGCCCAAGCCCACCGGCAAGGAGAGGAAAGAAAAATTTCATGATGTAGGGTTTCAGAACAATCAGCTTAACTTCAGCGCAATGCGATCGCAAGACCCCGAGCACGAACTGGATTTTTTATCCAATCCACCACCCGTCCTCGCGCCAAATTTCTGGGAATACGCACCGGGCAAACTCCTCGCTTGGAACGAATACGGCGACCCCAAAGGCGCACCCGTATTCTACTACCACGGCTGGCCTTCCTCCCGCCTTCAGGCGCGCCTCGCCCACCACCTCGCGGTGGAAAGAAACCTCCGCCTCATCGCCATGGATCGTCCCGGTATGGGGAAATCCACCCTCATCCCCAGCCGCCACATCAATGACTGGCCAGTCCTCATGGCACGCTTCGCCGACCACCTCGGCATCACAAAATTCGGCCAGCTAGGTGTCTCCGGCGGCGGCCCCTACGTGCTCGCCTGTGCCGCGAAAATCCCAGATCGCCTCACCGGCTCCGCCGTCCTCGCCGGCATGGTTCCCATCCCCCTCACATCCCTCGGCACCGGCGGACTCCACCCCATTTACCGCGCCATGATTCCTTTCCGAAAATCTCCACCCATCATATTCACCGGACTCTTTGGAATCGCCTCCGCCGCCACCCGCACCAGCCCTCACAAGCTCCCCATTTCCCTTATGGTGCGCTCCCTCGCCGAGCAAGACCGCATCCTCCTTCACCACAGCCCGGACATCTGGGAAGTCGCCACCACTAGCTTTTCCGAAGGCGTCTCCTCTGGAGGAAAAGGCATCATGACCGATGCTGAAATCTACTTCCAGACCCCAGACTTCTCCCCTTCGGAAATTACCCACCCCATCCACTACTGGCACGGCGGCGACGACAAAAACATCCCCCAAAACCTCATCGAAGACCTCACCAAATCCATGCCCCACGCCCACCTCGAGACCACCCCCGAGCTAGGCCACTTCTCCCTCGCCATCCACCGCGCCGCACACGCACTGGATTATCTCAAAAAATGCGCCGATACTCAGCCACATGCCTGAGGAACCACAAACCGACCCGCCCGAGGAAACCTGGGTCGGCGTGGGTACCTACCCCACCCTTGATGCCGCCTACGACCACGCCCTCGTTGCCCTCGCCATGGGCGAGTCCATCCGTGTCGAGCACAGCACCCAACCCGGCGAATACGACCTCCAAGCCGTGCCCGAAGCCGTGCCAAAAATCACCTCCGAAATCGCCCAATACACCGAGGAAGCCCACATCCCGCTCAACCCTCCCCTGCTCCCTTCAAACTGGGGCCGCCACCCCGCCGGTATCCTCCCACTTTTCATCTGGGTCACCACCCTCATCTTCGTTTTTACCCAGCAGTTGGAAAACCCCTCCATCAACGAAAATTTCGCCTCCTCTAGCATCGCCCTCATCACCCATGGCGAATGGTGGCGACCCTTCACCGCACTCTTCCTCCACGGAGACGCCTCCCACATCATCGGCAATCTCGCCACCGGAGCCGTCTTCGGCATGCTCGTCTCGAAATCCATCGGCCCATGGAAAGGCTGGGCACTCATCCTCCTCTCCGGCACCGCCGGAAACGCCATCACCTCACTCGTCACCTACCCGGAAAACTTCACCTCCCTCGGCGCATCCACCGCCGTCTTCGGCGCGCTCGGCATCCTTTCCGGCACCGGCCTCGTGGAAAACCTCCGCGAAAACATCGCCCATCCTTGGATCCGCACGCTCGCCCCCGTCATCGCCGGCTTCGTCCTCCTTGGCTGGCTCGGCGGAGCCGCCCCCGGCTCCAATACCGACGTCTTCGGCCATGTATTCGGTTTCGCCGCGGGAGTCTTCACCGGAGCCACTTGCCTTTACCTAGAGAAGCCACTCCAAGAACCAATCGAAACATTGCACCAAGCCTGAATTAGGGCACCCTATCCACGTGGCCACCGCAGTTCACAGACCGCAGAACGACGAGGCACGCCTCTGGGCCGTCGCTATCTGCATCTCCGTGCTATTAAACCTCGTCTTCCTCGCATGGATCAGCATCGAGGCCATCAAATCCGAGATCGCACGCAAAATCGCCATTCCGGAGGCCGCACCACCCGAGCAAACGGTCATCATTTATCCAAACTTACTCGAGCTCGTGCCGGAAACACCCGCCGAAGAGGCGAAGCCAAAAGTCGTCCGCACCTCTCCCGATCAGGAAGTTTCCGATCCCGCCGCCAGCCGCCGCTACATCGGCGAGCGAAATACCGAAGCCACCAGCGACCGCGCACCAACGTCCGATGAAGACATGCCCTCCCAAGCTGGCCGCGAAGCCAGACCCGAGGAAAACCCCGAAACCACAGTCAGCGAATACCAAGACGGCAGCCTGACACCCAAGCAAAACACCCCGCCCAGCCCCAAGGCAGAGACATCCGAGCCAGCCCCACCTTCCGAGGAGCAGACCCCTGCGGAAATGACCAAAGGCCTCGACACCGAAGATCCCGGCGAAGACGAGGAAGCCCAGACCGCCATCCGCGAAAAGCTCCTCGACGGCCCCAACCCCATCGACACCCCAGTCCCCGAAGCCCTTGTTTCCGAAGACCTCCCGCCACGCGAGGAAATGAAACCCACGGAAGGCGAAAAGGACGCCATCGCTGAAGAGAAAACCGAGGATTCCACCGAGCCAAAACCCAAGCCCGCCCCTGCTCCTATCGAAGATCCCGCCTTCGCAGGAAACCAAACCAAGACCGCCATCCAAGGAAACATTTCCCGTAACGGTCGCAGCTCCCTTGATGTATCAGACACCGCGATGGGTCGCTATCAGTCGCAAATCTCCCGCGCCGTCGAGCTTGAATGGCAGCGGAATTGCGTGCGCCACCGCGATTACATCACCCCAGGCTACCTCACCGTGCGCTTCTTCGTCGAGCAAGACGGCCGCGTGAAAACCGTACAGTTCGTCGGTGACAGCCAGACCGGCGAGGTGCAAAAAGGCTTCACGCTGAACTCCATCCGCAACGCCGAAATCCCCGCCATGCCCTCCGCCGTCAAAAAGGAAATGGGCGGCGACGCACTAGAGCTCATTTTTAACTTCTACTTCTAACAACATACCCATGGACATCCTTGCCATCTCCGCCATCGAGGCATCACTCGAATTCCTCAAAAAAGGCGGCCCTTTCGTCTATCCTCTCATCCTCTGCTCCATCGCTGGCATCACCGCGATCATCTTCAAGGCGCTCTCACTCGCCCGCTCGCGCATCGTCCCCGACCGCCTCGCGGCGAAAATGGACAACATCGCAACCACTGAATCCGAGGCCACCGTCCGCGAGATCGAATCCGGCTCCAGCGCCCTTGCCCGCCTCGGTAACGTTGCCATAAAACATGGCGGTAAATCCCAAGAGGAAATCACCCGCTCCGTCGAGGCCACAGCCCGCGAGGAAATCGTCCGCATGCACTCAGGCATCGGCGTATTAGACGTCGTCATCACCGTCGCACCCCTCCTCGGCCTGCTCGGCACCGCCTCCGGACTCGTCACCATATTTGAAGGACTTGGTGACACCACCAACCAGCTCGCTATCTCCCGTGGCATCGCCGAAGCACTCAGCACCACCATCTTCGGACTCGCCATCGCCGTCCCCTGTGTCGTCGCACACAGTTATTTCACACGCCGCATCGAGCGCCTCACCGCCCGCATGGAGGCCGTCATGATTGATTTCGTCTCCGCCTGCGCCCGCCAAAACCCCGGCTCCAACTGACATGGAATTTTACCGCGTCCAGCGCAGCAGGGCACAGGTGCCCATCGTTCCGATGATCGATATCATCTTCATTCTTCTGGTCTACTTGATCGCGACCACAGATCAGAAGAAACCACGCGAAGTCCTCCAGATCGAGCTACCTACCGTTAGGGAAATCCCCTCCGACACCGTCACCGACTCACGCTCAGCCATCGCCGTCGATGCCAACGGAAACATTACTCTGGATGCCGTCGTCGTCCCCGAAGGCCTTCTCGGCGCCTACCTCGCCGCCTTCCAAAAACAAAACCCCGGCCGCAAACTCGAACTCGAAGCCGACCGCCGCCTCCCCCTCGAGCGCCTCCTAGAAATCTGGGACGCCCTCGGCAAAGCCGGCATCTCCATCAACGAAGTCCCTGCACGAATCAAGGTCAGTGGCGACAAGTAGATATGAAGGCATTCCTGAAATTCACTCTCGTTTTTCTACTGGGAGCAGGAGCCGCAATAACCATCACATCGTTTTTCCTTCCACCGCGAGTGACCGCATTAATAAGCCATATCGGCTCAAAGGAAGCTCAATGGTCAGAAATCCCCGCATGGTTCTGGCACGCATTTCTCCATCCCACCGATGGCCCATGGAAGGCCATCACCGTCATGGAGCCAATCCCCTAGCATCTCGAAATGTTCAAAGCGCTAAATTAGAATCGTCATCTCCCAAGACCGTTTTCCAGATGGAATTCTCGTGCATCCTTCTACCCCAATCGGGGTTGCGCATTTAAGCCCAGGGTTGCCGCAGTGCGACGGAGGCTACCCTGGGTTGATGCCGGCATTAATATCATCCAACCCCATTCGGGGTTGTGTCCAAGCCGCCACCACCCCGCGCATGGACGCAACACCTTCGGCGTTGTTATATTTCGTGGGTAAAATACCTAGGGTAGGCCACACTTCACTCCGCCAACCCTAGGCTGAAATACGCAAGCCCGTTGGGCTAGTGATTGGGCATCACCGTCATGGAGCCAATGCCTAGCGTTTGATGATTCGGAAAATGATCAGCAGTAGGATCGCCCCGGCCGTCGCCGTGACAATGGAAGCGAGGTTCAGCCCGCCGACCGCCGTATCCATACCCAGTAAACCACCAACCCAGCCACCGAAAAACGCCCCGCCTATGCCAAGCAAGATCGTCATGATCCAGCCGAAGGGATCTTTTCCCGGAAGGAGAAATTTCCCTAAAATCCCTGCCACCAGCCCCAAAACGATCCATGTGAGAATATCCATCAAACAGATTTACACCAGCCTGGCTGACTTGTCACCCCACGGTTTTCATGGACAGCTCGCAGAGCGACATTAGCTCCGCAATGCTCTCATCGAGCAAGGGCTTGTCGAACTCATGCACATCCACACCTTCGCCGATACCCGCAAGCATCAGCACCGTGAGTCGCCCACCAAGGTGCTCGCGAAATTCATCAATCCCGGCCAACACCTTGCGCTCTCCATTTTCATCCACCGCATCCATCTCCGGATGATGCGTCGCCATTCCCATCACCCTGAGAACTTTGAGAATCCGCGCCGCCTCAGCCTCAGCCAGCAGCCCGGTTTTCCTCGAATAAATCGTATCCAGCGCCAGCCCGATCGCGACCGCCTCCGCATGGGAAAGCTCGTAATCTGTCAGCGCCTCCAACTTGTGCGCCGCCCAGTGACCAAAATCTAACGGCCTACTGGATCCCGCCTCAAAAGCATCTCCACCTAGCGCAATATGCCGCGCATGCAGCAGCGCCGAGCGCTTCACACATTCCTCAAACGGCACCCGCTCCATATTCGCGAGAGCCTCCGCATTTTCCTCGATCCATTCGAAAAATCCCCGGTCTTTCACCAGCGCCACTTTCACCGCCTCGATCAAACCCGCCCGGCTGGATTCCGTGTCCTGGCTTTCGAGGAAACGGAAATCATTGATCACCGCAAACGGCACCCCGAAGGAGCCGACCCAGTTCTTTTTCCCAAACGCATTGATCGCACTCTTCACCCCCACCCCGCTGTCGTCCTGCGAGAGCGTCGTCGTCGGAAATCTCACCAACCTCACCCCACGATGCGCGGTCGATGTGGCAAAGCCCACCGCATCCAGAAACGCCCCGCCTCCAATCACCAGCACATAAGAATGGCGGTCGATGTGGCAGGTATCAATCTCCTCCCACACCGCTTTCACCAGCGAATCATCCGCCTTACAGGCCTCGCCACCCTCAAAAACTCGAACCCCCGCCAAAGCGACGTCCAGCCCACTGAAGTATTCCGAAATTTCCTCCGAAAGCGCCTCCCACGCCTCGGCCACGGATTTCTCCACGAAAACGAGCGCCTTCCTACCCCCGCCCTCCGCCAGAATTTCTCCCAAAGCGAGGTTCCCGGCATCGAAGGCACCACGGGTAAAAATCACCCGGTGCCTGAATGTCAGGGGAATGTCGAAATCGTGCCTTTCCATGAAATGATCGCCGCCGGTCGCTGCGGGGCTGAACCAACTATCCCCCAATACCCCGTCTCGCCAACCATTCTTTCGATTGCAGTTCACGAAGCTCGCTCTCGACTTCATGATTTCTACATCTAGGGAGATGACTCTGAAAAATGAACGTTTTAACCACGGATTTCACGGATTATCACGGATAAGAGTAAGTAAAATCTAAGTTTCCTACCTTGGAAGTGATTGTTTTGACCATACTCTAATCACTTTCAGGAGAATTCGTGAGTCTTCATCCGTGATAATCCGTGAAATCCGTGGTTGAACCATCTTTCCTCTCCCTATTGGTAGGGCACTGGCCTAGTCTCATTCCCGATGTCCGAAGAAATTACCCTTTTTGAATCAAAATGGCTCGGCCTGTATCGCATCGGGCGATGGGACTTCGCGCGCCGCCCGCACTCCGACCAATGCGTCGGCATCCTCGCCATCACAGATTCCGAGGAAGTCGTGCTCATCGAGCAGTTTCGCATCCCGATCGGGAAACGTGTCGTCGAGATCCCCGCAGGATTAGTAGGAGACGAGCCGGAATTCGAAGGAGAATCCCTCGCCTCCACCGCCAACCGCGAGCTGATCGAGGAAACGGGTTACAGCGCGGAAAACATCCGCCTCGTCGTTTCTTCACCCACCTCCGCCGGCATGACCTCTGAATACAGCAACCTTTTCTACGCCACCGGCCTCACCCGAGTCGGCGAAGGTGGCGGTGTAGGCTCGGAAGACATCACCATCCACCATGTTCCTCTCAAGGAACTGCGCACCTTTCTCGCAGATAAAGAAGCCGACGGAATAGCGCTGGATTACAAGATCCATGCCGCCCTCGCCGCCGCGGGACTTTCTTTCTAACCGCCCTCCGATGAAAAGCGCCCGTCTCCTGATCACCCTCATCCTCGCTGCGGGGATCATCGGCTTTGTCGTGTGGCGCAGCTCTAACACATCTGCTACGGAGGCCGACCTCGTCGGCTTCCAAGCCTACGACCAACCCTTCTCCATGCCGAAGCATGGCAAGCCAGACATGCGCTTCCATTTCCTCTCCGCCTGGCAGGCAAACCAAATCCCCACCGCCCACAGCATGGACACGCCCATGGGCTCGGAGAACGGCGCACTCGTCTACAACGCCCAGAAATTCTGGGAAATGAACGACAAGCGTGGCGGCCACCACACTGGCGACGACCTCAATGGCATCGGCGGCATGAACAGCGACCTCGGCGATCCGATTTTCGCCGCAGGCGATGGCCTCGTCGTCTACACCGGAGAGCCCTCACCCGGCTGGGGAAACATCATCGTCCTCGCCCACCGCGATCTGGAAGGTAAACCCATCCACACGATGTACGCCCACCTTCTCGAAATAAAAACCCGCCTCGGATCACTAGTCGCACGCGGTGAAAAAATCGCCACCACCGGCACCGCCAACGGCCACTACCCCGCCCACCTCCACTTCGAAGCTCGCGCCTCAGACGGCATCGACATCGGAGGCGGCTACGCCTCCCAGCCCCTCAACCGCCTCGACCCGCAGGCCGTCATCGATGCCCTACACAACTCCGCTCCCGAAGGCATTTCACCCTCCGCCCTCCACCTCGCCAATGCATCTCCTGCGGATCCATGGACGACTCTAGAAATCGAAAACGCCGGGAAGATGCTGGAGCTCGAAGAGTAATTGGGAGCCAAAATATGGAGCGCTCCATAAAGCCGCTATCTCACACCCCTTCAATAATCTCCAACTCCGGTAGTGCTTTTTTCAGCTCCGCGATGGCCTCTTCGGTGATTTCCGTCTGCCATATGTATAGGCGCTTGAGATTTGGCAGTGCCGTGAGCTTTTTCACCCCTTCGTCAGTCACGGCCGTTCCATAGAGATTGACCGATTCCAGATTTTCGAGCTTCGAAAGCGTATCCATGGACGCATCGGTGATTCCCGTTTCGCAAAGGCGGATCATGCGTAGGTCTTCTGCTCGCGCGAGCAAGGCAACGGATTTATCCGTGACCGAAGTCGCTGAAAGATCCATCGAGACCATGTGAGCAAGCACTGGCGTGAGCTTGGCAAATTCCTCATCCGTCAGACTTTTCCTCATGGAAACCCCTGTAAATGTAAGATCAGAAGATGACTGCGACTCAAAGGAAAGGCCGCCGGGAAAAAATTTCTCCAAAGCCATCACCTCGCTCTGCAAACCGTCGACCTCTTCCTCCTCAGGAGATACCTCCTTTACTATTTCAAGCGGGATATCCTCATCCAGCTTCGCAATCGCCGCCAAAACCTCTTCCGGTGCTTCCAGATCACCCATCTTCACCGCAGGATCCGCGCCTTCGTCGATCCACCACTTCACGATCAGCAACTCGTGATCGAGGATGTCCTTCTTTCCCTCCGGCGGCATGTGCTCCTCGTCATCCACCGGCAGCTCCGCACGGAAAATGATGTTGCTGTCCAGCGCCTCGCCGGGATCGATGGCCGAGCCCTCCTTGCCGCCTTTCATGACCAGCTCGAAGGTATCCATGCGCAGCTTGCCCTTCGCCTTGTCCGCCTTGTGGCACTCCACGCAACGCCTGTCGAAAATCGGCTGAATGATATCCGCATATACCACCCGCTCCGCCACCGGCTTTTGCTCCACCACTTTTGCTTCCTCTCTCGGCTCCAGCCCCATCAATTTACGCAGCGGATTCGGCGCAAACTCCGTGAGATAATCTGATCCATGAGTGATCGATGCACCATCATGACTCGCGTAGCCCATCACACCCATCGTGCCGAGAAGCAAGACGATGTAAGGTGCCTTGGACGTTCCGCAGGAAACTGCCCACCACTTCGCGATGAACACCACAACCGCTGCGCATGCAAAAATGATTCCTCCCCACAAGTGATCCTCCACCAGCTCCCCCTCGAAGCCGCCGCCCTGATACAGGAGGAAGCCGAACAACACCGCCACCACCGCACTAACCACCCCAGCGAAGACCGCCAGCAGCCCCGCTCCCGGGTATTTCCGTGAAACCAATCCCCACATCTCCTGCAGCAGCACCAGCGAGAAAATACCTATCGGCAAATGCAGCACCACCGGATGAAAGCGCCCAAGGAAACGCACAATATCCGGCATTTTCCCCTCTTCTGGCGCACCGGCGATGAATGGCATCGCCACCAAGGCACCAATCAGCACCAGCCCTATAACTACCAGCCCCCATGGGCGAGTGGATTTCCTATCGGGCTTATCATCAAGATTGATTTCTTCTTTCATATTCGGGGAAATTCTTAAGCGCTCCGTCACACATCGATCGTGACGTCTTTCGGATCATCCTTGCGCTTTGTATCAGCAGGTTTGGCGTTTTTCCCGAAAAGATTCGTCCAATTCTGAAGATTGAATCCCAGCGCGCCCATGCATTTGATAAAAACCGCCAAGGCCAAGCCCTCGTCAATAAAGGGTATAGGATCGGGGATGGGGCCAGCAGTCAGCAAATACAATCCTGAGAGCACGGCTCCAACAATGGCGAGTTTCCTTTTCATCCTTCTATTCTCCTACGTTCCACGAAGCATGCAACTTTCCAAAACCAGAACTTCCCAGAGTGCCTACATCAGGGAGAGCGAAGATGCTTCAACCACCGATTCCACGGATTTCCACGGATGAAGTCTCATGAATTCTCTGAAATGAACATGGTGCGGTGCTGAAATCACCACCAAGACCGGAAAACTCGGGTCTCTTCTATTCTTATCCGTGTCCATCCGTGCGATCCGTGGTCAACTACCTGTCAATAGCCGTGGCTTCTCCCAATTTAGGCATCTTGCCGGGATAAGAAGAGCAACCCCCGTCTTGCACTGCCTCGTCCGCCGTAGCCTTGGCGAAGGAGGATCACTCAAAATAACACTCAATAATCCGCGTCACATACGGCAGCTCCGCCAACGCCCGCAGCACCTCCCTGTATCCCGGCTGATGCGTCGAGCCAACACACAGGCATTCATCCTTCTTCGCCCCGATCCGCCCCTTTGATCCCGGCATGAACCTCACCGTCGGGTCGATCGTGCTCACCTGCGCTCTGCTATCCCCCGTATCCGGTATCACAAACTCGTAGGACACATCGACCTTGCCGCCCGCCGGGCCCCGCAGCCCCTCCTCATCCAGCACACTCAGATCAAGCTCCACCTTCCGCATCGGATCTCCCTTCTCCGGCTCCGAGCAGCCGAGGAAAAACGCGCCCAGAAGGATCGCAATGATGTGGCGCATGCTCATGATGGTTCTCCCGCCCATCAAACCAACTCCCCGCCCCCCCGGCAAGCGCCCAGCCCTGCCGTCCATGACTGCCGATTCACCATAGCCCCATCACTCGCTCCTCGCATGTCGCACCGGGTGCCAGCTTCATAACCAGATCCCGCGCAAACATATAGCTCCTGCGATCCGCTATGTGCTCCAAAGTCCCATCCGCTTCCACCCCGTAGATCCCGAAATACCGTTCTCCCAATTCCTCATCAAAAGGATCAGAAGTCTCAGTGAAAGGGATGACAACAGCATCCGATAAATGTTCGCGCACAGACTGGATGCGGAACGCCTTGAAGCTCGCCCCCTCCACCGGATTCCCCACCCACACATCCACGGGGATTGGCAGCACACCGTCCTCCCAAACCGGGAGCCGCAGCCTGAACGCCACTCGCAGACAATCGTCCGCATCGAACGAAGCCAGCTCCGTCGCATCCATCACCGCGAGACAAGCCTCCCCGAAGCGCCTTTCGAGAAAATACGGCCACACCTCCCACAAATGATCGAACGCCACATGCCTGCACGCCCATTCTTCGAACAAAATTCCTACGCGCAACAGCTCCCTCCAGAACTCGTCCATTCCAGAATAAGCTTCGCTCAGATTCAGCCGTGAATCCTGCGCTTCCCTCTTCTCACATGCGGCACGTAACGAAACCGCCACCGCAAATACGGCGGCCTGATCAGAAGTCTCAGCATTCATTGCCAAGATTACCTGGCCAGGTACATCGGTGAAGACAAGCGAAGATTACGCGCTCCTCCATTTCCACCTCGTCCTCCTTCCTGAAATCCTCATCATCGCAACATGGCTGCGGCTCCGCGAATCAACTGGACGAGAGAACAACTGCTTATCGTCCTAAATCTATACCATAAGCTCCGCTTCGGGCAGATCAGCTCACGTTTGCCCGCAATTATAGATCTTGCTGAAAAACTCGGCAGAACGCCATCTAGCGTCTCAATGAAACTTGGAAATCTTGCTTCGTTCGATCCGGTGTTACAGCTACGTGGTATCAAAGGGCTGCAAGGCGCCAGCCATCTTGATCGCGATACTTGGGACGAATATCACTCCAACCCCGCTGAGCTGATCCCGCTGGCGCAGGAAAAATTCGACGCGCTCTTTGCGGAGAGCGAAAACGACACCACCGAAGTCATTCCCGGAAAAGGGATACGTCGAGTCCCTTCACCGCCCTCTGGTGAGACAGAAACGCATGGCATCGCGAAGCGTCGCAAGGGGCAGGACTACTTCCGTGATGTGGTGATCAACAATTACAATGGATGCTGCGGCATCACCGGCCTGCCCGTCCGCGAACTGCTTGTCGCATCCCACATCCTGCCATGGAGCGCGCACGAAGCGGAACGCCTCAACGTCCGTAACGGCATCGCCCTCAATCGTCTTCACGATGCTGCTTTCGACAAGCATCTCGTGGCATTTGACGACGAGCTGCGCCTCATATTGTCAGCCAGACTGAAATCCTTTCTTCCGGACGTAACGATTGCGTATCATTTCGAAGCCTATGAAGGGAAAGTCATCCTTCTCCCTGATGACGGCATACCGCCGGACATGTCTTTCCTTGCGATGCATCGTAAGAAGCTCGCTGGCTGAGCTACCACCCACCCCTTCTCAACTTCTCTTCCTTGTCAGTTGAAAGTTGAAAGTTGAGAGTTCCGCCGATGAACACGCTCCAGCGCCCTCCGATCTCAGAGAAGGAATTCGTTCCGCCGCATTATTTCCGCAGGCTGGAGCTTTCCGAGATCAGGAATGGAGAGCGGCCGTTGGAGGTGGATCTGGGTTGCGGGGACGGGACCTTCCTCATCGATCTGGCAAAGCACCACCGGGAGCGGGATTTCATCGGGGTGGAGCGGCTGCTGGGGCGTTGCAAGAAGGTGGCGAAGCGCATCAAGCGCGCGGAGCTGGATAATGCGAAGATCCTGCGGCTCGACTCGAAATACGTGGTGGAGTGGCTGCTGCCGGAGTCCTCCGTTTCCCGCATCCACCTGCTCTGCCCGGATCCGTGGCCGAAGGCGAAGCATCACCGTCGCCGCCTCGTGCAGATCCAGTGGCTGAAATCGGTGAAAGCCGCGCTGGTGCCGGGCGGGGAGTTTCTTTTCATGACGGATCACGAGGAATACTTCGAGTGGGGCGAGGAGCAGATCCGCGAGAGCGGCCTCTTCGAGGTGCTGCCGTGGGAGAACGATTCCTTTTTCTACCCGAAGACGGATTTCCAGATCCAATGGGAGGCGGAGGGGAAATCCATGCATCGCATCCGGTGCAGGAAGGGCTGAATGGTTATCACGGCTACCGTTCTGAAAATTGGGCTTAGCAGAGGCGCATTTTGGCTTAGCGGGCAAAAATCACTGAGATTCCTTGTAAAATAAGGATTTCCAGAGATTCCCGTAAGTTGCCTTAAGGAAACATCATTTTGTCTTAGCGATCTTTCGACGACGGGTAGTATGAATATTTTTGAGTTATAACCGCTAATGAAGAAATATGGAGCAAGGATCCCAAAGGGGCAGGTGAGTTTTTATGGCTATATCCATTCCTGCTTTCCTGCCTTCCTTATTCTAATTCGAATTGATCCATTCATCTGGAAATTCCAATGAGGAAAGCAGGAAAAGAGCACACGGACACCACTAGATACAGTGGAGTGATTTGAGTAGTAGTGCTTCCCTTAACTTGATCGCCCTGCCTGAGAGGGCCTGATTCTATATTGACTTGCTATCAATGATATCACAGATTCCCTGCATGGCTCAGTTACTTGTCAGGAACCTCGATCCCGAGTTGGTTCGGGATCTCAAAAAACGCGCCGGAGAGCATGGAGTTTCCGTAGAGGAGGAGCACCGCCGCATCCTCCGGGAGGTGCTGCGCGGCCAGCCACCCGAGAAGCTCAGCTTCTGGGAGATGCTCGGCGAAATGCCCGATGCCGGAGACGATGACCTTTTCGCAAGGGATCGCAGGCTGAAGGGGCGCGCCACCGAGGAAAACCTTTTCGGCGAATAGGATGCCGGGATTTCTGATCGATACGAATGTCCTGAGCGAAATCCGCAAGGGAGCCACCCGCGCCGAACCTGGTGTCTGGGCATGGTGGCTTTCTGCCCGGGAAAGCGAACTTTTCCTAAGCGTCATGACCCTCGGGGAAATCCGCAAGGGGATCGACCGTCTTGCACGCCGTGATTTGGCTCAAGCCACCGGGCTGGAAAACTGGCTGGAGGGACTGAAAAACCACTTTTCCGAGCATATCATCGAGATATCTGCGGCCATCGGCGACCGTTGGGGGCAGCTTCAGGCAGTCCGCCCGCTGCCGGAAATCGACGCACTGATCGCCGCCACAGCGCTTGATAAAAACCTTGCCCTAGTCACCCGAAATGAGGCGGATTTCACAGGTTTGGGGCTGCGTGTGCTGAATCCTTTTCCCGGCGCGGACTGAGCTCTTTCCCACTAGCGCCCCGAAGCTGGACAAATCCCCGCCCCTCGCCGAAAGTCCGCGCCCGATGTCAGAGTTAGCGAAGGCCTATGAGCCGCAGGAAGTGGAGAAGAAATGGTATGCCGCATGGCAGGAGGCCGGGTGTTTCCGTGCCGATGAGTCTTCAGAAAAGGAAGCCTACGCCATCGTCATCCCACCGCCTAACGTCACCGGCATCCTCCACCTCGGCCACGTGCTGAACAATTCCATCCAAGACATCCTCGCCCGCCGCGCCCGCCAGCAGGGTAAAGAAGTCCTCTGGCTCCCCGGCACCGACCACGCAGGCATCGCCACTCAGGCGAAGGTCGAGCGCGAGCTGCGCGAGTCCGAAGGCAAGACCCGCCGCGACCTCGGCCGCGACGAATTCCTTAAGCGTGTCTGGGATTTCAAAAACACCCACGGCGACATCATCATCAAGCAGTTGAAACGCCTCGGCTGCTCCTGCGATTGGTCGCGCGAGCGCTTCACCATGGATCCCGAATACACCAAGTGGGTCAGCCAGGTGTTCGTGGATCTTTTTAATGAAGGCCTCATCTACCGCGGCAAACGCATGGTCAACTGGTGCCCCGTCTCCCTCACCGCCCTTTCCGATGAGGAAGTGATCATGAAGCCTTCGAAATCGAAGCTTTTCACCATGAAATACGAGCTCTCGGACAGCCCCGGCGAGTTCATCGAGATCTCCACCACCCGCCCGGAAACGCTCATGGGAGACGTCGCCGTGGCAGTCCATCCGAAGCATCCGAAGTATTCGAAATGGATCGGGAAAATGGTCAAACGCCCTTTCCCGGAAGCGCTCATCCCCATCATCGGCGACGATGCGGTGGATCTCGAATTCGGCACCGGCGCGCTGAAAATCACTCCCGCCCACGACAAGGTCGACTTCGAGATCGGCCTCAAGCACGGCCTTGAAATCATCGATGTCCTCCACCCGGATGGGAACATGAACACCCCGGATCTTCCGGAGTTCGATGGAATGGATCGCTTCGTCGCCCGCCGCGCCGCCGTCGCGAAGCTGGAGGAAATGGGTCTGCTCATCGGTGTGGAGGAATACGAAAACAGCGTCGGCTACTCGGAGCGCGCCGATGTGCCGATCGAGCCGCGCATTTCCATGCAGTGGTTTCTCCGCTACCCGGAGATCGGGAAATCCACCGAGGCCGTGGCCAACGGCGACATCACCTTCCGCCCCGCTCGTTGGGCAAAAACCTACGCCCACTGGATGGAAAACCTCCAGGACTGGTGCATCAGCCGCCAGCTCTGGTGGGGTCACCAGATCCCCGTGTGGTATCGCAAGGATAAGCTCAACGACCTCAAGAACGCCGAGTCCCTCGAAACGAAAGACGCCGAGGCAGGGGACATCTACGTCGGAGTCGAGCCGCCGACCGAAGGCGACTGGGAGCGCGATGAGGATGTCATGGACACCTGGTTTTCCTCATGGCTCTGGCCTTTCGCTACGATGTCCGACGTAGGCGAAAACTCGCAGACCCTGAAAAAATTCTACCCGACCGCTGATCTTGTCACCGGCCCCGATATCATCTTCTTCTGGGTCGCCCGCATGATCATGGCCGGCTACCGCTTTGAGGATCAGCTGCCGTTCAAGAACGTCTATTTCACTTCCATCATCCGCGATCTCAAAGGCCGCAAGATGAGCAAATCCCTCGGCAACTCACCCGACCCCATCGACCTCATGGACAAGTTCGGAGCCGATGGCCTGCGCTTCGGCCTCATGCGCATCGCCCCAGTCGGAGCCGATGTCCGCTTCGACGAAAGCTCGGTGGAAGAAGGCCGGAACTTCGCCAACAAGCTCTACAACGCCTGCCGCTTCCGCCAGATGGACGGCAACGAGTTCGCCCCACTGCCCGCCGTGAAAGGCCTGCCGGTCTATCACATCCAGGTCATGGCGAAGCTCGACAAGCTCCAGGCCGACCTCGAAGGCATCTACGGTGAATACCGTTTCGGCGAGATCGCCCAGCGCCTCTACGAATTCCTCTGGAACGATTTCTGCGACAAATGGCTCGAAGCCGTGAAAGCCGACCTCCGCGAGTCCGCCACTGCCGAAGCCCGCGCCGCCGCGCTCGGCACCTTCGATGCCGTGATGAGCCGTTATCTCCAGCTCCTGCATCCCTACATGCCCCACGTCACCGAGGAACTCTCCGAGCGCATGGATTACGTTTCCAAAGGCGAATTCGTGATGAGCAAGGTGCTTCCGGATACCCCGCTTCTCGCCGAGCTTTCCCCTGGCGAAATCGAAGCCGCCGACAAACAAGCCACCGCGATCTACGAGACCGCCGGCCGCCTCCGCAACCTCAAGGCGGAATACAACGTCGGCTCGCGCAAGGATGTGCGCTTCATTTTCAAAGGAGCCGCCGCATGGCTTTCCGGCGAAATCAATGTCCTCGCCCTCCTCGCAGGAGCCGCAGAAATCCTCACCGACGATGCCTACGAGGCGCCGAAAGGCACCCCCGCCGCCGTCACCCCCGTCGGCGAGGCCTACCTGCCGATGGAAGGACTCATCGACGTGGAAGCGGAGAAAATCCGCATTTCCAAGGAGATCGAGAAGATGCAGATCGAGGTGAAAAAAGCTGAAGGTAAGCTAGGCAACGCGTCCTTCGTGGATCGTGCGCCGCCGGAAGTGGTGGAGCAGGAGAAACAGCGCCTCGAAGACTGGAAAACCAAACTCGCGCAGCTCGGCGAAATGCTAGACGCTCTCAAGTAAGCATCCATGGCCGCACTCAAAGACATCCCGGGAATCGGAAAAGCCGCGCTAGAATTACTAGACGCATCAGGCATACGCGATTCCGCCCATCTCGCGAGACAGGAGCCGGACAAGCTCTTTGCGGAACTCACACGTGCTAACGAAGTCCTGTCCTTGGTCAAGCGTGTCCCGGGCAAATCTGCAGTGGAAAAATGGATCGCTGGTGCGGCGGAGCTTGAGGGCGTAGAAATTGCCGAAGAGCAGCCACAGGAGAAAATAGAGCAGGAAGAGCCATCAGCCCCCCTTGCTCCTCCGGTCAATTACGAGCAAAGCCCGCAGGTCGCGGAAATGCTAGAACAGGCACCGCTCGCCATACCCCTCCCGGGAAAAGTCATGATGGAGAGGAAGCTGCGAGTCTCAGATGTGCCCGCTGCTCTCTTACTCAACCGCTATTCCGGCGACCTCGATGTCCGAGTGGGCAATCCCGAGGTGGGCAAAAACGGCGTGCCTTCCCGCAAGCAGTCCGTTTACACCGCGACGATCGAAGCGCCCGGCCAAGATCCCTTCGACTCATCTACGGTGAAACCACTGGAACCCGCGAAAAAAGGCAAGCGCATGGCATCGCGCCCGAAGGAAGGCCACGAGCTGGACAGGGTTGCGCTCATCCGCTCTCCGCTCGAAAAAACGAACCGCGGCAAGAACCCGGAATCGCGCCGCTACATACGCGGTGTATTACACACCCATCCTGTCGGCCTACGCATCGGCGCGATTTCCGCCATCCTGCTTCTTTTTGTTCTGCCGCTGGCGGTCGTTTCCGCCTTCCTCCTGCTCGCCTCACGCGAAATGCCGGACTCCCTCCCGTGGGTGCCACAGTGGATACTCGCCTTCCCCATCGCGCTGCCACTCGTCGGACTTTTCTATTTTATCTGGGGATTCCACGGGAAATGCCGGATCTGCAACCAGAAGCTCTTCGTGCACAAGGGCGCTCTCAAGCACATCAAGGCGCACCACAGCCCCGGCCTCGGATACGTTTTTCCGCTCTGCATTCACCTGCTTACTTTCAGTTGGTTCCGCTGTTCCTCTTGCGGAACGCCCGTTCGTTTGAAAAAGTGAGCCTATGGACACGCCTTGGAAAATCGCACCGGTCGTTGTCACCGCTCTTTTCCTCGCGTCCTGTGGGATCGGTGGTGGCGATGAAGATGGAGTCGATCTGAAAAGCGCCATGCCCCCCGCTGGTGTGGGGCCAAAGATCCGCTCGCAGGATGGCAGAGCCGTCACACCGGGCGGAAACCAGAACTCCGCCTTCATCGGCGTCACACCCCAGGAAGATATCGTTTTCACCGACCCCGATAACCCAGACGCCGGTATACCAGAGCTTGAGTCTCTGATGGCCGCACCGAAAAAAGGGCCATGGGAAGACAGCGAAACCATCGCCCGCCAGACCGCCGCCCGCGAGGGGAAGCCCATACTCGTCTGGTTCACCGACTCCCAGCGTAGCCCCATGTGCAAGGCGCTCACCGAGGAGCTTTTCGGCACAGCGGACTTCGGGAAATGGGCAGGCAAACACCTCGTCCGACTGCGCGTGGATGCGAACATCGCCGCCTCCAAAGATGCCGATATGACCATGGATGAGTGGGACAATAAGAAGTCCCAGATCACCGATTATGTGAAGCGCATGAAGAAGCAATACCGCGTCATGGGTCACCCAACCGTGCTCATGCTCAACCCCAGCGGCGAAGTGCTCTGGAAGGACACCGGCTACAAGCGCGGCGACGCGGATTTCTTCTGGGGGATCATCAAGCAGAACGAGGTCGCATCTTCCTCAGCTTACAAAAGCTGGCGCAAAAGCCTTGAGGACAAGGGCTACCGTGAGTGGAAGGGCAATGGCAGCCGCAAGGTTTTTGCAAAACTCATCTCCTACTCGGAAGGCACTCTCGTCCTCGTCGAGCCCGGTGGCGTGCGCTACAAAACTCACGAGTCCCGGCTTTCCTCCGGAGACCGGAAATGGATAGAACAACAGAAAGCCCTGCGTGGCATCCAATGAAATCAGCTCTCCTCTTCCTCCCACTCCTTGCCGCCGTTCTCCTCCCCTCATGCAGCCACAAGGTGCGCCCCGAGGAATCCATACGCATCGCAAAATCGTATGCCGAGCTGACGTGGCAACCCGAAGCGCGCCACATACGCCACGGCAAGGACTCGCGCGGCATCATGGTCAACACCCCCGATACCACGCTCAAGAGCACCGCAACAGCAAAGGGCTACTGGAAACCTGGTAGCAGCGCCGTAGGCGTGCCCTACAAATGGGGCGGCTTCGATCCCCCGAAAAGTTTCCTCAAAGGCATCGCCGCAGGCAAGAAGGCTGGCGACATCGCCACCGACCAAAAGATCGCCTACAACGACGCCGCCATCAGCCATGAGAGTGTCGGAGTCGATTGCTCCGGCTTCCTCTCGCGCTGCTGGAAACTATCAAAGCACACCTCCACACCAGATCTCCCGGATCTGTGCGACCGCATCGCGTGGGAGGATGTGCGCATGGGAGACATGATCCTCAGGCCAGGGCATGTGGTGCTCGTCCATTTCAAAAGCGGCGACAATTTCCTCGTCTATGAGGCAGCCACCATCCCCACTGCAAAAGTCCGCCGCCGCATTGTAGGCATCGATGAGCTCAAGCGATCCAACTACCTGCCTTGGCGCTACCGCTTTATGGCAGAGCCGAGCGCAATCAAAGCTCCCGAATGGGAGGAAAGTGAGCGACTCATCCAGCGGCACTCGCCCTATTAATTTTCCCAATCATGAAAACCCCATACCTATCAGCCGCAATCCTCCTTGTGTTCTCGTCTCTCGTTTCGGCAGAGCCAGCCATTTCCGTCGAGCCAGCCGCCGAAATCTCCTATCCCACCGAGGCCGGGAAATTCTACCAACTACAAGTGAAAGGCGAACAAGGCTGGTCGGATGTTGGCCTTGCTGTGGCAGGAACGGGCGCGCGCATCAGTGAATTCCACCCGGCGGGCGAATATCGTGTGACCTCGCCCACCGGAAAGTGGGTCAAAGTCTGGGCGGATGAATTCGACGGCAAAGATCTCGACTACTCGAAGTGGGCAAAGGAAGAAAACAACTACGGCGGCGGAAATAACGAACGCCAAGCCTACCGCATGGACGGGAAATACTGCACCGTCAGCGAAGGCATTCTCAACTTGAACGTTTTCCGCGACGCACACACCACCGTGGATGGGAAAAATCAGCCCTATTCATCCGCGAGAATCAGGACACGCAAACGCGCCGAATGGCAATACGGGCGCTTCGAGATTCGTGCAAAAATGCCCGCCGGACAAGGTATCTGGCCAGCTGTCTGGATGCTACCCACCGATTCGAAATACGGCACATGGGCCGCCTGCGGAGAGATCGACATCATCGAGTCTCGCGGCAGCGCAGTCCACGAAACCACCGGAGCCCTCCACTTCGGAGGGCCATGGCCGCGCAACAAATACGTCGCCCACTCCTACAAATTCCCCGAAAAAAATGCAGCCGAAGACTTCCACATCTACGCCGTCGAGTGGAGCGCCGATGAAATCAAGTGGTTCGTCGATGGGGAACTCTGCCAGACACGCACCAAAGAAGAATGGTTCACCGAGGCCGCAAAAGACGACCCCAGCGCCCCCTTCAACCAAGCCTTCCACCTCATCATCAACGTCGCCGTCGATGGCCGTTTCTTCGAAGGCACCGACCAACGCTCTGATCTACTACCCGCAGATTCATTTCCCCAGACCCTGCAGGTCGATTACGTCCGCGTCTTCCAGTGGGCAAAGTAATCCCCACTCGCAGCAAACTCTTTATCCCGGCAGGGATCACAGCAATTAGCAGGAGGGTCGAGCGAGGCACGAGCGACTACCCCCGGATTTCTAGCAAAGGAATTTAGCGGGCAAGCGATTGGCTCCGCCACCCATTGCACTCCGCCGCAGCCCGCCAACAACTCGGCAGGTTTCCGGCTTCTTATCCCCCCTCCCGTTTTCTTGGAAAAAAGTTCTAAGGAACCCCGCCCCGGTGTGTCATAAAAGAAGAGCATGCTAACTTTTCTTCCATGGAACCTCCGAACGCCAACGCCTTAGCAAGGCAAGCCACGGAGAGCATACCCATCCTCCGCGTCTCCGAAAAACGAAAGCACATGGAGGAAAAACCCACGCTCCGCCAAGTCTTCGACGCAGAGGAATCGCCTCTCCTTCGTTACGCCCACGGCCTCACCGCCCAGCGCGAGACCGCCGAGGACATCGTCCAAGAAGCCTTTCTCCGCCTCCACTCACACTGGCAGGAAGTCCAACAACCCCGCCCTTGGCTCTTCCGCTGCGTCCGCAATCTCGCCCTCAACCACCTCCGCAACAACAAGCGCAACACCCCACTCGAAACCAACCCCCAGACCAGCAAGGAATGGGAAACCCCAGCCCCAGACCCCGAAGCCGCCCTCGGAAAACTCGAAGCCATCGGCACCCTCCAGCTCCTCATCGCCGAGCTCCCCGAGCCAGACCGCACCCTCATCTCCCTCAAATACCTCTCCGAACTCCGCTACGACGAAATCGCCACCCAGACCAACCTCTCCGTCTCCAACGTCGGCTACAAACTCCATCACACCCTCAAATCCTTAGCCTCCTCCCTCCGCCACCTAGGAATCGACTCAGCCGAAGGCTGAAAATCTCAAACCTCAACTCTCAACCTCCAATCAGAACCCAACTCCAATCTTAGCGAATTTCTCTTACTGCTTGGCGGTAAAACCACCCATCAACCCAAGCCTCAACTTTCCACAACCCCAGCCTCTGCGCCACCTCCGCGACTCTGCGTTGAAAACCATTTCCACAACCAAAGCCTTCTCACTCGGCACCAACCACTTTTCCCCATGAACGATAACCCGTCACCCTTCCAGATCCACGCCGACGAGG
>JANRFH010000003.1:106443-109751 GCA_030725745.1 Akkermansiaceae bacterium
CCACTTTTCCCCATGAACGATAACCCGTCACCCTTCCAGATCCACGCCGACGAGGTGCTCGAAGCGCGCATCACCGCTTACGTTCTCGGTGAGTCCTCACCCTTCGAGTCCGCTGAACTCGAAGACCTCATTTCAAAATCTCCCGAGCTCCAGCTCTTCCTCAACCGCACCCGCACCCTTCACACCCTCCTCAAAGAAGCCGAAACCACCTCCAACACCCCCTCCGAAGACTGGAAACTCCCCGCCGAAAAACGCGAGAAACTCGATGCCATCCTCGGCTCGGAAAACATCGTCCGCCTCAACAAGGAATCCCGCATCCGACGCGCATCCTTCCGCGCCGTCATCGGCATCGCCGCCGTATTTGTTCTCACCCTCTTCACCATCCGCCTGGTTCCATGGGATTACGAAGCCGAAGCCATCATCGAAGTGAAACCACGTGTCAGGGTCATGAATCCTCTTTCCGGGATGATGGGCTCTAATAACTCGAAGATGACCCCCACCTTCTTCGGAACCGAATTCGAGAAAATCAAAAGCAGAAACACCCTCGGCCAAGTCATCGACGAACTCGACCTAACCACCAAGTGGGGCATCGATCGGGAAGCCGCCCTCAACAGACTAAAGGGCAACGTCGAAACGACAAACATCAGAGGAACCGACCTCCTTTCCATCCGCGTCAGCGAAAAAAACGAGCAGGATGCTTTGGATATCACTGATTCATTGGTGAGAAATTACACGGAATACCGGACCGCCCTCGAAGACAAAAACCTCGATAATGGCATCAACGAACTCAAAAAAGCCGTCCGCGAGCAGGAAGACAAAGTCGAGGAACGCCGCAAAGTCCTCACCACCATCTCCCGGACGAAGGACATCGTTTACGCCGGCGATGGAACGCGCAGAAGTTTGGACGTTGATCGTTCCGCTAATTCCTCACTGGACGAATACACCCGCCTCGAGAACGAGAAAATGCAGCTCGAAAGCCAGATTCAGAGCCTCCTGAGTTACGATAGTGAGCAGCTCATGATCTATTCTTCCGGCCTCGATCTTCCCGATAACGTCGTCAGAACCCTCTACCCTCAATACTTGGCTCAAAAGCGCGAAGTCGAAGGACTCAAAGCCAATGGTCTAGCCGAAAAACATCCTACAGTTCTATCTCAAGAGAGAATCCTCGAGACGACCAAAGAGCAACTCAACGAAGGCGTGGTCAACCTCCGCACCCGTCTCCAGGGACAGTTGGATCTCGCGAAAGACCGGCTCTCTATGGCTGAGGTCAAAAAAGATGAAGCGAAGAAAAACGCCGTTGAGGAAAACATCGACGCACAGGACTACCACGACGCCGAGCGTGATTTCGAAACCGAGAAAGGGCTGCTAGAGCAGATGAAGCTCAAGCTCATTTCAGCGGAAATCGACGGCGACATCACCGAAGAATCCATCGTCGTCCACGATCCAGCCACCATCAAACGCCGCAGCGTGCTCCCATGGCTCTCAGCTCCCGAGAAAAAGGAAGCTGCCGAAGTTCCAGTTTCCCTAGCCGCAGCTTCAGAACCAAGTGGCGGCGGTTTTCAACCGCCCAGCCAAGCAAGCGAATCCGAATCCACACCCGAAGAGCCACAGGCTGAATTGGCAGAGCTTTTAACCGGTGGCCTCCGCAGCGGTGATGCCGCCATCACTAGCGACTCCATCGACGCACTTCTCAACAACCCGGATCGCACTGCCGGTGTGAAGGTGGAGGAGCAAATCATCGGCCTCACGGGACTCCTTAGCCCTGAGGTCACGGACAAGAAAAAGCAGTCCGAATTGTCTGCATCCGAATTCGATGCTTTCGCACCTGATGCGCCAAAACCCTCTGACTCGGATCCAGGAGTCCAAAGAAAACCCACCGCCCCGGCCTCATCCCTACTCCCGGAAATTGTCACCAGATCCGACTCAGGGCCCGTCTCACCCGAAATTGTCGCCTTGAATGAAAAGCCTTCCTTCGGAGATGCCGACGACTTCGGAGATGGATGGGGAGAAGGAAAAGCTGGAGAAGGATCGGATTACTCAGGTCTCGCCAAACGTGAGATGCTCCGCCGCCAAAGTGCAGTTTCTGAAGCCGAAACGAACAACAAATTAAAAGAGGAACTAGGATACCTCGACGATTCTGTCCGAACTAATCCTGCTCTCACCGGCGAGCATAACGAGAAAGTCGATCAAGTCCGCCGCAACCTCTACACAGCAGAAGGAAACTACGAGCTAGGGAAATACGACGCCGCCAAAGAAAACTATGAGGCAATCCTCCGCGTCGATCCCTACAACTCCGCCGCCCGCCGAGGCATGGAGAAGGTCGCCAATGCTAAATCCGATTACTACCGCGCCGCCTACGACCACACCCGCTCCGAACTCCTCATGCAAGTGGACAGCAGTTGGGAACTGGCCGTCCCATCAGAAGAAGGGAACGCGGACTTTAGTCCGCAGCCGGAGGAACTCTCAAAAACACCAGTGATCGAAAACGAATCCTACGATGATGCTAGGCAACGACTCCTCGAAAAAGTTGATGAGGCATGGGCTTTGTCAGTCCCGAAAAACGCTCCTGAAGTGCTGGAATTCGAGGGCTTCACAAACTACGGAGACGGTATTGCCGGCAACCCTGATCCTGCGTCGCTTATCGATCCTGATCTCTATGCTCCGGGTCAAAAATTTAAATTGAGCCTCAGAGCAGGTAGTGAGCGTGTCTTTGATAGCGGACTATCACCTTCCGCCGGAGGAGGCGAAGAGTTTCGCTTCGCTTGGTCTGGAGTTAATGATGACTCAACTACAAATTCTCCCAAATTTGAAGTGGTTCGTGAATTCATCTATCCTACCGAATTCGAAGCCCCTGAATTGCCAAACAATGTTGATGGTGAAACCACCACCTTCCCAGTCACTCCCGCCACACCCAACTTCAGTGAATCAGATAAGTCGCCAATTCTTGGAGAAATCCCCTTACTCGGAAGACTTTTCGGGGAATCTGAACTCAAGCCAGAAGAAGGAGAATCACTAGCTAGGCTGGATATTGATTCGGAGGTTCACGTAGGATACGACACAAAATACTATTTTCGTGGCCTCGATTTGGGCGAGGACGCTCCATCGATACCGGGAGTCGAATCCAACGAGGATGAAGAATTTGACGTAGCGGCAGCCGAAGTAAAACTCCGCGAACTTAAGGCTCGCATCGAAGACCCGGCGATCAACGACTCCAACAAGCAAGAGCACTTCAACCAATGGAAGAAACTGCAGACGGAGTTGGTCAAGAGGAACAAGCCCCAACCCAAGATCGACCTCGCCGATCTCTC
>JANRFH010000003.1:109851-249857 GCA_030725745.1 Akkermansiaceae bacterium
CGGAGTTGGTCAAGAGGAACAAGCCCCAACCCAAGATCGACCTCGCCGATCTCTCCCAGGAAAGCCCCGCCTCCGAAGATCCTTTCTCCACCTTCTCCCTGAACATCTCGGACGCCTCCTTCCAGCTCGCCCGCGCCGCTCTCGCCAAAGGAGAACGCCCCGACCCAGACTCCATCAAGCCCGAGCAATTCTACAACGCCGTCGATTACGGCGACCCCGCCCCGACCTCACTTGATCCGGTCGCCGCCGCCATCGACCAGACGGCGCACCCAGTCATCCCCGGCCGCAATCTCGTCCGCATCGCCCTCCGCACCGCCGCCACTGGCCGCTCCGAAGCACAACCGCTCCGCCTCACCCTGCTCGTCGATCAATCCGGCTCCATGGTTCGCGAAGACCGCCGCGCCGCCATGGAAACCGCCCTCGAACAACTCGCCACCCTCCTCACGGAAAACGACGAGGTCACCGTCATCGGTTTCTCCCGCACCCCCCGCCTACTTGCCGATTCATTGCCGGGAAGCCAGGCGGGGGAACTCCCCAACCTCATCAACCAAACCGCCAGCGAAGGCGGCACGAACCTCGACCAAGCCATCACCCTCGCCTCAGAGCTAGCCCTCCGCCACAAGCTCGATGGCGCACAGAACCGCATCGTCCTCTTCACCGATGGCGCCGCAAATCTCGGCAACGCCGACCCCGAACGCCTTTCCGAAAAAATCGAATCCCTGCGCCAGCAATCCATCGCCTTCGACATCGCCGGCATCGGCACCACCGACCTCAACGACAACCTCCTCTCCGAGCTAGCCCGCCACGGCAACGGCCGCTACTACCTCGTCGGCGAAAACACCTCCTCCACCTTCGCCAAACAGCTCGCCGGAGCCTTCCGCCCCGCCGCCGAGAACGTCAAAGTCCAGGTGAAGCTCAACCCCGACCGTGTCGGAAACTTCAAGCTCATCGGCTTCGAAAAAGACCGCCTCAAGACCGAGGATTTCCGCAACGATTCCGTCGATGCCGCAGAACTCGCCGCAGAAGAAGCCGGAGTCGCCATGTATCAGATCGAGACCCTCCCGGAAGGCTCCGGCGAGATCGGCGAGGTCAGCGTCCGCTTCCGCCAGACATCTACGGGAAGCATGGTAGAAAGAACCTGGACGATCCCCTACGACCCCGCCGCGCCCTCCCTCGACCAGGCGAACCCAAAAACCCAGCTAGCCACCCTAGCCCTCCTCGTCGCCCAAAAACTCCAAGGCGGCCCCTTAGCCGACGCCATCAACCTAAAAGACCACGCCCCCACCATCGCCACCCTGAAAAAGCTCTACGCCTCCGACCCCAAAACCCAAGAACTCCTCTCCCTAGTCGAAGCCCTCAAATAATTTACGCCCTCTTTACCCTAAAAACCGCCGAATCCCGCATCCTGCGTAAGGAGCGCCGCCTTCAGGCGGCGAGTAACCTCCCAGCTCGCCGCCTAAAGGCAGCGCTCCGCCGCACCACTTTCCACTGCTCACTTTTATGAAAACCTTCCTCCTCGCCCTCACCCTCCTCCTCCCCACCTTCGCCCAGGAAGATCGCATCGTCCTCATCCCGGAGAAAACCGAAAAGCCTGCGCCCCTTTTCTTTTCCGCCACCGCATCCGTCACCGCCACTGCCTCAACCACGAAAGTCAGCAGTGTCCAAGACATCATTTTCAAGATCCACCAAGGCATCCCGGAAACCCTCACGCTTCCTCTCACCGGCTCCGGCACCGTTGAGCAAGTCACCGGCGAAGGCCTCCTAGATTGGTCAGTCCGCGTCGCGGAAAACGGCTCACGTTTCCTCGATGTCCGCCCGGTCATTTCAGACAAAAAGAATCTGCCCAAGTCCCTCACCATCCAGCTAACAACATCAGGCGATCCCAACTCCCTCCTACTTCCCGCCCCAGGAAAAACCACAGGCTTTTCCCTCACCGTCCAGCTCGATCCCGCTTCCGGCACAGAGCTTCGCGTCACCAGAGCCCCCGGTTTCTTTCCTTTGGAATCCGGTGCCACCCGCAAATACACCACAACCACCGCCGCTTCCCTTGAGTTCGCCACCAGCCCCGCAGGCACCGCCTCAAACGGCCTCGAACTCCTCGATTCCTCCCTAACAGCCACACTCTCCGAAGACTCACGCAGCGCCACCTTCACCCTCGCCGCCACCGTCCGCGCCGACGCAGCCGGAGCCTCCGCCATGCTGCTTTCCGGAAACGCCGCCCTCTCCGGAAGCGTCTCCGGGGAAAACCACCACATCGCCCTAGATGACGGCTCCGCCTACGAACTCATCGCCGACACCGCAGGTGATTTCCCTGTCTCCATCGAATTCGTCGTCCCCATCACCCGCCGGGGCGATTGGTATCAGCTAGGCTTCAAACTCCCCGCCGGAGTCGTCGTCCCGCTCACCCTCACCGGCCTGCCGCAGGGCGTTTCCTTCGACAACGATCTCCCCGTCGTCCCCAGAAAAGGAGCGCTGCCTTTAGGCGGCGAGTCAACTTATCGCGGCTTCCTCCCCGCCTCCGGCCAAGCCACCCTAGCATGGAAAAACTCCACCACCGCCGAGACCGGCTCCCTTTTCTACACCAGCACCGCCACCACCGAGATCCGCATCGGCTCCGGCCTCACCCGCCAAGTCACCGCCCTCGACCTCCGCATCCTCCAAGGAAAACTCCCCTCCCTCAGCCTCGACCTCGCAGGCCCCGGCGAAATCCTCTCCGTCACCGGCCCCTCCGTCCTCGCATGGGCCGTCACCGGCGAAAACGACGACCGCAAGATCGAGGTCAAGCTCTCCCGCCCCATCGAAGGCTCCGAGCAAATCACCGTCGAAGCCCAAACCGCCCTCGGTGGCTTCCCGGTGAAAATGCAAGCCCTCCGCATCACCCCCCTCGGCTCCCTCCGCCACAGCGGCCACCTCCGCGTCGCCAATGACGGAGCCGTCCGCATCGAGCTCGCCAACGCGAAAGGCCTCATCCAGCTCACCCCCGAACAATTCCCCGGTGCCAAAGACGACACC
Source organism: Akkermansiaceae bacterium (assembly GCA_030725745.1). Taxonomy (GTDB): domain Bacteria; phylum Verrucomicrobiota; class Verrucomicrobiia; order Verrucomicrobiales; family Akkermansiaceae; genus Luteolibacter. The sequence continues at coordinate 112,864 of JANRFH010000003.1, forward strand.
CTCCGCCAGGTCTTCGTCTACCGTTTCCCCTCCGCCGAATTCTCCTACCAGCTCCTCGCCGACCAGATTCTCCCGGAAGTCGGCCTAACAGAAGTAACCGTTTACGAACTCGCCGAAACCGACCGCCGCATCATCTCCGACATCGAGCTAGACATCCGCGAAGCCCCCCTCCGCGAGTGGGAAATGCAAATCCCCGCCGACCACGCCGTCGCCTCCGTCACCGGAGCAGAAGTAGCCGATTACGCCGTCGCCTCCGAAGTCAAAAACGGCCTGCGCACCCTGAAAATCATCTTCCGCCAACCAGTCATCAACCGCCAGCTCATTTCCCTCCGCCTCGAGAAAAACGAAGCCGCCAAAGCCGCCCCGTGGCTCCTCCAGCCGCTCGCCTTTCCCGATACAAAATCCCGCCGTGGCTACATCGGTGCCACCGCCACCGCAGGCTACCGCCTCACCCCCGGCAAGACCACCGGCCTCGCCGAAGTCCCCGTCACCTTCTTCCCGCGCAAGACCCCCGGCCTCCAACAATCCTTCCGCATCCGCGAAACCACCTGGACAGCCACCCTCAACATCGAAGCCCTCGGCCAATCCATCCAAGCCGATGTTTTTCACCTCTACTCCCTCAAAGCCGGAGCCGCCTACGGCAGCGTCCTCATTAACTATTTCGTCGTCGGCGCACCCGCCAACGAGTGGAAAATCTCGGTGCCCGCCAGCATCGGAAACATCGACGTCACCGGCCAAAACGTAGGCCGCGATTGGCGCCGCGAAGGCGACACAGTCATCGTCCCGCTCTCCCGCCCCATCCTCGGCGCAGGAACACTCCTCCTCACCTTCGAGCAACCCATGCCCTCCTCCGGCGGTGAGCTATCACCCGGCGAAGTCCGCCCTCTCGGCGTCCAGGCAGAGCGCGGCTACATCCAGATCGTCTCCCCACTCCAGGTGAAATTTTCCGCCCCCTCCAGCGAAGGCCCACTCCTGAAAATCGACGCCACCGAGCTCCCCGCCGAGTTCCGCCTACTCTCCTCCGCCCCAACCCTCGCCGCATGGCAATACACCGCCCGCGATTTCAAGATCGGCGCAAACGTCCAATGGTATGAGCAGGGCGAAACCGTCGACCAAGTCGTTGATTTCCTAAAACTCTCCTCCCAGATTTCCCGCGATGGCCAATGGGTCACCGACGCCCGCTTCTTCGTGAAATCCAAAGGCCGCGCCACTCTCCGCGCCCTACTCCCCGCAGGCACCTCCCTCTGGGAAGTCAGCGTCGATGGCACCCCCGTCAACGCCCGCGCCGATGGAAAAGAAACCCTCATCCCGCTCCCCTCCACCACCGACCCCAATCAAGCCGTAGAAATCTCCCTCCGCTACGGAGCACGCTCCGAAAACCCGAAAAAACCAACCCTCACCGCCCCCGCCCTAGACGCCCCACTTGTCATCGGCGAATGGACTGTCACCGGAGACGAAAACCGCACTCTCGTCCCACGCGGCGGCACCGCAGATCTCGTCCGCCCCTCCCTTGCGGAAACCGGTTGGCAATGGCTCGCCCGCCACCCGCTTGCCGTCGTCCTCTTGCTTTTTGTCGGCGCAGTCATGCTCTTCCGCAACAGCCTGCCCCGCTTCGTCCGCTACGCCACACCGGTCATCTTCGTCATCCTTGCAGTTCTCCTCGCTCTGAAATCCGCAAGCAGCACCCTCCAGACATCACCCACCCTCGAATACGCCGCCCCGGTCGTTTCCGCCGCCCAAGCCATCACCGTGGAAATCTCCAACCTCACCCCATGGCAAGCCCGCGCTGGCTGGGACGCCTGGCTCCTCCTCATCCTCGGAACTACCATAACCCTCGTAGGTTTCATGAAAAAACATTTCCTCCTCAAAGCCGCCGGCCTCGCCTTCGTCATCGCTTCCTTCCTCTCCATCCGTGGCGGCACCCCGCTCTTCTTTTTCGTCCTCGCGCTCATCGCCATCACCTCGATCCCGTGGCGGCGGATTGCATCCGCCCTGCCAAAATCTAGTAAAGCAGCAACAACAACTGCCATCCTCCTTTTCACCCTCCTCTCCATCGGCCAAACCAAAGCCCAGGATTTCAAACCCGCCGAATCCATCACCCAGACATGGATCATCAAGGAAAACCGCCTCCAGGCCACCATGGACATCACCCTCCGTGCGGAAAAAGGCGACCGTTTCCTCATCCTGAAATCACCCGCCACCCTCACCGATTTCCAAGGCGCACAGCTCACCACCAGCAAATCCACCGTCGACGGCAAGGACGCCTATTTCGTCATCGCAGAAGCCACCGGACTCCTCACCGCCACCGCCACTTACGAGCAGCGCCTCTCCGCCACAGACCCATGGCAGATCCCCACCGGCTCCGCCGCCATGCGCCAAATCACCCTCACCTACGACAAGCCCGGCTACGAATTCCTCTCAGAATCAGCCGCGAAAATCACCCCCACCAAAGCCAACGCCACCCAATCCGCCGCAACCCTCATCCTCGGCCCCGCCGCCAATCCCACCATCACCGCCAGCCCCGCCCAACGCGACATCTCCTCGGAGGAAACGAAATTCTTCGCCGAAGTCTCGAACCTCTTCCTCCCCAGCCCCGGCGTCGTCAATGCCCGCCACCACATCATCATCCGCCCCTCACAAGGCCGCGTCTCCGAGCTTCTCCTGAAAATCCCCACCGGCTTCACCGTATCCGAAGTCGCCAACGGCCCCATCGGCACCTGGCGTTTCGACCCCGAAAAACAACAGCTCCGCATCCCCGTCGAGCCAGCACAGTCCGCCCCCTTCGCGTTCACCGTCACCACCCAGCAAGGCACCGAAACCCTGCCCATCGATCTCACCCTCGCCCCCATCCGCGTCGAAGCCACCGCCGGTGAGGTCGGTTTCCTCGCCCTGGCTTTCGGCAACGAAGCCCAGCCGGAAAACATCACCCCCACCAATCTCTCGCGCATCAATCCCGAGGATTTCAACCAGAACCTCCTACCGAAAAACACCCTCCTCCAGCACGCCTTCCGCTACGGAAAAGAGGATGCATCGCTCAAAGTCAAAGTCACCGAAGTCGCCCCGGAGCTACGCGCCGAGTCATGGCAGCTCGTCTCCCTCGGCGATGACCGCCTCGTCATCTCCACCGATCTCTCGGTAAACATCACCCGCTCCGGCGTCTTCAAGCTCGCCTTGGAAATTCCCGCCGGCCTTGAAATCGAAGCCGCCACTGGCGACAGCCTCTCCCACTGGACGGAATCCACCGTGGACAAAAAACGCATCATCACCCTCCACCTCGCCGGTAAAACCATCGGCAAGCGCGATTTCAATCTCACCCTCACCGGCCGCCCTCCCGGTGCTACGGAAAACTGGCAAGTCCCCCGCATCATCCTCCAAGACGCCTCCCGCGAGACCGGCCTCCTCACCATCGTCCCGGATCGCGGCCTCCAGGTGCGCGCCGTGAACCGCAAAAACGTCTCCCAGATCGACCCACGCGAGCTCACCGATACCCAACGCGAATCCACCCGAGCCGCCGCCCGCCCCGGAGCACTCGCCTACCGCCTTCTCCAATCCGATTGGGCGCTGAACCTCGCCATCTCCAAGCTCGACCCATGGGTCACCGCAAAAGTCTTCCACGAAACCACCCTTCGTGAAGGTCAGACCCTCACCCGCGCCGCCATCACCTACCGCATCGAAAACGCCGCCCTCAAAGCCCTTCGCATCCGCATCCCCGGCCTCGATGAAACCGCCGCCTCCACCGTGCGAGCTACGGGAGACGCAGTAGCCGACCTAATCCCCATCGAGGACGAAGAAGGCCTCTACGAAATCCGTTTCCAACGCGGCATCGCCGGAGAAACCAAAGTCGAGATCGAGTTCCAACAAGCCACCAAAGACACCGGCACCGAAACCATCCAGCCCATCACCCTTGAGGAAGTACGCCAGCTCCAGTATTTCGCCGCCGTCCGCGCCGGAGGACGCCTCGCCCTCTCCACCGCAGACCTCCCCCGCGGCTGGCAGCGCGCCGATTGGGCAGTCGCCCAAGCAGCCATCGGCCAGCCCGCTGGCACCACCGCACCCCTCCTTCTCTTCCGCGTCGCCGATGCCGAAGCCCCCCTCACCGTCGCCATCAAACGCCATGAACTCCAGGATCTCGAAAAACTCCGCGTCTCCCAGGGCACCCTCACCACCCTCATTTCCCCCGATGGCGACTCCCTCACCGCCGTCGATCTCCAGATGCAGGTCACCGCAAAAACCACCCTCCGCCTGAAACTCCCCGCAGAGTCAAAACTCTTCAACGTCCTCGTGAACGAAGAAGGCGCCACCCTCGTCCGCGAGAAAGGCGAATGGCTCTTCTACGTCTTCCCCTCCCCGGAACCCGGCAAGCCCGCCAACGTCCGCTTCGTCTATTCCGAGAAAAGCGAAGACACCACCCTCCAAGGGCCCGTCCTCAACGTCCCCATGGAAAACCTCACCTGGCGCGTCCTCATCCCAGAGGGCTTCCAGCTCGCCTCCCACGAAGGCGATTTCGATCTCAGCGAACAATCGAGCTACGGCTCCTTCAACCTCGAAGACTACAAATCCCTCGCCCAATCCAAAAAGCAAACCGACGCCGCCAGCGCCATGGCCCTCCTCGATCAAGCAAACAGCTGGCTAGCCCAAGGCGATCAGGAAAAAGCCTCCCAACTCCTCAGCAACGCCTACAACAGCAACCAGCTCGACGCCGCCTCCGGCGAAGACGCCCGCGTCCAGCTCCGCGAACTCAAAACCCAACAAGCCGTCCTCGGCCTCAACACCCGCCGCCAGAAACTCGCCATCGACAACAAAGTCGCCGGCCAGGACGAAAACGCCCAGCTCGAGCAAGCCGCCAATGCGAACCCCATCCTCAAAGGCGATTCCAACTACGACCCCGCCCAGTTCGACCGCTTCCTCGAAGGCAACTCCGCCGATGAAATCTCCGCCCTCAAGGAAATCGCCAACCGCATCGTCACCCAGCAGCTAGCCGCCGAGCCAGCCCCCCTCGCCCTAGACATTACCCTCCCCGAGCGCGGCCAAGTCCTCACCTTCAAACGAAGCGTCCAGGTCGAGAGCCAATCCGAAGCCCCCATGCAGATCTCCCTCGATCTCAAGAAGACCCGCAAGACCACTTCCTGGCTCGCCATCCCCCTCTGCCTCCTCATCGGAGCCATGGGAGCCACGCGAAGACGTGCGACAAATTCTGTATTGCCAAATTGACGGCACCCTCTTCCCCACTCACCATTTAAGACACCATGAACCCATCCAACGCGTCTGGCCGCACCCTTGTCTTGGTGTCCCTCATCCTTTCCGTTGGCATCGCCACGTGCGGTTACTTCGCTAGCCGCACCCTGTACAATGCAAAAGTAGCGGTGAATACCGCCCAGGCAAAAGGACTCGCCGAACGCATCGTAACCGCCGACCAAGCGAACTGGACGGTCGGCTTCAGCGTCGCTGGTAAATCCAAAAGCGAAATTCCCGAGCTCTACCGGCAGGCCGAATCCCAACAGAAACAAATCCTCGAGATCCTCGAGAAAGCGGGCTTCACCGATTCCGAAATCCGCGCCGAAATCCTAGGCTACAGCATGCAAGAATACCGTGACGAAAACCAGAACCTCGTGGACGAGACCCATCGCCTCGGAGGCTCGATCACAGTCTCCACTTCCCGGGTCGAACTCGTTGATCCGGCTCGAGCCGAGGTCAATAAGCTCTTGGCGCAAGGCATGGACATCAGCGACTACGCACCCAAATACAACTTCACCGGAATCAACGAGATCAAACCGGCGATGCTCAAGGAGGCAGCCCAGAACGCGAGGATCGCGGCATCGGAGTTCGCCAGCAACGCCGGCACCAAGGTCGGCAAGATACGCAGCGCCTATCAGGGTGGCTTCACCGTAGAGGACGCGTCGTCCTACAAAGGAGGCTCCAGCAGCATCACCAAGGAGGTTCGAGTGGTCACTACGATCGACTTCTACCTCACCGATTGAAGCGTCCATACAGATCTCCTTCACCGCGATGCGGAAATAAAGAAGAGCCACGTCTGCGACCGGCTTTTATTGTGCTCCCGTTAGGAGACATCCTTGTCTTCGATAATGCGGCCTAAAACACTGCATACCGTTTGTGAAATCCGTCACCGAAGACTCCAAGATCAACGTCCAACAGCCGCACAAGCCACATTGACAGCAATGCTAGCATTGCTTAATATCCCACCATGAGCACCACCCTCACGATTCGCAATCTGGATGAAGGCGTGAAACAAAAACTCCGTCTCCGCGCCGCCAGCCATCAGCGCTCGATGGAAGCCGAGGCACGGGAAATCCTCGCCTCCAGCCTTGCCGAGCCTGTCACGGATTCCGAACGGGAACTTGCGAAGATCGAGCAACGCAAGCGCATCGAATCCGTCATCGGGATCTGGAAAGACCAGATGGGCGGAAAAACCACCGACGAAATCATGCACGAACTCAGAGGCGATGACTGAACCCACCGCCCTGGTCGATAGCAACATCATCATCGACATCACCGGCAAGGATCCCACCTGGATGCCTTGGTCAGTCGAGGCGCTGAATTCATGTGAATCCGCGTGCATCAACCCCATGGTTTATGCGGAACTCTGCTACTTCAAGGCATGCGCCAGCGAAGTAGAAGAGGTAATATCACGCTTAGAGCTGGGCTATCTGGAACTTCCGAAAGACGCGCTCTTCCTCGCCGCGCAAGCCTACCGGATCTACCGCCAGCGCGGCGGCACCAAGACCGCTCCGCTCCCGGACTTTTTCATCGGAGCCCACGCCGTCGCCCTAGGCATCCCCATCATCACCCGGGACATCACGCGCTATCAGGCCTACTTCCCCACCGTCACCCTCATTTCCCCATAAGAACTAACATCTTCCACTTCTCACTCTTCCCACCCCAGAAAAGCGAAAGGCCCCAGTGATACTCACCGAGGCCATAGCGCCGACCGGGTTCTCCCAATCCACTTGCCGAGAACCTGCTGCGAGAAGCAAATCGGGTGAGATTGACTGCACTCCGCTGCTTGAATCATTTATACTGACGCGCATTAAGATTTGGGATTTCCGTCTTGTGGAGCGCTTGCTTTAGCTGGCGTGTAAAACCGCTTGATTCAAGACTCGCCGCCTAAAGGCAGCGCCCCGTGCCCGCTTCTAATCCCACAAATCCTGATGCTCGGCAGTATAGCGGCGGTAAAAGGGGAAAGCGCGCGAATAATAACCGGGCGCAAATGGCGGAGGGGGTGGGATTGCCTTCGGCGGTGCGCTGTGCGCTTCGCGGACAGGATAAAAGTTCGCAAATGCGAAACCCAAGCACTCGAACCCCGAGCTACGCAGGGATTCTGGGCCCAACCCCTGAAACGCCATCACCCCAATCCGGAAATACCGAACTGGGGTGATGGCGGAGGGGGTGGGATTCGAACCCACGGAACCTTTCGGCTCTCCAGTTTTCAAGACTGGCGCAATCGACCACTCTACCACCCCTCCGTTGGAATGATTCGCGTGGAAACGAGGAGGGATATGCGCCGGGAAAGCGGAGGGTTCAAGCCAAATCATCTCCCGGCATAGATCAGCCTCCGAACCAAGGCATCTAACACATCGCCCGCATGCGAGAAAAGCCCATGAAAAAAGCCGCCTATAAACGAGCTTGAACCGTTCTTCCGAACACCTATCTTTCATCCATGCCAGAGTCTCCGAATAATCGCAGAAAACAGATCAGGAACTCCACGGCTGAGTTCCTGATTTTCACCGCCCAAGGCGGAGCCGATGGGCTGGATGTGCGTTATGAAGATGAGACCATCTGGCTCACCCAGAGGCTCATGGCAGAGCTTTTCGATGTCTCGGTGAAGACGGTCAGCGAGCATCTTGGAAACATTTTGGAGAGCAAGGAGCTGGATGGGGATTCAGTTGTCCGGAAATTCCGGATAGCTGCCGCAGATGGAAAATTCTACGAAACTCAGCACTACAACCTCGATGCCATTATTTCCGTCGGATACCGGGTGAATTCCGTGCGCGCCACCCAGTTCCGCCAATGGGCGACGGGTATTCTCCGTGACTTCGCGATCAAGGGCTACGTGCTCGACCGCAAGCGCATGGAGAACGGGACTTTTCTGGGTGAAGATTACTTCGAGCGCTTGCTTGAAGAGATCCGCGAAATCCGGCTGAGCGAGCGTCGCTTTTACCAGAAAATCACCGATATCTACGCCACCGCTCTCGATTACCACAAGGACGCCCCAACCACCCGCGAGTTTTTCGCCAAGGTGCAGAACAAGCTTCACTTCGCCATCCACGGCCAAACTGCCTCGGAACTCATTCGCGAGCGCGCGGACAGCAACAAGGAGCTCATGGGGCTGGCAAACTTGGAGAACGCCCCAAGCGGGAAAATCCTGAAAACTGATGTCTCTGTGGCCAAGAATTACCTCAACCAAGAGGAAATTGGTTCCCTAGGCCGCATCGTGAACGCCTACTTGGAACTCGCCGAAGACCGTGCCCAGCGCCGCATCCCCATGACCATGGAAGATTGGTCGAAACGCCTTGATGCGTTCCTTGAATTCGACGAACGGGACGTCCTCAAAAACGCCGGGAAAATCTCCGCCACAGCGGCCAAGGAACATGCCGAAAGCGTATTCGAAAGATTCCGCCCCCGCCAGGATCTTGAATACCGCTCGGACTTTGACAAGGAAGTGAAAGCTATCCGCGAAGAAAATAAAGATTCATGAGCTCCGAACCCATTGCCTCAAAAGTCTGGAGCTTCTGCATAAATCTACGCGTCGATGGAGCCGGTTATGGGGAACAGGCCGTAGCAGCAACCCTTCAAAGCCGGTAACTCAGCTTTACGCTAAATCCGTAACCAGAACCTTTTCCCAACGGTGCTTGTTGCCGTCGACGAAGGCTTGGTGGACATCGTGGATCTGGTAGGCATCGTGATCCTCGACGCTGTCGAAAAACATGACGGTGGCATAGTCCCAGGTGTTATCGACGACATCGCGGCTCATGACGGCAGCAGGTATTGACCAGCGGCCACCTGTGCAGAGAGGGACTGTGAAGAGGGAATCGAGGGCTTCTTCGTATTCGGCGCGGGCTTCAGGGGTCTGGTGCTCTGGCTTCAGCCAGAAATATACGTGGTGTTCCATAAAACTTTAAACTTTAAGCTATAAACTTCAATTTGCGATGAACCTCAGTCATTCGCAGAATGCTGAGGCCAGCATCAGCGGTCTTCCTTGAGGTTTAAAGTTTAGAATTTAAAGTTTCTTACCATTCAGTGCCCAGGCCGTTTTTCTCGGCGAGTTCGAGGAGCTCGGGGCGCATGGGCCATTCGTCGCAGCGTTCGCTGGTGGCGTGGCGGTTGCTGGCACCTTTGAGTTTCATGCAGCCGGTGTTGTCGCCGATTTGGCGGATGGTTTCGATTTCCTCCGGGGTGAGGCGGACGTCGGGCATTTTTCCGAACTCGCGGATCTTGTCTTCGATGAGGCGGGCGCCTTCGCCGGCTTCTTGGATGAAGGTGGGGACGACGCACTCGACGGGGCTCTGGCTGAGATTCCAGATGCAGGCGAATTCGATGAGGCTGAGGTTATACTTTTCGGCGATGGGGCGCATTTTTTCGACCTTTTCCATGCCGTGCCCGACCCAGCCCTCGGGGCGGTAGGTGCGGTGGTCGCCGGGTTTGAAAACGTGGTCGGGGCCGCCGAGATCGTCGTGGAAGACGCCGCCGTAATCGACGACGCGGGTGAGGACTTTGATGCCTTTTTTCTCACAAGCGGGCAGGAGGAGGTTCGATGGCCACGGCTCGAGGGGATTGAGGATGAGCATCGTCCAGTCGATGATGTCGCCGAATTTTTCGAAGAAATCGAGCAGGTCGAGGGTGAAGCCGTTAGCGGGGCCGGGTGCCATGCCGAGCTGTTTGGTGAGGCCGGTTTCCTTGGCGCGTGCCATGGCTTTCCAGACGGCATCCGAGGTGTAGCCGTGCACATCCGGGTTGTGCAGCATGAGGAGGTCGAAGTGGTCGGTGCCGCAGCGTTCGAGGGAGAGCTTGGTGGCGCGTTGGACGAATTCGTCATAGCCGTCTTCGCCGCGCAGTTCGGGATCGGTGAAGCGGGGGTAGCCTTGGGAGCCCTTGCGTTCGCCATCGTAGAAGTCGTGGCCGATCATGCCGACGAGCGAGTAGGAGGAGCGGTCGATGCCGGCGAGGGCTTTGCCGAGGAGTTCGTCGGCCTTGCCGTTTCCATAAACATCTGAGGTGACGAAGGTGCGGATGCCTGAGTCGTAGGCGGTCTTGATGCAGCCGAGGAAGCGTTCTTCGGAAAGAGTTTCGCCGAAATGCATGAAGCGTCCGCCGCTCCATGTGCCGTATGCTGTGTTGGTGAGATCCATGGGATGTGTCTGTGGGATGTTGTGAAGTTTCTGGGAAAAGTTTCCACCTGTGGCAGGCATTTCCGCAAGCAGTAATGGGTAGGGTAGCAATACGTGCGCTGCAAACGACAATACCGGGGCAATGAGGTGGTGAAGTTCTACAAGCTTTGCTCTAGCTAGTTTGTAGCTTGATGCGGCGTAACAATTCGCCTATGTAAACTACCGAAATATTCCTTAAGATGAAAAAGAATTGTACCCTAAAAGCACCGTTGTTGTCCCTCGCACTTATTCTCTCTTTTCCTGCGGCGATGGGGCAGGAAGACCTAGGGATTCTGGGAAAGCAGGAGGCTCCACAAAAAGCGCCGGATTGGGATGAAGTCGAAGCGGTACCTCTTAAAGCTTCCGATTTATTAGGGAATTGGCACGGAATTACCGTTGAAAGGACTTACTACAGTGTCTGGGAAATCGAATACAAAGAGGACGGAAGCTACAAAATGACAGGCTTTGATCGCCAATTCGAATTTGATGAAGAAGAACAGTATGAGGACTTAACTTGGGATCTGACAGGAAAGTGGAAGATCGGAGAAGATGGTATTCTAGTCTGCACAGATGACGCGGACATCGAAGCCGAAGAAGAACACAAACTCGGCCCCCTATGGTTGAAGCCAATGAAGGTTGAGGGCGACAAGCTCAGTTATCTGACGGTTTATCCGCAAGATGAAGACGCGAGCGTCGCTGTGATCTATGAGTTCAAGGGTAAGGCTCCGAAGATACTTAGGGATCTGCCGCCATTTCAGCCTGGGGCATTCAAAAAGGCAGAGTAAGAGAACCTCGCAGTCTTCACATGGACTTCAGTAGGGCGAGTTGATTGCGCGCCCGGATGAGGTTGTGGCCTTCGGTGTTGGTTTTGAAATAGATGTCTCCGAGGAGATGATCTGCCAAGAAACGGCAAGCGAGCTCTAGAGTGATGACTTTTACGGAATCCTGCAGGAGCGCGGTCTCGGCGGGTGTGAGGAAATCTGCGGCGGTGGAGAGGTAGCCTTCGGTGAGAGCTTTGGTGAGCGCGGGGTCGAGGAAGACCTTTTCAGGGTCGGCCTCGCTTTCATCTGCGGAGGCTGCGGCAGAGCGGACGAGATCGCCGAAATCGTAGAGCGCGCTGCCTGGCATGACGGTATCAAGATCGATGACGACGGGTGGAGCCGAGCCGTCGGTGTGGAAGAGGATGTTGGAGATCTTGGTGTCGTTGTGGGTGATTCGGACAGGTAAATCGGCATCGGTGAGGAGGGTGGTGAGTGCTTTTTGCGAGAGGATGTAGTCGAATTCCTCATGGGCTCCTGAGAGGCGGGCGCGAGGGTCTTTTTCCGCAGCGGAGAGGAGTTTGGAGAAATGGGAGGGGGTGTTGTGGAAGTCGGGGAGAGTCTCGTGGAGGAGGGAGGGGGCGAGATCGGCGAGCTTTGCTTGGAAGTCTCCGAAGGCGGCGGCGGCTTTGTAAGCGAGGTCGGGGGAGGTGATTTTCGTGAAGGATTCTGTTCCTTCGATGAAAGGGTAACAGCGCCAGAGTGTGCCGTCTTCGAGGGTGAGCCATGGCTCTCCGGAGGTGGTTGGTATGAGCTCAAGGCCGCGTGCATCCGAGTCCTTCGCTGCGATGTGTGCAGTGACGGTGCGGATGTTTTCCATGACCTCGGCGGGCTTTTTGAAAACTGCTGAGTTCAGTGCCTGGAGGATGAAACGCTGGCCACCAGCACAACCCACGAGGTGGGTGGAGTTGATGAGCCCGGTGGGGATTTCCGAATGCGATTCGACGGAGCCGGGGAGGGTGAAGTGGGCGGCGATTTCCGGGAGAGTCATGCGGAATGTGTATAAGGCTCAGCGACAAGGGGGCACGAAACGGAAATTTTTTACCCTGAGTTAGGCAGCGGCAAGCTCCGCGAAAATCAGCGTTCCGCCGGCGGTCTGGAGGGTGGTGACTACGACGACATCCGCGGATTTCCCTATCTTGTCGACGGCTTGGTTGACGACGATCATCGTGCCGTCCTGGAGGTAGCCGACGGCTTGGTGATCTTCTTTTCCGGGGCGGACGAGGGCGACGCGCAGCCTTTCACCAACTGCTACAGCGGGGCGTAGGGCGAGATCGAGATCGTTCAAGTTCAGGACGGAAATACCCTGTAGGCGTGCGACTTTAGTGAGGCTTTCATCGAGGGTGAGGAGTCGTGCACCATAGAATTTCGCGGTGACAATCAAGCGGTTGTCTAGGGGCTGGCCGTCTGGGGAAGCCTTTGCCTCGTGGATGGAAACTTGGATATCAGGAGAATTTTGTATTTTCTCCAAGTTTTCTAGACCCCGCTGAGCGCGCTGGCGGGTGCCATTGCTGCCTTCATTGGCGAGTGTCTGGATGTCTTCGAGCACGAACTGGGCGACTATCATGCGACCGCTCAAGAAGCCGGAAGAAAGCAAACCTAGGATGCGGCCGTCCATGATGGACTCGGCATCAAGAACGATGGGTTGTCCTGAGCTGGCATCTTGGCGGAAGCGGACGTAAGGGATGATGAAGGCAAAATCATCCCGATTGCTCTGAAGCGCGAGCGTGGTGCCTAGGAAGCCGAGGCTGGCGAAAAGCGTGACATCCACCGCGAGCTTGAGCGACTCCACCAACGCCGCGCCGTCCACCGATTCCTGAAGCTCATCGCGAAAAGCGAGCTCAAGCAGATCCGAGATACCCACTCGTGTGAGCAGCCATGCGCAGAACAGGCCGACGCCGAGGCCGAATGCTCCGGTGGAGAAGCCCCTGAGCGTGAAACCCTCCATTAACCGCTCGATGCCGATGAACAAGAAGCCAACTCCTAGTCCGACGAGCAGCCCGGTAGTTACTGAAATTTCAATCTCCGTGCTCTTCGTGCTCAGGGCGATCGCCACACCCGCCGCCTGACAGACGAGCAGATAGACCAAGCGGGCGATGTTTACGGGAGTCTTGTTCATTTCAGATACATGAAATGCTCGCCAGCGCGGCGAACCGCATCAAGCGGAAACGGAACGATCTACAACTCGCAAGCGGGCTAAATAACATCGGGAAATCCCGCGTATGCAGATTCGAGGATAGCGTTAGCTCACTCGTTATCGTCGGCAGTCGCCTTAATATCCGTCAGAGCAGCGATGAAATCACCGAGGACTTCCGCAGGAACCATGATCGTATCGCGGTTTCCACTGACATCTTCCGTGATCTTGACGACCATCCCCCGCGAGTTCTGTTTTAGATCGAGAAAAAAGGTTTTCCGATCCGACAAAATCTTTTCCGTATGCAACAAATCACTTTCCACTGTACTACCTTGGTTGTTATTCGCACCCAGCATTGTGAAGTGTGTTTGATTGTCAAACCATTTCCAGATCCACGAAATGCGCGATCTCCTCCCACCTAACAGACCAGCACTAGTCCTCGCGCCGATGCAGGACGTGACGGACTTGCCGTTCATGCGGGTCCTCGCGCGGCGCAGCAGGCCGGATTGGTTTGTGACGGAATACTTCCGCGTGCACCCTGACTCACGGCTCAACACCTACATCCTCCGCTCGATTTCTGAAAACCCGACGGGCATCCCAATCTTCGCGCAGATGATAGGCCGGGACATTCCAAACCTTGTCCGCACCGCGAAGGAGCTCTCTCAGTATCCAATCGCCGGCATCGATCTGAACCTCGGCTGCCCGGCACCCGTCGTCTGCCGGAAGGACGCGGGAGGTGGCCTATTGAGATCGCCGGAAAAAGTTGGAGAAATCCTCGCCGCCCTCCGCGATGCCATCCCTGGACGCTTCACAGTGAAGACACGCCTGGGCTACGATGCTCCCGAAGAATTTCCCGACTTGCTCGAAGTTTTCCGCAGCCATGGCATCGATGGCCTCACGATCCATGGCCGTACAGTGGTCGATCGCTACCGCACCCCCGTCCGCCCGGATTGGGTGAAACTTGCCGTCGATACCATGCCATGCCCGGTCATAGCGAATGGCAACGTCGTCGATGCCTCCACTGCTCTGGCGTTTCATGAAAAAACAGGAGCCGCCGGGCTGATGGTGGGGCGCGGGGCGATCCGCAACCCGTGGATCTTTTCGCAAATCCGTGAGGGGCTTGAGGGCAAGGCCGCATCGCCGCGCACCCGCCGTGACCTTCTCGATTACATCAACGAGCTTTCAGAGGAACTCGCCGCCGAGCATCCTGCTTTCGATCCTTTGCTGCATGTCCAGCGCATGAAGAAAACGCTGGTATACATCTGCGAGGGGCTGGATGCGGATTTTGAAAGAGCAATCAGGCGGATGAAAACCCCGGCTGAGTTCGCCGCTCTGTGCTCGAATCACCTCGAAAACGACGATTTGCTGCCGTTTTCACCTCCAGATGAGTCCCGCATATTTTGCGGCTTTCGGAGCTTGCTCGACCCAGCAAGTGCCTGAGAATTAAGGGTTTTGTGACAAAATCCACACACAATTTGCTAAGCAAAGCTGGAGTTACTCTGTATTTACTTGGCCGTGGCACCGCAAATGCTATTTTTGTAAGGGACGTATCTTCAACCAACTATGAAGACGATTCATACAGTTCCATTTAAACCAGCCAAGCGACTACGCTTCTTTTTCGGCTTCAGCCTGCTCGAGATGCTGGTGGTCATCTCGATCATGGCCATCCTCATAGTCGCAGCGATTCCTGTTTTTGCCAACACCTCCTCGAATGCACGCCAGGCATCGCGTGAAATCATCAAAGCGCACCTCCAGCAGGCTCGCGCTCATGCCATATCCTCGGGAAATGCGACCGCATTGGCCATCCCTGTTCTCAACACCGGCAAAGAACTGGGAGCACGTGCCATCACCCTTTTTGAGGTGGAATACGACGGCAGCAATTACACCGTAATGGAGGATCCAGATACCGGGCAGCAGGCACAGCTACTGCGCTGGCAGAAGCTTCCTGGTAGCTTCCATTTCATCTCTGCCACAGATATTACAGGCAGTAATGCGACTATCATGGACTCTACCGCTCGGCTGGAAACTGCCTTCAAGGGAGAAAATATTAGCTGTCACCTGATCGTTTTCTCGTCGAACGGGCAAATCGTCCGTCCTGCGGAGGAAACCAACATCATCATTGCCCAAGCCGTTAGGCAGGGCGAAAGCCTACGCTTCACAGAAAAGAACGGCACGGAACCTGTTTACGAAATTTTCCAAGTCAACCGCCTCACCGGCAGAACCCGCCCCATCCGCCGTTGATGAAATCCACTCGATATAGTAACGCCCGGAAGCGTGCCTTCATTGCTAGAGGAATGACCCTCATGGAAGTGGTCATCGCCATCGCGGTCATGGCCTTTGCCGTGCCTCTAATTTTCACCGCCATCACCTCCGCCAACGACTCACGCCGCGCCGCCGAGACCGATACTCGTTCCGTCTGGCTCGCCCGTGAGACACAGCGGGAAATGATTCTCAAGTGGTCTGAGGACAGCACCATTGAGGCTCAATCTATCATCACCAGCTCATTTCCCTTCCCCGGGACAGGCTTGGGCACCTCCACGGCGACCCTCATTTTCGACAACGAAGGCGAATTCATTTCCGAAGGAAGCACGAGCGATCAAGACGCTCCGAGCATTATCCCCGGAGCCGTCTACGTGGTCAGCATCAGCGCGGAGACTTACACACCGCCGGGAACTGCCGCCGCTTCTGGGCAGGATACACTAGCCAAGGTCACCATCAATGTCGCCAGCCCAGCGAAAGCCCCCCCCGGAAAGCGCAGTGAATACCGCTACATTTTCATCACCACCCGCCAAGGACTCCTGTGAAAACGCCAACCCCAGCACACATTTCGCGGTGCCCTTCTAGTGGGCGCAGAGCTGGCTTCACCCTCATCGAGCTGCTTGTCTCCATGGCCATCACCTCGGTGCTCATGCTGGCATTACTTTCCCTCGTCGGCACCTTCACGGAAAACTACACAAATACCCAGCGCTCCCTGAATTCCATTTCCCAAGCGCGCTCCTTTCTCCAGTTTTTCGATAGCGAGCTTTCTACACGACTACCGAACACCCCACTCATCCATGAGGAAGACGAAGACGGCAGCCCCTCGTCATCGGACAAGTTTGCATTCATCCGCGCCCTCACCGATGACGAGCAGGCAACCTTCGGAAATCTAACAACACCCGATCTCGGCGATCTCGGCACCAGCCTCTACTACGTGGAATATTCCGATGATCCGCTTTTCGCGCCTTGCTACAACCTCTACCGGCGCGACTTGGGCCCAGAGGAAACCCAGCAACTTATCGAAGACTCCCTCACTACACCTGATCCAGCCTTCCCCGCCTCCACGCCAAGTGAAGGCGAGCCCATCATCCCCTACGTCCTGCGTTTCCGAGCATCCCCGAAATACCGCGATCCTGCCGACGGCGAGCTGAAAGACTGGGAAGCCACCGATACGGAGCCGCCTTCCGTCATCGAGTTGGAAATCACCTTCGTGGATGAATCCGCTGCGCAGCGTTACAAGACTCAGACAGAGTGGGATCGCCTTGCCACCTCCCCACGCGACAACGAACTCCGTTTCATCCGCACCTTCACCCGCTCCATCGCCATCGCGAAATGAAATCTCCCCGTATAAACACTCCCCGCGGCCTCGCGCTGCCCATGACAATGATCGCCATTGCGGCTCTGATCATATTGCTCATCGGCCTCATCACTGTCCTCACTCTTGAGCGAAAGACTGCACGCTCATTCTCGGATGCCGCGCGAGCAGATCTCGCCGTCGAGTCGGGACTCGCCGTCGCACTCGGTAGCCTCACGGAAATCGCCGGACGCGATGACTCCATTGTTTTCCGTATCGAGGATCCCATCGAGCCACAAGTCACCGACACGGATAACGAGCGCCCCCTCGGCTACCGTGAGCAGTTCTTCTCCTACGGAGCCATCTACGAAAACGGAAACTGGCGTGGCCTCCCGCTCTTCAGCGGTGGGATGGAAGAAACCCTAGGTGCCCGGCAGATCGAAGCCGATCTCCTCGCCACTTCCCTCGGAGCATATGTCGCGGATGTAGAAACACTTAGTTCGCCCACGCAGTACGATCAGAACATCCCGCGCGCCCGGTGGGTCGAAGTTCCGGCGAATCCTTCGGACGACAAGGACTACACCATGCGCTACGCCTACTGGATCGAGGATCTCTCTGGCAGGATCAGTGCAAGAACCGCCGGCGAACTCGCACACGACGAAGGGGAAAGCACCGCCGAGCTGGAATACGCCACCATTCTTAACCCCGCAGACGCCGAACCAGAACTCCCTGCCGAATATACCTCCGCCAAGGAAAAGCTCCGCTCATACGCAAGCATCAGATCCATTTTCAAAAACTCCCCCGCATCAGAGACAGAAGGCAAGCGTCTCGAGCCGAACATCCACTTCTACGACACCTCCGCGATCAATCCCTCAAACGCCGCAAAGCTCATCCCCCAAGGCTACGACTACTCCGATGCCGGAACTCCCGCCCCGGATTTAAATGAACTCGTCGCCACAGCTGATGTCGAAGGCATTGCCGACCATATCGAAACACAAATCCCCGCCTTCAAGGATCGCCGTGGTGGATTCCCCGCCTCCGAGGACTATGTGAAAACCCTCGCTGCATCCATCATCGACTACGCCGATACCGATAGCAATGCCACCACAGGCTCAGGTTACCGGGGTGTCGATTCCTACCCCTTCATCAACGAACTCTTCGACCGCTACGAATGGATCGCCAGCTCCCCGGGACGCGTATCCATCGACGTGGACACTTACATTGAGCTTTGGAATCCCTCAAACAAAGCTATCTCAGGCACCATCAAATTCGAAAATATCAACAAGCGTAAAATCATCCTTGGTGGAAACGGCACCAAAGATTTCACCACCGCGTCTTTCGGCCCGGTCACCGCGACCATCCCCGCGAACGGCCTCCGTGTTATCCCCCTCGGAAAAAAGAACTACACGTTCAGTGTCGATCTCGAACCCGCCGAACCCCTCGAATTCAACGCAGACGACTCGGAAAGCTCATTCGAATTATATTGGAACAATGTGCTGGTGGATTACCCGCGCGGCGGCGTTGAGCGCACCTACAGCTTCCTGCGTGCCGGCCTTTCGCAACGCAGGTGGAAGGGCAATAGCTCACCATCCCTCGACTTTTCCATCGGACAGTATGGAGATCCCCGCGCCTCAATCTATATCAACGACAAATTCTACAAATCTGACTACGGCGGCAATAGTAACTGGGGAGGCAGAGCCATCAAGCGAGACATCTCTCCGAGTGCAACATTTCGCGAAACAAGACTGGAGAAGTGGCCGGATCGTGGCTCGAACTCGACAGTGGGTGTCGCTGCCGGAACCGATGCACGCGTTCCTACGGAAACCCGGATCATCGTCAAATCCACCGGCCAACCGGTTACCGGAAAAGATTTCCCCTCCAATCAGCCGGAGCTCGCGCCCGCCCGTATCTCGAATTCCGGCGCATACCAGTCACTCGGCGAGCTTGGAAACATCTTCGATCCTGCCCAATGGAAAAATGTAGAAACCTCTGCCGCCACCGCCGACCCCATCGCCGGAGGTGCCATCACCCTCGCAATCGGGCGTCCGGAATTTGGCGCCTTCGACAAAGAGGATCAAAGAGCCTCCCAGCTGCTCGATTTGTTCAGTCTGGAAAAATCCGTCACCGTCGAGTCACCACCCATCAATATCAACACCGCCCCCCGCGAAGTCCTGCGCACCCTCATTGCTGGCATCAAGCTGGATGACGACCCCATTGCCACTGCGCTGGAAATCGCACAGGACAGCACGGATCCCATGATTGGAGACATCTTTGCAGACCAGGTCATCGCCTACCGTGCCAGCCGCCCGCTGCGTTCCGTTTCAGACCTCAATCTTATCCGGAAAGACCCGCTCACAGCACGCAACCATGCGCTCCCCGAGAACCATCCATATTTTGGAAATCCCGAGAACTACCTGAACGAACCCGAGATAGCGGCACGCACGAACACCTCAGCTGAATACAACCAGGCGGACTATAAGGAGTGGAACGATTCCGGCAGGGAAGAGCTATTCCGCAAAGTCATGGATCTCGTCACCTACCGCTCGAACCTCTACCGCATAGTGGTCGCCGGGGAAGCTCTCGACTCAAATGGCCGCGCCATCACCCGCACCGTGCGTGAATATCACGTTGCGGTTTACCCCCAGAGAGATGCCGATGGTGTTATTATCCCCAACCGCGCCCCTATTGTCAGGAAACTATATGAAACGACTCGCTAATATTCTCATCATCACATTCGTTCAGGCCTTCTGCGCACAAGCGCAAGACGACCATGGCTTTGTGAACTTTGTGAACATGATTCCCGGAAAGGGAAAATGTGAGATCCGTATTGATTCGAAAAACCCCTCCGGCGACGGACTCAGTGCAGGCAGTCATACAGGCTGGTTCCTCTATCCGAGTGGTTCGGCAAGGGTAACCGTCAGCTTGGGCGATCTGGATCCCATCAAAGGCTCCATAGAGATTGGGAAAGGAGTCGGTTCGCTCATCGCCGTATATCTCGAGCCGCCTCCTGAGCCATTGAAAGATGGCAAACCCACACCGCCAGCACTTCGCATCCGCAGCTTGCCCACTTACGCTTCCGAGGGGCTTTCCCTGCATTTCATGACTCTCTGCCCTTCTGATAACCGCTTCGATTTAGGCACGCAGCGCCTGAATCTGGAGCCCTTCAAAACCACCGATATCCCCACTTGGACGGGAGCCGGATTCACGATCAAGAAGAACGGCAAAGTGATCGGTGAAGTGTCCGAAATGCGTGAAAAAGAACCCTTCTACCTGCTGGTTGGCACCGATTTGGAAGGCAAATACATTTGCTCCCTAGTATTCGGGGGCACGGCAAAAACTCCACCTTGGCGGCAGAAAAAGAAAAGCGACGAATAACCATGAAAAACACCATCATATTCCTCTTCACCGTCTTTGCGCAAATGTACTTCGCAAATGCAGGCAACATCAACGTCGTCAACCTCACCCAAGAAACGCCTCTTAAGATTCTTCTGACCAATGAATCAAGCGAGCACACCCTCTCCGTGGAGTCACGCTCGTCATCACGGCCTTTCAAACTCAAGGATGCACCGGCGTCCCTGGCCCCGACGGCTAAAGGTTTGCCCAACCTCGAAATCCCCCATTCGGAAACCCATCGCATCGCCGTTTTGTTTCCAACGACAGACTCCGCAGAATGGAAACTCATCCCCAGCGAAGCCAGTGACGAAGCCTGGTCTTTCCGCATCATCAATCTCACCGGCGAAGAGGTGAAGTACACACACCATGGAAAACCGCTGGAGATCGGAAAGGATGAAGAAACGAAAATTGAGGTCGGTAAGCAAAAAGACATCGCCCTGACCCCTTCCGGTGGCGAACTGACCGGCTATCGCTTCAACGAACCGTGCTCAGTCATCGCGTTTCTCACGAAAAGTCAGGACAAGATCATCGTCACCTTTATCTCTGATCTTTAGCGAATGTTCGGGATTCAGCAAGGAAGGCAGGGACATTTATCCAAGGACTGTCGTCCCTGCCTGTTTCATGAAAAAGGGCTTAATCCCGGGCCATTCGGATCTGTCCGGCCAAAGTTCCCCTTCAGCCGTGCAGCTCCCACGGATTGACCAGTTTGATCTCGCAGCCCTCGAAGTCACCGGTATTTCGTGTCGCGATGGAAGCATCAAAGTTAGATGCGATTGCCGCTATCATGAGATCCACGGCATCACAATGCAGTCCCTCCTTCTCACGGCCTGCTGCGATACTTCCGTATGCTTTGGCGGCATGTTCGTCAAATGGCAGGATGCGCCCGTTAAAACCATCACGGACGAAAATCGTGAACCGCTCCTCAAAGCTTTTCCGGCGCTTGCCATTTGGCAGCCGCGAGAGACCGCGGTGAACCTCGGCAAGCGTGATTGCCGTCACTGCTAGGTTGATGGTCTTCTGTGCCGCGATCCAGCGGCTCACGTTTTTGTCGGGCTCCGCACGCTCAGCTCGGAAATGATATTGGTATCCAGGACGATCATCGGTCGAAATCCACAGGGATTCGATGCGATGCCCGGGAAGGCAACACCAGATCAACTCCATTTTTCCCGGAGAAGTATCGGCGCGACAAGTCGAGGAGATTTCCCGAACGTTCTTCCGGTGTGCGGGATGCCTGTTGAAGGATCTGCCGGGCGTATGCTTCCAGTGAAATGCCGGATTGCGCCGCAAGAACCTGCAATGACTCCTTCGTGCCATCAGGCAGATTTCGTATTGTGAAATTAACCATAATTTAATGACATTAAAGCAATCAATGCAATCATTGATGTCAACGCCAGAACCGCTTCCTATTTTCCTCAAACTGACCGAGAATAGTATCACCCATATCATTTACAAAGGCCTCCGCGATAGCCCGCAGGTTCGCAGGGTGATTCGCTCCTGATTCGAGGCGAAACTCCACGAACTCTTCTGGAGGCATCATCTCCGGCGCATCGGTTTCTAATAAGATCCTGTCCTTCGGAAGCTTTCTGAAAACCTCCAGCACCTTGCGTTTCCGCTCGTGCAGGAAGTATCCGGAAAAGGAAAACCACGCACCTTTCTTGGCCAAGCGCTCCGCCACCTCAATCGAGCCACCGAAGGAATGCATCAGAAATTTCTCCGGCCACTGAGGCAGCTCATCCATCACACTGAAAAGCTCTTCCCACGCTTTCAGGCAATGCACCGTCATGATCCTGCCCATTTCCACCGCGATCCTCACCTGTTTCACAAATACCTCCCGCTGCACATCCATTTCCGGCGCAGCCACCCAACCATCAACACCGATCTCGCCGACAGTCGCTCCAGGATCAGCCTTCAGCCTTCGTTTCAGTCTCTCCTCCCAGCCTACTTTTGCCGTATCCGCCTTCCATGGATGAATCCCATAAGCGGGAATCACAAATCCTCCGAACTCCGCCGCCAGAGCCTCCACCGCATCCCAATCTTCCTCGCATGTGGCATTCACCACACACCCGGTGATCCCGGCATCTCTCATTTCCCGCACCAGCTCGCACGGCGACTTCCCGAAGCTCCCGCTCTGCAAATGATTGTGTGAATCAAACAGCACGATGCGATGCTATACCGGCGCAGGCATTTTTCCACCTCTCTTCCTTGAGAGTTGAAGGTTGAGAATTGAATTTTCACGCCTCATTCCAGCACTTGCTTCCCCGCGCCTCCCGGTGTATCGACCTTCTCCCTAGCCCGCAATGGGCCTCTCTCTCATGATCAAGTGGATTCTCCAGAAAATTGTCGGCAGTAAAAACCAACGCGAGCTACGCCGCATACGCCCGACCGTCACACGCATTAACGAGATCGAGGAGGCGCTCCAGCGCGAGCCCGAAGAGAAGCTCCGCGAATTGACCTCCAAATGGCAGGCACACCTCGGCCGTTACCATGATCTTGAAGTCCCGGCCAAGCCAGTGATCAAGCGCATGTCTCCGGAGGAGCTTTCCGCCACCGCCACCGCCCTCGAAGAGCGCCTTAAAGGCCTACGTGAAGAATTTCCATCCCTCCCGGCGAGCATCCGCGCCACTCCAGAAGCCATCGAGGAGGCGAAAAACGCCTTCCACGAAATCCAACCCGCCTTCCAGCAAGCCCGTGTAAAATACCTCGAGCAGATCCTTCCCGATGCTTACGCCGTCGTGAAAAACGCCGCTCGCCGCATGTGTGGCAGCGAAATTACTGTCAGCGACCACACCATGGAGTGGCAGATGGTTCACTTCGATGTCCAACTCGTCGGCGGCACCGCCCTGCACCGCGGAATGATTGCGGAAATGCAGACGGGTGAAGGTAAAACCCTCGTCGCCACCCTGCCTGTTTACCTCAACGCCCTCACCGGCCTCGGGGTCCACGTCATCACGGTCAACGACTACCTCGCCAAGCGCGACTCCGACTGGATGGGCTCCCTTTTCCGCTACCTCGGCCTCACTGTCGGCTGTATCCAGAACCAAATGGCTCCATGGGATCGCCGCGAGCAATACGCCTGCGACATCACCTACGGCACCAACGCCGAGTTCGGCTTCGACTACCTCCGCGACAACGGCATGGCCTCCTCGCACGGTGATCAGGTGCAGCGTGGCCATTACTTCGCCATCATCGATGAGGTCGACTCCATCCTCATCGACGAAGCGCGTACGCCGCTCATCATCTCCGGCCCCACCGCCCAGTCCTCGCATCAGTTTGATAAATACAAGCCGCTCGTCGACTCCCTGGTGAAAAAGCAGACCCTGCTCTGCAACGACCTCGCCAACGAAGCCAAGAAACTCGCCGAGGCCGGCGACATGGACGGCGCAGGCCGCTTGCTTTTCAAAATCAAGCTCGGCCAGCCACGCAACCGCATGCTCATGCGTTTCATGGAGGAGCCGGAAAACCGCCGCCTCATGGAGAAAACCGAACTCTCCTTCTACCAAGACGCGCAGAAAAAGGAACTCTTCGCCCTCAAGGAAGAGCTTTACTTCACCATCGATGAAAAGGGCAACGATGCCGACCTCATGGAAAAAGGCCGCGAGTTCCTCTCACCCGGTGAGCCGGAGTCCTTCACCCTCCCAGATCTCGGCACTCTGTTTGCAGACATCGATACAAATCTCGAACTCACGCCTGAGGAAAAGATTGCCGCCAAGGAAGCAAGCCAGCAGAGCATGGACATTCAGGCGGAGAAAATCCACAACATCACCCAGCTCCTCAAAGCTTACTGCGTCTATGAAAAAGACGTCCAGTATGTGGTGAAAGACGACAAGGTCATCATCGTCGATGACAACACTGGCCGCGAAATGCCAGGCCGCCGCTGGTCGGATGGCCTCCACCAAGCCGTAGAAGCCAAAGAAGGTGTCGCTATCGAAAAGGAGACCCAGACCTTCGCCACCATCACCATTCAGAACTACTTCCGTCTCTATGAAAAACTCGCTGGCATGACCGGCACCGCCGAAACGGAAGCCGCAGAATTCCACGACATCTACCGTCTCGACGTTCTCCCGATCCCGACGAACGCGCCAAACATCCGCGAAGACGAGAACGACCAAGTTTTCAAAACACGCCGCGAAAAATTCAACGCCGTCATCGAGAAAATCAAGGAAGCCCATGAAAAAGGTCAGCCCGTTCTCTGCGGTACTGCTTCCGTCGAGTCCTCCCAGACCCTCGCCCGTATGCTCCAGCGCGCGAAAATCCCGCACTCCGTCCTCAACGCGAAATTCCACGAACAGGAAGCGGAAATCATTTCCAGCGCAGGCCAGCCGGGCTCCGTTACCGTCTCTACCAACATGGCCGGACGTGGAACCGACATCAAGCTCGGCAAAGGCGTCAAGGAAGTCGGCGGCCTCTTCGTCATCGGCACCGAGCGCTATGAATCACGCCGCGTAGACCGCCAGCTCCGTGGACGTTGCTCCCGCCAAGGCGACCCCGGGCGCTCCCAGTTCTTCATCTCCTTCGAGGATGACCTCATGCGAAACTTCGCCGCCGCCGAGCGCATGACCGCGATGATGGAACGCTTCGGAATGAAAGACGGAGAAGCCCTAGAACACTCATGGCTAAACCGCTCTGTTGAGACAGCTCAGAAACGTGTCGAGCAGCGCAACTACACATGGCGTAAGCGCGTCCTTGATTACGATGACGTGATGAACAAGCAGCGTGAAGTCGTTTACGGCTACCGCAACGAGGTACTCTCCACTGAGTCACCGCGCGATCTTGTTATAGAGATCATCGAGGAGACCATCCCTGCGAAAGTCAGCGAATACCTAGAAGACCGCGACTACGAAGCCCCCGATTATGCCGAACTCCTCGGCTGGGTGAACGCCAACCTGCCGATCAGCCTCACCATCGAGGAACTCGATATCACCAAGACCCCAGATCAGATCTCCGAATACCTCGTTGATAAGGTGAAGAAGACCTACGAGGTAAAAGTCGGCAACCTGCCATTCGAAGTGCTCGATCAAGAAGAGCGCCGCATGGTGCTCGTCGCCATCGATAAGCAATGGCAGGCGCACCTCTACAACATGGACGCCCTCCGCGAAGGTGTCGGCCTCCGTGCGCAGGGACAGAAGGATCCGCTCATCGAGTACAAAAACGAAGCCTACAACCTCTTCGTCACCCTGATGGATTCCATCAAGCAGGAGGCTCTCACCAACCTCTTCCGCTCTGCATCGAACCTCGAGGATTTCCTCAAGCAGCTCCACAGCCAGCCGCGGCAACTCCAGAGTGCCGAGGCGCCCCTGACCGATGCGAACATGGCCTCAAGCGGAAGCTCCGGAAACCTCGATCACGATCAAGTCTCTTCTGATAAGCCAACGCTCAAACTGAATCTTCCCAAGCGCAAGCCGACCTTCTCCATCGAGACCACCGGCCGCAACGCACCGTGCCCATGCGGCTCCGGGAAGAAATTCAAGCAGTGCTGCGGGCGTGAGGCCTGAGCCTCAAAGCCCATACCAAAAAAACGGTTTCCGGAGGAGGAAACCGCACCCCGCACAGACGCAGCGGAGCGAAGTCAATGCTGCGGGAAAGAGGCCTGAGCGAAGCTATGGAGCGCGGGTCGGTGTGCCCCTTGGGTATTGCAACCCGCTGCCTTATGCTCCGCTTCACTCCAGACTCCCGCATCACCGGTAATCCATCCGTGAGAAAGCGGCTTACAAAGCCGCGCTCCATACCACTACTTCTTCTTTTTCTTCTCTTTCGCCTCTTCCATCCCGGCTTTCACCTTAGTTTCGAGGGCTTCGTAGAGTTCTGGATCGGCTTTAAGGACATCCTTCGCGGCATCGCGGCCTTGGGCGAGCTGTGCGCCATCGTAGGAGAACCATGATCCGCGTTTCTGGACGATTTCCATCTCTAGGGCGAGATCGAGTAGCGATCCAGTGGAGGAGATACCCTCGTCATACATGATGTCGAATTCCGCATCGGTGAAAGGCGGTGCGACCTTGTTTTTGACGACCTTGATCTTCGTGCGGCTGCCAATGACGGTGCCATCCGATGCCTTGATCTGTCCGATGCGGCGGATGTCGATGCGGACGGAGGAAAAGAATTTCAGGGCGCGGCCACCGGGAGTCGTTTCCGGGCTGCCGAACATGACGCCGATTTTTTCGCGGATCTGGTTGGTGAAGATGCAGACGGTCTTCGCCTTGGAGATGAAGGAGGTGAGTTTGCGCATCGCGGCACTCATCAGGCGAGCTTGGGCACCGACGGTGGAATCGCCGATTTCGCCGTCGAGTTCCTGTTTCGTCACGAGGGCGGCGACGGAATCGAGCACGACGACGTCGATGGCATTTGAGCGGACGAGAGCTTCGCAGATCTGGAGGGCTTCTTCACCGGAGGATGGCTGGGAAACGAGAAGATCGTCGAGGTTCACGCCGAGCTTGCGGGCGTATTGAGGGTCGAGCGCGTGTTCTACGTCGATGAAGGCTGCGAGGCCACCGCGTTTCTGTGCTTGAGCGATGGCGGTGAGGGTGAGGGTGGTTTTACCGGAGGATTCTGGGCCGTAGATTTCCACAATTCGTCCGCGTGGGAAGCCGCCGACGCCGAGAGCACGGTCGATAAGCAGGTTCCCGGTGGGGATGACATCCACATCGACACAGTTATCATCGCCCATGCGCATGATAGCCGATTCGCCGAATTCCTTGTGGATCTGCGAGATCGCCATATCCAGGTTGCGCTTGCGTGCTTCCTTGAGTTTGTCTGCCGCCGTGTTTTCCGATGCTGATTTGCTAGCCATGAGCAGAAGCTGTTCTGATCAGGTGTTCAAAGCAAGTAAAAAAGCTGTTCACCGGAACAAAAATATGAATTCGGTGATTTTTGCTCTATGATACGCAATCCAATGAAATATCGCGTAATAAACCGGGAAAGGAGAAAATTGCCGCGGCTAGAAACAGCGAAGGCGCGAACCCGTTACCGAGTTCGCGCCTTACAGTTACCTCGCAGTCTTAGAATAACTGAACTTTCCCCCCGGAAGATTCAATCACTCCAGCGCTTGCGGAGGACAGTGGGAAATTGCCAGAAATCTGGCTTTTGTAAACAATAAACTTCAGTTAAATGAAATTTATTTTCAGAGGGTCGCGAGAGTTGCTTTGAGAGCCTCGAAGTCAGGCAAATCCTTCGGATGATCCTGCACATCCGCGAAACGCACGGTGCCTTCTTTGTCGATGACGAAGGCAGAACGCTTTGGCACTCCGCCCATGATGAGGTTCGCCTCGGGGAGGAACTGCTCGTAGGCGACTCCGTAGGATTTGGCGGCGGTGTGTTCGTAATCGCTGAGAAGTGGGACAGTGATGCCTTCCTTGGTCGCCCAGGCTTCCTGCGCGAAGGGGTTGTCACCAGAAATGGCGAAGACCTTGGCATCGAGATCCTCGTAGGCGGAGATGCCGGAGGAAACGTCACACAGCTCGGTGGTGCATACGCCGGTGAAGGCCATCGGCACGAAGAGGAGGACGATGTTGGATTTACCGATCTCGTCGCTCAGTTTCACGAGCTGCGGGCCTTCGGCGGTTTTTGTGACGAGTGTGAAGTCTGGGGCTTTGTCGCCTGCTTTGATGGACATGGTAGGTATGGTGTTTGGTATGGAAATGGAATCGACATCCTAGGCGAAGCCACGCTTCGGTCAAACCCTACCGCTCCTCGTTCTCATGCATTTTCGAATAGAGCGGCCTTCTCTTGTTCGGAAACCTCTCGCCACTCACCCTCCTCCAGCTCCTCGGGCAATTTGAAGCCGCCAATAGAAATGCGCTTGAGGCCGAGGACGTGGTTCCCCGCTGCGGCGAACATGCGGCGCACTTGGTGGTAGCGGCCTTCGTGGAGGGTGATGAGGGCTTCCTTTTCTCCGAGTGCTTCGAATCCGGCGGGGAGCAGGGGAGAGGTATCGCTTTCTAAGACGAACTCACCCGAACCGAAAAGCTCCGCCTCGTGTCCAGAAAGCGGCCTGTCGAGGATGGCGTGATAGACTTTCAGGCAGTTCGATTTCGGATGGATGACTTTGTGGAGAAATTTCCCGTCATCGCTCATCAAGAGCATGCCTGTGGTGTCCTTGTCGAGGCGGCCGACGCAATTCAGACCGGGGTTTCTTTGGGAAAATCTTGGCGGCAGAAGATCATAAACCGTGTCTCCGGGATCCTCGGTGCTGCAGGTGAAACCATCGGGCTTGTTCATGACGATGACGAGGGGGAAGGCAGGATCGAGCTCCTCGCCATTCATGCGGACATTTTCGGCTCCCGGGAAGTCCTTGGTTCCCAATGTGTTACCCATGGAATCCGTCACCACACCGCTGCGTATCATACGATCCACTTCTTTCCTCGACCCGTAGCCGAGGTTTGCCAATAGCTTCACCAATTTCATCTGCGGGCAGGCTATCAGATAATCAGGATGCACTAACACTAATCTTGCTGCCTTGATTTTATTTTGAATTTAGATAGTTGTCTTTCTTGTGAACCGAACCGTTTCAATGATGCGGACGGGTCGATCTTTCATGTTCGTCTCCGTCCTTGCGATGGTGGCATCCTGCGATTCCCCGGAAACGATCACGCTCCGTGAGTTATCGAAGGCGGGGATTGAGCCTAGTGGCCGCGCCCTTGTTGAGGCGGTCAGCGAGGGCGATGTGAAAAACGTGAAGCTGCTCCTCAAGCTGAAAGTTCACACCGGGCAGCGGGATGAAAATGGTGACACGCCGCTGCGCATTGCCGTCTTGAAGGACGATGCCGAAATGGCCTCGATGTTGGTCAAAGCGGGCGCTGATCCAAATGCGGAGGGGGCGGAGACTTCCTCAATCCTAGGGCTCGTATTGGAGAAAGACTTGGGTGGGCTAGCCGCAGAACTCATTTCCGCCGGAGCCGATCCGAAAGGTCTGATGCCAGACGGAAGCATGATTTTCCCATGGGCTATTCGCAACGGCAAGAACGCCGAAGTTCTCGCCATGCTCTCAATGGGTGCGGATCCACACCTCGTCGATGCCGGGGGCAACTCCATGCTTCACGTCGCGGTATCCACAGGACAAAAAGAAATCGCCGCCGCCCTTATCGAACGCGGAGCCGACCCCGCATCCACAGATCCAGAGGGAAATGGCATTCTAGCCCTCGCGGTGAAAAACGGTTGGACGGGCATCCTTGCCGAGCTGGCCGAGGCTGGTGCAGATCCGAACCTGCCATCTCCGGATGGGCAGACACTACTTGAGCAGGCCATCTCTGAGGGCGTTACCACTCTGATCTCGTTGCTTATGAAAATAGGTGCAGACCCCTCTCGCAAGCCCACCACTGAGGGCGGCGTGACGCCACTGGAGGCTGCGATCAACACCGGGAATCCCGAAATTCTCGCTTCCCTTCTCTTGGCGGGCGAAAGGCTCGACGCCCCCGGATGGAGTGGGGCGCTGTGGGTTGCCTACGAAAAAGACAATCTCTCGCTCGCCTGCTCCTCTCCCGTGGATCGACCGCCCATAAGCCCGGCGCGAACGGACTACTCATCACTGAATCTGCCGCCATTTTCGGAAAAGTAACATGGCTGAAGCTGTTCCTCGACTACGGCCACACCCCCGGCAGAGCACTCTACTACACATCCAGTAACGGAGATTTCCTTACCGCGAGCTTCCTACTTTCCTACGGAGCTAAGGCAGATTACACAGCCCTCCCCACCTTCGATATCGCCCTCTCCGCCGCCATGCGTGGAGGCCACGACAGAGTCGCAGCACTCCTTCTCCGCCATGGTGCCAATACCAAGCTCTGGCTCCCCGAGAAACAGAAACCTCCCCACCTAGCCATCGTCACTGGGAATCCCGAAACGGTACGCGAACTCCTCGCCGCTGGTGCTGATCCGAATGAAGCGATCACCAAGCCTGTCAGCGAGGAATTCCTAAAGCACGTAGAGTCGAAGGACATGAAATGGTATCTTGCGCGCGATCGGAACATCACCCCGCTCATGCTAGCCGCAAACAGCGGCAACCTAACCACCGCCCGCTACCTCCTCGAGGCAGGAGCCAGCAAGAACACCTACACGCGCGTCAATTACACCTGGCCCATCAACTTCGCCTCGCGCCGCAGCGATGTCCCGATGATGCGCCTCCTGCTCGGCCAGGATCCGCATAAGATCGAGCGCCACATCATCCTCACTCTCAGCGAGCAGCGCGCCCGCATGTAAGCAGCGCGCCCGCATGTATGATGCGGATGGTGAGGAAATTTTCTCCTCTAGAGTATCCTCCGGGAAAAGTGGTTACCGCACACGCCAAGGCGTCTTCGTCATTACCGATAAACACCGCCATCACAACTCATCTATCTACGGCTCCTCCATGCCGTTTTTCCAACGCCTCAGCTGCAGCGACTTCGGTTTTCACTACGGAAACGTCCCCGGCTACCCTGCCTCCCATGGTTGCATCCGTATGCCTTGGAGTTCCGCGCAAACGCTCTTCTCCATGACCAAGGTCGGAGACAAGGTGACGATCAAGCCGTAAAGTTTTTCAACGATGATTGGTGAAATTCCACTCGTCGATGATTTCGCCGGTCGTCTGCAAGGTCGCGCAGATCGCGTGCTTCGTGTTGCCAAGATCGATTCCGATGGCGTGTTGGGTAGATGATGTTTTCATAGCAAGGCAGTGTATCACATTGCGCTATCGCAACGGAATCTGCCTTCTCATATACTCTTGTTCGCCTTGTTGTTCATCTTTCCATTAGCCAGTTTGTAACCCAGAAGATCCCGTATAAGTAAGTTGCCACCAGGATGTAGGCTGCAACCCGATAAGTTTGGAGATTCTTACCCCACAGCTTTCGAACAGAAATCATCAGATATCTCGTCAAAATTAGGAATAGAGATGCGCCACAAAAAGTGAAAAAGACCTTCACTCCGAGTCGGGCTCCTGGAAAAAAGTCGAAAGATCCTCCAGACTTAATCCCAAATAATAGCGTGATGCCGGAAATCAATCCGATTAGAGGAAGAGCCGTTACTACGCGTAAAAAGAGTGAGCTAGGTTTCTTCATCTCTTGGCGAACGTCCGAGTCATCCTACGCCTGACCGATGGCGCGCTCCGACTTCTGGGTTGAGGGTTGAATTGTCATGGAGGGTTGAACTCGCAGCGGGTCAGGCGTTAGGATCGACGCCTTGTTCGCTTCTTGTTTTCATTTCGAGGCGCACTCGTCAAAATTGCGGTAGAAGTAATCGAGCAGCTCATAACGCTTCTTCGGATCCGGAACTTTCTTGAATAGCGCCGCCAAGACAGGTCGATAAGGGATGTCGGCGTGTCGGATGTGAGAAGGAGTCTTCTGCGCTTCTAAGAACTCTTCGCCGAGGCGAACGTAGTCGCTCTCCGATGTGAAAAAATCCTCCTCCGTCCAATCTTCCTTCTCCTCTTCAGAAAGCTCATTCCAGGCTTTCCGTTCGCCAGCATGGTACTCAGAAAACGGCTGTCCGCCTGCAGACATTTCTTGGATCGATTCAGTGTCCCAAATGCTGTAGCCGAGAAGATCTGAGAGATCCAAAACTGCGTGATCTGCTCCCTTCTCGCTGTATGCGGCGACGAGTTCATCCTGAGACGCAGGCACTGGAATGTCGGTCGTAAATAGGTAATCCGCGAGCCACTCAAGATACTTCCTATATCCGACATCTTCCGTGCATATACCAATGTCGTTCCCTGAAGCGTCCTTGGGAACCGTCCAGTCCGTGTATGCGCGTGGGCGGGGAAGCATCTTTTTTCTAGCGAACAGTGGTATTAGTAGCACCGACCGCCGATATGCGAGCCGGTGTTTTCATCCATGAAGGTGAGAAAATTCGTTGGTGGTGTCAATTGGCGTTTCGGTTTGCGGGGTTGTCGTCAGGATAGGTTGAATTCCGACAAATTCGGGAAATCATTTTTTACGAAAGGGCTGATATGCATGTTACGGCATATCGCTTTTTACGTATTTCCGTAAGATTCTGGGAGGGAGTGATGGGTGATGCGGGTGTGTCAGGGTGGGAGCGTTCCTCATTGATCGCTGCTTTTGCCGGAGGCGGGGGAAGGGGATCGGTAGCTGCCGCGTCTCGCGGCAGGCGGTGAAATCGGTGTCTCGCCGACTTCCCTGCGAATCGGGTTGGGCAAGCTATTCAGACCCCGGGACGGGGTGTGCACGGCCTGCCGCGAGACGCGGCAGCTACGGCTACGATCAAGCCGTAAGGTGTTTCACTTTACACTCCTGTTCTGCCTGCTGATGACCCATGCGGCGAGACTGCCGCAGCCGAGGCTCACGCCGAGGAGGAGAATGCCGTTGAACTTCATGGTCTCGAGCTGCTTTTCGCGGAAGAAGACCGGCTTCTCGAGAGCGAGGAAAACGTGGCGTTGCTTCTCATTGCGATAATCGCTGCGGAAGGTCTCCGCCTCGCGGATGAGGAGGTCGATGCGGTTGTTTACGAAAAAGGTGTAGGTCGGTTTCGCGCCCTCTTGATCCGGCCAGACTTTCATCGTGGACACCTCAATGGGTGTGCCCTCATCCACCATTCGCTTGATGCGTTTCACGAGATCCCCAGCCTCTTCGATGTCCATGGCGCCGGAGGCAAGGAGGCGGCGCAGGCCTTCCTTGACCATCTCAAATCGTTCAAGGTCTTCCTTCGTGAGATCTCCCGTTATGTCTCGCGTATTCTCGATTTTTCTTTGGAGGCGGATGCGCTCTAATTCGAAGGGATTGCGTGTGGCCTGGGCGACGAGCATGCCCTCGAAGGCGTATCGTAGCGGCATCACCATGGCCGGCACTGGCACGCCCCCGCGCTCGCGCTCGACCTTGACGTTGTCGAAAAGCCCTCGGTTCATTTCCTTAAATGGGACAAGCGCCCCGGCCAGCAGCATCTGCGGCACAAGCAGCAGGGGCACGGCGGTCAGTGCGGCGCGTTCCGTGCTCACCACGGAGGAGACAAGCAGCGCCATCCCTGTGCCGGTCAGCGCGGTGAGCGTCATCCAGATCCAGTGATAGAGGAGCACTCCTTCGATCTCCAAGTAATAATTACCGACAAGGAGGTAGGTGAAACATTGCACGGCGGCGACGATGCCGAGGGCGAGGAATTTCGCGGCGACGTATGACCCACCACCGGGCTGGCAGTTTCTCTCCCTGCGCAGCACCGCACGGTCGCGCAAGATCTCTGTGGCAGAGTTCGTGAGCCCCAAGAACATTGCCACGGTCACACTCAGGAAAATGTAGGCGGGGATGTGGAGGGCGGTCGCGAATTCGTATTTCCCCTCAGGAGATGAGCGCAGTGTGATGGCGATGAGTGCGGCGAGCACTGGGGCTTCTAGGAAGGTGCTGTAGAGTGTGCCTCGGTTTCTGATTTTCGAGAGCAGGGAGCGCTCAAAATGCGTTGCGAAAACGAGGAATATCGCCCGGAAGCGACGGGTGGGCGTGGGTGGAACGGGAAGCCTTGCCTTGCGTTCTTCCCGGCTTGGTTTGGGCTTCACGTAGGCATCCCGTTGCAGGGATTTCAGGAGGAAAACACTCTCTTGCCTCTCTTGCCAAAACGTCGGCGGGAAACGCCTCGCGGCACCCGTATGGCCGCCATCGCCGATGGAACTAAGAGGTGTCTCCAAGACATCAAAGACGAAATCCGCACCCAGCGGGCTTTTCGCGGCGAGCGAAGGGTGGGCGATGCCGAGCTCCTCGCAGGCCTCACGGAAATAACCGACCATCTGCGCCGGCGTGCCGAAGTAGGCAACCTTGCCACCGCTATCTAACAGCAGCACCTTGTCGAAAAGCCGTAGCACGCTCGCTCCGGGGCGGTGCAGCGAGGCGATCACGATTTTTTCCCGAGCGAGGGCGCGCAGTGTTTCCGCCACGTGCTCGGAGTCTTTGGAAGAAAGGCCGGAGATCGGCTCGTCGAAAAGGAAGACCTCTGCGCGGCTACCGAGATCGACCCCGAGATTCAGCCTGCTGCGCTCACCTCCAGAGATCGTTTTATCGCCCTGCGAGCCGACTTTGCGGTGGGCGATGCGCTGGAGTCCAAGCTCTGCGAGTATGCTGTCCACTCGACGGTCGTGCTCTGCCAAGCCAAGGCCGGGACGCCTCACCATCACGCCGTGGCGGAGATGTTCGCGCACCGTGAGCTGGGGGTTTAGTGCTTCTTCCTGCGGCATGTGGGCAATGAAAGGCACCAGCCGTTTGCGCTGCTCGTAGAGTGAAATTCCGTTGAGGCTCACCGTGCCGCGAGTCGGCTTGCGCTGGCCGGAGAGCACGGCGAGTAGGGTGCTCTTTCCGCTACCACTGGGGCCGATGATACACAGCATTTCTCCGCGCTTAACAGTGAAGTTGATCTCATCCAAAGCGCGCGAGTCTTTGCCAAAATCATGGATCAGCCCGTTCACTTCCATGGACTCGATCTGTGTCCGCTCCTCGTCGAGGAAACCTTCGGAAAAGCGACAGCGCACCGCTTGGCTACCGGAGAGGCGTATCACTGATCCATCACGAAGCTGCGCTTGCTGCCGGGCTGGCAGGCCGTCTACCAAGACCGTCGCTGATGACTCCCTGATCTCCAGTTTTCCAGTCGCCGTCTCGCGATCAAAGCGAATGAAAAGCACCGTCCTTGGAGCAAGCTTGGAGCCGAGCAGGAGATCTCCACTGCCCAGAGCAGCCGGGTCGTTTGAGACCAGATATTCTTGTTTCTCGGCGGCGAGGCGGAACCTACGCCCGGATTGTAGAGCCTTTTTCCGTAGATCATTCACCGTGAGGCTGAAGCCAGAGGCTCCGCCGATGCGCTCATGGTTCTGGCACGTCAAAGAATCGCCTTTTTTCAATAGCCCCTTGCTGCCTACGTGCAGTTCCGTATCCGCTAGCACCTCCACTTCTGCATAGAGGCCGAACCTCACAAGAAGCTCGCTGCCCCGCACCCGAGTGCGCTCTGCAATCAGACCCTCTTCACCCGCAGCGAGGTATAGGGAGGGCATGTTACCCATTTTCCGCACATCGAGGAAAAAGCGAATATCCTCGTAGGTCATCAGCCAGCCAGGGACAACGAGTTCCTGCCGCTCCCGGACACGCATGAAGGCTCCCTTTTCCAGTGATTTCCCTCGAACTGGCAGGGGTATGTTGCCGGTGTTGCGCAGGAGCATGAGATCGCCCGCGCGATAAATGCGGAACTCTAGGCCACCCGATGCGGGAGGCAGCTTCACATCCGCCGCATCGCCGCCGAAAATGAGTTTCTCGAACGGCAGCTCGCCTACGCCCGCATCGCCATCCGCATCGCCCATTTCGCGCAGTATTGCGGATCCCATCTCTGGCTGCCCAAGACGGCGCATGAAAATTTCAAAACTCGTCCGGCTACGCTTCGTTCGCCCTGCGGCATCGACCAGCGTAAACAACTGCAAACCCACCGAGAGCTTCGCCGCCTCGTCGAGGCTTTCGCGCAGCTCTGCGGCCACCCCTTGCATCGGCTTCGGGCTCTTCACCGCGCGCCGCAACCGCCGCGTCAGCCAGCTGTGATCCACCTCGGGAAAAGCGCTACGGAGCATGTCGAGGATGAGATCTGCCTCCACGGCGCTTAGCACATCATCGAGAGTCGCGAATGCCGCGAAGGCATCCACCAGCGCGCCGACGTTGGCCTCCGCCCGTTTCCCCATTCTTCCGAATCTCGCCGTCCCAGGCTTCCAGCTCAGGATTTCCGCCACCCACGAACCCTTGAGTGACGCGCCGGCTTCCGCCCGCACGTCCTTTTGTTCGCCATCGCCGTCTTCATCCATTACTCACCACATTTCCGCCCATAGAGCGCCTTTTTGCAACCCGCGACTTCAGTCCTTCGTCCAGATCCGCGTATTGAGATCCAGCGTCTCAGTGATCTGCAGCACCGCCATCAACCGCAATAGGAAATCATGGAGCACCACCACATCATCGGCTGCGACATTCATATTAGGCTCGAACCAATCGGACTTTTGCGGGATCGCCAAATTCAGGCTGGAGTCCATCAACACCGCGCGGATGTCCTTCGACCAATCGTTGCGCAGCGCTAGGAAACGCTCCTGCATGTCCGGCGTCATCAGATACATCGCACCCTGCTGGTCAGTCGATGTCACCTTGAACGCCTTCTCAAACTCCACATTCTCCAGCCGCACCAGATTTCCCGTAACACCCTGCAGCTTCCTGCCGATCCACCCGAAGGCCGCCTCCGCCACATCCGGCACGATCTTCACCCGGCAGACGAAGTGCTTGTGGAAATCCGCGATCAGCGCGCTAGCCGGCCTCACCTGCCTCGTCACCACCATCTGGGCGACACAAATGCTCGTCTGGCGCTTCGGGTGGAAGCCTTCCGCCGTCCTCTGGACACTGCTCGGCTTCGCCTTCGTCAGCACTGGCCTCTGGCAGAGGCTTCACATCCTACGCGTGTGCGGCTTCAGCCTCCTTGTCATCTCGTTCGGAAAACTCTTCGCCGTGGATGTCTGGGATTTCACCACCTTCATGCGCGTCGTCTCCTTCATCGTCCTCGGCGCAGCACTCATCTTGCTCGGCCTTTTCTACAACAAATTCGCCGAAGCGATCAAAGCCCTGCTCGACGATGAGCGCGGAACCAAGGAGTAGGGAGCGCGGCTCGGTGTGCCCCTTATCTAAACGCCGAGCATCAGCGAGATATGCTCCGCCGTCAGCTCACCCATCGAGGTGCAATCAGTGAAATCCTTGGTGCCGTGCATGCGGTCGAGCTCCAGCGCCAGCGTCCGGACATTTGCATCGGGAGCAATCTGCTCCCGCCGCATGATGCCTAACAACGCCCGTAGCCGCGTCGACTCCACCTTCGCACGACGTGCCATCTGCGCATGCTCCTCGTTCACGTATTGGTCGATGGATTTCCGGTTGAGCACCGAGAATGCCATCTTAGTGATGGGTCTGTTAGAATTAAAGCGGAACGCGAGGTAGATGTTGCCATTTCCCTCGTAGGATTGCTGGTCAAAATCGATCGCCCGCACCCGATACTGCACCTCCTCAAAGTCCGGCGTAATATCCACCACGTAGTTCACGCTGCGCATATCGCCGAGTAAGCGGATGAAGGAGCGCTCCGTGAATTTCGTGAACTCCTTGGCGATCCGCACCTTGTTCATGTCTGGCTTCGGCAGGTGGTCGCGCAGAAACGCATCCCCCGGCACACCCGCGATGTGCTCCTCGATCAGGGTGTTACCCTTCACCATGTAGTTGATGCGGTTCGGCGAAAGGATGTGCTCCAGCTCCAGGCCGTAAATGCGCGATGCATCCGCCTGTTTCACGTAGAAATAATCGGAGTTGTCATTGAAAAGGTTCGTCACCCGGATACGGAATGGCTTCGAGTTCCCGAAATCCCCGAAGTCGATGCGATCCACTTTCAGGTGTTCGTGCTCGACCGCCACATCCCTGCCGATTTTCAGCTCGCTGTAGATCTTGATCAGCCGCGGCCGCAGCTCCTCAATCACCTCCGGCGGATACATCACCGACATCCACAGCGTCTCCCGCCCCTTCGGATCCTCGTAAGGAAAAGCCCCCGTGAACCTCCGCAACTCCGAATAAACACGCGGAATGTCCCGCAGCCTGTCGAAGTGGTAGAGATACTGCCGCAGGGTCGGGGAAATCTCATACATGATTTTGCGCGACGGTATCATCGGGGAAACGATAGGGAGCGGAGCACAAACTCCAAGGCACAAAAAAACCGGCTCCTTGCGGAACCGGCCTGATCTTCTCTTCCTTGAAGGTTGAGAGTTGAAATTTGAAACTTAAGCTTCTTCGTCTTCTTTCACATCGCCTGCATCAACAGTAACGGTGAGCTGGGCACTGACTTGTGCGTTGAGTTTGATCTCCACGACGGTTTTGCCAGATTTCTTGATCGGCTTGTCGAGTTGGATGGTGTGGCGGTCGATTTCGATGCCAGCTGCTTCGAGTTCCTTGTGGATGTCGATGCTGGTGACGGAGCCGAAGGCTTTGCCGCCTTGGCCAGTGGAGAGTGTGAAAGATGGCTTGAGTTTGCCGATCTTGGTGGCGAGCTCTTGTGCTTGGACAAGCTCTTCAGCTTCGCGCTGGGCGCGTGCGGAATTGAGGGCTTCGACGTGGCGGAGGTTCGCTTTGGTCGCTTCGTATGCCTTGCCTTGTGGGACGAGATAGTTACGTGCGTATCCGGCGCGAACTTTGACGACGTCTGCTTCGGCGCCGAGGCCTTCGATTTTTTCTTTAAGGATGACTTGTGCGTTGGCCATGGTAGGAGAGTGTTTGTTTAGAAACGGGCGGCGGATTTAGTCCTGCGCCGCTAACGGGTCAAGGAGAATCCTGCTTTTGCCATACAATCCGGCAAATTTTTTGAAAAATGCCGGAAATGGCACCTCCAATGCATATCTGAATTCGATTTCTTCAACAAACCCTGATATCTATGCAGTATGAGTGAAAAAGACATCCGTTCCCTGAGTGGCAAAGCCCTGACAGCCGCCCTCGATTTTACGAAAATCCCCAAAGTCCTCCTCCATGAGCACCTCGATGGCGGAGTGCGCCCGATCACGGTCATCGAGCTAGCGAAGGAAAATGGCTACACAGGCCTACCCACAGAGGACGCAAGCGAGCTGGCGGCATGGTTCCACCGCGGTGCACAAAAGGGGAATCTCCCCGAATACCTAGAGGGCTTCACCCATACCTGTGGCGTGATGCAAACTAAGGAAGCCTTGGAGCGAGTCGCTTTTGAATTCATCGAAGACATGTTTCACGATGGCGTGGTCTATGCGGAAGTCCGTTTCGCGCCCCTGCTGCATATCGAGGGGGGGCTGAACCAAGATGAAGTCGTCAACGCCGTCCTCGCAGGCCTGCGCCGGGGCGAGAAAGAGTTCGGGGTGAAATGGGGGGTCATCATCTGCGCGCTCCGCCATCTCACTAGCTCCCTTGAGGCCGCCGAGCTGGCGATCCGCTGGCGCGATGCAGGAGTGGTCGGCTTCGACCTTGCGGGTGGCGAATCTGGTTTCCCGCCGAAGAAACACGTCGATGCCTTCCAAGCCATCGAGCGAGCGAATTTCTACATCACCATCCACGCCGGCGAGGCTTTTGGCGTGGAATCCATCTGGCAGGCGCTACAATACTGCGGTGCCCACCGCCTCGGCCACGCCACGCGCCTGCGCGATGATATCGAGATCCGCCCGGACGGCAGCATCCAGCTCGGGCGCCTTGCCCAATACGTGCTCGACCGCCGCATCCCGCTGGAAATGTGCCTCTACTCGAATCTCCACACCGGTGCCTGCCACGATCTCGCCGAGCATCCCTTTGGCCTGTTTTTCCGGAACGGCTTCCGCGTCTGCCTCAATACCGACGACCGCCTCATGAGCGATACGACCATGACCAAGGAGACCATCCTCGCCACCGAGCTCTTCGATCTCACCCTGCTGGATATCGAAAAACTCAACATGAACGCGATCAAGAGCGCCTTCGCCCCCTTCGACAAGCGCCTCGAAATCATCTACAAGATCCTCCGCCCCGGATACGGCGCGCTGGGCTGAACCCGTCGTTTCCACTTGGCAAAACCGGATGCCATGCGGAGCATCAGGGCATGTCTAGCACCGCTTATCTCAAGTCCCTCTTCGACCTCACAGGCAAGACCGCAGTCGTCATCGGCGGCACCGGCGAACTCTGTGGCACCATGGCAGTCGGCCTCGCAAGGGCTGGCGCAACCGTCGTCCTAGGCGGCAGGATCAAAGAAAAGGCCGAGAAACGCCTCGCCGAAATCGAATCGCACGGCGGCAAGGGCTACTTCGTCCCCGTCGATGTCACCTCCCGCCAGTCCCTTCACGACCTTCTCGATGCAGTTTTGGAAAAATCTGGCGGCGTGGACATCCTCATCAACGGCGCGGGCACCAATTCCGCGACACCTTTCCTCGAAATCCCCGAAGATGAATACGCCCGTATCCTCGATACGAACCTTTCCTCCATCTTCCGCGCCTGCCAGGTATTCGGCCAGTATTTCGTCGATGAAATGCGCCCCGCCTCAATCATCAACCTCGGCTCCATCTCCGGCCTGAACCCGCTCTCCCGCGTCTTCACCTACTCCGCCTCCAAGGCCGCCGTGCACAACCTCACCCGCAACCTCGCCCGCGAATGGGCAGACAAGGAGATCCGAGTGAACACCCTAGTCCCAGGCTTTTTCCCTGCAGAGCAGAACCGCAAGGTGCTCGATGAATCCCGCGTCCTCGACATCCTCCGCCAGACCCCGGCCTCCCGCTTCGGCAATGCCGAGGAACTCATCGGCGCCACCCTCCTCCTCGCCTCCCCGGTCGCCGGCTCCTTCATCACCGGTACGGAAATGATCGTCGATGGTGGGTTCAATGCGATGAGTCTCTAGCGGGACGATTCGTGAT
Source organism: Akkermansiaceae bacterium (assembly GCA_030725745.1). GTDB lineage: Bacteria > Verrucomicrobiota > Verrucomicrobiia > Verrucomicrobiales > Akkermansiaceae > Luteolibacter. The sequence continues at coordinate 153,470 of JANRFH010000003.1, forward strand.
TCCAAGCAAGACGAATTCAATCTTGCCACCTTCCTCCCTTTGAAGTTTCGTCTGAAACGTATGAAGCTTAGTCCGTCGTCTTTATTCCTGTCGGTCGCCATCGCCACACTCGTCTCCTGTGACCGCCCTGATCCCGTGCCGGAAAAATCCTTCGACGAGGTTTTTCAAGAATCCAAGGACAGCACCTCGGAAAAAATCGACGCACTAATCACGAAAATCGAAGAAACCACAAAGCTACACGCCATGCACCGCGCAAAGGCGGAATTCGTTTCCGATGCGGCTAAAACCGCCACCTTAGATTTCAAACAAGGCAACGCCCTCCTTTATTATTCCACCGCTCCTTACATGCCGGTGGAGCAACAGTACCAGTTCTATACCCAACAGGCGCTCAGCCAGCTTAAATCGACTTTCGCCGCACCACCCTCCGAATACCTCACGAATTTCAAGGAGTTCGGCAGAATAGATTCTTTCAATAAACTGGTGGAAAACGGTAACCTTTTCGCCTCGAATCTCAAATTTGTCGTCCTTCTTGAATCCACCCGTAATACTTCACCGAGTTTTCGAGGAGCGGATTTCGTCCCCGGCACCTATGAGGGAACTTTAATGGTATTTGAATTGGGAAACACCAATCCAATCGCCATTAAGAAATTCACCGCCCAAAGCAGCCCCACGGTGAGCTATAAGAAAGGGGACATCACCGCTGCGATCGCAAGCGTGAAAAGCGACTACCGGGAAAACGTGGACGCGGCCATCGAGAAAGCTGTGAAGTCAATCACCTCAGTGGAAGGGCACGTCCCTTCCCTTCTCACCACCTTTCCGTAACCTTGATTTCCGTATCCTCCGGCCAGCCTCACCGGGGATCACAAATCCCGTTTCCACCGGTACGGAGCGCAACACGAGTGTGACGATACTGTCACCACTCCGGGTGTGTCTGATATTCTCAGCTCGAGTTTCCTGTTATCGGAAGTGGAAGTGCTTCCGGTAACATTATGAAAATCGACATCGTGACGGATACCTTCGCCCCGGATGTGAACGGGGTGGCCATGACATTGGGACGCCTCAGCGACGGCCTGCGTGAACGCGGCCACCGTGTCCACGTGATCCGCACGGGAGAGGGGAAACGCGGCGAAACAATCGCCGCCTCAGTGCCTTTGCCAGGTTACAAAGAAGTCCGCGTCGGCCTGCCGGGGCCTTTCAAGCTGCGCAAGCGCTGGTTGAAACGCAGGCCGGATGCGATCTACGTCGCGACCGAAAGTCCGCTGGGGAGATCTGCGGTGAAGGCGGCGAAGGCACTCGGCATCCCTGTCGCTTCCGGTTTTCACACGAATTTCCACGAATACATGGAGCGCTACAGCCTCTCCGGCCTCCAGCCGATGGCGATGGCCTACCTGAAGCGTTTCCACGACAAGACCGACTGCACCCTCGCCCCCTCCCCGGAACTGGTGGAGAAACTCAAGGCCGAGGGCTTTCACGACGTCCACCTGCTGGGTCGCGGCGTCGATACGAAACTTTTCACCCCAGCCAAACGCAGCGAAACACTACGCGCCTCATGGGGGGCGCGGGCTGCCACACCCGTCGCCATCGTCGTCGGACGCATTGCGGCCGAGAAAAATCTCGATCTTGCCATGCGAGCCTTCGGCGAAATGCGTGCCACCGTCCCGGATCTCCAGTGCGTCATGGTCGGCGACGGGCCAGTGCGTGAAAAGCTCGCCGCGAAATTCCCATGGGTGCACTTCGCCGGCGTGCAACTCGGCGAGGATCTTGCGAAGCACTACGCCTCCGCAGACATCCTGCTTTTCCCCTCCGAGACGGAGACCTTCGGGAACGTTGTGCTCGAAGGCATGGCCAGCGGACTTGCCACGGTTGCCTACGATTACGCTGCCGCCGCGCGCTTCGTGCAGCACGGGTTGAACGGACTCAAAGCAGAAAAAGGTGATGCCGAAGGCTTCATCGAACAATCAAAGGCCGCCCTCGCCATCCGACCCAGCCATGGTATGCGCCTTGCCGCCCGCGAGCTTGCCGAGACTCAGGGATGGGAGGCGGTTGTGAAATCCTTCGAGGAGCGGCTGGAGGAAATTTCAGGAAATGCGAAGTTGCCCGCCCGAAAAATCACGAAGCTTCCGAAGCTCGGGAAACGCGACAAGGTCAGTTTCCGCACCGTTTTCATCTCGGACATCCACCTTGGCTCAGCGGACAGCAAGGCGACCGAGGTCGTTGATTTCCTCAAACAGATCCAGTGTGAGAAGCTCGTGCTCAACGGCGACATCGTCGATGGATGGGCGCTCAAGCGCGGCTCGAAATGGCTGCCACGCCACAGCCGCGTGGTACGGAAAATCCTCAAAATGAGCGAGAAGGATAAGACCGAGGTCGTTTACCTGCGGGGAAATCACGATGACATCCTGGAGCGGTTCCTGCCGCTCGCCTTCGGCAAAATCCGTTTCCTCAAAGAGCACATCCACGTCTCTGCAGACAAACTCCGCTACCTCGTCGTTCACGGCGATGGCTTCGATAGCGTCTCTACCAATCACAAGTGGCTCGCCACGCTCGGAGCCGTTGGCTACGACACACTGCTCGTCATCAACCGCCACTACAACCGCTGGCGCGCATGGTGCGGAAAGGAGTATTTCTCCCTTAGCAAGCGCGTGAAGGGAAGGGTGAAATCCGCCGTCAGTTTCATCGATAAATACGAGGAACTCCTCCAGGAACTCGCCGTCCACAAGGGCTGCGATGGTATCATATGCGGTCACATCCACACCCCGGAAGACAAGCAGGTCGGCGAGATACGATACCTGAACTCAGGTGATTGGGTGGAGAGCCTCACTGCCATCGTCGAGCATCACGATGGACGGATGGAACTCATCAGCTACGAGGATTTCATGGCCGGATGTCACGCCCGGAGTATGGAGAAGAAAGTCATTGCGGATCGCTTCACATCGAGCGGGCCCGTTTCATTAGCGCAATAGGCGATTGGCCGCCTCGTTTGGGACTTGCCCCGAAATCTGCTTTTGCACAGGCTGTGCTAACATGGAAAAGCCCCTGTTCCCCTATTTCACGGTCATTGCAATCGCCCTGCTAATTTCCCTAGCTCCTGCACACGCTCAGGCATGGAAAAGCGTCCCGGCGAAGGACATCCCCGCCCTCAAGGCAAAAGCGGAAAAGGGCGATCCTGCGGCGAAAGCGGAATACGCGTACCATTCCCTGATCTGTCTCGCGGATGTGCCTTACGATCAGAATCTCATCTTCCGCTATTTCTCGGAATCCGCCGCGAAGGGGAATATGGAAGGCATCGCAGGGCTAGCGCATTGCTACCAGTTCTCCGTTGGCACGGTGATGGATCGGGAGAAGGCAAGAACCCTTGCCGAAAAATCCAGCAAAGCCGGACACCCCATCGGCACAAAGATCATCGCCTCTCTCGCTGTGACCGCTGGAAATTATGGAGGCGAACGCGATTGGGATACGTGGGTGAAACTCTGCAAGGAATCCGCCGAAACTGGCTGCACATCCGCCCGCTACAACATGGCTCTTATCTACATGGACGGTATTGAAGGTGAGCCTGACCTAGAGGAGGGAGTGCGCCGTTTGCGCGAGTTGCACGATGCGCGCAGTTTCCCCCTCGCCACCACTTGGCTGCTCAACCATATGGGGCACCTGCCTATAGAAAAGCGCGATTCCGATCTCTACCGCGAGTGCTACGACCTGACTCACCACTACGCAGATCTCGGTGAGCCGGAAGCGCTCTACACGCTTGGGCGCTGCCACCAGCGAGCCGGAGATGAGCAGACTGCCCTAGCCTATTTCTTCGAAGCCGCACACCGTGGCAGCCGCAAGTCATGGGAGCTGCTCTGGCTTTTCCGCAGTCCGCAGGATGACTCGGTGGGCTTCCGCAGCACCCTCAGGGACATGGGAAACCTCGGCAAGCGAGCCTACGAAACCGGCTCCCGTCTTCCTCGCGTTGTCACCCAGGCCGGTGAGGAATATATGCGCCATTTCAAGCGCCCCGAGACTCAGGCACTGATGCCGATCCTTGAAAAAGACCTTCTGAATTCCCTAGCGACAGGGAACTGCAATGCCCATGATGTCCTTGGGGAACTCTACGAACGCGCCGATCCAAAGCTCCACCCGGAAATCAGCCGCCCGGATCTCGCCATCGCCCATTTCACCTACCACTCGAACCACGGGTGGAGTGCCCTCAGCTCGATGGCCTCCGCCCTCGCCTTCCCGCTTTATGGTAGGAAAGCCAGCGATGAGGATATCGCCCGAGCGATGGTCGCCGGCGAAAAAGCCGGGAAAAAAGGCAGCAGCAAGTGGAAAGGCCCATGGTGGCAGAGCCTCCAGAAAAAAGTCACCCCCGCCATCAAGAAACGCTACGCGGAGCTCAAGGCGGACGGCTATCCGGACTCGGACAAATACCGCGAGGAGGCGAGGGAAATCCTCGTCGCCGAAGGTCACCTTGAGTGAGATTTACAATCCGGCGGGTTCAATCACCCAGCCGTCCCCTCAGCTCGTTGAGCCACTGGTCGTATTCCCCCTCGGCGGCTTCACGCACCGCCTCTCCGCCGACAAGATCCGCCGTGATTTTCAGGGTGAGGTCGTGCTCCTTCGCCAGTGCTGAGGTTTCCTTTTTGCTGAGCAGTTTTGAGGAACGCAGTTTCAGTTTCAGCACCTGCCCCGGCTTCGCCTCACGCAGGATCGCCCGGAATGCCCTGATGCCATCGCGTCGGGGAAGCGGAGTGCCGTCCACATGGATCAGCAAATCCCCCGGTTTGATGCCCGCTTTCGCTGCCGCAGAATCTTTCCTGACTTTCTCCGCGATCGGCCTGGCCGTGATTTCCCCCTCGAAAAAACACTGCAAGTGCCACCCCCAGTCCACGCCGATATCGATCTCAGAAGCACCCAGCACCTTGATCTCGAATAGACGCATGAGAGTGACCTCCACCCGATGAGCCATCTCCGGGTCATCTGATTTTTCCTGTTCGAAAAGCGCACTCACCACCTCGTCGAAACGCGTGGCCGCCACCTCGATCAACCGATCCGTCGCCCCTTGTCTGGTGGCAAAATCATCGTGAGTCATGCGGTTCAACGTCACCGAAAGATCAAGCGGCTCCTCTGCATGGAGGCCTCCGGTAAGACAGAGGAATACAACGGGGAGATACCATTTCATCCCCAAAAACTATCCACCGGCGAAGATTCGGCCAAGCCAAAACAAAAAGGCCTTCGTCACACCTAGAATCACGAATCAATCCCCTTGCACTGAAACCCTGACGAACCCCTTGGTGCCGATCATCGGAACTCCCATGGTCATTTCTGGGGCGACACCCGCGACACCTGAATGAACTGTCGACCAAGTGCCCTCGGTTAGATTTTCCTTGAACTGAATCGAATAGGTTTTCCCCTCTACTGCATTCCAAGTGACGAGTAATTGTGAACCTGACTTCTGAGTATCGGTCACCTTGAAAACCGAAGTGGCATCCAAAGGATTCGTTCCCGCGCTGTATTCCTCCCAGTTAAACTGCCCGTCTTGGTCGCTATCCAATAATGCTGCTTGATCAGTTTCGGCTAGGCCGTATCCGCTGAGCCATGATTTTGGCACACCATAAATCACAAACGGGCTGGCCGTTATAATATCGATTTCTCCCCAGTAAGTATCAGGAGATTTGATCTCGATGAGGAAGTGGCGAGCCTGCAGCGGAGATGTGGTGAAATCCCAACTCACTCCGACCTGCCCAGCGGTATCTGTTTCAAAACCAGAACTTGCCGAGCCCAGAGGAATCCACCCATTAAGAGTGAGCGCAACGCTGTCGGCAGCATTGGCAGTGGTCGAACCAGGAGCAGTAGACTCAGCACTGTAATACAAATCGTAAGCTTGATTTTGACGGTCACCAAAATGCCACGAATAGCTATTCAGTTGATAGACAGACTGCACGCTCTGGAGATCCACAAGTAGCCGGGGTGCTGTCGTGGAACCTGTGAAGAACACACTTTTGGCCGTATCATCAGCATGGCTTTGTCCTACGCCATCCAGCAGCGCACCAAGGCCTGCGCCGCTACTATCTCTCGTGCCTGCGACTAGGCCTATAGTTACTCCATTGAGCGAATTTGCATCTGCAAAGTCGTTATCAGAAACGTTAGCAATCTCGGTGAAAGCATTCCAAGCGGATGTGCCGAGGCTTACTTTTTCGTAGGCAACCCGTTCACTGGAGTAACTTCCAGAATCGGTCGTCCAGCTCTGTGGGTCATTGCCCGCAGCTCCAATTCTGCTCAAGAATTTGCCTGTGCCATCGGCATCATTTGGCCACGGAGATTCGTCCAGCCAGGTTGCCTCATCGACAATGATCCATGAAATATCCTCAGCCTCAATCGTATCGGATGCTTGTGGACGCTCGAGCGTGATACGTTCTCCGCTGTCGGATAAATTGCCCGCATAGGGGCCAATCAGGCGGACAGCTCCCGCATCCAAACCATAAAAGGCGCAGAAGAATGCTTTGCTTGATGCATTACTCACGGGATCAAACGGAACCAACCAAATCTTTTCACCAGCACTCATCGAAACTCCACTGCTGAAGGTGAAGTCCACTCCGCCATCAAATCGCCAAGTGCCACTTCCATCGATCAGATCTTCTAGTACGACTGTCGAGGCTGAGGTATTGGTTAACTGAATGAATTCTAAGACTTCATCCGAATCGATACCCGAAATCGTGGGCGGGTTGTACATCAATTGGGTAATCTGAATCCCGCTTCCTAAAAGTTGGTTGGCGATGCCAACCGTTGGGCTCAATGTTTGAAAGTATGGATCGCCATCAGGGTAGCGTCCCCATGAGGCACCATTGGCTTGCCCTTCGAAATCAATGCATTCCACAACGCGGTTAAGCCCACCTCCTGGACGATACGAAAGCACGACTTGCTCACCGGCCTTATCAAGACCGAAGCCCACGCCATCGCGTGCTGGGTGGAAATCATCCTCATCAAAAGCCACCCAAGCTCCGGGCGCGATGATTGTGCCGGATGGGATATTCCATTTTTCCGGATTGCTCACATTGTCACTCAAATACCAAAAGCCATCCAAAACAATGGTGCTCCCAGTCGGGTTATACAATTCGATGACATCATTTGAGTCGAAGGGCGCGGCGTTTCCGCTATCCGTATGAGCAATCACCTCGTTCACGGTAAGACCGATAACCGCCTCGGGATCCACCTCTCCGGGGGATCCATCGATGAATGAACTCGCGCGCCAGTTTCCGCCGTAATCAAGAATATCAAATCCCTGCGAACTGATGGCTTGGGTAAATGGGATTAAAGAGTGCCCCCCACCATCTGCCGCAGTCGGCCATCCGCGTGAATCTTCGTATTGCACGTCATACACCTTCGTGCCGTAAAATTCCAAACTCACATTTTCACCACTGTTGGACAACTGGCCGGTATAGGCTCCGGCAATATTCATGCCGCTAATGTCATAACGGCTGGCAAAGGCCGCCTGATTTTTGACGACGACGACGAAATCCCCCGGAGACAATGACTGCATCGCACTTCCGGCGAAGCTGAAATTGATGCCGCCACTCAGAGAGTATCCGCTCAGATCGATTACCGAGTTCCCTGTATTTTGAAATTCCAAAAACTCAAAGTCATCACCTGTATAGACCGATGGGCTGGCTGGGTCTCTTGGGTTGTAATGCACTTCTGTTAGCAGCAGGTCTTGTTGGTAGTAAACACCGCTCGTCAGGCCGCTCCACGGTGCTTCATCGGGTGGATCGCCCCCCCAGCTGTCTCCATTCCAAGCCCGTGCCAAGACGACGCTATCTGGCGATACTGTAATTGCCCCCGTATAGGTCATGGCACTGGGCGAAAGCGTGCCGCCTGCAGCCCGCGGGTCAGTCCCGTCGAGAGTATAGTAAATGGGATCCCCAGATGGCGCGCTCAACGTAAGTTGAAAAGAATTACTCACATATCCAGAGTTCTGACTGATCACAGGTGCGGCAATGAATTGGCTATCGATCCAGGCCATTCGCGTCGATAGCCACCATTTCATATAATCGATTTCACCCTTTTGGGTGCCGTCCAAACCGTTACTTCCGCTTCGCAAAGGGAACCCCCATTTCGCAATATCACGTACTCTTGCCTCCGCAATTTCTGCTGCCATGCCGTCGATTGTCTCGTTAATATTGGCATCACTGAAAAGATCTATACGGAGGCTTTCCCAGCGATCCACATAGGCCTGCCAGAAGTCGGCATTCTCGAAGAGCTTGCCCCACCAATGCCTGCCCAGCGTGTAATCAATATATACACTTGTGCCCGCATCCCAACCTAACGGGTCATCATCGCGTGATTCGTTAGCAGAATCGACGGAGCGGTCGAAATCCCAGATAGGGCCCATACTGAGCTTCCCTCCGCGAGCTTTCGACATGTATGTGCTAAAATAGAGACCATCCGCATTCTTGGTCAACACGTTGAACAGGTTGTGATCTACGAAACTCCCCACATCGATGTAACTGGGATACCCCGTCGCCGGATCCGGATTGGAAAGCTGTGCTTCAAAATCGATGATGTAGTTTGTGATGTATGCTTCTTGCTGCGTGGTAATATCTTCTGGCCTTGGGTATTCGGCATACATCCTACCTTGTGTAGTACCCGATAGTGAGTTTTGTCCGGGATCAGATTTATCGATCCGCAGGATGTAACCGCCGGTAATATCTGGCTCCAAATCATCGGCACTCGTAAGCGCCTCAACATCAACCCGGTCGTCACCGCGTTTGATTTTTTCCATGAAAACATAGAGCCCCGCGTAGTCACCCATCGAAACATCTCCTCCGGATACATTCAGGAAAACTTCCACAAAGCGCGTTCGCACCGCGTAGTTTCCGGTTTGATTGCTAAGGTTATAAATGAAGGCATTGCGAATCCCCGCCAAGTCACGCGAATGAGGAGCCCACAAAATCCAGTCGGACTCAGCAGGCATCCCAAGGGGTGCGATGTCGGCGTCGTCATCTTCGTTCGGGCTCCAAGTTTCTACCGCGAGGCTGGGCTTATTGTCCGTGTCTCTAAGGCTCGTCTCACCTCGGCGGCGGATTCCTGCACGCGTGCCGAGAGTGAAGTCATCACCCAAGAAAGTTCTACCGTCTGCTCCCGGTTCGAAAAATGCCAAGTAGGAGGTCTCACTCTCGATATTCGAGATATCGGAATCACCGAGACTATCGACGACGATAACGGGAAGGTTCGATGAGAAGTTTACGACGTCGGCATTGAGGAAGGTGTAGGTTTCGCTGGCTATTACCCCCAGCTCAAGGCCTGGGTCAATACTCCGAGCACGGAGACTCGTAGTCGAACTGATCGAGATCGGCGCACTATACTGACTCGAGGCCGTAGTCGGTTCAGAACCATCCAGCGTATAATAGATGGTCGATGAGGCAGAAGAAAGGGTGACGGAGAACGAGGAAGAATAGACACCACTCAGCACGGAGAATTCGATAGGGGCGGAAGTTGCCGTGCGCTCTGTCGTGTTTTCCGCACCCGGTGTGGGTGATTCCAGAAAAGTCGCGGTCGTGGTGCCTGCGGCATCTTTAATTTTATAAGACAGCTCAGGCACGATCAACATATCCGAACTGGTTGTGCTTCGGTTCAGGGCGTGGATTGACAAAATGTTATCTCCCACCACGAGTTCGTCGCTGTCTGCCAAGAGATCGAAATCTTCGAACACTACGGCTGCCGAATCGGGATTCTGAGCACTTGAAGTTGAATTGTAGGCCGGTGTTGAAGTGGGTGGGTTCTTCGACTCGACTTGGACTCCGTTGATATAGGCGATAAATCCGTCGTCGTATTTCATCCTCAGATCGAGAGCCACAATGTCGGTGGTGCTTGTTACTGTGAAAGGAACCCGAATGTAGGCAGTGGCATTCTCGTCTTTCATGTCGGCTTCCAGATCGAGATTGATTAGCGATTCAAAAGTAGTGTTGGTGTCATAACCGACACCTGTCGTTCCCGAATCCCACGAATTGTCATTAAACCCGACTAACTGCCAACTCGTGCCAAGACTGACGTCTGATGGGCTTGGAACGAGTGCGGTGCAGGAGGCTTGGTCACCGATCAGAGTGACTTCAGTGATACTACCCGCGAGTCCATATGATTGATCTGCGGCTTGTGCAGGAAAGCTCGGTGAATATTCGTGTTCGATGGTGAAACCATCTGCTTTGACCAGCGCAAGGTATTCGCCGTTTTTGGATAATCCAAAATTGGTATGCAGTTGAGACCCTGTAACCGCACGGTTTTTGCTGGAGGCGTAGACGACCAGAAACTCTTGTGGCTGAATCGTGACCGAGGGAAACATCCACTTCGTCAAATTGCTCGGATCGTCGGTCAAAGACCAACCCGAGAGATTGATCGCAGTCTCCGAAGTGTTTTTCAGTTCTATCCAGTCAGAGAAATCACCGTCCTCATCCTGAAGCACGGTTTCATTGTCTGCAACAAACTCGTTGATCACGACATCCGCATGCAAGGTTGCAGGTGCGGCGATGATTAGCAGCAGTAGAAATTGGAAGAGTTTTTTCATACGCGAAAAAATCAGGTATACAAACTACGATGCATTTATGGGTTTTGGGTCGACCAGAATGTGTAAGTGTATTGTTTTCAATGCCTAGTGGTCAAATTCCATAATTTAGGAATCAGGGCCATTGCCCGCCCCCAAGCGCCTCTAGGAAGCGCAAGGACTCAGGGTATTTCACCTTGCGGCTGAGAATGCCGTTTATAGTGTATCGCCGAAAACTCTATGAAGCGCTGGACTTATTTTGCAAGAATCACGGCTGCAGTGGCGGCTCTCTTCGCCAGCAATGCCATCCTCGATGCTGGCACGATCCTCTACTACGACAGTGTGAACGGAGGAACTGCAAATGCCCTCGACCGTCTCGATACAGAGACTGATGCCAACTTTGTCACCTCAGCTTCGGCGAAAACTACGCTCGGCAGCAATGCGGTGTTTTCCACGGCAACCACCGCTACAACCGTGCAAGGGCTCGGTGATGGCGGCGACAAGTCGTTCCGCTTCGGTTCCAGCTCGGGTGGCGCAGGCACGATGGCCGGCTCCCTGGGTGTGGCTCACATGGCAAACGGGCCGTATATAGAGGTAAGCTTCACCGCCGCCCAAGACCTGATCCTAGATGAGTTGAGCTTTAAACTCTATAACAACTCAAACAACGGATCGAGCTACGGCGCGCGAGATGCTGGACTCTTCGTCAAGGTGGCGGGTGACAATTTTGTCCAGTTCGGGGAATCGTTTACTTCTCCGACCAACAATGGAATCCAAGGCACCGTGACCTTCAACGGCTACACCGAGGCGGCCGAGGGAGATCTCGTGGTGCTCCGCATTGCTTTCACCGATCGGACACGCACGAACAACGACAACCAGGCGGCCACACGCATCGGCGCCATCAACATTTCCGCGAGCGCGGGTCCCATTTCCGAAAAACTCAGGGTCATCACATACAACATCCACGGCGGGAAAGGCCCCGATGGCGAGGGCACCCCGGAGTCCAATCTCACCGCATTCCGGAACACCTTTATGCAAAACGAGGACGTTCTATGCCTACAAGAGGTCGACAACGGCGACTGCTGGACCGCCGTGCAATCCGTTTTCTCAGACTACCCCTACCGCTATCGAACCATCAACACGACCACGAGATACACCGGAGGCTTTTCGTTTTTAAATAAACAAACGTCCGTCGCCATCCTCTCGAAATACCCCTTTGTCAGCACTCACAACAAACTGGTTAATACCGACCCCTCCATCGACAAGTGGGAACGCCACGGTCAGCACGTGCAGATCGAGATCGGCAACGAGATCGTCCACATATTCAACTACCACAACACCTTCGATCCCGAGGATGGCGGGACTTCGTCGGAACAAGCAGGAATGGTAAAATTCCGTGACTACATTATCGAACGGCTTGGTGCAAACGCGCTAACGGAACAGGGGCGCGTGCTTGCCCTCGGCGACTTCAATATCAACGGGAATTTGCTCGACGGCATCATGCCTGATCTCGTGCAGAGACAAACCGACTGGGTCGACCATGTGGCCGGGATGTCTTACTTTTCGGCCTCCGGAGCCTATGCCACAGCTCAGGCTGATCTCTCCGATCACGATGCCGTCTGGGCTTCGCTGGATCTGGCCAGCCCTACACCCAGGCCACTGTCATGGGAATCCGCGCCGGCAGAAACGGGAGCCACCACTATCACCATGACCGCCTCCACCGCCAACGATACGAACGGCGTGCAATACTATTTCACCAACACCACCATCGCCAATGGCTCGCATGACAGCGGCTGGCAGGACAGTCCGGTTTTCACCGATACCGGCCTGAACGCGGAGACTTTCTACAGCTACACCGTGAAGGCGCGCGACAAGTCCGTGAACCAGAACGAATCCTCGCCCTCTGCCCTCACCACCGCCGTGGGCTACACTTCATGGGAATCCGGCATTTCCTGGGAGCCCGGCGATGATAATTCTCCAAGTGGTGATCCAGATACAGACGGCATCAACAACGGAATGGAGTTCGTGCTCGGAGGTAACCCTATCGTCGCGGATGCCTCCATCCTACCCACCGCTACACTCGGCACCTCAAGCCTCACCTTCAGCTACTCCCGCACGGAGGACTCCAAGGCCAGCACCACCCAAAAGGTGCAATGGTCCACGGATCTTTCTGAATGGAATGACATCGTCATCCCCCCCAGCGATCCGGATTCAGTGAGCATCGACATCCCACGATCCAACGCACCAGACGGCATTCTCTTTACCCGCCTGCATGTCTTGCTTCCTTGAAATTTTTAAGATGAAAACAAAAAAGCAGCCATCCCTTTCGGAATGGCTGCCTGCAAGAAACAACAACAGATACTATGTAGATTAAAAGTAGGTGCGGAAGCCGACGAGATAGGTCAGTGTCTCAAGATCACCGGTGAGACCGCTGTTCATGGTCTGATACTCGATACCTGCCTGGATCTTGGCGCTATGGCCGCAGATGTAGTAGTTCAGGCCGCCGTAGAAGGATTGGTGGGAGTCACCGCGTCCGCCGTTGATGTTGATTCCAGGGCCGACGTTGCGACGACCGTAGCGGCTGTTGACGCGAACGCCCTGTGCTTCATCGGCGCCTTCAAACTGGTATTGTCCGACGAGCTGGAGCTTGTCTTCGACGAGCCAGTAGTAAGGAGTCACTTGGAAGCCGTAGAAACCGCCACGGCGAAGCGCGTTAACTCGGAGGTCGGTGCCGCCGTTGTCACCATAGATGACGTCAGCAAGGAAACCCCAGTTACCCGCATCATATTCTGCGCCGAAGCCGACGGCCCACGCGTAGTCCATGACTGAGTCTTCCCCCTTGGAGGCGTCTGCATCATTATATACGGCGTCCATACGTAGGAGGAGCTCGTCGTTTGCTTGGTAAGCGACATTAAGGAGCAGAGAGTAGGTGTCATTCCAGCCGTTGAACTCGCGGTTATTGACGCCATCCGTCGTGGTGCTGTAGATCGATCCAGCGACTGTCCAGTCACCTTTCACTGCCTCGACCGTGAGACCCGTCGGGCGGAAGCTGCCGTAGACCTTGTTGGAAAGGGCGGAGCGCTCGATGGTGAGAAGCTTGGTGGAGGAGGCGTGCGCCTCGGTGCCGAAGAGGAATTTCTGGCGACCGTAGATAAGGTTTAGTTCATCGAAACCGGTTTCTCCGAGAGCTTTGCCGAGGTTGAAGGAGACATATGCCTCATCGATGTCTTCGTAGCCCCAGTCGAGGCTGCCGCCGGAAGGGCGGTTGTCGTTAACAAGGTTCACCTGATACTTCAAACCGAAGTATTGGAGGAACTTGGCTTTCACGCCAAGACGGGCACGACGGACTTCATCGTAGTCCTCGTCGTAGTCAGTGCCGTTGACATCTTCACCTTCGACGTGTCCGTATTGGTATTGGATGCGGCCTTCAACCTGGAATTCCTGTAAGAAAGGATTGTCGCTGTTCTTGTAGAGAATGCCCGGCTTATTTCCGTACCATTCGCACCAGTCGCCGGAGTTTTCGGCAAGAGCTGCTGCGGGTGTGCCGAGAGCAAGTGCAAGGATGATGGATTTCGTGTTTTCGTATTTCATTGTGTTGGTATCGGATCTGGCCGACGGAGGTGTCTCTACCTCCAGCTGCATTGTTACAGAAACGTCATTTATGTGACAATAGCGTCACAATGCGTCACAAAGAGTTACGAGAACGTCACACAAGCCCGTGAAATCGGCGAATATTTGATAGAACGGTCGCAAATGTGGCGATACCGACACATGAAATCGGCAGCTGGTGACGAATGCGTCACGCTTCGCCAATTGTGACATAAGTGTCACAATTGCTCTTTTGCCGAATTCCGCGCGAGCTGGCTAAGTCTGCGCCAAGGATGGCTTTCGCCTTCCCCACATCACTAGCAAACCAACGTAAAATGAAAATTACCGCATCCATCGCCATTGGCACCGTCTTGGCCGCCGCATCTTGCTTCGCGCAGGACAAACTCGTCTTCAAGGGCTCCGACACACTCGGCGCGAAGATGGTTCCCCAACTCACTGAGGCCTACACCGCCGCAGGCAATACCGTCGGCTTTGAAATCGCTGCCGAGGGTTCCTCCGCCGCTTTCTCCAGCCTCCTCGAAGGCACCGCCGACATCGGCATGTCCTCACGTGACGTGAAGGATGAGGAAAAGGACGCCTTCACCGCCAAGGGCCAGGAACTCGTCGAAATCGTTGCCGGCTACGACATGATCGCTGTAGTCGTTAACAAGGACAACGGTGTGCGCGACCTCACCGTCAAGCAGATCGAAGGTATCTTCACCGGTGATATCACCGACTGGAGCGAAGTTGGCGGCGCAGCCGGCCCAATCTCGGTCTACACGCGCAACACCACCTCCGGCACCTACAAGTCCTTCCAAGAAATGGCTATGGACAAGCGCGACTACGGCTCCGCCACCAACAAAATGGCTGGCAACGAGCAGATCGCTGAAGAAGTCGCCAACAACCCGAACGGCATCGGCTACGTCGGTCTCGCCTACGCAGACAAGGACGGCCTCCGTTCCGTGAAGGTCGAAGGCGAAGCCGCCAAACCGAAGAACAAGGACGCATACCCGCTTTCCCGCACACTCTACTTCTACACCGTTGGCCAGCCCGAAGGTGAGGCGAAGAAATTCCTCGACTGGGCTACTACCAGCAAAGAAGCCCACGATGTCGTGGACACCGTAGGCTTCATCCCTAACGAAAAATAAATCTGACAATCCTGCACACGGCGGGGTAAAGGATGTGTCGTTCCCGTAACGAGGCATCCCTTGACCCCGCCGTTTTTTTTATATCCCCTCAAAGGTTCATGGCCACCCATTTCAAGCGCAAAGGAAAGCGACTGCTAGGCATTGATCGCCAAAGCGCCATCCGCTTCTTTTTCGGCGGAAATGCGATGATTTCCATCCTGGTTCTTGGAGCGATCTGCCTCTTCCTCGCGAGGGAAGCGGTATTGTTTTTTCCCCAGCATCAGAGGGATCTCGAAGTCTTCCGCCTAACAGGGCAAGAATACGCGAATTTCGTCATCGAGGAGATGGATGAATTCACCGAGGTGAAAAGCTTGGCAGATCAAGCGTTTTACCAAGAAATGAACGAAGCCTATGGGATCCAGCGCGGACTCGTGGATTGCTACGGAGCTTTGAACGACAGACTTTTCGACAACGGGGAAGACCTGATCGATGAGCTTGAGGACGCCCGCGACGAACTCGATGACGCGGACGGAGAAGAGGAAGAAACGCTAGCCCAGGCGGACCTGGATGGAATCCAGTCAGAGTGGGATGATTTCCTCCGGGCGGAGCTCGGAAAAGCCGATAGAAAGACGATCGATTCCTTCGGCAGGCTTGGTGAAAAGGAGTGGCAGGAGCTACTCGATGCCATGGCCAGTTGGGATCCTGTGGAGGACGAGCCACCCGCCCTTGTCAATGACGCGAAGGCGGAAATGACCAAGGGCATGGCAGCCTTCGATGCCGCACGAATGCAGATCGGCAGCGCTGGCTCAGAGCTTGCGAGGCTGCGAAGTGAGATCATCAAGATCACCACCGAAATCAAAACTGAAGCCGTGGCCGACATGAGCTCCGCTGCCCGCAAAAAGGCGCTTCTGGAGGGCTCCGTCAACGCGGCGACCGAAGAGGCACGCGCCAGCTTAAAAGCACAGGCGGAAGCGATCACCATCCGCGAGAATTTCCCCTACAGTGAGCGCATCAAGGCACTGGAGGGCAGCCGGGAAAAACACGAGGCCGCAGTTACGTCGTTAAAGTCAGGTATGCAAGCCGGTGTCGCTGCCCTGCCTACGGAATTTGCCTCTACTGAGGTGGAAACGCTCGTCAGCCGCATCCGTGAGAGAACCCCCGGACTTTTCGAATACCTCGATACTAGTCTTAAAGAATCCGCAGACTGGCGCTACGATGAACCAGTCAGCTGGCTAAGCTCGGTCAGCTCCTTCTTTTTCGGAAAAGACTGGGTCACGAACAGCTCGTTCCATGACTTCTACGGCCTTCTTCCGCTCTTCACAGGATCGTTGCTCATTTCCATCATCGCGCTGATCGTGGCGATCCCATTCTCCCTCGGCGCGGCGATCTACGTGAACCGTCTAGCCGGCCCTAGGCAGCAGAATTTCATCAAGCCCGTCATCGAGCTGATCGGTGCCATCCCTTCGGTCGTGCTAGGTTTTTTCGGAATCATCGTCCTCGGTGAGGCGCTGCGCCAGACCAGTCAGCTAGAATGGCTCTCATGGGTGCCGGGCTTCCCCATGCAAGAGCGCTTGAACATCCTTAACGCAGGCCTCCTCCTCGCCCTGATGGCCGTCCCGACGATTTTCACCCTCTGCGAAGACGCGATCAACAACGTCCCATCCTCCTTCACCGAAGCCTCGCTCGCCCTCGGCGGTTCGAAGCTCCAGACGGTCATGAGAATCGTGGTGCCCGCGGCGATTTCCGGAATTTTCGCCGCCATCCTGCTCGGCTTCGGGCGCGTCATCGGTGAGACGATGGTGGTGCTGCTGGTAGCGGGAAATCAGATCGCGATACCAGACTTCGGCCTCGGCGTGGGCGTCATCACCCAGCCCGCTCACACCATGACAGGCATCATCGCCCAAGAAATGGGAGAGGTAACTGCAGACACCATCCACTACCGCGCGCTCTTCTCCGTCGGCCTCGTGCTCTTCACCATCTCCCTCCTTATCAACATCAGCGCACGCCGCATCATCAAGCGTTTCGGCCTCGCCGCTTGATCCTCCCTCCGCCATGAATCCCTTCAAATCTAGCTCCAGCGCTCAGAAAACGAAAGACGGCCTCCTCTCGGGTTTCTTCGCCCTGCTGACCTACCTCATCCTGGGCTGCACGCTGTTCATCTTCTTCGATATCGCGAAAAAAGGTCTGCCGGTGCTCATGCCCGTTTTTTCCGAAAAGGGCGGGGAGGTCGTCGATTTGGATTTCCTCACTCGCATGCCCGAGACCCTCGTCGATTACACCGATGAGAATGGTGAAAAGCAGTCCCTAGCTTCCTCAGATTTCATCGAATACACCAAGGCCAATCCAGACGCGGTGATTGAGAACAAGAAAACAAACGCCTACTCCGGTGGAGGCATCGCCGGGCCATTGGTCGGCACCGCTTTGCTCGTGATTGTCTGCATGGTGGTGGCGCTCATCGTGGGCGTGGCGGCTGCAGTTTATCTCAATGAATACGCGAAGCAGGGTCGCTTCGTCGGCATGATACGCCTCGCGATTATGAACCTCGCCGGCGTGCCATCCATCGTCTTCGGCCTCTTCGGTTTCGCCTTTTTCTGCCTATTTCCGCTCCCCATCTTCACCATGATCGTCAATGAGGAGAAGTCACTAGCCGCGATCCCTATGTTCGGCGGCTACCTCAGCTTCCAGGGCTGGGGCAACTCCCTACTCGCCGGTGGCCTCACCCTCGCGGTCATGGTGCTGCCAGTGATCATCGCCGCCTGCGAAGAATCCTTAAAAGCGATCCCCAAAGGCTTCCGCGAAGCCTCGCTCGCCCTAGGTGCCACGAAATGGCAATGCATTCGCACCGCCGTCCTACCCTACGCAACCCCCGGTATCCTCACCGCCTCCGTCCTCGGCGTCACCCGCGTCGCCGGTGAGACGGCGCCCATCATGTTCACCGCCGCCGTCGCGCTGAAAGGCAAGCTGCCCTGGCAAGAAGCCGATGGAAAAGGCATCTTCTGGGTATCCGATCTGCTCACAGATTCCGTGCAGGCCATGCCCTACCACATCTACACCGTCGCCGCCCGCATCCCGCGCACGGACGCCACCGCCGCCATGCAAGACGGCTCAGTCTTCGTTTTCCTCCTCATGGTCATGACCTTCGCCTCGGTCTCGATCTACCTCCGCATTCATTTCCGTAAAAAACTCAAATGGTGACCACCTCCCCATCCGATCCCATGACTGAACTAGCAACACCCGTGGAAAGTCCCGCAAAAGCTTCGCCATCGACGAAGGCAAACAACCCAAACCCGATCGCCGAGCAAGACGCGATGATCGAGATCGACGACGTATCCTTCAGCTATGATATGGGGAAAACGAACGTCCTGAAGAACATCTCGTTCAACATCCCCGCTGGCAAGGTCACCGCCCTCATCGGCCCCTCAGGCTGCGGAAAATCGACCCTTCTGCGCTGCCTGAACCGCATGAACGACCTCGTTGACACCTCGAAGGTCACCACCGGCCAGATTCGCATCATGGGGCAAGACATCAACGCACACGATGTCGATCCCATTGAGCTTCGCAAACAGGTCGGCATGGTGTTCCAGAAATACAACCCTTTCCCGAAAAGCATTTACGAAAACGTCGCCTACGGTCTGCGCATCCAAGGCATCAAAAACAAGGCCAGGCTCGATGAGGCGGTCGAAAAATCCCTCCAGCGCGCCGCCCTCTGGAATGAGGTAAAAGACCGTTTGAACTCCAGCGCACTTGGTCTTTCCGGTGGCCAGCAGCAGCGCCTCTGCATCGCCCGCACCATCGCCGTCAACCCGCGTATCGTCCTCATGGATGAGCCATGCTCCGCGCTCGACCCCATCGCCACCGCCCGCATTGAGGAGCTCATCGCCGAGCTTCAGGAAGAGTTCACCATCGTCATCGTGACCCACAATATGCAGCAGGCCACCCGCGTCTCGGATCGCACCGCCTTCTTCTACCTTGGCGAACTCATCGAATACGACGACACCACCACCATTTTCGGAAACCCCTCAGTGACCCAGACGGAAGACTACGTCAGCGGGCGCTTCGGGTGAATATAACACCATGCCTCCGGAAGAACCGTCACAACACATCCTAAGCTCCTTCGATGCCGAACTGGAGCAGCTCAGGATCGACCTCATCCAGATGGGAAATCTTGTCCTGCGCGCTGTGGACGGCTCGGTGAATGGACTCCTCACAAGGGATATCGAGCGTTGCAGCGATGTGATCGACGACGATGAGCTGATCGACCAGAAACAAAAGGAGATCGATAGCAGGGGCATGTCCATCCTGCTCCGCTACAGCCCCATGGCCTCGGATTTCCGCGCAGCCGTCTCCGCCCTCAGCGTATGCCGCTCTCTTGAGCGTGTCGGCGACCATGCAGTGAACATTTCCAAATCCTCTCGCAAGATACTCAAGCATGGCGAGTGCCCGGAGATCGGTCTTGTAAAACCGCTCTTCGAGGCGACCCGCAGCCAATTGGTCAAAGCCCTACAAGCATATACGAACGCCGATTCCTTACAGGCCTTGGAAATCATCGAAGGTGACAAAAAGGTCGATAAGCTTCACAAAAAACTCTCCAAGGCACTTCCCGCCATGGTGGACAGCGGTGGTAGCGATGTGAAGGGCATCCTCCATCTCCTCTTTATCTCACGTTTCTTAGAGCGCATCGGAGACCTTGCCGCGAGCATCGGCGAAGATGTCGTCTTCATCAGCTCTGCCGAAGACATCCGCCACGCCTGAGACAATACCTCTACTTTCCAAATCTGAAATATAAGATAGATTAAACGAATGAATAGCGCTCCTCATATCATCAAGGACTTCGATCTCGCCCTAGCGGAATTGAAGAACGACGTCCTCACCATGGCTGCAAAAACTCGCCACAACCTCGAGCGAGCCATCCAGGCACTGCTCGGGCGCGATGCCGAATTGTCCAATTCAGTCATCGCGGATGACGATGAGGTAGATGAATTGGAGCGAGTCATCGACAAGGCCGGGATGAGTCTTCTAGTAAAATACCACCCCATGGCCTCGGATCTGCGTTTCGTCGTTTCATCCATGAAAATCTCGATGAACCTCGAGCGTATCTCGGATCACGCCACCAACATCGCGAAACGTGCGAAAAAAATTATCGCTACCGCAGAACTCATCGATGTGACCCTCGTCGAGCCTGTCTATACCCTAGCAGACGAACTCCTCCGTGACGCGATCTCGTCTTTCAGCGATGGCAATGGTGTTCTCGGCGCCTCCCTCCACGTCCGCGACAAGGAGCTTGATAAGCTCTATAAAGCGGCGACCGCCCAGTTCGGCGACCGCATCGAGGACACCCAAGGCCGCTCCCAGGAATATGTCCACCTCATCTTCATTGTCCGCTCCCTAGAGCGTGTCGGCGATCTCGCCTCGAACATCGGCGAAGACTCCGTCTACCTAGATCGCGCTAAGGATATCCGCCACATGAGCCGGGGAGAACGCGAACTGACGTAAACCTTCCTAGAAGGGGGGTGGAACAGGAGTTTCCCGGAAAATGAGATTAGGGTTTGAGATTTTGCCCATCCCATCCAACAATTGGGCGCATCCTTTTCATTTCTCATGAACGCCCTCACACGCGCCGCCACAGCATACTGGCAGTCCTCCATCGGAAAAAAGCTCGTCGTCGCCGTCACCGGCCTCGCGATGGTGCTTTTCCTCGCCGGCCACCTCACCGGAAACCTCCTTATCTTCGCAGGCCGTGAGGCTTTCAACGAATACGCTGAGTTCCTCCATAGCGCCGGCCACGGGGCACTGATCTGGGTCGCACGCATCGGCCTGCTGGTCGTCGTCGTCCTCCACGTCTGGGCCACCATCCTGCTTGTCCGCGAAAACAAAAAAGCCCGCGGCCAGGAGTATGAATGCAAATCCACCATCCAGGCCACCAAGTCCTCACGCCTCATGATCTGGTCTGGCCTTACCATCCTCGCCTTCATCGTCTTTCACATCCTCCACTTCACCGTCCGTGTGAACTCCCACCTCGCGGAAGTCGGCGCGACTGACCCCTACGGCATGGTCGTCGAGGGCTTCAGAGCTGGATGGCTGAATTTAATCGTCGTCATCTTCTACATCATTGCCATGACCTGCCTCTGCTCGCACCTCAGCCACGGCGTTGCATCCATTTTCCAGACACTCGGCTTGCGCTCGAAGAAATCCCAAGAGCTCATCCGGAAGTTTTCCCTAGGCTACACCGCCGTCATCTACTTCGGCTTCATCTCCGTCCCCATCGCCATCTTCCTCGGCATCGTGGACTAATTGAATGTTGTAAATTGGAAATTGATTATTGCGAAGATGACTCCTGACGAACTCAAAACCCGTTGCAAGCAGTTTTCTCTGCGTGTGATGCGCTTGGTGCGTTCACTTCCGGAGGATCGAGTCAGCCGCACTATCGCCAATCAGCTCGTTCGGTCGGGCACTTCTGTTGCCGCAAATTATCGCGCCGCATGCCTCGCCAAATCCCCCGCCGATTTCGCCTCCATCAAAACCGTCCGCCAAAACAACCGCTGAGATAATACTCAATCTCCAATTTCCAATCCTCAATTCTATGAACCTCGATAGCAAAATCCCCGCTGGCCCGCTTGAACAAAAGTGGACTAGCCACAAGATGAACTCCAAGCTCATCAACCCGGCGAACAAACGGAAATTCTCCGTTATCATCGTCGGCTCCGGCCTCGCTGGTGGTGCCGCCGCCGCCACCCTTGCTGAGCTCGGCTATCAGGTGAAATGCTTCTGTTATCAAGATTCCCCGCGCCGCGCCCACTCCATCGCCGCCCAAGGTGGCATCAACGCTGCGAAAAACTATCGCAACGACGGCGACTCCGTTTACCGCCTCTTCTACGACACCATCAAAGGCGGCGACTTCCGCTCCCGCGAGGCAAACGTCTACCGCCTCGCCGAGGTTTCCAACAACATCATCGACCAATGCGTCGCCCAAGGCGTGCCCTTCGCCCGCGAATACGGCGGACTCCTCGACAACCGCTCCTTCGGTGGAGCCCAGGTTTCCCGTACCTTCTACGCACGCGGACAAACCGGACAACAACTCCTCATCGGCTGCTACCAAGCGCTCGAAAAGGAAATCCACAAAGGCGGTGTGAAAATGTACCCGCGCACGGAAATGCTCGATCTCGTCAAGGTCGATGGCCACGCAAAGGGCATCGTCGTCCGAGACCTGAACACCGGAGAGATTTCCACCCACGCAGCGGACGCCGTCATCCTCGCCACCGGCGGCTACGGAAACGTCTTTTTCCTCTCCACCAACGCCATGGGCTGCAACGTCATGGCCTCTTGGCGCGCCGCTCGCAAGGGCGCCCTCATGGCAAACCCCTGCTACACGCAGATCCACCCGACCTGCATCCCAGTCTCCGGCGAATACCAATCAAAGCTCACCCTCATGTCCGAGTCGCTCCGCAACGACGGCCGCATCTGGGCACCAAAAACCAAGGAAATTGCAGCAAAAATTCGCGCCAAAGAACTTCACCCGAACGATGTCTCAGAAGACGATCGCGACTACTTCCTTGAGCGGAAATATCCATCCTTCGGAAACCTCGCTCCACGCGATATTTCCTCTCGAGCTGCCAAAGAAGCCTGCGATGAGGGTCGCGGCGTAGCCCCCACCGGCCTCGGCGTTTACCTCGATTTCCGCGATGCCATCAAGCGTCTCGGGGAAGACAAGATCCGCTCAAGCTATGGGAACCTCTTCCAAATGTATGAGAAGATCTCCGGCGAAAACCCCTACGAGCGCCCGATGATGATCTATCCCGCCGTTCACTACACCATGGGCGGCCTCTGGGTGGATTATAACCTCCAGTCAAACATCCCCGGCCTCCACGTCCTTGGCGAAGCAAACTTCTCCGATCACGGCGCAAACCGCCTCGGCGCCTCTGCCCTCATGCAAGGCCTCGCCGACGGATATTTCGTCATCCCCACCACCATCGCGAACTACCTAGCCACCCAAAAGCCCGGCACCGTAACCACCCAAGACCCCGCCTTCGCGCAGGCCGAGGGCGAAGTCCGCGAGCGCATCTCCAAGCTCCTCGCCATCCAAGGCAAGCGCACCGTCGATTCCTTCCACCGTGATCTCGGCAAAGTCATGTGGGACAAATGCGGCATGGAACGCACCGCAGAAGGCCTCACTTGGGCACTCGAGGAAATCCCAAGAATCCGCGAGGAATTCTGGAACAACGTCCGCATCCCCGGCACCGCAGACACCCCGAACATGGAGCTCGAAAAAGCCGGTCGCGTCGCCGATTTCCTCGAATTCGGCGAACTCATGTGCCACGACGCCCTCCAGCGCGAGGAATCATGCGGTGGCCACTTCCGCGGCGAGCACCAGTTCACCGAAAACAGCCAAGAGGTTAAAGAAGGCAAGACCCAGCCCGGCGAAGCCAAACGCCACGACGAAACCTTCGCCTACGTCTCCGCATGGGAATACCACGGCCCAGGCCAAGCGCCGACCCTCCACAAAGAGCCCCTCGAATACGAGACCGTCAAACTCTCCGTCCGCAGCTACGCGTAAGCAAAAGGAGCGCTGCCTTCAGGCGGCGAGTCACTCCAGCAAGCGCTTCTTGAGCCTTTCCATCAGCTCCATGCTCTCGTGAAAAACAGCAAGGATCAGCGGAACATCCCCGGCTCGTTCCTGGTGGAAAATAACATGCTTCTGGCAACGCGACGCATGTAGATCCCCCCGGTGCCCAAAAACCGTTTTTGTCCGGACTTCTCCTTTGCCAATCGCTTCAAAGTGCGCGTCAAGCAAACCGACATAGCGGACTGAATGATCGACGTCCCATTTTTAAATGGTGTAGAGGATGATCCCGGCAATGTCGCCATCGGCCAGATAGGACAGTTCGAAATTCGGCATGAGTTATTGCTTTTCCAAAGTGTCCTGCAGGATGGCACTGGCAGATGATCTTCCTTTCAGTCCGCTCTTCCCATGATGTTCGATTCGTGAATCAAGCAACGCCTCCAGTTCCACTAAAGCTTTCTCCTGATCGTCCGCACCGGCGTCAAACTTCCCTTCCAATAGGTAGTCCTTCATACTCTTCCCTTTCAGCGCGGCAATGGCTTTCAGCTTCCGGTGCTCCTCAGGCGATACATCGATTGAAATTCTGCTCATGATTTAAGTCCCTCTCGTGGCTTTCACAGTAGCCCACAAACCCACATTTGTGCAACCAAGGACTAGGCGTCTAATAGGGTTTTCTGCGAATCCGACCGACTGAAAAAGAAAAGTGGCGGCATCCGAAGATACCACCCCCATCGAATGAATCAAAGATTCAGGAATGATTGGCCGCCTGGGCCTGAGTACCAATTGCCTTCCAGATGGATGGTGAGAACTGGATTGCCCCATATGCGGCAGCCAGTCCGTGAATCGGTGGACCATCTGCGGAATATAATAGGCCGTCCGCAGTATCGGCACTGTGTGGTATTAACCATCGTCGTAGACGGCTCCGACGTGCCTTCCGGCATAAAAACACTCTCCACTTACGGCGCAGTTGCTGTATGCTAATGCCATGAAAAGAAGGCATTTCATCGCGATGTCCGTCGTCTCCATACCGATTGCCGCGAAGGCGATGGATGTAGAGGAAACTTGGTGGGAGGATGTGGTCAAAGTCTCCAAATTCACTGCGAAGTCGGAAGAAGGGAACCTTACGCTAGAGGTCGAGCTCGAATTCCCCAAAGAGCCGGATCTTGTGGCGCTTCCCGAGGTGGGTGGCGAATATCAGGGCTACTCTTATAAAGGAGAAAAGCTGCCCCTGCGGTTCTGGCCAGGCTGCTCACTCATCACGAAATTTGATTTTAAATGGGACGGGAAACCCATCGAAATCGAAAAGCGGTTTTGGCGGGATCTCGCGGGTTTCATTATCGAGGACGTCCCAAACAAGCCTGCCTTGAAGCCGGAAGAATCGTGGAAATATCAGAAATTCATCGACGGACTTCGCCGCCCCAGCGTCATGATTTCCCAAGACGGTGGAACCGCACTCATCGAGTGGGTGCGCCCTGAGGAATGCGACAGCAGCTCCACCATCCGCTGGATCATCAGCCGTTCCGGCACCGTCCTGCGCCACCGCTACGAACCGCCTCACGAATGCTAACCAAGTTCCCATTGATGAATAAGGAAGGCAGGAAGGTAGGAATTTTTCTCAACTCTCCTTTCATCGGATCTTTTCCTGCCTTCCTGCTTTCCTCATTCCTCCCTCTTCTCTTTCTAGCAGAAGCAAAAGCCGATCTCACCATCGGTGCCGCCATCTCCATGGGCAATGCGCTTGAGGAAATCGTGGAGGCGTATCCCGGGGAAAAACCACGACTCACCTTCTCCGGCACCAACGTCATCGCCCGCCAGATTGAGGAGGGAGCGCCCATTGATGTGTTCATCTCCGCAGACACAGCGACCCTCACGGCTCTGGCAAAAAAGAAACTCATCTCCTCATCCAGTATCCGCACCATCGCGAGTAACGAACTGGTCGTCGTAGTTCCCGCAGCTAGCAAAACCTCCCTAAAATCCGCCCGTGACCTGCTTTCGCTGAAGCGTATCGCCATCGCCGATCCGACCTCCGTTCCTGCCGGGATCTACGCAAAGAAATGGCTCACCGCAGAAAATATCTGGCCGAAGCTCCAGCGAAAAACCATCCCGCTTCAGAACGTCCGCGCCGCCCTCATCGCTGCTGAAACTTCGAACGCCGATGCTGCTATCGTCTACCGCAGCGATGCCGCTTCGAGCGATAAAGTAAAAATCGCCTTCACCGCCCCGGCGGAAAAAACTGGCTCCATCGAATACCCCGCCGCCATCGTCTCCGCTTCGAAAAACCACAAGGAAGCCGCCCTTTTCATCGAATTTCTCACTTCGGAAACCGCCACCGCCATCCTCCTGAAGCATGGCTTTGCCGCTCCCTAGTCGCGCCGATCAGGCTTGAGGAAAAAATTTCACCCACCAGACTCCACACGTGTCTCGTTTCGTAGAATTCAAGTATCTCCTCAGGAGGCAAGGCGTGGTGTTGGGACTAATCGCATTTCTGGCTGCGGTTCTACTAGTTCAGACCTTCGCCAGCTACGATTTCACCCTGCGCTTCTCCGCCATGCCTGCTGAAATTGTCTCGGCATGGAATTCCATCCGTTCAGGAGTTTTCACCGCTAGCGTGGGGGAGGAATTGCTCACTCTTCTCACCGCCGGGCTCCTCCATAGCGACATCGGCCACCTTTTGGGAAATATGCTGTTCCTATGGATCTTCGCTGCTGTCGCCTGCGAGCTGTTAGGATCGCGCTGGGTGGCGGCGGTCTTTATTTTCACGGCAATTACGGGCAATATCTGCCATGTTGCGATGAATCCAGAATCAACCGCCATTTGCCTCGGTGCCTCTGGAGCGGTGATGGGGTTTGAGGGGCTATATCTCGCGATGGCCGTCCGCTGGAGCTTGCCTGATCCGCATGTCCAGCCGATGGCGAGACCTGTGAATCCGGGAAGCCTCGCCGTCATCGGCATCATCAGCTTGGTATTCGATTTCAACGGCTACATCAGCGGCGGCGAATGTATCGCCTACGGAGCCCACCTCGGCGGCTTCATCGGTGGACTTTTCCTCGGCGGCTTCGTCGTCCCGATGCCACGAGTCGCCCTTCCGCGTTAGTTCGCAGAGGATACGCGCAGTCTATCGCAAGCGGTGCGATGCGGGCTTTCCGCGTCTCTGCTCCACTCTGCGCGTGGACGCTCTTGCCATCACTATTCTCGTCAGCACCTGCTTGGCCGCGATTTTCATCGTGTGCTTTGCAGCGGAGGCGCGGCGCGGGCGGCGTTCCAGCTTTGAGCGCGATTCATTACTCCCGCTCGATGACACCCCGGCTCCAAAGCCACGCAAAATTTCCTCAAAATGACTACGACCATCACCTACGACGACAAGACCGTCCGCCGTTTCATGAACGCCTCCATCTTCTGGGGCATTGTCGGCATGCTTGTCGGCCTCCTCGCCGCCACCCAGCTCTCATGGTGGCAGATGAACGGAAAATTCCTCGAAACCATCACCTTCGGGCTCTTCAAGGGCGAAGGCCTCGCTTACATCACCTTCGGCCGTATCCGCCCGCTCCACACAAACGCGGTCATCTTCGCCTTCGTCGGAAATATGGTTTTCGCGGGTGTTTATTACTCCACTCAGCGCCTGTGCAAATGCCGCACCGCCTCGGATCTCCTTTCCGCCATCATTAGCGATAACAGCGAGCCGGAAGCCGTGGCTCGTGCGCGAAACTTCATTGCAAAAAATCTCGAAGAGCCTCTCCCGCTCGCCCTCGTCGCACGCCACGCAGGCCTGAGCGAATCCCATTTCTGCCGCGTCTTCAAGGAAGCCACCGGCCTGACGCTCACCGATTACGTGAATCGACGCCGCATTGAGTGGGCGAAGAAAGAACTGCTCAAACCCGAGGTGCGAGTCTCTGAAATCGCCTTCCAGATTGGTTATCAATCACTCTCGCAATTCAACCGAAGCTTCTCACGGTTTACGGGGAATTCCCCCAGCAACTTCCGTCGCGAGGAGCTCGCCCGCGCCACGCCCGTGGGCGCGTGGAAATAAAACGGAAATTTTTTGCCCAGGGAAATATCCGTGAAAGATTGGCATGTAAGGTGCTGTATTACTTTTGGCGGTTCGACTGAAACACTTCGGGTTATTGGGTTTTCCCTGGGGTAGATCGGTCGAACCGCTTTTTTGTGCCTGCGATTCGCATTTTATTTTCTGCAAGCTGCGGTAGGATGATGTGGAAATGAACGGAAACGAGCAAACCATCGAGGCAGAAGTCGTCGAGATCGACGGAGTTGCCGTGGAGCCAAAGCCAAAACACGAGGAATCGGGCAAAGGTGCGCCATGGGCGCGATGGGGAAACTGGCATGGTCAGGTGAAACGCCTCGACGCCCGTTGGTGGCCACTATGGGTGGTTATCGGCTTTATCGCGCTGGTGCTTTTCGTCTCTGTCGGAATGGTGGCGGTGGTGCTTTTCGTAACTTGGCGGATTGTTGCGGGGCTGATCAATGCAGTGGCATCTCTTTTCCTGCCATCTTCTGCACAGCTTCAGCGAAGGTAGGCTGTCAGAGGTCTTTCATTATTCCGGAGGGATATCAGAAAGTAGCCGGGGGTCGAGCAAAGCGACTACCCCCGGTTTGATGGCGCTAGAAAAGCGATCCTGATGGGATCGAACCGGCTCGCTGGCATCCCTCCGGGATACGATATGCTGACCGATTGAACCGTGGGTAGTCGCTACGCTCGACCCACGGCTACTGGCTTTAATCCCTATCGGGATAAAGAGGTGGTTTGTTCTTAAACCACTGACCTCCCGATCATTAGCAGTCGCAGTCCGTTGAGGCAGACGATGACGGTGCTACCCTCATGACCGACAACGCCAATCGGAAGCGGTAGGGAAAATCCAAGGGCAGCGATGATGAGGAAAACGATGATCCCGGCGGCGAAGGTGAGGTTCTGGATAAGGACGCGTTTCGCCCGACGCGAGTGACTCAGAAGGAGGGGGATATTTTCTAGACGGTCGCCCATGAGCACGACGTCCGCTGTTTCCATCGCCACATCCGTGCCCGCCGCACCCATTGCGACGCTGAGGTCGGAGGCGGCGAGGGCGGGTGCGTCGTTTACTCCATCGCCTATCATCATGACGCGGCCTTCGGTTTTCAGTTGGCGGATGACTTCCAGCTTGTCGCCGGGAAGAAGGCCGGCGTGAACCTCGTCAATGCCCGCCTCGGCGGCGATGGTCTTCGCGACGAGCGATTGGTCGCCGGTGAGCATGACGACTTTTTTCACGCCGACTTTGTGGAGCTTGGCGGTGAGGTCTCGGGCTTCGGGGCGTATCGTATCCGCCATGGCAAAGACGGCGGTGGCGGTGACGCGGTCGCCATCGCGCGTGCCGAGCCAGACGCAGGTGCGGCCTTTTTCCTGAAGACCCTTCGTGAGCGAGTGGAGTGCATCGAAGCCCTCGGCATCATGCTCGCGGAACCAGCGCTCGCTACCGATGAGATGGCGTTGTCCTGAAATGGTTGCCTCCGCACCTTTGCCAACTGTGGATTGGAAGGCAGTCGCCACAGGAAGTGAAAGGCCTGCCGCAGCGTTCACGATGGCGTGGGCGAGCGGGTGTTCGGATTTCGATTCCAGGGCGGCGGCGAGGGCTAGAGTATCGTGGATGGCTGCTGGCAGTTCTTTAGTGACGTCCATCACGCCGTCAGTGGTGACGATCTCGTTTAGCGATGGCTTGCCTACGGTGAGAGTGCCGGTCTTGTCGACTGCTACGATATCTATAGTAGCTGCACGTTCGAGATGCGATCCTCCCTTGAT
Source organism: Akkermansiaceae bacterium (assembly GCA_030725745.1). Taxonomy (GTDB): domain Bacteria; phylum Verrucomicrobiota; class Verrucomicrobiia; order Verrucomicrobiales; family Akkermansiaceae; genus Luteolibacter. Next base: position 183,037 of record JANRFH010000003.1, read on the forward strand.
GAGGATGCCGCGTCGTGCCGCGCCGCCGATGGCGGAGAGCACCGTGGCGGGAGTGCTGATGACCAGCGCGCAGGGCGATGCCACGACCATGATCGTCATCGCCCGGTAAAAGGCCGTGGAGAAGGTTTCGCCCCACAGGAGCCATGGCACGAGGAAGACTGCGATGGTGAAGAGGATCACGCCCATCGCATACCATTGCTCCGCCGTTTCCAGAAACCGCTGGGTGGGGGATTTCTCCGCCTGCGCCTCGGCGACGAGCTTGACCATGCGGGCGAGCGCCGAGTCATCCGAGCGCTTCGTGACTTTCATTTCAATGCCGCCGCTCTGGTTGATCGTGCCAGCGAAGAGATCGCTGCCCGTGCTTTTCGAGACCGGCATCGACTCGCCGGTGAGAGAGGATTCGTCGACATGCGTTTCCCCTTCGGAAAGCTTGCCGTCCACCGGGATCTGCTCGCCGGGTTTCACGACGACGGTTTCTCCGATTTCCAGTTCCTCTACGGGCACGCTCATCGTCTCGCCGTTGCGCTTCACCAGCGCCTTGTCGGGACGCAGGGTGAGGAGGGATTCGATGGCGCGGTGGGTGCGCTCCATGGCGTAGCGCTGGAGGACGTTTGAGAAACTGAAGAGGAACAGCAGCAGGGCTCCCTCGAAAGGCGCGCCGACAAGCGCCGCGCCGAGGGCGGCGAGCACCATGAGGACATCGATATCGAGGACTTTCTCGCGCAGCGAGGCGATGGCGGACTTCACGCCCTCCTGTCCGGCGAAAACGTAGGCTCCAAAATAGAGTCCGTGTGTCCACCAGCTAGTGCCGGAAATTTTTTCCACAGCAAAGGCGGCGATGAGGAAAAGCAGGCCGAGCGCGCAGGAAATCTCCTCGTTCAGCTCGCCGGAGCGCAGGCGCTCGCCGAGGGATTTTTCCTGGGGTTTGCCGATCTCAAGCGGGCTGATCTGTGCACCGGATTTTTCCAGCCCGGCGACGACATCGCTTTCGGGCGCAACCGCCGAATCGAAGGTCAGGCACAGGACTTTGCCGATGTAGGTGGCGGTGGCGCGGCGCACGCCGGGGATTTTTCCGACGCGTTTCTCAAGCCGGAGCGCGCCTGCTTCGCAGCCGGTATTGGCGAGTCGGAAGCTAAGTTTTTTTAACTCCATCGCCACCTCACTGGCATCTTCCGAAGCTATTTTGCGCAGCTGCGACTCACTGATACGCTCAGGATCGAACTCGATTTCCAGCCGCCCGTGTTCCGGATCCGCGCTCACGCCAACGATGCCTTCCTGCTCCGCGAGTTCGTGGATGGGCTCGCCGAGGAGGTCTAGATCGGGACGTTTTTCGTTCATCTGCCGCTATCTTAGGGCAAGTGGCGGGGATTTCGAGCGATGAAATTGCTCTTACTCTCCGGTGATTCCTTTCAAGCCGAGAAATTCCTCCGGCACTGGCTTGAGTTTGCCGCCGTTGTCCTTTGCCCAATCGAGGATGGCTGAGAAGAAGCTCGCCGCCTCGATGATCTTTTCGCTCTCCATCCAGACCGGGAAAATGCGGACTTCGAAGGTGTGTTTCCCGGACAGGGATTGCACCATGTTGAAGAGGTTGAAGTCGCAGTATTTGATGAGCTTGACGGCGGAGAGTTTTTTCCGCGCCGCTTCCCAATCCAATTCGGTGAAGCCCTCTGAGGTGATGACCTCGAAGATTTCCACTGGCCAACGACCCAGCCGCCTGCAGTTCGGATTCGTTGCGAAGCGCTCGCGTATCGCATCGGAGTAGATGCCGAGGAAACGCACAAGATTCGCGAAAGTAGCAGCGGAGCACAACGGCGCCGCATCGAAATGGATGTGGATCGCGCCTTCCGCAGGGATGGTGAAACCCAGTTCGCGGGCGGGTGCGAGCAGGGCTTCGAGTTGCTCTAGATGATTTTCCGAAATGGGTGCGGAGACGAGTTCACAGGGTCTCTCGCGCTCTCCGGGAAGCGGTGCACCCATGGCAATTGGCGTGCCGTGATCATCGCCGACCCTATACATGCCTCCCTGTCCCAGCTGCGGAGTGGAGCCGAAGAGTGCCGCCAGCGGATCGAGGACGGTTTCCAAAGGAGCACTCGCATCCATGTGGCGCATGCCGAGGCGAAGAAACCGAGCGTCATCACTGACGATCCTATACCATCCAGGAATGGGTGGGTGTGCCTGCTTGAGATCGTCCTGCAGCGTCAGGTCATCCACGCATTGCGCGAGGATGTTTCCTTGGCTGTCCTCCACGAGGAAGCCCAAGGTCAGGTTCTCAAAAACGGGAGTGTTCGGGACTTTGCTCGGCTCTCCCTGCGGGTGAAAAAAGCGCCGCACCTTCCCGCCGAGACGGGAGGCGATGGCATCGGCCAGATCCTTCCGGCTTTTGCCGGGAGGAGCCATGAGCTCGATCTCAAGCCCGATTTTGCCGAGGGCGGCCTTCGGCGAATTTTCGTGGTTCACCTTGCTGCGTTAAGAGCCGCGCGGTTCCAAGAGTCGTTGCCATTGATGAGGTTTCTAGCGAGTTTCATCTTGGCATTGCTCGGCCCGCCACCCCAGTAGTTTCCGAGGATTTCAGTGTCATTATAGCTGTAACCACCGTCTTCGTAGGATACCGGCCAGTCCCAGAAATCGCCTTGAGTAGCACGCGACCTCGCTTGGCTAACGTGATATCGACCATCTTGCGGGCCGAAGTTGAGCATCTTGTAGCCGAGAGTGAGTTTCGCTTCGCCGATCGACTCGCCCCAATAGTCGGCGAGCACCTTGGCGTCGATGTAGTTGTAGCCGTTGTTGAAATATTTGTCGTACGCCTGGTTGTCGGTGTAGGTCACCGGCTGCTGTGCGCCTGGGTTGCCCCCGCGGTTAGGTGGTTGCGGCCTTCCTTGGCCTGGGCTGCCGGATTGGTAGTTCGGATCGACACAGCTAATGAGTGTCAGTGAGACTGCGGCGGTGGTGACGGCGTTTGCAACCCGGCTTGAACGATCAGGGGAGGGGGAATTTTTATCTATTACTAGAAATGATAGAATTATCGGCAGTTAGACAAGGTTTAAATCGATTGGGACTCCCCGGAAAAATGGTGTAAATCCCTTCCATGAAGAAAGCTCGGTATGTTTCACGGATTGCAATCGCCATCTTGAGCATCGCATTCCTGCCCTCGCCGGTTTCGGCCGAACTTCCGCCCGATGTTTATGAGCGGATGCAAAGGGATGCGCCGGAAGTGCTCAAGATCTCGGTGAAAAGGGTGTTTGCGAGCCGTAAAGGAGCCCTCGATTTCAGCGGTGATCGAGATGTAACGGTTTTTGCCATTGTGGTTTCCGTGACCAAGACTGCCAGCGGCTTGAAAGCCGGTGACGAGATCGTGATCCGCTATGTTGCCAAGAATCCCGATGAGAAAATGGCCGGGCCGAGGCCGATCCCGAAGCTAGAAGAGAAAAAGGAATACCCTGCTTGGCTTTCGAAATCGGAGGCCGGTCATTACGAGCCGGCGGCTCGGGGATTTAGCTTCACCTCCGCGAAGTAAAGGCATGCCTTTTATCGGTTGATTGATGCAGCGGCAGAGGCCAGCTTCCCGGCAACATGTGGATTTCAAAATACGATTTCGAGGACATCCGTTATGAGACGACGGAAGACGGAGCCATCGCGAAGGTGACTATCAACCGCCCGGAGGTGCGCAATGCCTTCCGGCCGCAGACGGTCACGGAAATGCTCAAAGCCTTCGACATGGCGCACGAGGATCCGCAGGTGGGTGTCATCATTCTTACGGGTGAGGGAGATCTCGCCTTCTGTTCTGGTGGTGATCAGAAAGTGCGCGGCCATGCGGGATACATCGGCGGCGACGGTGTGCCGCGCCTCAATGTGCTCGATCTTCAGAAAAAAATCCGTTCCCTGCCGAAGCCTGTCGTGGCGATGGTGGCGGGCTACGCAATCGGTGGCGGGCATGTGCTGCATATCGTCTGTGACCTCACGATTGCGGCGGATAACGCTCGCTTCGGACAGACGGGGCCTAAAGTTGGAAGCTTCGATGGCGGCCTTGGCTCAAGCTATCTCGCTCGCATCGTCGGGCAGAAAAAGGCGCGGGAGATTTGGTATCTCTGCCGCCAGTATGATGCCCAGCAGGCGCTCGACATGGGCTTGGTGAATACCGTCGTGCCGCTCGCCGAGCTGGAGACGGAGACGGTGAAATGGTGCCGGGAAATGCTCGCCCATTCGCCGCTCGCGCTGCGTTGCTTGAAGTCCGCCCTGAACGCCGATTGCGACGGGCAGATGGGGCTGCTGGATCTCGCGGGCAATGCGACTTTGCTTTATTACATGTCCGAAGAAGGTAGGGAGGGCAAAGAGGCGTTTATCGAGAAACGCAAACCGGATTTCTCGAAGTTCCCGAGGGTGCCGTAAGGAAAGGAACCGCGATTCCGAAATCGCGACCTGCACGGCGAATAGCCTTAGTCCTCCGCTGCGGTGGTAGTCGCGATTTCAAATCGCGGTTCCTTTCGCCATCATTCCATGAGTCAGAAGAAGAAAATTATTGGGGTTGATTGGTATGTCGCTGGGGCAATTTTGCCTTTGGTGCTCTTGCCGTTTGCCATTTTTTTCCTGCAAGGCTCTACCGTTGGATCGATTACTCCGATCCTAGTATTGATTGTTTCTTCTGTGATCGGGTTGACCTACTGTGTTCAGGGATTCAGGAAGTCGTCTAATGTTTGGGTGCGCACATTTCTCATTCTATGTGGGATACTCTATCTAATACCTCTCTGGCTGTTGTGGTTCATCCTAGTAGCTTCAGACTGATGGCTAAGGGAAAGGAACCGCGATTTTAAATCGCGACCTGCACGGCGAATCGCCCTTGTCCTCCGCTGCGGTGGTAGTCGCGATTTCGGAATCACGGTTCCTTTCGCTAGCGCGGGGTGGATGCCCTTCTGAGGCGGTCGTTGATGGCGACGCCGAGGCCGACTTCGCTCATGGGCTCGGCGATGATTTCATCGAGACCCATCTCGTCCATTTCTCGCATGGCGTAGAAGAGGCGGACAGCGGCTTCTGCCTGCTTGCCGTTGCCGGGGCTGAGGGCGACGACGACTTCCCATTCATGCGAGCGGACGAACTCCCCACCGTCTTCGCCTTTGTAGCTTAGGAGACCGTAGCGCTTGCCAGGCTCGGGGGTGAAATCCTCCGGTTTCTCGATCAAGCGGAATGGAGTGAGCGGGGCGTAGTGGCTTTCGAGCTGGCCGGGTGACTGGAGCTTGTCGCCGGGCTTCACTTTCTCGATTTTCCCGAATGGCTGGAGCTTTTCCTTGGTGATGGGCCCGGCGCGGTGGACGTGGAAAATCGGCTTTTTCCCCTCGCGCGGCTCGATGCGGATGATCGTGCTCTCGATTCCTTCGTTGCAGGCACCGGCATCGACGATGAGCGGGATGCGGCCGCCGAGCTCCTTCATCACGGCGGAAGCGGAGGTTGGTGAGATGCGGCCGAAGCGGTTTGCGCTGGGTGCGGCGATGGGGTTGCCGAGGGTCTTGTTGATCGCGCGGAAAATGGGATGCGCGCTCTGGCGGACGCCGACGGTGGGCAGGCCACCCGTCACCAGATCCGGGACTTCCGGTGTTTTTGGTAAAATAATGGTGAGGGGACCCGGCCAGAATTCGTTGGCGAGTTTGTTGACCGTTTCCCGGATGTCGTCAGGCACGATGGCGACGCGTTCGAGATCGCCGAGGGTGGCGATGTGGACGATGAGTGGATCGAAGGTCGGGCGTTCTTTGGCGGCGAAGACTTTAGCGACAGCTTCTGGGTTGAAGGCATCGGCGGCGAGGCCATAAACCGTTTCCGTGGGCAGGGCGACGACTTCACCGGCTTGCAAAAGGGAGACGGCGGCATCGCGCGCCTCGGCCATGCCGTCATCGGTGGCCTCTATGATTTTCGTTTCGAACACGGTGTGATGGTTTCGTATGGAGCGCGGGTTTTCAACCCGCTTTGTTGGTTTTGCCTCATCGGGGTTGCTGCATTACGCCAGACAGCGGGTTGCAAACCCCGCGCTCCATATTCAGCCCTTCGCGCCGAGGAGGTAGAACATCCAGCGGATTTCCTCCTCGTAGCCGTGGAGGGAGGGGTAAAGAGGCTCGGTGGAGAGGGTGCGCAGGGCGAGGTTTTGCCGATCTGGTGGGAGGAGCGTCTGGAGATCGCACATCAGGACGGTGAGTTCTGTACGGTTTTTTAAACGCAGAGGACGGTTGCCGTAGGTAATGACCGAGTCCTTGTCCATTTCCAAGGAAACGCGGTGCGGGGCATTGGCGAAGAAGAGATCGATGCGGAAGTAGTCTTTTTCTACGGTTTTCGAAATCCGTTTCTCCACAGGAACGGTGTAGGCCCCGTTGTGTGTGTAACGGACTTCCGTTTGCATCTCGTAATCGGATTCCTGGCGGGCGCGCTCGACGACTCCGGCGGCGGCGAAGACCAGCTCGCTGCGGCTGCGGTGCTGGCGGCGGTTCATTGCGGTGGTGAGGGTGATGTTTTCTGCGTCCAGATCGATGATGTGGCAGCGAAAATCCGAATGCAGTGCGGGTATCTCGTCGTCAGGGACGATGTCACTCTCGCAGCCAAGTGTGCGCAGGCCGGTCTGGAAGGCGTGGGCGTCCTGGATGGAACGTCCGGAAGATACGATGCCGAACCAATCGCTCAAGATACCGGCGCTATCGGCACGGGTGATGGAGGAGACGCCGACAAGGATTTCCTCAAGCGCCTTGCGATCCGGTTTTGGATCGAGGGCGTGGAGGAGGAGGCTGAAGGTCACAAACTTTAAATTTTAAGTTTTAAACTTCAATGAAGACTTCGGATCCGGTGGCGGCTTGAAAGCCGCGCTCCTTAGAAGACTTCGCCTTCGTTGAAGAAGCGCTTGATCTCGGCTTGGGCGGCTTCGGTGGAGTCGGAGGCGTGGCAGACGTTGCGCATCTTGGCATCGGCGTCCTTGAAGCCGAAGTCGCCACGGATGGTGCCGGGGGCGGCGACCATGGAGTCGGTGGGGCCGAGGAGGTCGCGGACGCGGGAGATGACGTCGTCACCTTCGAGGGCGAGAGCGATGACGGGGGTTTCCTGCATGAACTCGCGGACGGAGGGGAAGAACGGCTTGTCGGCGATGTGGGAATAGTGCTCGGCGAGGATTTCGTCGCTAAGTGCCATCATTTTGATGCCGCGGATGGTGAAACCTTCCTTGAGGAAGCGTGCGAGGACTTCGCCGGTGAGGTTTTTGGCGATTGCGTCGGGTTTGAAGAGGATGAGGGTCGTTTCTTGAGCCATATGGAGGCTTTAGGCTCATGGAACGGGGGGTGCAAGCCTTTTAACCGTGCGCCGAAGGGCTTGAGGTCGAGGGAAGTTTGCTTTCGGGAAGAATTTTCACCACTGAGATCACAAAGAACACAGAGACATGAATTCCGTATCTAAATTTTCCATAATAACGGCTCTGTGTCCTCCGTGCTCTCTGTGGTTGAATGTATTAGCCGATCCCGATCCAGCTAGCCACCAATCCCAAAGCGGCGCAGGCGGCGAGGATGGGCATGAAGGATGCCTTGAACTTCCACATCGCGAGGAAAGCGGCGACGGCGAGCACGGCGACGAAGGCATCGAAATCTCCGCCGGGCCCCGGCCAGAGGGCGTGGATGGCGAAAACGACGCCGAGATTGAGGATCACGCCGACGACTGCGGCGGTGATGGCGGTGAGGCTTGCGCCGATGCGGGGGAGATTGCGCAGCCCTTCGACGTAGGGTGCACCTAGGAAAACGAAGAGAAAGCAGGGCAAAAAAGTCGTCCAGACGGTGATCGCGGCACCGATGGCTCCGGCAGCGAGCGGGCTGAATTTCCCGGGATTTTGCCAACCGCCGACGAAGCCGACGAATTCGAGGACAATGATCAGGGGGCCGGGTGTGGTTTCTGCGAGGGCGAGGCCGCTCATCATCTGGGCGTGGGTGAGCCAGTGGTAATTTTCCACCGCCTGCTGGGCGACGTAGGGCAGGACGGCGTAGGCTCCGCCGAAGGTGACCATGGCGGCTTTGCTGAAGAAAATGCCTTGGGCAACTGGTGTGCTATCCCAGCCGAGCCAGAGGCCGAGTGCGATGACGGGGAGGAACCAAAGCGCGATGCATATGGCGGAGATTTTCAGAGCACGGAGCCAGGTGGGTCGTGGGGTGGCGGGGAGTTTCAGGAAACCCTCCTCCCCCGCTCCATCGAGGCTTTTGTGACTGCCTGCGGGAAATTGTTTCACGGAAATCCTGTGACCGATCCACCCGGCCAGCGCTGCGGCGGCGATGATGATGACGAAGGAGACGTTGAAAAAGAAGATGGCCGCGAAGGACAGGGCGGCGATGAGCCAGAGCGAGGAGCTGCGCAGGGTTTTCCCGCCGATGCGGATGACGGCGGCGGCGATGACCGCGATGACTGCCGGTAGCAGCCCGTGGAAAACCGCGGCGAGCCACGGCAGGTGCCCGCCGGCCATGTAGAGCCAGCCCAGGCAGAAGAGGATGAGTGCCGAGGGTAGGACAAACAGCGCGCCAGCTGCAACACCGCCCCGCCAGCCGTGCAGTCTCCAGCCGAGGTAGGTGGCCAGCTGTTGCGCCTCGGGGCCGGGGAGGAGCATGCAGAAGTTCAGCGCGTGGAGGAAATGGCTTTCGGAGATCCACCTGCGTTTCTCCACCAGCTCCCGGTGCATGATGGAGATCTGCCCGGCCGGCCCGCCGAAGCTGATGAGGCCGAGCTTGAACCAGTAGCGGATGGCTTCGCGGAGAGTTGGCACGCGGGAAGATGTGGTGAAGTGGGTGGGAAGTGAAGGCGGAATCGCGGTTCCTTTCACCTCATTGACTTCCCCCATGCGGCTCCTAGCATTTCCGCAATGAGCCCACTCCGTCCGCTCGCCTGCATGGCGTTGAGCGTTTCCTTCCTCACGGCAGGTGAACTCTATATCAGCCCTGCGGGAAACGACGCGAACCCCGGCACTCTCGCCGCACCATGGAAGACTTTTTCCAAAGCGGCGGCCTCCATCAGCGCGGGCGATACGCTCTTCATGCGCAGTGGCACTTATGCGGAAAGGCTCATCCTCTCCGGCAAGTCCGGCACGGCCGAAGCTCCTATCGTCATCTGCGCCTACGCAGAGGAAACGGCAGTCATCGATGGCGACACGCTCACCGTGCCCGGCGGCGGTAGGCAGGGGCTAGTTGTTTTGGAAAATTGTTCGCATATCCGCCTTGAGGGCTTGGAAATCCGGAATTTCACGACAGAGGACAAGAGTCGCATACCCGTCGGAATCCAGATCGAAGGTAGCGGTAGCGGCATCACGGTGAAGGGCTGCAAGGTGCATCGTATCTGGCAGAACTCGACGAACGGGAATGCGAACGGCTTTGGAGTTTCCGTCTATGGCACCTCCACCACGGCTATTGACTTACTTGTTTTAGAGGAAAACGAAGTTTGCGACCTACGCACCGGCCAGAGCGAATCCGTGGTCATCAATGGCAACGTCACGAATTTCACCGTCGCGAAAAACCACGTGCACCATTGCAACAACATCGGCATCGATTTCATTGGCTACGAGGGCAGTGCGCCCGGTGAGGTAGATCGTGCAAGAAATGGTGTTTGCCGGGAAAACCTCGTGCACGACATCGATTCGCGCTTCAACCCTGGCTACGGCGGGGATTTCACCAAAGGTGGCGGCGATGGCTCTGCAGCGGGGATCTATGTCGATGGCGGGACGGAAATCCTGATCTCGCGTAACCGGGTGCATGGCTGCAACTTCGGCATCGAGCTGGCGAGCGAGCACGCGAATGGTTTCACCGAAAACATCACGATGACGGACAACCTGCTCCACCACAACCTCGGCCCCGGCATCATCATGGGTGGCTACGATGCGAAGCGGGGTAAGACGAGAAACTGCACGGTGAGCCACAACACCCTTTTCCGCAACGACACCCTGCACAGCTACGGCGGCCAGATCGCCCTGCAGTTTTACCTAGAGGGGAATGCCTTCACAAACAACATCATCTGGGCGGATGCGAAGACGAAACAGATGATCGTGCATTATGTAGAGGGGGGAAAAACCGCACAACGCGCCTTCCCAGCGGGCAATGTTTTCGCCTCAAACCTATATTTCTGTGAGGACGGGGAGGATGACATCGAGTTCGGGCTGAACCCGGACGGCACGGGCAAGGACAAGGGGAACCGATCCTACAACGGCCTCGCGGCATGGCGAAAGGCGGTTGGCGGGGAGGTGGAATCCGTCTTCGCGGATCCGGGCTTGCGCGTCCCGGTGCCGGAAAAGGACTCACCGGATGAGGATTTTAGGCGAAGGCCGGGAAGTGAGGGAGACTTCGGCTGGCGGTTCCCTTCCTAGCTGCGTCCCTTGCCGACACGAAATGCAAGAAAGGCCAGCAGGGCGGCAACGAGGATCCCGAGGTATCCGAAGACTTGGAAAATTATACGGAGAAACCCGCGTCCTTCATCATAGTGGTCGCGATCATAGATTGTTTCCTGCTCATGGCGTAAAACGAGAATGGTCAGAGGCTCGCCTTCCGGTGCTGCCCAACCTGCTTGTTCCCTGGGGACGGCATCGATTTTCACCATTGCGTCCGGTTTGAGTGCATTGATACTTTCTTCGAGCCCGGGATATTTATTCAGGTAGCTTAGTGCGAACGCTGGTTCGTCTTCATTATCGAGCTGGATTACCATACGCCTTCCCATCTTGCTAGCATCGGTGAAAGTCACACTTTTCAACGCGCCGGCATAGGTCTGCCAGGAGTCGCGGGGAGCGGGGTCTTGGCCACTGAAAATGAAGATGCTACCGATCGAAGCAAAAAGCACTGCGAGTGCGATGAGGATGAAGCGAAGTTTCATGGCTTTGGATGCTACACGATGCCTTCGGCCGTTTCCTGTTTCAGGCGGAGCTGGCCGCAGGCGGCGTCGATGTCGTGGCCTTTCTCAATACGGAGGGTGGCGGTGACTCCGGCTTGTTTGAGGACGTCTTGGAAGGCGCGGCAGTGGGATAGGGCGGGGCGTTTCCATTCCAATCCCTCTACGGTGTTGTAGGGGATGAGGTTCACTTTTGCGCCGATGCTGCGGGCGTGGCGGGCGAGAATTTCTGCCTGGGAGAGGGCGTCGTTGACGCCTTGGATGAGGATGTATTCGAGAGTGAGCTTTTGCTTTTTGGTGGAGTTCCAATGGGCGAGGGCGTCCATCAGCTCGGCGACGGGATACTTTTTGTTCACCGGCATGATCTGCGAGCGGACTTCATCGGTGGCACCGTGGAAGGAGATGGCGAGGCGGATCTGCTGGGGGTGATCAGCGAGTTTCCTGATCTGAGGCGCGAGGCCGGAGGTGGAGATGGTGAGGTGGCGCGCGCCGAGGTGGAGGGTTTCCGGCCCCGTGATGAGGGCGATGGACTCCATAAGGTTGTTGAAATTTGCCATCGGCTCGCCCATGCCCATGAAGACGAGGGAATCGACTCGCTCACCGGAGATCTGCTCGGCGGCGAGGACTTGCCCGGCGATTTCGGAGGGATCGAGGTTGCGGGTGTAGCCGGCGAGGCCGGAGGCGCAGAATTTGCACCCGTAGGCGCAACCGACCTGTGAGGAGACGCAGAGCGTGCGGCGGTCGGATTTTTCGCCGTAGAGGGCGGGGTTTGCAGGGATGAGGACGGACTCGATGTAGCGGCCGTCGTGGAGGCGGAAGAGGAACTTGCGCGTGGTGTCCTCGCTGCCTTGGGTCTTCGCATGCGTGAGCGCGGTGATGCGGAAGGAGGCGGCGAGTTTTTCCCGCAGGGCGGCGGGGAGGTTGCTCATTTCATCGATGGACGTGACCTTTTTCTTCCAGACCCAATCGAGGATCTGCTTGGCGCGGAAGGAGGGCTCGCCCTGAGCGGCGAGCCATTCGGCGATGGCTTCGGGTGACTGGCCGGGAAGGGCTGGGAGTGGATCGGGGGTTGCGGGCATTACTGGGAGATCAAGCTAGGGGAAAAGAAACCGCGAATGGACGCGAATAAACGCAAATCTCGGGTTTGTGAGAATATGTGGGCAAAATCCAACCAATTTCATCAAAAACCAATTTTCCGAATCCCTTTGTATCGCATTAGCGTTTATTCGCGTCCATTCGCGGTTGAATCTTCAGAAACTTGGTTAGGCATCTCCTTCGTTTGATTGCGCTTTATTACTGGGTGAAGGTGAAATCGACACCTTTGCGCGAGTATGCTTTGGCGATATCCGCCTCAAGCTCAAGCCATGTCTGCCCATCGAGCAGAACTTCGAGCGCTTCTTCGCCTTGCTTGCCGGCGTTAAGGGCTTTGAGGAATTTCTTGATGCGCGCGGCGTCTTCATCGCGATCCATGTGGAAGAAATAGTTCGTGATGAGGAGGCCGCAGCCGTAGTTGACCTGCGGGTTCGCCGTGAATGCGGAGTATGGCATGAGCATGAAATTCTTCAGCGGGCCGAGGTTGATTTTATCGCCGATGGCACGTCCGCCATTGTCGTCTTTGCCATAGGCGGTGACATACTCGACGATGGGCTTGAAATTCGTTTTTACGTTGAAAGAGCCGGAGCGGTATGGGGTGACACCCACGTATTCAGCGAGTCCTTCAGTGAACCATCCGCGAGCTCCTTCTGCGTAGTAGCGGTTCGGCGTGAGCTGGTGGAGGAGCTCGTGAGGGAGGGTTTTGTTGCTCTTGTCGCGGTCTAACATGTAGCCGCTGCCGACCGGGCGCACGCCGAGGCTGGTGAGCGGCACCATGACGATGTTTTTCCCGCCGATGAAGACGCCTGCGCTGCCTGGGGGGCCGCCTTCCTTGTAGTAGGAGTCCTGGGTTTCGAAGAGGTAGATCTGGTATTTCCCGTCCTTTTTCTTCCCGCCATTTACGGCAAGTGGCAGCTCCCGGGTGAATTGGTGGGTGGCCTCGAACAAAACAGCGAAGCCTTTGACAACGGATTTCGCGAGGCGGACGTCGCAGTTGTAGCGGTAGTTCGCGGACTCGTAGATGAAGGTCTTTTCCTCGGCGTTTTCGATGACGGTGACGATCTCGGGGTCACCCTCGAAACTGACACGATCCGGCCAGGGGTCGTTGAAATTGTCGATAACGGCCTCTTCCGGTTCGTCGTCACCTTCCGCTGGTTCTTCGCCTGGGGTCGCGACCCCGAATTTCTCTATGTAAGCTTGGTCGATCTTGGAGAGTTTCTCAAGGGGGTAGGGCAGCTCGCGTCCATCGGGAAGGAGGAGCATCACCTCGTCATTGACGACGTTGAGGAGTTTGGCCTTTACCTTACGGCCTTGGTCGTCCGTCCAGACACGCTCGGCTTGCTGGGCGGTGGCCGCTGCGGACGCAAAGAGCAGTAGGGTGAAGATTCGTGCTAGGTTGAAGATTCGCGCTTTCATGGCTTTCACGGAAAAATGCCTGTTTTTGAGGGGAAAGTCGAATCTGGAATTTCGGGCGGGTGGCTGGGAAGTTTTTTGAATGAGGAAGGTAGGAAAGCAGGAAGGGATTCACTAAAGTTATAACGTTTGTAAGTCGGTTTATCTCGCTGATGTCGCGTTGGATGCGCTGGGAGCAGGGCTCATAACGTGGAACCGCCTGATCATTTCGGATTTCACCCAAGCTGCGGCGATATCGACGGCTCCGTTCGAGAAGCGACCAAGCTCAAGGGAGGCCAGCTCTGCTTCGAGTGCGGTATCGGAGGTGAGGATGGCGGCGAGTTTGCGGGTTTTTTCGTCGGAGATGATCTCGTGGCGGGAGACGAAGACGCGTTCAATTTTCTCGGGCTTGGGGGTGATTTCCAGCGGGAGGATGGCATCGACATGGGCGCGCGGGACGATACTGAGGACGCGCGTTCCCGGCTCGCGGAACCATGTGGCACGCCAGGTGGCGACCATCGCGGAGGCCTCGTCTGGGGTGAGGCCTTTTTCCGTAAGAGCTGAGACCCAGTGAGTGGCGAGTTCCTCTTCAACCTCTGAGACGGGGCGCGGGGTGGAGTCTAGCTTGAGTGTGCTTGCTGTGCTGGAATCGTTTTTTGCTGGAATGACTTTCCAGGCGGCCATGCCGTCACTAACGCTGAGGGCGATCCCTTCGGTGGGCTCTTGAGTGTAGTTGTTTACCGTAATCGTATGATCCGTGTCCAACATGACATGGAGCGGCAGGGTGGAGTTACCGGCACCACGGTAGAAAATAAACTTCTCTGCCTGGGGTGCGAGGGCTTGGTTCTGTTTGAAAGGGTCTTTCTCCAGATCGGATTTGAAAATCCATGCATCCGGGACGTTGCGGGCGGCGGTGTAAGGCTCGTGAGGGTCGGGGTTATTCTCCTCGGGGATGAGGGCGAGGGCTTCCACGTCATCGGGGGCATGCAGGGTGCCGCTCCAAGTGGCTGGAATGCCGGCAAGAGAAATTGGTGTGGCTATAAAGGGGAAAGTCTCTGAAATGGCACCCTCCTTGAAGGTGGCGCTGACAGAGACGTGTTGCGGCTTGTCCGCGTAGAAATAGATGACGGGGGTTTCCATGCGGACACGGGCAATACCAGATTTGAAGTTCCCTGCTTTCCCGACGAAATCCGGAAGTGCCGCAAGATCCTGCCCCGGCTGATACCATGAGACCGGTGCTCCGTTCGCTCCGGAGAGGACTGTGAAGGTGCCCCATTCGTGGACTTCTAGGGCGCTGGCGAAGCTGGTGGCGGCGAGACAGGCGAGGATGGGCACTTTCATAGTGCCTTTCACGCTATCAAGCAGATCCATGGCTGTCTGTAAAAAGGCGGTAAATCCTAGCAAGGAGACAAAAAAAGGCCGACCGCATCTCGCGGCCGGCCTGATGATTTTGGTGAGCTTGTTAAGCCTCGCGCCGATTAGCGGCGACGGCGGAGAAGCATGAGGGAGCCGAGGGCACCGAGGAGTGCTGCGGAAGGCTCGGGGACGGCTACTGCTGATACATTAAATGCTCCGAGGCGGGTAGCTCGGGTGGCAGGCAAATTGCCTTCAGCGCCAGTATTTGTTCTATCTGTCAACGCGAGGCGAAATTGCACGGTTTGTCCAGAAAGCACGGTGTATGTATCGGTGAACGTGGGTGAAGTAATTGCGCCGGTATGCGCTACATCTAAGGCTGCAGTGGATGAAGCGTCGAATTGTGTTAATGTGCCGCCATTGATACTAAGAAATAGTCCTGCATCCCTTGCCGCCCAGTTGCTGCTGCTGTTGTTAGGGTCCATATTGAAGGAAAATGATGTAATGTTCAGATCCTGCGCCGCTACGAAACTGAATCCGATCCAAGCGGTTCCATTCGCCGCGTCCGAAAGCGAAGCACTGAATGCTGATGTATCATCCGCGCCAAATTGCCACATCATATCTGTTCCATCACCGGCTCCTTGGACGGTGGTTTGAGTGGCGTTTTTCTGTTTGAACTCAGCATCCGCACCACCGGATGCGGCGGTAGACGTTGAGGATGTGACGAAATTCGTGTCGAAGCCAGCCAAACGTTCAAGCGCATTAGTAGCAGCTGCGGTGCTATCATATTGGAGGATGAGCGCTGCATGGGCGCTTGCGCTGAGGGCAAGCATTGCAGCAAGGGAGGTGATTGGGGTCATCAGTTGGATTTTGGTCATTATTTTCGAGGATGATTTAGTCCACTCCCTACATAAACCCCTGATTATGAGAGTTCAATACGGAAATGTGAAAAATCCCCAAAAAATGTGATTTTTCCCGCAAATACGGAAGAATTCGCACGCCATGGGGGCGCTGCGGACAAGGACGAACACGAGCAATCCCCTGCCCCATTGAGGGGCTGGTGAAGCGGGATGGGTGCTTCGTGCGTTATTTGCTGAATAATTTTTTTAAATCGCCTGTAAAGACCCCACGGGAGAGGGGGTTTTAAATGAGTGGGGATTGATTGTGCCTTCCCCATGTTGAATTTGAAATCACAACCCCTGACTACAGAAATGAAAAAATCCAGTTTCCGCCGTGCGTTCGTCGCGGCTTCCACCCTTGCCCTCGCGACTTCCGCTGCCAATGCGGCAATTATCCTTCGATATGATAGTGTTGCAGCAGGCTCTTCCTTTGGTGCATTCACTTACGGCTCTGCCACCGAACTCTCTGAAATTCAACAGTTAACCGACTCTGCCTTTGTCACAACGGCGGCTGATACTAGCGTCGTCGGTAACAAAGGGATCATGGCTGCAATCCATGCCAGCCAAGCCCTCGTCGCAGGTGCAAACAGCAACCAGAACGACATGCAGTATCGCTTCGGTTCCGATGGCACCACGGCTGGAAACGGTATCCTGAATGGTCCCCTGACTGCCGCTCATGCAGCCAGCGGTCCACGTCTGGATTTCAGTTACACCGCCGCCACCACCCAGAATCTTACGGAGTTTTCCTTCCACTTGTTCAACAACTCTGGCGGCGGCTCCAGCTATGGTGCACGTGACGTCGGGCTTTTCGTCTCGGTAGGTGGCGGCGCTTACACCCAGTTTGGTGATTTGTTCACATCGCCTACCGGCAACGGCAACCAAGGCACCGTTACCTTCAGCGATAGCTTCGCTGTCGGAACGGGAGAATTTGTCGATTTTCGCCTCGCATTCACCGACCGTACCCGCACGAACAATGACTTACAAGCAGCCACCCGTATTGGTGATGTCCAGATCTCAGCCGTCGCCGTCCCCGAGCCATCCGCAGCCCTTCTCGGCGCGCTCGGCTCGCTCATGCTGCTTCGCCGCCGTCGCGCTTAGTTCAGTGAGCAGCTCATAGCTGTTTAGAAAAATTCCACCGGCTGGTCTGCGTTTTGCGGCCAGCCGGTTTTTTGTGCCCGATTTTGTTGAGCATCTCTGCATGGATATGAAAGAAGCCAATGTTTCGATGCATGAGGCGTCCATGTAGGACGGCGGGACAAGGATGCAACAAAAGGGCCCGGGGTTTCACCCGCGGGCTGGTATGAAAAGTCCTGTTGGGACGTAAGATGCAGGGTACAGCATCAACGGTTTAATCAGGGCGCGTCGCTGATGTTAACCGTGACGTTCCTGGGGAGGACGGCGAGTTGTTTCTCGGTGAACTGGCCGGGGGAGACGATGAGTTCGCGGAGGGTGGCCATCGCGACGAGGGGGGAGAGGTCTTTGGTGGGGGTGCTGCGGATGTCGAGCTTGGTGAGGCGAGTGCCTTCGAGGTGCCAGAGGTCAGAAATGCCGCTACCGCGAAGATCCAACGAATCGATGGGGATGAGGCGCAGCAAGCTTTTCACTGGGATAAGCTCTTCATCACGTCTGCCTCCTTTGCGATAGAAAGAGCGCAGCATACCTCCGGACAATCTCATGGATCTGTTGTCGGCGTCGTATCGGAAAATGCCCTGGACCCATCCATCATTGTTGAGCCGTAGGAGCATTTCGAGGATTTCAGCGCTCTCGGTGGGCGATTTCCTTTTTAATGCGTCGTAAACGAACATTTTCTCGATCAACGGTTCACGGCTTTTTACTTCACTAGTGGAGAGAAGTTTCATGAGGCGTCCGAAATCAGAAGTCGGGAGTAGGCCGTCCTTGCGCGTGAGCTTTTCGAACTCCGGTATGTGCTTACGTAAATCCTTATCTCTCTGGCTAAGTGGGGGATAGCAATCGCTAGCCTCGGAAAACTTCTGAGAGAGAAAAAGGATATGAGCCTTCAGGGTGCTGAGCTTCTCGTGATCGGGCAGGTTCTCAGAGATTCCCGTTTCCAGCTCTTTGATGATGTTGTCGATGACGGCGAGAGTGACCTCTTCATCGATGACCATGGTATGGGTGAGGAACCAGCTTTCCTCGATGGTAGATTTGCCGCGCTGGCTGAGGAGTGCGCCGACGAAGTTGCTTTCGCTGCGGTATCGTTCCAGTGCTTCTTCAGCGCGATTACGAGCTTCCACGGCGATGGTTTGTTGTTCTCTGGCTTCTGCGCCTGATTTTTCAGCAAGGGCGAGTGCTTTCTCTGTCCTGATGAGAGCTGCTTCTGCGCGGTTGTTACTGGCTTGGAGCCTAGGGATAAACCACATGGCGGTGCCGAAGGCGGACAGGAGAACGAGGAAGCCGAGGACGCAGGCGAGTTTGTTCCGGCGGTAAAAGAGGGCGATCTCCCGTCCTAGGCCGGCTTTTTCCACATCGGTACTGAAGCCACGGAGATGGCGGTAAATGTCAGCATGGAGGGCGGCTGCACTGATGTAGCGATCGGCGGGATCCTCCGCGCAGGCTTTTTCCACAATGGCGGCGATAGCTGGGGAATCCGGTGGATGCTTTGCGCGGGAGGTGGGGGGCTTGAGGGTGCATAGCTCGTAGAGGATGCAGCCGAGTGCGTAGATGTCCGTCTGTGCGGTTTTGACGGAGCGGTGCTGGTTTTGCTCCGGAGCCATGTATCCGGGCGTGCCACCAATGGAGTGTTCAAGTTGGTCGCCGTATAGATCAGGATCCAGCAGGGACTCAGCCGTGTGCTGCTCAGTCTGCCTGCGCTCGATCTCGCCCATGCTCCAGTCGCACACCTGCACTTCTCCGAAGGTGCCGATCTGGATGTTTTCTGGCTTCAGATCGAGGTGGAGGACGTATCGCGAATGGGCATATTCCATGGCCTCGCAGATGCGGAGGACAAGAGCTAGACGCTTGGCGTAGGTGAACTTGTCGGCGGATTTGCCTTTACGGATGTCGCTGATGATTTTCCGCAGGGATGAGCCTCGCTTTAGCTCCATGGTGAAAAAGGGGCGGCCTTGCCCATCGATGCCCATGTCGAAGAGCTTGATGATATTGGGATGTTCGAGGCGGGAGGTGATGTGCGCCTCGCGCAGGAAGGCATCGTAGCGTTCGCGCGGGGTTCCTTGCTTCGGGCGGGCAAGGGCGACCTCGCGCTCGGTTCTGGCATCGTAGGCGCGCACGACCTCCTTCATGCCGCCGATGCCGATGGTTTTTTCCTCGGTGTAGCGCACGCTGATCGCCGAGAGGGAATGGTAGAGCGGGGTGATCTCGAGATCGATGTCGGCATCCCCGCTGTTATCAAGGGAGGCCTCTTCGTAGAGCAGGTTGAAGTCGAAGGTTTCCGTGGGTTTCATGCTTCCTCCTCCTCTCCGCTGACTTCCAGATCCGTTCTGAGGGATTTGATTTCCTTCATGAGCACGGTTTTTACGCGGTGCTTGAGGATGTAGACCGTGTTGGTCTTGATGCTCAGCTCCTCGCTGATGGACTCCACGCTCTGCCCCTCCATGGATTTTTCAAAAACGGTGATCGCGTGGCCTGAAAACATTTTGCTGACACGCTCCATGGCCAGCTCAACGACGTAGCGTTGCCATTCTTGTTCGACCTTGTCGGTGATTTCCGGGTCGTCGGAGAGGACCATGGCTTGGCCGGTGTTTTCATCATCTAGGCTGGGGCCCTCCGGCTGGCGGTTTTTTGAGCGGATGATGTTGAGGGCGGTGTTGCGTATGAGGCGCGCGAACCATGTGCGGAACTTCGCGCGCTCATCGTCGCGTTTGTAGGTTTTCAAGCCTTTCCAGAGGCGCAGGACGACCTGCTGGCGTGCGTCGTCGAGATCAGCTCCCTTGAAGCCCATGCTACCGAGGACTTTGGAAATGAAAGGATTGTAGAACCCTAACAACTCTTCCCAAGCAAGGTCGCTCTTTCCATCCCGCGCTCGCTGGAGGAGGCTTACGCGCGTGTTTAGTGCGTCGGTTGGATTGTTGGTTGGGGTTTGCATGTGCACTGGGCTGGTGCGTGGTAACTTCTTATAATTAAGAAGTTACCTCATTCAAAAAGCCCGGCAAGCGTGCAGAAAGGTCAACCTCACACCATGGTGAGAGCCTTTTCAATAATACGACGTGGGTTCGGAAGCTGCTCATTCTCGATGTATTTCGAGTAAATAGCCGGAGCGTCAATGGTGCAGACGCGCTTGATGGGGCCGTCTAGCTCATCGAAGGCGTGCTCTTGGATGAGGTGGGAGACCATGGCGGAAACACCGCCGAAGGGCTTGGACTCATCGACGAGGAGGACGCGGTGTGTCTTCGCAACAGTGGCGAGGATGGCATCGACATCGAGCGGGCGGATGGAGCGGAGGTCGAGGACTTCTGCGTCGATGCCGTGCTCGGCTTTGAGGGTTTCTGCGGCTTCGAGGCAGTGGAGGACTGAGCGGCCGTGGGCGATGAGGGAGATGTCTTTGCCCTCGCGCTTGATGTCTGCCTTGCCGAGGGGGATGACGAAATCGCCATCGGCAGGATCCGGGACTTCGCCAGTGTTTCCGTAGAGGATGGTGTTTTCCATGACGTAGACGGGGTCGTTGTCGCGGATGGCGGCTTTCATGAGGCCTTTTGCGTCAGCTGGTGTGGCTGGGGAGCAGACTTTCAGGCCGGGGAAAGCGGCGAAGAGGCCTTCGGGAATGTGGGAGTGGGTTGCGCCGACGTTGGTGCCGCCGTTTGCCGGGCCGCGGACGACGATGGGGCAGTGGCAAAGGCCGCCGGACATGTAGCGCACGCAGGCGGCGTTGTTGACGAGTTGGTCGAAGGCGACGGAGTGGAAAGACCAGAACATCAGCTCCATGACGGGGCGGACGCCGAGCATGGAGGCACCGATGCCCATGCCGATAAAGCCAGCTTCGGAGATCGGTGTGTCAACGACTCGCTTGTCGCCCCATTTGTCCCAAAGGCCTTGGGTGACCTTGTAGGCACCGTTGTATTGGGCGACTTCTTCGCCCATGATGACGACGTTTTCGTCACGGGCGAGTTCTTCGTCCATGGCTTCGCGGAGGGCTTCACGGTAGGTCAGGGTGCGCATGTCAGTGTGAGATTGGGGAAAAATTTCGTTGGAGAAAAAGGATCAGGCGAAGAAGTGGTGGCCAATTTTTGAGGCCTCGGTGTTGTTATCGGTTTCCCAATAAACGTCGGTGGAAATGTCGGGGATGGTCGGAGCCGGCGCTTCTTTGGCGAATTTCACGGAAGCTACAGCTTCTTCTTGGGCGGCTTTGCCAATTTCATCGGATTTCTCCTCAGTCAGGACACCTTCGTCGATGAGCTTGCGTCGGAACACGTTGATCGGATCGTAGTTGTCCTTGTAGTTCTGGATTTCCTCGGGAGTGCGGTACTTCTTGTGGTTCGCATCGGCGACGGAGTGGCCGTAGTAGCGGTAGGTATCGATCTCAAGGACGGTGGGTTTGCTTTCCTTTTTCGCACGATCCATGGCGATCTGGGTCTTGGCTCGGACTTCGTAGATGTCGGATCCGTTCACGACATCCCACTCGATGGCGTAGGCTTCTGCGCGCTGAGCGAGGCAGCCGGTGTAGGCGCTGGAACGCTCTTGGGAGGTGCCCATGGAGTAGCCGTTGTTTTCGATGACGTAGATGACGGGGATTCCAAAAAGGGAGGCGATGTTCAGGGATTCGTGGAAGGCACCTTGGTTGACGGCGCCGTCGCCGAGGTAGCAGAGGCAGCAGCCATCTTTACCTTGGTATTTCAGGGCGAAAGCGAGGCCGAGGCCGAGTGGAGTCTGGCCAGCGACGATGCCGTGGCCGCCCCAGAAATTCTTGTCGGGAGCGAAGAAGTGCATCGAGCCGCCTTTGCCTTTGGAACAGCCGGTTTGCTTGCCATACATCTCTGCCATGCATTCGTTCATGCCCATGCCGACGGCGAGCGCGTGGCCGTGATCGCGGTAGGCGGTAATGTAATGATCGTCCGCGCCGCCCAGCGAGATGGTGCCGACGGCGACCGACTCCTGGCCGATATAAAGGTGGAGGAAGCCGCCCATTTCACCTGCTGCATAAGACTTGGCAGCAGCCTGTTCAAAGCGGCGGATGCGCACCATCTGGGTGAAGAGTTCGATTTTCCGCTCAGGTGTGAGGGATTGATTGATCGGCGAGGTGGCGAAATTCAGGTCTGACATGAGGGTCGTTTCGTTGTGGGGAAAATCTATGGCTCAGTAAAGGTGTGGCGAGATGGCGGCAAGGCTTATCTGGCGGGTTGGGGATGCACTGCTGCTGCACGTGTGGGTAGCGCGAAATGTGCCGAAAGGAAGATCGCGGTGAACAGGACATTCGCTGCGGCCATATTGCGCAGGAACACCCATGAAGGGATTGCGCTTCCTGCTGGCCCCGTCCAGAGCGACTGCACGATTCCGGCGAGGTTTTTCGGATACATCGGGCTCATGGCCCAGGCGATGCCGTTTGTAATGGCGTGAAAGGCGAGAGCTGCGGCGAGAGAGCCGAGGAGCAATGAGCCGAGGCCGCGCTTCATGAGGGCTTTCCCGATGAAAAATGTCGCAGCAAAGCCGAGTGCCGTACCGATGAGTGTTGGAGCGCCGAGCCATGCCGCATTTCCAGACATGAGCGCAGGAGCCGGATAGGTAACGAGCCATGCGGCGAGCGGGATCGCCCATGCACGCCAACCTTTTGCGATGAAGGCACCGCAGAAAAACAGGGCGGCGAGTGGTTGGAAGTTGGGAATCGTTTCCGGAAACATGCTTCCGACGATTCGGAATGCGATGAGTAGGATAATGATCAGTGCCAGAGGCAGGAAGCGGTTCATGAACAAGAATCTATCCGTCTCTGGCGGCTCGGGGCGAGGGGAAATTTTTGGTGCGAAGCTTCTAAGGGTGATGGCGGCTCAAAGCTGGAAAATGTGCCATATTGCCTACCCACTACTACATCTTGTGGTCATCTAGGAAATAACTTGGATTTGCGATGACTGAGTGCTTGCCAATGCAGGGTGAAAACAGAAACTCAAGCCATACACGTTTGTGTAATTATCCTATGAAGTTCAAGATCTCCAAAGACGTTTTCCTGGAAGGTTTGCAGAAAGTGCAACACGTGGTCAGCTCACGCACCACCCTACCAATCCTTTCCAACGTGCTGCTCGTAGCAAAGGACGGCCGCCTCGTTTTCACCACCACGGATCTTGATGTCGGGATTACTGGATCAGTTGAGGCCAGCATCGAAAAGGAAGGTGCCACCACCCTCCCAGCCAAGCGCCTTGTCAGCATCGTCAAGGAACTCCCCGCCAGCGAGGTCGAGGTCACCGTCGATGCGAAAAACTACGCGACTATCAAAAGCGGCCCATCGACTTTCAAAATCATCGGGCTTGCGGATTCCGAGTTCCCACCGCTCCCAGACTTCGACGGAGCGAAGAGCTTCAAGATCCCACAGGCAGATCTGAAGAACGGCCTAAAGAAGACCTCCTTTGCCATCTCCACTGATGAGACACGCTACGTGCTCAACGGTATTTTCGCTTCCTTCCGCGAAGGCAAGCTCGCCCTTGTCGCCACCGACGGACGCCGCCTTGCGATGGCCGATACCGATCTTGAATTCCCCGCCTCGCATGAAACGGATGTCATCATCCCTTCCAAGGCGGTGAATGAAATCCAGCGCCTGCTCGGTGATTCCGGCGATGTGGAAGTGAAACTCAGCGACAGCCAGATTTCCTTCACCGTCGGCGATACCTTCCTCGCCAGCAAGCTGATCGAGGGCAACTACCCGAACTACCGCCAAGTCATCCCAGGCGATAGCAACGAGCGCGTGGTTATTTCACGCGAGCATCTCCTTGAGACCGTCCGCCGTGTTTCCCTGCTTTCCTCTGACAAATCGAACTCCGTGAAACTGATCTTCACCGAGAACCAAATCGAAGTCACCGCGAACTCACCGGATGTCGGTGAGGCGCAGGAAACGCTCGAAGTCAGCTACAGCGGCCCAGACATGCAGATCGCTTTCAATCCAGAGTTCCTCCAAGCACCGCTTCGTGCGCTGGATACCGACAATGTCTACCTTGACCTTATCGACGAGATGAGCCCGGGTGTGCTCCGCATCGACGGATCATTCCTCTACGTGCTCATGCCGATGCGCGTGACCAACTGATCCTAGGCCATGGGCAGGCACTTCGAATGCAGAAGACGGGCTAAGGAATCTCGCTGGGCATCCATGTCCAAGATTTTCCCGAAGCTTTCGCGATCCATCACGCTGGCGGCCAAGGCTGGCGGGCCCGATCCTGATTCGAATGCTACGCTGCGCGTCGCGATCCAGAATGCAAAGGCGCAGAATCTTTCCAAAGAGAACATCGAGAACGCAATCAAGCGTGCGGACGGCAATGATGCCTCCAATATTACTGAGGTCATCTACGAGGCAAAAGGGCCGCACGGTTCCCTATTCTTCATCGAGTGCGCCACGGACAACACGAACCGCTCCGTCGGTAATCTCAAAGTCATCCTCGGGAAGAACGGTGGTGAAATAGCACCTTCCGGATCGCTCAATTTCATGTTCGACCGCAAATCCGTCGTCGAGTTCCCGGTTCCCGAGGGTAAGGATCTTGAGGAACTGGAGTTCGAGCTCATCGATGCGGGGCTTGAGGAAATGTCTGTCGATGACGGCGTGGTTACACTTATCGGAGACTACACTTCTTTTGCTAGCCTCACGTCCGGCGTTGAGGCGATGGGCATTGAAGCCACGAAGTCAGGACTCCAGCGTCTTCCCACTCAGCCCATCGACCTCACTGAGGAACAGATGGTGGATGTCGAGAACCTACTGGATAAGATCGAGGACGATGACGACGTCCAATCGGTATATACAAACCTCGGATAATCGCTGCTGCAGGGCATAAAAAAGCCGCTCTCCAATAATCGTGAGCGGCTATAGATTTTAGAATCAGGTGCGGCGTTTTACTTCGGCACAACCTTGGAGCGGAAGAATCCACCTCCTTCAGGATTTCCGACCGTCGTTACACAGAGCTTGCTGGGGGATTCAATAACTTTGAATCTTGGATCGGTCTTGCTGACGGTTTCCCAAGTTTTCATGTCTGAGCTGAACTCGATGGAATATGTGAGCGCTGGAACTGGATTCACGAGTTTTGCGATCTCGTATCTGAGCCCACTCTCAGGAGTAGCGTCTGATCCATCTCTGGTTGAAATGCCTACTTCGAATGCTTCGACCTTTGTAACAGCACTTGAGAAAGAAGGGCTGCTGGAAGCATTTGCAGGATCCGAACCGAAAGCCCATTCGGCGAAGTTTGAAGAACCGTCGCCATCGTAATCGTAGTTTTCAGATTTTTGAAGAGCTGTTGCAGTGGCGGGCAGCCTGGCTGCAATGGCGGTTCTGAAAATAGTAACAATCCTCACTGGAAGCCTGAATCTTCTAGTGGATCTATCAGCGATCACAGCAGTGGTGGGGCGGTTCAGGATGAATTCTAAATCGATCACACCGGTTTGGCCGGGTGCAATGAAGTTAGGAGGAAGGATGTATTCTTGGACGAGCGGAATCGGAAGGTAAACTCGTGTGACGTTTGGCCCCGCGAAGGTTGGGAATAGCGGTAGTGTGGAGTTGATGATGTATTCATAATCTCCGTCTGCATCAACCGCAGTAAATGGGCCGGGGAACAGTCCACTTGGGGCGCCATCGTATAACGGATTTAATTCAAATTGTCCGAGTCCGTTGTATGTGACTGCGTCTGAAGTTGGATCATCAGGATCGTCTAGAGGCTTGATAGAGAGGTAAAGCAAATCCGCCGCCGGTGCGATGAATGAAATTGTGTTGCCTTCCCACTCCAATGTATTGAGTTCGAGTGGGTCAAGGAGGGCAAAGCCATCTTGATAGATCACGTTTTTGAAGCGGAATCCCTGTTTGACATTATTTATCTTACGAAATCCGTCGAGAGCCGGGAAAAGGTTCAGCTCCAGAGCAACCGGAGGCGAAACAACCGTCGAATAAGGGTTTACGAGTTTTTTGAAATTGAAGCGGTAGGTGCCTGGAACGATCTCTCTATCGAAAGTATTTCTCTCGGCAGAATTATAAACTCTATCCAGCTCTAAAATGGTGATGTCATATTTCTGGATGAGCGAAGAAAATAGGTTGTAGTAGAGTGTCGAACTATCGTCCACAAAACCGGAAAGCGGCCTCGGGAGCAACGAAGGAGGTGCAGAAATGAGTTTTGCATCGGAGGGGGCAAATGGCTGGAGAATTGCGGCACTGGTAATTTGAGAAATACTGAAATAGACGCCGCTATCATTGATGCCGTCACCAGTAAAGTCACCAAAAACCACATAGCCAGTAGCGCCAAGTGGGCAGGGAATGGAAGGATTGAAGAAGGTAAAGCTAAAGCAACCTGGAGGCGTATAAACTGCATTTCCGTCCCTCACATCTATGGAAAAAGCACCTGCTTCAAAATAAGTCTCTTCTGACCCACCCGTTGGCCTAATTTGCCTGTAGTTTCCGAATGACGATGACGAGAAATCAAAGGAACTGAACTGGGCGTTAGCTACTCCAGAGCCGATTGCACAGGCCGCAACCGAGAGGGTAAGGGTTTTTGTGATGTTCACGGCAGAAACTTCGCTTGCGACGGTGGATCTGACAAGCGAAATTTTGGAAACTGATCCTTACAATTGTCTTACAATGTAATTTCATCCTGTGATTTTTTTAAAAAACCACAACGGATGCAATTGAAAGTCCATTTCCTGCTTAGGAAACCTGAAATGCCTCCGCTTGGGCAGTGGTCAGTTCGACAAATTGCCACGGCAGGCCGTTTTCGTTGAGATCTGCCATGAAGCTGTCTGGATCGTGCTGTTCGATATTCCAGACGCCGGGTTTGTCCCAGCCGCCAGAGAGCATTTGCTTTGCTCCGATCATGGCGGGAACGCCGGTGGTGTAGGAAATAGCCTGCGAACCAACTTCCTCGAAGCATTTTTCGTGATCGCAGATGTTGTAGATGTAGATCGCCTTCGGTTGGCCGTCCTTGATGCCCGTGATGACGTTGCCGATGCAGGTGCGGCCCTTTGTGGTTTCACCGAGGTCGCCTGGATTCGGCAGCACTGCTTTGAGAAACTGGAGCGGGACGATCTTCACGCCGTTGTATTCCACCTCGTCGATGCGTGTCATGCCGACGTTTTGGAGGACTT
Organism: Akkermansiaceae bacterium; assembly: GCA_030725745.1. Taxonomy (GTDB): domain Bacteria; phylum Verrucomicrobiota; class Verrucomicrobiia; order Verrucomicrobiales; family Akkermansiaceae; genus Luteolibacter. Next base: position 209,856 of record JANRFH010000003.1, read on the forward strand.
GTAGGTGGTTGATGTAGTTTTGCGAAAACGACATCCAGAATTGGGCGCGCTTGATGGTGGGGATGTGTTTCACTAGCGATTCGAGCTCTTCGTGGTACATACGGTAAATCTCGTAAGTCCCAACTTCCTGCGGACAGGTGAAAGGCTGGTGCATGGACATCGGTGCTGTCTCGACAAATTTCCCGTCCTCCCAGTGGCGGCACTCGGCGGTGACCTCGCGGATGTTGATCTCGGGGTTGAAATTCGTGGCGAAGGCGCGGCCGTGATCGCCGCCGTTCACATCGATGATGTCGAGGGTGTGGATTTCATCGAAGTGATGCTTGAGCGCCCATGCGGTGAAAACGTTGGTGACGCCGGGGTCGAAGCCGGAGCCGAGAAGGGCGGAGAGGCCGGCTTTTTCGAATTTTTCCTGATACTCCCACTGCCATGAGTATTCGAACTTGGCGACATCGAGAGGCTCGTAGTTCGCGGTGTCCATGTAGTGGATGCCGGCGAGGAGGCAGGCGTCCATGAGGTTGAGATCCTGATAAGGGAGGGCGACGTTGATGAGGAGAACTGCGCCGGTTTTTTTGATAAGGTCGGCGGTTTCCTCTGCGTTGTCGGCATCGACCTTGGCGGTGGTGATTTCCACGCCGGTGCGTTGTTTCACCGATGCGGCGATGGCATCGCATTTGGAAAGGGTGCGGGAGGCGAGGGTGATTTCGCTAAAAGTTTCCGGGAGCATGGCGCACTTGTGGGCGACGACACTGCCGACTCCGCCGGCTCCGATGATGAGGACTTTGTTCATATTTGAAAAATGGGTATTGCTGGAAGGAACGGAGGCTCAGGGGCTATGCCCATGTCCAGTTGAAAACGGTTTCGATTTCTGGGTGGAGGGAGTGATGGACGGGGCAGCCACGGGCGGCGCTTTCGAGGAGTTTGCGCTCCGGGTGAGAGGCGGGGAGAGGCATTTTGATGTCTACTTCTAGCTTGGAAATGCGGCGGGGAGAGTCTTCGGACATGAATTTGCGCACCTCGACGGCCATGCCTTCTAGAGAGATTTCCTTCCGCTCGGCGACGATGCCCATGACGGTGGCCATGCAGGCACCTAGGGCGGTGGCGACGAGATCGGTGGGTGAAAAGGCCTCGCCCTTGCCGTTGTTATCGACCGGCGCATCGGTGGTGATGACGTTGCCAGATGGCGCGTGAGTGGCGGAGCAACGGAGCCCGCCTTTATAGCTGAGATTGATTTTGACCATGTTGTTGGAAGCTGGGCACATGCTCCACGAATTCGCGCGATGTTCAATCGGCAAACCTATTGGGCTTCATTTCCCAGATGTGTCACTCCACTTCGGCATTCGATTCCGCCTTTGAGAGCACGATGCGGAAGCCGTAATATGAGCCGTGAAAGGCGCTTGGAACGGGGTTTCGCCAGCCAATGAGCAGGTTTTCCTCGATGTAGGAGTTCCACCCGCCGCCACGAACCACGCCGAGTGGGCTGTCGGTGGAGGAGGAAATGTCTTCTGCTACCCATTCTTGGACGTTTCCGCCGATGTCGAAGAGGCCGTATTCGTTTGGCTCGAAGGAACCGACGGGGGCAGTTCGGGGGAAGCCGTCTTCGTAGCTGGGGATGACACGATCCGACTCGGTGCCGGCCAAACTCGCGGCCGAGGCGTCTGCGTAGTTGGCAAATCCATCCGGGGGTGGCCAGGCAGTTCCCCATGGATGGATGGGTGGCTTGTTCGCATCACGCTGGCTGGGGCCATCGCCGATTTCCGAATCTAGGCCGGCCATGCGGCTCCACTCGACATCCGTTGGTAGGCGGTAGGTATGTGTGGCAGAGATGCGCTCGCCTTCGCGTTCTCGCTCGGTAAGCCATTTGCAAAAATCAATGGCCTCATTGCGCGAAACATAGATGATCGGGTGGTTCGGCCCCTGTGCGAAATCGGGTTTACGGGGGGTCTTGGCTTTGGTTTCCTGAACGAAAAGTTCGTAATCCTTGACGCGGGTTTCCCATGCCGAGGCCATCAGATCGGAGCCAATGGGTTCGAATTTCATACCGATGCCGTTCAGCCACGTTTTTCCGAAGACAACACCTTGGTTTTCCTGGAGCACGGCGTTGAGGGGGAGATTTTGGCCGGAATTGACCTTCGCCTTGAGGTTGAAAGGTTTGTAGCCCTCTAGGATGAGAAGCATCTCTATGGGGCCGGGCTTCACCTTCGGAATCAGTAATGGTGGGGAGGCCGTGTTTCCGACGGCGACCCCGTTCACATACACCTCAGCTCCCGGAGGTGAGCTGGTGAGCTGGATCGCGCCGTAGGCGTATTCTCTGACGATGATGCGAAATGGCCTGAGTTTCTCACGGCGTGCTTTTTCCGAAATCTTGGGGTTGTCGAAGGAATCGTCGATTTTGGCGACAATCTGATTGTCCTGGGTGAGGAATCCGCCGTGGATGCCGCCGACGCGCAGCCAATCGGTAAAGCCGATGATCTCCGGACGAGAGGCGAGGACAATTTCGGTGGGTTTTCCGTTTTCCGAAATCCTCAGGGTCTCCGAGGTCTTGGGATTGCGTTTAGAGGATCTCAGGAACTCGAACCAGATGCGTTTGCTGACGTAACCCGAACTGATGTGTTCCTCCCCGAGTGGCAGGTATGTGGTGCCGAGGTGATCCTCCCACTTTTCTCCGACGGCGGGTGGGGTGAAATTCTGCAACTCACGGAAAATGAGCATGGGCTCGGTGACAGCCTCCTCGGTGACGGTGGCTTCGATGCGCAGCTGGCGGTAGCCCTTTTTCCTGACGAAGTAGTTTAGCTCGGTGCCGACTGGTGCAGTGAAAACGCGTGTGGTGGTGGTGCCGATGAGTTCGCCCTCTTCATCGTAGACTTCCGCGCCCTCCGGAGAGGTGCCGATGCGGTATTGCCCTTCGAGGACGATGTTCTTTGGCGGGATCGGTTTGTTCCAAGGCAGCAGGGTGCTGTCTTTCATCCCTTCCCAGGATGCCCAGCCGGCAAAGCCGAGGAGGATGAGCGTAGTCGCCCATATCGAGTAACCCCGGCGGGGGCGGCGCTTGCCGCCACGTAGGGATCTGAGGGCATCGGCTAGTTTGTCGGCAGCGCTGATCGTGCGTTTGCTGATGCGCGGCTCGCAGATCTCGCAGATGATCTGGTTCAGCTCAAGCCAGCGCTTCCTTTCGAGACCTCCGGGCAGTTCATCCGGCAGTTCGGGGAAATCGAGGCGGTCTTTTCCGGTGGCGATTTCGTATAGAACCTTCCCGAGCGAATAGACATCCGCTTGCGCAGAACCGGGGCCTTCAGGAGGGACGAAACCCTCGGTGCCGACGAAGGTGCGCTGGCCACGTGCGGCGACGAGCCCTATGTCGGCGAGCTTCGCCTTTCCATTGACGAAAATGACGTTGGAGGGCTTCACATCGCGGTGAGCAAGGCCGCAGCCATGGAGGTGAGCCAGTGCCTCCGCGAGAGATAGTCCGACCTCGATACAGAGATCCGTATCCAGCCGGACTCCTACGGTGCCATCGGCGCGGAGGGTGCGGGCTTCGTATTCGACGGGATTGATTTCCTGGCCTGTGAGGACGTCATCGCCCAGCTCCATGACGTAGTAGTAAAAGGAAGTGCCATTCGGGCTGCGGCCAACGTGGAGGATATTCACCAGCCCCGGATGATCGCGTGAAATGGGCTCAAACTTGAGGATGCCCTCGAACTCGCGCTCAAAGGTGCGTTCGTCGCTGAAATCCTCGCGGAAAACGACCTTCACGGCACGCAGCGCTCCCGTCACCGCACGTGCCATCCAAACCTCGCCATAAGCTCCGCCGCCGATTTTCCGGAGGACATCGTGATCCGGTATGCTCGGGTTGCTGCGCGTGGCGGTGGGCATCGAAGGAGAAACTCTAAATTTTAAACTTTAAACTTCAATGAAGAGAAGAGAAGAGGGCCGGAGCAAGCGCCAGTCAGGTTTAAGAGTCCAAATTTTGAGGTTTAGAGTTTAAAGTTTCAGTCCGTCTCTTCTTGGAGTTTTGCGAGTTCCTTTTTGAGAACGGCACCGACCCGGTGTTTTGCTAGATAAACTTGTGCCATGCTCACGCCGAGCTTCTTCTGGACTTCCCCGGCATCCATCTGGCGGACGACGTAATAATCGAAAATCTGGTATTGTTTCGGGGCAACCTGTGCCTTCACGCGAGCGAGCGCGGCATCTGCGATGCCCTTTTTCCACTCCGTGTCCCAGAGGCGGGAGAGGACGTCGCCATTGGGATCCTCGATGCGGTCGATAACGGCAGTCTTGCGATCATCATCCCACTCGCCACCGGCCATGGCGGTGTCTTTCTTGCGCTTGCGGAACTGGTCATTGATGCGCCAGCGCGTCATGTTCATGAGCCAGGTTTTGAAAGATCCCTGCTCCGGATCGTAGAGCTTCTTTTTGCTCTGTTTGGCGATTGAGAGAATGGTTTCTTGGACGCAATCGAAGGCTTCTTCGGAGCGCAGACCAGCCTTGATGGCGACGGCGTAGATCAACCGCCAGTAGGTCTGGTAGAATTCATCCCAGGTCTTCTGATCCTCCCAATCGTCGAGGCGGGCGATAAGACTTTTGCGCGTTGCTGCGTAGGCCTTGGTGAGAATGGCGTCCTCTTTCTCGGGTTTTTCCTCTTTGTCGTCGGACATCTGAACCCTATTTACCACCGCTTTCGGAGAACTGGAACGCGGAAAAAGAAAAATCCGGAAATTACACCCTTCCGGATTCCCGGCTGTTGTATCTAGGGGCTTCCGGCTCGCGCATGGTCTTTTCCCAGAAATAGCGGCGGAATATAACTTTCACGGCAGCTGTGAGTGGCACAGCCAGCAGCGCACCGACAAATCCGCCGAGGACGAGCGACCAGAAAAGCATGGAGAAAATGACGGTCAGTGGATGAAGCCCCACGGAGTCGCCGACGATTTTCGGAGCGGTGAAGAGCGAGTTGATCTGCTGGACGCCGGCGAAAATTAGCACCACGAAGCCGACGTATGGCCATGGCTCAAGATCGAAAGGCGCGTTCCCGGACTCCGCGTGGAGGTAGGCGATGAAGCAGGCGGGGATGAGGCAGAGGATGTTCCCGATGTAAGGGATGATGCCGAGGATGGCCATGAAGACGCCGATCAGGAGAGCATAGGGAAGATCGAAGAAGAACAGCGCGATGCCCACGAGGATGCCGTCGATGACTCCCACCACCACCTGACCGCGGAAGAAGGAGATGAGGTAGCCGTTGATTTCCTGGAGGGTAGAAACGAGTTCCGTCTTGAAGCGTGAGGCGCGGAGCGGGACGTATTCGTGCCAGTGCTCGCGGATGGAGACGGAGTCCTTGAGGAAGAAAAATAGATAGACCGGCACCATGATCATGCCGAGTACGAGGCCGAGTATGCTGAGGATTTTCGAGGAGCCGATGGATAGCCATCTTTTGCCGGCTCCGAGGATTTCCTCTTGGTTGTCATGCAGCATCCGCCACACCCGGCTGCGCCAGAAGAAATCCAGAGAGTCAGGAGTGAGAGAGCCGTTGGCATAGCGGATGGGTTCTCCGCCGTCTGTGGTTTCCGTCAGTAGCCAGCCGACCGGGCCGTCCTTGTATTTCTGGCGGAGATTGTGAAGCGAGCGAGCGAGGGCAGGTGCGAGATCTGGGGCATCGTCAGGAGTGATCCGCATTTTTTCTTCGGCCGCTTCGCCTTCTGCCTCCGGGGCATCGCTTGCTTCCGTTTCGGCGGGTTGGGCGACTGCGCCGGGCTCGGTTTGGGCGGTAATCACGGGCTCAGAGAAAATTTCTCGGAAAAATGTCCGCCCTCCCTGGATAGCCGGAATCACGGCGGCGACAAGCAGAGTGATGATGACGAGTGTCGCGAGAAAAACGGAAATCACCGACCAAAGCCGACTGAGCCCGCGTTTTTCAAGTAGCCTTACGACGGGATCCAGCAAGTAGGCGATGATACCTGCAACGATGAGCGGCACGAGAACTGGCTGAAGAAAACCGAAGAGCTGCCCAATCAACCAGACCAACCCAACGAGCAGCGCACCAAGGATCAGCATCGCGACGCCGGTGGCCGCGCTCCAGAGGGTTTTTTGCTGAAACCGTGTCGGATATTTCATCTGCAAACGGTTTTATCGGCGAGCCGCCGTTTCCACAACCTTTCTTATTCGTGGAAAGTGGCGGATGAAAAAGTATCTACATCAACTGCGCACCTGCTTCTGCAAGCTCAGAGCGTTCGCCGCGGTTGAGGGCGACGTGGGCGCTGAAGGGCTGATCCTTGAGGCGGTTCCGCGTGTAGACGAGACCGTTGCTGCGGCTGTCCACGTAGGGGTTGTCGATCTGTGCGGGATCGCCGACGAGGACGAGCTTGGAGTCGCGCGACATGCGGGTGACGATGGTTTTCGCCTCCTGCGGGGTGAGTTGCTGCGCTTCGTCGAGGATGAAGAAACGGTTAGGAATCGAGCGTCCGCGTATGTAGCAGAGGGCTTCGATTTCTAGGATACCTTGCTCCATGAGCATTTCATAGGGCTTCTTCGGTGGCACGCCGCTGTTTGGTTTTACCTGTTTGCGCTTGGGGCCGAGCGGGATGTTGGGGCGCATGAGGAGGTCGAGCGCATCGTGGATGGGCTGGAGCCATGGGCGCATCTTTTCATCGAGTGAGCCGGGCAAGAAGCCGAGCTGGTCTCCCATTGAAACGACTGGGCGGCTGACGGTGATGCCGTTGTATTTCCGGTTGAACATTTCGTGCAGCCCCGCGGCGACGGCGACGAGGGTCTTTCCGGTGCCAGCGTGGCCGTAGCAGGTGACGAGGGAAATATCTGGATTGAGCAGCGCATCGATAAGGCAGCGCTGGCCAAGGTTGAGCGGCTTGAGAGATTGGCCGTCTGGGATTTTCAAAACCTCGGGTATGTTGAGGCGAACGAAGAGGCCGTTTGCCTGAAGGCGGGCGGGGATGGTCTGTTTTTCTCCGCAGGAGAGGAGCACGTATTCATTCACAGAAATCCCTTCGCGCCTATCCTGCGGGATGGCGATTTCTCCCTTGCTGGCGAAGCCGTGCAGCTCTGTGGCATCCACCTCAATACGGCGGACATCGTAGTTCGAGACCTCGCGTGCATCGACTTTGTCGTTGAGGTAGTCTTGGCACTCGATGCTGACGGCGCGCGCCTTGAGCTGGAGGTTGATGTCCTTGGTGACGAGGGCGACTTGACTGTCGGGATTGTGCTGCTGTACGAGGACACAAGCGGCGAGGATGCGGTGATCGACTCGCTCACGATCTGGGAAGATGCGGTAGAATTGCTTGAGCTGATCTGAGTTGTCCGGGCAGCTGGAGGGATCGTAAATGACTAGACGAATGGTGCCGCCGCCTTCGGTGGGAACTCCGCCTGTCACGGCTGTGGAGGCTGCGAAAATATCTGTTAGGCGGCGGTGGACGCGGCGGGCATTAGCTCCGCGCTCCGATTGTTCGCTTTTGAATTTGTCCAGCTCAGCTAGGACATCGACTAGAATGCAGATGTGGTTTTCCTTGAACCTCTCAAGGCAAGCGGGGTCATGGAGTAGAACATTGGTATCGAGAACATAGTTTTTACCAAGTTTGGTTGGCGCTTTTAGGCCGAATTCTTCGATGGCTCTGGTGGCAGAAGATCGACGGCTTCTTTTCGGAGGCGCGGCGACGGGTGACTCTTCGAATAGTGCAGGTTGCATGGACTGGGTGCTGGGGTTCATGGGTTCGGGGTTCTATGACGGATGGGGCAGGAAAAGGAGCAGTGCAAGCCGCATCGCCGTGGGGTCGGCGGGTGGGATCAGAAGTGATCCGCGTCGGGCCATCAAAAGACGGTCGAATGACAACGCTTTTAATCAAGATAACTGAACTATCTCTTTTTGCTGTGGAATGACAACCCTAAATGAGAGACGCCCGCTTTTTATCAAAGCGGGCGTCGTAGAGGTTATCAATGTCTAAGCGGTTGGGGTTCAGCCTTCGTTGACGGATTTTTCGGCTTCGAGCCAGTCGCTGTCGTTGTCACCGGGAAGCCCCAGTTCCATGCGACGGCGGTAGTTCAAGTAGGCGGCTTTGGCGATGGCTTCGAGCGATGGCGCGGGCTTTTTGGCGGCGGCTTTCTTCGCTGTTTTCTTCACTGCGGCTTTCTTGGAGACTGCTTTAACAGCAGGTGTGGCAGCTTTTTTAGTGGCTACTTTTTTCACCTCTTTTTTGGGAGCAGGTGTTGCTTTCTTTGTCGGTGCCTTTTTCGCGGAAACTTTTTTCGCGGCGGGTTTTTTGGCGGCGACTTTCTTGGTTGTTTTCTTGGCAGGCATGATTTGTTGGTGTCGTTGTGGATATAGCACGTAGAGTGCCGCGCTCGCCTTAGACATGTTTTTCCGGCATTGCCAGCACGATTCCTTGGTTTATCCTTGTGGGCATGGAGCAGGAGTATCGCTGGAGCGACACCCGAGACGCAGACACCTACCGCTTGCCGGGGCAGGAGCATCTCGGACGCTGGGCTGTGGCTGCGATGCTCGTATCCATCCTGCTGCATGTGGTGGTGTTCTTTGCACTGGATCATGTGAAGATCGCACTAGGTATCCAACAGCCTGAAGACTACTCGACAGAGCCGGTAAACATCCGCCAGGTGGAGGTGAAATCCTACGAACGTGATCAGGAAATACCAGAGGAGGAAACCATCACGCCGCCCGATGATAGCGCGGCTCTTCTGGAGGAAGTGGATCTGCTCGACATGCTTCCCGAAGATGTCGAGATCGACATGTCGACGGAAATCATTGATCCAGAGTATGCCCTCACCATGACCGATCCTCTTGCCGAGGGCACATTGGAGGCGATTGAGGAAACCATTTCGGCAGGCTTTGAGATGGAAGATAATTTTCCCGAGCTCGGCAGGATGGAAGAACAGCTGGAGCCTGCCGCGATGGGACAAATCACCGTGGATCCCGGCGCGATGCAATTGGACGACGGCGAGCTTTCAAGTTTCACCGATGAGCTTTTGAAGCGCGGCAACGACGGCCTCGTCTCTGAGGGGAAACTGGATGGTGTTGAATCGCTCGACCAGCTCCTTGATCTCCCTCCGAATCTCCTTCTTTCGAAGAAGACCCTGCTTCCCAGCGACCTACTGTTTGAGTTCAACCGCGCCGAGCTGCGCGAGAGTGCGAAGATCGGTCTAATGAAACTTGCGCTGCTCATGGATCGTAATCCGAACCTCTATTGTTGGATCGAGGGGCATACGGATCTCATCGGCACAGACGAAGCGAACATTCTTTTGTCAAAGCGCCGTGCCGAGGCGGTGAAAAGCTACCTAGTGGAATCCATGCGAATGAATCCGGAACGCATCATCACGCGTGGCTTTGGCGAGAGTGATCCGCTCGTTCCTTCAGGCGATGCGGACAGGCAAGCGCCGAACCGCCGGGTGGAGATTCGCATGCGCAAGACGCCTCCGCCGGATGAGCCAATCAAGGTGAAGCCGAAAGCGCAACCTGTGCCAGAGCCCGAGCCTGAGCCAATGCCTGATCCGCCGAAAGCCATCCTCATCCGCCCGAATGTGGAGCCGGAACCCGTGCCTGAGCCGCCGAAGGCGATGATCATCGAAGAGGAGCCTGCCCCCCTCAAAGCACAGCCGGTCGAGGAGCCTCCAGTTCCCCGCGCCCAGCCAGTCGACTAGTGAAAGATGCCGCGTCTACATCACTGAGCGGGCTATCATTTCCCGAGCTGGAAGAATTACTCTCCACCAACGGCGTGCGCGCCCATCACGCGAAGGAGCTTTTCCGCACCATCCATCGGGAAATGGTCATTGATCCAGCGGCATCCCCACTCTCCCCTCCCCTCGCGAAATGGGTTTCAGAAAACGTAGGCGCAGGGAAAAAGTATTTCATCGATCTCCCACAACAAGCCGATGAAATCCACAGCAGCGATGGCCTGACGCGCAAATACCTCCTCCGCCTCGCCGATGGCCAAGTCATCGAGACCGTGCTTATGGAATACAAAGGTCGCTTCACCGCCTGCCTTAGTTCTCAGGCGGGTTGTGCGATGGGCTGCGTCTTTTGTGCGACTGGGCAAATGGGATTTGTGCGCCACCTCACCGCCGGGGAAATTGTTTCCCAAGTGCTGCACGTGCGCCGTGTGCTTGCGGAGACACATCCGCACCGCCGTCTTCGCAACATCGTGCTCATGGGCATGGGTGAGCCGCTGCACAATTACGATGCCGTCATGCAGGCGATGGGCATCGTTTCTGATAGACGCGGGTCGTGCATCGGGGCGTCTTTCATCTCCATCAGCACCGTCGGCTACGTGCCGCACATCCTGCGCATGGCGGAGGAGAAGCGCCCATATCGCCTCGCTGTTAGTTTGCACGGCTCGACTGAGGCGGAGCGCTCCGCCCTCGTGCCCGCGAGCAAGAAGTGGGATCTGGAAACGCTCATTTCCGCCTGCCGCAGCTACACATCGCAGACGGGCAACCGCATCTTTTTCGAGTGGACATTGATCGCCGGGAAAAACGATTCCGTAGAAACCGCCCAGCGCCTCGCCGCACTGTTAGAGGGTATACCAAGTCACGTAAACCTCATCCCACTCAATCCAACCGAAGGCTACGAAGGAGTCGGCAGTGCTTCGGGAAGCGAGTTTCAGGAAACCCTCCGCGCCGCAGGGATTCCCTGCACCTTCCGACAAAGGCGCGGCATCGATGTCGCTGCGGGTTGTGGGATGCTGAAGGCGGAGAGGTTGAAGCGTGAGTCTCGCCAATCGGCACAAAAATGAAGCATATCATCTCCACGTTCTTTTTTGCTTTGGCTACCTCCACGGTTCAAGCAAGCGAAGTGATCCTGCCCTATTCGGCATTCGGCCCCCAGGTTGCCGCCTATGAGTTGATCGGCATGGAGTGGTGGCAATGGGACTCACATGGAGACGGCACCGAGCGCGAATACCCGATCAAGGTTGTCGTTTTCTGGGATCAGACCCTGGAAGAAACATCTAGAAATCATCCAGTCGATCAGGAGAAACAACAGGACTTCCGCTACGTCGAGTATGCGAAGGCTGTCGAGCACATGGCGAAGACCATTAAGGAATTCAAAGAGGTCGAACTAGACGCATCGGATATCGAACAAGCGCTGGCAAAGCTTAAAACAAGTAAGGCTCGCGAGGAGAAATGAAGTGCTGGTTTGCCCCGTGACTGCGCCGCAGATCAAAACGGCTTGTAAATGCCGAGATAGCCAGCGGCAGTTGCGGCGAGAATGCAGAGAGTGAGGACGATCCACGATGGCATGAGCTTTTTCTTCGATAGCACGGGCGCGACGCCGATGAAGAGCCAGAGGCCGACTTTTGCGATCCACCAGAACTGGCCGGAAGGTGGCTTGCCGAGCATGGCGAAGCCGAGGAGGAAAATGAGGAGAAGGGAGACGCCGTGGAGAATGGAGGCAGATTTTTGTTTCGACCCACCGAGCATGGTGGCACCGAGGGAAGAGAAGAGGGCGAAGACACCGGCGAGGTGAAGGACTTTGAGAAGGAGAGGATCCATGGGCGGAGCTTCCTCGGGATGGCGGGGCGTTTCAAGGCAAACCGGGCTGAGTTACCGGCTTCTTTTTCCGGCGGGACGCGGCAGCTACGCTAGAGATTTTTCCCCGAGGACGATGGAGATGGTGGGTTCGGCGGAGAAAATGGTTTTTGCAACTTCGCGGACTTCGGCGGGCGTGAGGGTTTTGTAGATTTCTGGGAGGAGGCGGTGGGAGTCTGCGGGGTGGCCGAAGAGGAGATCTAGGGCGGCGTGGCGGGCGTTTGAGGAGGGGGATTGCTGCTGGAGGGCGGCGCCGGAGAGGACGGTGGACTGGACGCGGGCGAAGGTTTCCTCCGGGATGCCTTCGGCAGCGATTTTGGCGATTTCCTTTTTCAACTCAGTGGTGGCGAGGTCGATCTGCTCGGGCGAGGTGGCGAGGTAGAAGGTGAACATGCCTTGGTCGAAGCCGAGGAACTGGGTGGCGCCGACGCGGTAGGCGAGGCCGAGTTCTTCGCGGATGCGGCCGAAGAGGGGGCCGGCCATGTCTGAGGAGTGTTCGTTGATGAAGGCGAGGGCGTGGCGTTTGGGATCGCTGACGCCGGTGCCGGGGTAGCCGATGGCGAGGACTGCCTGTTTCTTGGGGAGGATGTGGGTGACGGTTTCTCCGGTGTTTATAGTAGATGGTGGGGGTGACCATGCTTCGCTTTTGGGGAGGGCGGCGAAGTGGTTTTCGAGGAGATCGATGAGAGCGGCGGGATCGAAATCACCTGCGACTGCTAGGGTGAGGTTGGCGGCGTTGAAGTGGCGGGAGTGGTGGGCGGCGAGGTCGATGCGGTGAAGTTTTTCCAATGTCGCGACGGTGCCGAGGGAGTCGAGGGCGTAGCCTTGGCCGAAGTAGTGGGAGCGGCGGAGGGCTTTGAAACAGCAGTGGAGGGGATCGGTGAGGGCTTCTTCGAGGGAGGCGAGCTGGGAGGCTTTTTCGCGGGCGATTGCCTCGCTGGGGAAGGTCGGGTGGAGGATGACATCGGCGAAGATGTCGAGGATGTGGTGGGTGTCGACGGAGAGGCCAGCGGCCTGGACGAGGAGGGCGTTGTTGCCGGTGGAGGCGGAGATATTTGCGCCGAGGGACTCTAGAGCGAGAGCGATATCATCGGCGGAGCGGGTGGTGGTGCCTTTGGTGAGGGTGGAGGCGAAGAGCTGGTTGAGGCCGTTGTTTTCCGGGGTTTCCGAGACGAGGCCGGCGCGGGCGGCGGCTTGGAAATGGATGAGGGGGACGCGGTGATCTGGGAGGAGGGCGAGCTGGAGGCCGTTGGAAAGGGTGTGGGTGGTGATGCCTTGGAGGGCGGCGGCGGCTTTCTTTTCCGCGACGATAGGGGCGTAGTTTTCCGGATCGAGGGAGGTGAAGGTGAGTTTGTTTTCCGTGAGGGTCTGGGCGAGGCGACGGATGTCCGCGACGTTGACGGCATTAATCGCGGCAAGGTGGCTGCGGGTGAAATTCAGGTCGCGGGCTTCGTGCCAGTTTGAGGCGAGGTCGGAGGCGCGGCCAGAGGCGGTGGTGAGGGTGCGGAACTGGCTGGCGGCGGTCTGGCGTTTCGCCTTGGCGAGTTCTTCGTCGAGGGCGGATGCGGTGAGTTCTGAAATTTCCGAGAGGATGGCAGATTTCAGTTCGTCGCGCTTCTCCGGGGCGCACTCGGCGGAGATGGCGAAGAGGCCGGGCTGGCCGGGATCGATCCATGTCCATGCGGAGATTTCGAGGGCGAGCTCGCGGTCGTTGCGCAGGGAGCGGTGGAGGCGGGAGGCTTTTCCACGGCCGAGGATGGCGGCGAGGAGATCGTAGGCCGGGGCGTCCGGATGATCGAGGGCGGGAGTTTTCCAAGAAAGGCAGAGGCGGCTGGTGGGCACGGCGAAGGTTTCGAATGCTTCGCGGGAGCCGAGCTGGGGGTCGTCTTGCTGGAGGTGCGGCTCGGGGCCGGCGACGTTTTTGCAATCGGCGGTGAGGGCGAGGATCTGGGCGTGGGCTTCGTCTGGATCGAAATCGCCGGAGATGACGATGTGGGTTTTGTCCGGGGTGTAGCGGCTCTTGTGATAATCTGTTAGGTCGCTGTATTGGATTTCATCAAAGAGGTGGCGGTGGCCGATGACCGGCTGGCGGCGTGCGTCTTTGGCGAAGGCGGTGGAGAGGAGGAGGCGGATGGAGGCGTTGTCGGGATCGTCGAGTCCCATGTCGATCTCGCGGCGGATGACGTCCTTTTCGTTTTCAAAATCGGCCTCGGGGATGAGGGGGAAGAAGACGAGGCCGGTGAGGCATTTCAGGAAGGTATCGAGCGAGTGGGAGGGGCCGTCGATGTAATAGACGGTGCGGTCGAAGGTGGTGTAGGCATTCCAGTGGCCGCCGCCAGCCTGAACGGCTTGGGCGAGGCCTTCGGAGGTAAAGTCACGGGTGCCCTTGAAGACCATGTGCTCGAGGAAATGGGAGAGGCCGGTGCCGAGGTGCTCGTTTTCATGGATGCTACCGGTGGCGACCCATGCTTGGACGGAAATAACCGGGGCGGCGGGATCAGGATCGAGGATAAGGGTGAGTCCGTTCGGGAGGGTGTGGCGGGTGGCGTGGGTGAGAGGATATTCCATGTCTAATTTTACGGCTTGGCTGGAGGATGGATGCCGCATAAACGTGTGACATGCAACGGTGGATGTTATGGGCTGCGTTAGCGGCGGTGGGAGTGGCTTTACTCGGAGGAGGTGCGCTCTACGGGCTGAAGGAATACCGCGCGAACAAGCCGGACAAAATCTGGGTGCCACTGCCGTTGCGGGCGGATCTTTCCATGGCGGAACAGAAGGATCTGGCGGAAAAGATCGATGTGGAGCTAAGGAAGGATGAGAGGCTGCGCAAGGTCGTCACGGATCTGGGGCTGGTGAAGAAATTCAATGTCGCGGACGAGGATGCAGCGGTGAAGGAACTAGAAAGTAGGCTCTTCGTGGATGTGGGATCGGCGGACACTCCAAACGGTCAGGTACCATCGATCAACATCGGGGTTCGGGGTATCAGTCGTGAAAATCCGCTGCTCAGGGAGATGGCGTCACGCATCATCAAGGATGTCTGGGTGATGATCGGGATCGATCCGAATACGGGGAAGCGGCTGGATGGCACGGGGATGTCAGATGCGCCGGGGGATCTTTGATATTGGATTTTATTCCCCGGCCATCGTCGCCGGGTCGAGGGCTTGCTCAAGCTGATCGGCGGTGATGCCGAGGTCCGTGAGTTTTTCCTCGCAGAGAAGGCGGACGGTTTTTCCCGATGAAATGGATTCCTTGGCGATGTCGGCGGCGGTGTCATAGCCGATGAGGGGGACGAGGGAGGTGACCATGGAGAGGGATTGCTCGATGAGTTCTTCGCAGCGGGCTTCGTTGGCGTTGATGCCATCGACGCATTTTTCCGCGAAGGCGGTGGAGGCGGAGGCGAGGAGGCGGATGGATGAGAGCACGGTCTGGCCGAGGAGGGGCATGAAAGTGTTGAGCTCGAACTGGCCACCGGCTCCGCAGAAGGTGACGGTGGTCTGGTTTCCGAAAACGCGGGCGGCGACCATGGTGAGGGATTCGCAGAGGACGGGGTTGATCTTGCCCGGCATGATGGAGGAGCCGGGCTGGATGGCGGGTAGGGAGATCTCGCCAATGGAGCAGCGGGGGCCGGAGGCGAGGAGGCGGATGTCGTTGGCGATTTTGAAAAGGGAGGTGGCGATGGCGTTGAGCTGGCCGTGTGCCTCGACGAGTGCGTCGCGGGCGGCTTGTGCTTCGAAGGGGTTCTCGGCGGCGTGGAATTCGAAACCGGTGCGCTCGGCGAGGTTGGCGATGGCGGTTTCCGGGAAATTCTCGTGTCGGTTCAGGCCGGTGCCGATGGCGGTACCGCCGAGGGGGATTTCGAGGAGAGCTTTGATGGCCTTGTGGCAGCGGTCGATGCCGCGCTCCGCCTGTTTCGCGTAGCCGGAGAACTCCTGGCCGAGGCGCATGGGCACGGCATCCATGAGGTGGGTACGGCCGATCTTGAGGACGGGATGGAACTCGTCGGCCTTTTTCGCGAGGGAAAGTCGGAGGGCTTCAAGGGCGGGGATGAGGAGGTCGTGCAGGAGCTGGCAGGCGGCGATGTGGAGGGCGGTGGGGAAGGTGTCGTTGGAGGATTGGCCGAGGTTGATGTGGTCGTTCGGGTGGACATCGGTTCCGGCGCGGCGGCAGAGGGTGGCGATGACCTCGTTGGCGTTCATGTTTGTGGAGGTGCCGGAGCCGGTCTGGAAGACATCGACGGGGAAATGGGCGTCGTGTCTGCCCTCGGCGACTTCGCGTGAGGCGGTGGAGATGGCTTCCGCGAGTTCTTGCGGGAGGGTGGCGAGTGCGGAGTTTGCGATGGCGGCGGCTTCCTTGATGAGGCCGTAGGCGTGGATGATGGCGGGATCCATGGTCTCGCCGGAGATGGGGAAATTTTCCACCGCTCGCTGGGTGGAGGCACCGTAGAGGGCATCGGCGGGGACGGCGAGCTCGCCCATGGAATCGTGTTCGAGGCGTGTTTCGGGCATTTCTAACTCTCAACTTTCAAGCTCCAACTTTCAATAGGGAAGATGCTCCGTTCTGCCGACCCTCGCGGAGGTCTAGGCTCGAAACCTTTCGTGTAGTGTCCTACTGAAAAGCTGATCTGAACGGCACCTCTTTACACGGCCAGGAGGATTGGATAGCAACGACAGATGACGAAATACCTAAAGCTTCTATTACTGCTATTTGTTGTCGGCTCGATGAGCGGTTGTACCGAAGTAGTTGCTGAGGGCGATCTGCTCACGTTGAAAAGTAAGGCTTACGTAGCCGTCGTTATGCCCTTGATAGGAATTATTTTGATTGTCGGTGGCGTCTCGATTTGCATGAAGCGCTTACCAGAAATCTGGAAAAGCGATATGAGCATGGGGTGGAAAGGTCGTCGCTCGAAGATCGTGTTGATTCCAATCATCGGCGTCGTGTTTTTGCTCGGGGTCGCTCCACGCATGCTCTATCGGGTCGAGGTGGGTTCGGATTTTGTAAACTTCCGGGAAGTCGGAAACTCAAAACGCTACGATCGAGATGCCATCGAAAAGGTCGTGCTTATGGAAGGCATTCACGAAGGCCAGCGCAGACTCCAGGTCACGGGGAAATCCGGAGAGCCTCACTTTATCAACGAATCCGAAATCGGAACCGAAAGCTTCGATAAAATGGTAGCCGCAATTCAAACCATGCGTAACCCGCGCGACTAACCGCCATCAAAGCCGGCTTCGGAGGGCACCTCGGAGGTGATGGCGGTGGATTTGTTCCTCCAGTAGATGCGCTGGGTGGTTTGGAAACCGTTGCCGCGGAGGATGAAATGTTTCCCAAAGACGAGCGTATGAGTAATTCTTTTCCGAAATGAAAAATCTGAAATCCAATATCCACCAAGGTGTCAGCGGCATCCGCAAAATCCTTCTGCTCATGCTTGCGGGCGTATCTCTGGCTGCAGCGGAAAAGCCGAATGTCGTAGTGTTCCTCGTCGATGACCTGGGCTACATGGACATCGGTGCGAACAATCCGGATTGTTTTTACGAAACGCCGAACATCGATGCGCTGGCGAAGGAGGCGATGCGTTTCACGGATGGATACGCGGCAAACCCCGTTTGCTCGCCGACGCGCTACAGCCTGATGACCGGGAAATATCCGACGCGGGTAGGTGCCACGAATTTTTTCCCGAAAGGCGGGGGTGCCATGAGGAGCGGGAAGTTCAATCCGGCGCCGCTAATTCGCGAGATGCCAAAGGACGAAATCACTCTGGCGAATGCGCTAAAAGAGCAAGGCTACGCGACGTTTTTCGCCGGGAAATGGCATTTGGGAGAGGATGAGGCCGGCTACCCGCAGCACCGGGGATTTGATGTAAACATCGGCGGATACTCGGCTGGTGGCCCCTACACGGGGAACAAATATTTCGCGCCTTTCAAGAATCCCGAGATCCAGGAAGAGAGCCCGGATGGCGAACATCTGCCCGCGCGGTTGGCGAAGGAAACGGTGGGCTTCATCGAGAGAAACAAGGACACGCCATTCCTGACCTACCTTTCATTCTACTCGGTACATACGCCGTTGATCGGTCGTCCGGATCTGGTGAAAAAGTATCAGGAAAAAGCGAAGAAAGTTTCCGGGAAGGAATTCGACAAGATCACCACGGCGAGTGGAAAAACCGGCAAGGTGCGCATTCTCCAGAAGCACGCGGTTTACGCGGCGATGGTAGAGGCAATGGATCAGGCGGTGGGCGATGTAGTGAATGCGCTGAAAGATAACGGCGAGTGGGAAAACACGATCATCGTTTTCACCTCTGACAACGGCGGACTCTCCACCTCCGAAGGCTGGCCGACGAGCAACCTACCACTGAACGGCGGCAAGGGCTGGGTCAACGAGGGCGGCATCCGCGAGCCTTGGATCATCCGCTACCCGGGCGTCACCGTGCCGGGTTCTGAGAATGATGATCCGATCTGCTCCATCGACCTTTTTCCTACACTCGCCGCAGCGGCGGGCTATGAGACGAAGCATGAAATCGACGGCCTAGATCTTTTTCCTACTCTGAAAGGTGAGCCACTGGGACGCAACGCGCTCTACTGGCACTATCCGCACTACAGCAACCAGCAAGGCATCCCCGGCGGCGCGATACGCATGGGGAAATACAAGCTGGTGGAGAACTACGAAGATGGAAGCGTTGCGCTTTTCGACCTAGAGGCAGATATCGGTGAGAAGAAGGATCTTTCAAAAGCGCAGCCAGAACGCGTCAGCGAGATGCGTGGCATGCTTCATGATTGGTATAAGGAAGTGGATGCGAAGTTCCTCCAGCCGAAGGGCGGGAACGAGCCGTGGAGACCATGATGGGGTTTGCGCGGCGGGATTTCGCGGTTACTTTCCAGCCATGAAATCTGAAGAAAAGCTCCCCGCTGCCATGCCTGAGATTCCGCACGCAGCGGAAGCGATCACGCTGGGTGCAGGATGTTTCTGGTGCGTCGAGGCCGCATACAACCAGATCGACGGCGTGTATTCTGCAACCTCCGGCTACATGGGCGGCACGGTAGAAAAGCCGACTTACGAAGACATCTGCACAGGTAAAAGCGGTCATGCAGAGGTGGTGCAGGTGGTGTTCGACCCGACCCGCATCACCCTTGAGCGTGTGCTCGCATGGTTCTGGGATCTGCACGATCCTACCCAGCTGAACCGCCAAGGAAACGATGTTGGCACCCAATACCGCTCGGCGATTTTCTACACAAGCGAGGCGCAGAAAGAACTGGCTGAGGCCTCGAAAAAGGCGGCGCAGGAGCATTTTAACCAGCCAATCGTCACCGAAATCACCCCAGCAGCAGAGTTTTTCCCGGCGGAGCGCTATCATCAGGGATTTTATTTCGAGAATAAGGGCAGCAACGGCTACTGCGCATACGTCGTGGAGCCGAAACTTAAAAAGCTGCAACTCGCTCACTGATGGTGAGTTGCGTGAAATGAGCAACCGCTTGCCTGCCATTTGCATCGAAACGGCTCATCCTGTCACATGACCGTTCTGGCGGTTTGGCCTCCGTTGTGCTAGAAATGTGTGTCGAAGTCCGTTTAAGAGAGGACTGCAATCTCACTGCAGCTACGCCCTTTTACCCACCGAAGA
The DNA here is from genome assembly GCA_030725745.1 of Akkermansiaceae bacterium. GTDB lineage: Bacteria > Verrucomicrobiota > Verrucomicrobiia > Verrucomicrobiales > Akkermansiaceae > Luteolibacter. The sequence goes on from JANRFH010000003.1 coordinate 228,994, forward strand.
TCCCAAAAACCCATGCCAGACATTTGTCTATATTTCCAGGTGCACCAGCCGCACCGGCTCCTGACGGATCCGGTATCTACTGGCGCATCAAACGCTGGCTATGAAGACGAGCGGCTGAACCGCGAGATTCTCAATCGCATCGCGGACAAGTGCTACCTGCCAGCCAACGAAATGTTCCAGCGCAAGATCGAGGAGAGCAGCGGGCTTTTCCGGATTGCCATGTCCATTTCGGGAACGGTTATTGAGCAATTCCGCAAATACCGCCCGGATGTGCTGGAGTCCTTTCAGAAACTCGTTGCGACGGGTGGAGTGGAGCTTCTCGCGGAGACGTATTATCACTCGCTCGCCTTCGTTTACTCGGAAAAGGAATTCCAGCGGCAGGTCGATATGCACCTCGACCTCATGGAGGAGTGTTTTTCCGTGCGACCCTCCGTTTTCAGAAATTCCGAGCTCATCTACAACAACGCCATCGCTGCAAAAGCCGAGACGCTTGGATTCGATGGCATCCTCGCCGAGGGCACCCCGGCCTTTGTCGATGGCCAACACTCGCCGAATTTCCTCTACCACGCCCCCGACACCGCGCGCATCAAAACGCTCCTGCGCAACCACACGCTCTCGAACGACCTCGCCATCCGTTTCTCCGATCCCTCATGGAGCGGATTCCCGCTGACTTGGGAAAAATTCACCGACTGGATCGGCCAATCCCCCGGCGACCTCATCAACCTCTTCATGGACTACGAGTCCATCGGCGAGCACAACAAAAAGGAAAACGGCATCTACGAATTCTGGAAACGCGTCCCGGAAATCCTCATCGAAGCAGGCTCCCAATGGGTCACGCCATCGGAAGCTGCATCCATCTACAGCAGCTCGAAAGAGTATGACTGCAAGAAGGTCACCTCATGGGCGGATGCCGAGCGCGACCTCTCCGCATGGTCGGGAAATGCGATGCAGAAGGAAGCCATCGCCGCCATCTCAGCGCTGGAGAAAAAAATCCACGCCACCGAGGATGGGGAACTCATCGGCACATGGGGCGGGCTCCAGTCCTCCGATCACCTCTACTGGATGTCCACAAAAGAGGGCACTGACGGCGCGCTGACGAACTACTTCTCACCTTATGAAAGCGCCCAGGAAGCCCACCGCATCTTCATGGCGGCGATACGCGATCTAGACCAACGCGCCAGCAGCCTCGCCCTGCCGGGTTGAGGAGGTTCAGAGATCGGGGCGGTTCCGCCGTGTGCGCTCGGCCGCTTTTTCCATGCGCCATGCAGCGATCTTCGCGTGGTCTCCAGAGAGCAGGATTTCGGGGACTTTCTGCCCTTCGAAATCGACCGGACGGGTGTAGCATGGAGCTTCTAACAGGCTGGGATCGGAAAAGGATTCCTCGATGGCGGATTGTGAGTCGCCGAGGGCTCCGGGCAGCAGGCGGATGATGGAATCGCAGAGCACGGCGGCGGCGATGGCTCCGTTGGTGAGCACATAGTCGCCGATGGAAATTTCCTCATCGATGAGCGTCTCGACGATGCGGTGGTCTATGCCCTCGTAGTGGCCGCAGACGATGAGAAGATGCGTTTCGGAGGAAAGCTCGCGGCAACGTGCCTGTTTGAGCTGTTTGCCCTGCGGGGTCATGAGGATGACGCGAGTCCCCTCCCCTTTCAGCTCTCGGATCGCGGCGGCGAGAGGCCCCGGCTGGAGCACCATCCCGGGCCCGCCACCGCAGGGCGAATCATCGACACGGCGGTGCTTGTTGTCCGACCAATCGCGAAGGTTATGCGCGCAAATTTCCACAAGACCCGCATCGCGGGCGCGCTGGATGATGGAATCGCTGAGGGGTGAGAGGGCGATGTCTGGGAAGAGGGTGAGGATGTCGATTTTCATAGGAGAAGATCCTTTAGGAATTCAGTCATGGGACGAAAAACACTGGATTTTAACTGTTTGACGCCCTGGAGGCCTAGATCGCGTTGCGCCTTCTCGATCCTAGAGTCATTGGCGGGATTGACTAGAATTGACTAAAGTCTGACTAGAATTGACTAGGATCCAGACAGCCTGTTTGGTTTTGCCGATGAGGGTAATTTCACCATTATGTTTAAGTTTTTGGATAAGATTACCGATTTTACGGGTTTTTTGAGGTTCGGAAAGGGTGGCTGAGAGTTTTTCGCGCAAGAGCATATCAAGATCGCTGCGTGTGGCTCGGCCGTATTGTTTCAGATAATTCAAAATGAGATGGCAATAATAAGGGTCGTCGAAGGCGCGGTTTTTGATGTAGTCGGCGCGCTGTTCTTGGCTAAGAGCCAAAGATGAGGTGACATGGAAGTTGGGTTTACGACCCTCGATGAGGTTCTTCTTTTTGAGCTGAGAGATGAGATGGTCTTCGGAGAACTGACGACCTTTTTGAATCAAATCTAGAGCCATGATTTCCGGGAAACCAAGATCCGGATGCGCCATTAGGGCTTTGCTATAGTTCTCATCGAGGAAACGGCCGGGAAGGGTGAGTGTGACGTGGGCGGGATCCAAGGAGTCGTATTCCGGGAGAGGTAGGAAGCGCTTTGCTTGACCGCGGAACATGACATCGTGAATTCCAAAACCCATTTTATCGATCATCCGGAGATTGACCATTGCGGTGGTGAGGAAGCGATTACGATATTGGGTGGGCGTTTTGTTGGTGGTGATGTAATCTTCGGGAGTGCCGTCGATAAAGGAACCAGCGTTCTGAAAGATGAGTTCATGCGGCTTTTCCGTGACGACGATTCGCTCCGCTCGGGTGTAGTCTTGGTGGGCGATACAGTTGTGAAGAGCCTCGAGAATGATACGTTGGTCGTATTTCGGGACTTCGAAGGCGATAAGGTCGCCCGGGCGGAGGAGGGTGAGCTTTAGGTTGCGGATGCGCTGGTAAAGGAGGGATGAAGTAAGGATGAATGGCGGATGGAAGTGCTCGTAAGCGCGCTCCTCGCCCTCTAGTTTCCAAGTCATTTCGGCGACATAGGGGGAAATGAAATGTGTGCTTTCCGGTTTGCCTAAGAGCAAGATGGCTGCCCGTGTGATATGCCCGGAAATGGTTACGCCAGCACGGTCGAGAAAATCGCTGTCCGACCATACGGCGATGGTTTCGGCATCAATTCTGCCGCTGTGTTTGGCAGTGAATGCTTCGCGAGCTTTTAGAATTGCTGAAGCATGTAGATCTGAAATGGAGGCATCTTGGCAAATGACCGCAGACCAATCGGGAGCCATTGTCTGGGAGCGGATTTCGTCGCGTTTTTCATCGCTCAAAGCCGTTAGCGATTCATGTGAACGGGCGTAGTAGTGGCCGCTCCACGCGAACGGAAGGCCTCGGGGCGCTGGTAGAATCTCAAAAAGGAGGATGCGTTTATCGCCGTCAAAGACTTCATGAATCTCGCGAAAGGTTCCCGCGCCGGTGCCATCAGTGATTTGCTTTTTCAGTGAATACAAGCGCTCGCTTTCAGACCGGTAAGTCGTGCCAGTGGTTTCTCGGGTCTTGTTGTTTACGCCGAAGACAAGCCATGCAGAGCTGCGGTTACGGAGATTTGCCTCATTGGAGAGCGCGGAGAAATATTTCCCAATGTCTGAGGTTGAAAAGTTGTCGTTGGCTTCCTTGAACTCCACGCACTCGTTCTCCCACTCGGAAATGAGGGAGTGGAGGAGTGTCAGATTTGGATTTAAGGTGTTCATGACAATTCGATGGGCTCCAGAATTAATGGAAATCGGCTTCAGAATAAAAGTTCACTTCAATAGGTTGGGGGAGAGTTAAAGAAAAAGGCCATCTACTTTAAAAGTGTGCGGGAGATTAAAGGAGGGCTTTCAATCTGGTTTGAAGGGTGGGTTCTGCTGCGAACGCCAAAAATCCAGCCGCTCCTTGATGCGTTTTTCCAATCCCTGATCGCCGGGGTGGTAGTAGGCGCGGCCTTCGGGGAGGTAGGCTTGGGGGGTGTAGTTTCCGGTGTAGTCGTGGGAGTAGAGGTATTTCATCTCATCCTCTGGCTTGCCGGTGAGCTTCTTCGAGGTGGGGGTGCGGAGGTGCTCGGGGACGGCGAGGGTGCGGCCGGTTTCGACGTCTTTCATGGCAGCGCCTAGGGCGGCGTAGGCGCTGTTGGACTTGGGGCTGGTGGCAAGGTAGACGGTCGCGTGGGCTAATGGGATGCGACCTTCGGGCATACCGACGAACTCCAGGGCGTGGTGGGCATCGAGGGCGACGCGGAGTGCTCCGGAATCGGCGAGGCCGATGTCTTCTGAGGCGGCGATGACGAGGCGGCGGGAGATGAAACGCGGGTCTTCACCGGCGTGGAGCATTTTCGCGAGCCAGTAGAGGGCGGCATCGGGGTCGGAGCCGCGGATGGATTTAATGAAAGCTGAGATGGTGTCGTAGTGGCCTTCATCGCCGTAGTGCACGGCTTTGCGTTGGATGGATTCCTCGGCGATCTGCAGAGAAATGTGGATTGATGATTGTTGATTGTTGATTTCCGATTGGGTGGGGACGGTGGCTAGCTCAAGGGCTGTTAGCGCTTTGCGGACGTCGCCGTCGGAGAGTTTTGCCAAATGGTCTAGGGCTTCGGGATCGGCGGTGATTTGCATTTCACCGAGGCCGCGTTCTGGATCTGAAATTGCCTTTTCTAACAGGTTTTTGATGGAGATTTCATCGACGGCTTCGAGCTGGAAGATCTGGGAGCGGGAGACGAGGGGGGAATTGACGTAGAAGTAGGGGTTGTGGGTGGTGGCGCCGATGAAGCGGACGGTGCCGCGCTCTAGGTGGGGGAGGAGGACGTCTTGTTGGGCTTTGTTGAAGCGGTGGATCTCATCGATGAACAGGATGGTGGTCTCGCCGCGCAAATCCTGATTCATCTTTGCTTGGGCAATTTTTTCGCGGATTTCGGCGACGTTGGATTCGACGCCGTTGAGCGATTCGAAGCGGGATCCGGTGGTGAGGGCGATGACACCGGCCAATGAGGTTTTCCCAGTGCCGGGGGGGCCGTAAAAGATGAGGGAGGCGAAGCGGTCTGCCTCGATGGCGCGGCGGAGGAGCTTGCCCTCGCCGAGGATATGATTCTGGCCGAGGACTTCGTCGAGCGTGCGCGGGCGCATGCGGGTGGCGAGCGGCGCGGATGTTGCCGTTTTGTCGGTTTTCACCTTAGGGCTGGAGAAGAGGTCGGACACGTTGTGGGAAAATCCTAAGCTCGAAATTCGAAATTCTAAACGGCAAACTCCAAGGGAAAAAATTAGCTTAGCTTGCGGATTTTGATGCGTTTCCAGTACATACGGTCGCGCCAGTCATCGAAATGATCGGTGAAATTTGTTAGACGGGTGGTGGTGGCGACTGTTTCCCCGGCGGCGAGGACTTCGTTCAGGCTGTCCGGGGTGGTGAGGGAGCGGACGGTGGGGAAAAGGGCGGCGAGGCGCTTGCGGGTGGCGGTTTGCTTGGCGCGGTGGCCGGTGCCGATGACGAGGTTGAGCGCGAGAATACCTCCGGGCGCGAGGGATTTCTGGACGAGACTGAGCCAGTCGCTATCGCACTCATCGGCGCGGAAGACGTCTTCATCGCCAGCGAGGTAGAGATCGTCGATGATGACGTCGAACTTGCGGCGGTTGCTTTTCATCCACGCGTAGGCGTCGGCGATTTCGATGCGGGCTTCAGTTTCTGAAAGGCTCATCTCTTCCTTGGCGAGTTCGATGAGCTCGCTATCGAGATCCACGCCCGTGAGTTCCGCTTCAGGCAAGAGATGGCGCAGGGTGCGGAGTGCGGTCCCGCCGGCGACACCGAGCATGAGGATGGATTTCGGCCTGCCATTTCCATGAAGAAGGGCGCCAGCAGCGATGAGATCCCATGCGAGGCCGGTGAGGAAACGACTCCGGTGCATCTGAGCGTGGATCGCCCCGGCGACCCTAAACTCTGTGGCGAGATCCGATTTCCAGACGCTGATTTTCTGGAAACGCGTTTCGAACTCCCGAGTTTTTCTCATTACTAATGAAAAGCCCTACAGGATGTGTAGAAGCGGAGGAAGAAATATCATTGGGCGGCAATTGGTTTGCCTGATGGGTATGGATAAAATAGGTATTCCTCCAATGAACGATTGGTATTTCGCAAAAAATGGGCAGCAGCTGGGCCCGGTAAGCTCTGAGGAAATCAAGCGCATGATTACCGCCGGTGAGTTAGATCCGACGAAGGACTTGGTCTGGAATCCGCGGATGACCGATTGGTTACCAGCATTCGAAGTCCCGGAGCTTATTGCTCAGGCACCACTGATCCCCAATCCAGGTATGGTTGCCGAGCAACCTTTCGCCTATCAAACGACCACGGGTGAACTAGGAGAAATAGAGCCTGGAAGTGAACCGATCATCGCGACGGCATGCGTGAAGCGCGCCTTTGATCTTACGGTGAACAACATCGGCCCTATTCTGATCATCACGATCATCTATGTAGTCATCAGCATGGCCGTCTCTGCTGGCTTACAGGTATTGGATCACGCTATGGGGTTGGAACCCACGGGCCAATTTTTCTCTAAGGATTTCGACAACGGCTCGGGTGTTAGCTACAATTTTTACGCTGGAGGAGACGATCAACTCAGCCCGTTCAGTTCGTTGATTTCGAGTATCATCAGCGTTTTCTTCATGCTTGGGGCAACGCGAATCGGGCTGCGTATCGCTTCCGGGCATTCTTTTGATATCGGCATGCTTTTTTCCGGCGCTAGGTGGCTTATCAAAGGCTTTATCGCCTACTTTATTTATATGGTCGTCGTCACGTTAGGATTCATTTGCCTGATAGTCCCCGGCATATTTCTGATGGTGCGTCTAGGTGCTTACATGAATGCCATGGTAGAGAGGGACATGGGCATCATTGAGTCTCTGAAATACAGCTGGAATCTCACGCGTGGCAATGGGCTCAACCTCTTCGTGATTCTTCTGTTTTCGATTTTGGTCATCATCGCCGGTTGCATTGCGTTGATCGTAGGGCTTTTGTTTGCATTCCCGATGATGTGGTTGATGTGGATCGTCGCTTACCGCTGGATGCAGTATGGCGGACGGGCTGTGCTAGATGACCCAGCTACAGGAGAGCCGCTTCTGGCCGCTTTGCCGGAGACGCCGTAGTGCAAAAACAGCAAGATATGCGCAGTGGTGGAGGGCGGTTGCGTAGCGTTTTTCTATGGTATTGGTGAGAATATTTGTGCTTCGCAGCAGAAGAGCTGCAAGCCCAACTGAAACCAATATAGACCATGAAATCCCAACCTATCCCGGCCACCTCTACGCTCATCGCAGCAACTGCCACCATTGCGGCAATGTCGATGCTTCCGGCCGCAGCACAATCGAACGAACCGTTCGCAAACGTGCGCCGCCCCATTTCCAACCCGACCTTGTTCGACCTCGCCCTACCGTCGACGAACATCCACCCGATCTATATGCACCACAGCCTGCCGAGTACCGTGAACGTTGGTGCTGCAAACCTGCCCATGGGAGGTGACGTGGATGTTTACGCGCTCCAGTTTGAAATCGCACTCAACGATCGCCTTTCCATCGTCGCGACGAAAGACGGCTACGTGGACATCAATGCGGGAAACACCGCGCTGTGGTCGGATCAGACCGGCTTTGCGAACATCGGGCTCGGCCTAAAATACGCGTTCATTTACGATCCCGTCGATGAATTCGTGATGAGCGGCTCCTTGGTTTATGAAATGCCAACGGGCAACGACGATGTCTTCCAAGGCCAAGGCGACGGAGTGGTGAACCTCATCGCCACCGCCCTGAAAATGTGGGGAGACTTCGAGCTTGCTGGAGCCGCCGGAGCACGCATCTCGGTAGACAATGATCAGAGCACAAGCTCGTTCGTCAGCGCACATGCCAGTTATGAAGTCACCCCGCTCTTCATCCCACTCGTGGAAGTAAACTGGCACCACGTGCTCAAAGCGGGCAACGGAAGTGCCGCTTTCAACTCACAAGCAGGTGGCGCCGTTCCCGGCGCTGTCACCTTTGAGGGCTCTGATCTGCTGAACTTCGGCGCTGCGAACTCGCGCACCAATCCAGACCTTGTCACAGCTGCCATCGGCTTCCGCTCGCGCATTTCCGAAGGAGTCGATCTAGGCTTTGCCTACGAAGTCCCACTGACCCCTGAGGACGACGGCCTGATCGAAGATCGCATCACTGTCGACCTCTTCTGGAAATTCTAAAACCCGCCTTACCGCAAATCCCCCGCCGGAGCCATTTCGACGGGGGATTTTTCCGTTTCGGCAGTGTGGATGAAAATCATGCTCAACCTATGAGCCTGCTTGACGCATGCGATTCGGCAGCCATATTGGGGTGGTAGTAATAGGTGGAAAAGCGCAAGCACTCACCTACTTCTCTCAATCCATTCACACCGCCATGAAAATCAATTTATCCTTCTCCGCGCCAGCGCTCGTATGCGTAGCGCTCGCTTCCTGCTACCCCATCGACGACAGGCCCCGTAGCAAACGCGGCCCGAGCGATAAGCCGGAGGGTTCCGTGACCAGCCAGGAACAGCAAGATATCCAGAAGAAGCGTGAGGAGATGGAGAAAAGAGATGAGCTGACGGATAAACCGAAAGAAGAGCCAAGAACCACCACGGACAAAGCAGTGAAACCAAAAGGCGACTACGCCTTCGCAAATCCTGTTCCCGGCAAAGAAGGCTTCGTCTTCAGCCCTTACAACAACAAGCTCGTAGACGTGCGCGACATCCCGAGCGGCACTCTCGTGCAAGACCCTACCTACCCAGCATCCGAGAAGAAATACTTCCGCGTGCCTTAATTCTCCGGCGTAAACTCATCGTCTGAGAAACCCTTTTCGACCAGGTCCATACCCATGGATCCGGTCATTTTTATGAACAGGAACTTCCAAAAGATCAGCGTGCTTGGCGGCGGCCTGCTCGGGGGATCCATCGCGCTTGCCCTCGGTTCAGAAAAACGCGTCGCCCTCTGGTTCAGAAAGCCCGAAGCCGTGAAATCCGCGAGGGAACTGGGACTCGCCCACGCCACCGGAGATCTCGCCGAGGCCGTGGCTGGCACGGAATTACTCATCCTCGCCGTCCCCGTCGGTGCTATGCCGGATTTGCTGGAAAAAGCCATCGATGCCGGGCTACCAGCCGATTGCCTGATCACGGATGTCGGATCAGTGAAACAAACGCCGCACCGCTCACTCGCGCCGATTCTTGAAAAAAGCGGCAATCCTTTCATCGGCAGCCACCCCATGGCCGGATCGGAGCAAAACGGCCTTTCAGCGGCTCGCGCAGGTCTTTTCAACAACGCCGCCTGCCTATTAACCAACGATTCCGCCGCCTCCTCAGAACTTTGCGCAGCCTTGGAAGCATTTTGGAAACTGCTCGGCTGCCGCACTTCATGGCTGGGCGCAGCGGAGCACGATACCCTCGTCGCCCGCATCAGCCACCTGCCCCACGTCACCGCTGCTGCCACGGCGAAAATTTCACTCAAAGACCCCGCGATGGGCCAGTTCGGCGGCGGCGGACTGAGAGACACCACGCGAGTCGCCTCGGGAAATCCCGTGATGTGGGCGGAGATCCTCACCGAAAATCGGGATGCCATCATCCCCGCCCTTCACGAAACCATCGCCGAACTGCGCGAAATCCTTGCATCGCTCGAAAGTCCCGACCAAGAACTTGTGCACCGTTGGCTGAGCGGGGCCAAGGAGCTCCGCGACACCCTGCCATGAATATTTTCCCACCCATGTCCACACTCCGCGTCAAAGCCATCACCTCGCTCAATGCCGAGTTCAGCGTCCCTGGCGACAAAAGCGTCTCACACCGCGCGGCGATCTTCGGCGGCCTCTCCAACGGCACCTGCGAAATCACAAATTTCCTCCCCAGCGAAGACTGCGTGAACACGCTGAAAGCCATGCGCTCCCTCGGCGCGCGCTTCGATGTCATCGAGGAGCTAGAAGGCTACGGCCCCGTGAAACTCCTCATCCACGGCACCTCGATGAAACTCACCGCTCCGGAATCCCCCATCGACTGCGGGAACTCCGGCACCGGCATGCGCCTGCTCGCCGGATTGCTCGCCGGCCAGGAGTTCACCTCCGAGCTATTCGGCGATGCCTCGCTTTCCTCGCGCCCCATGGGTCGGATCACCACGCCTCTCGCAGAAATGGGCGCTAAAATGGAAACGCTTGGAGAAAAACCCGGCTGCGCCCCGCTGAAAATCCATCCCAGCAAGCTCAAGCCGATCACTTACGAGATGCCCGTTGCCTCCGCGCAGGTAAAAAGCGCCGTCCTACTCGCCGGGCTATTTTCCGAAGGCATCACCTCCGTCATCCAGCCATCCATCACGCGCGATCACACCGAGCGCATGTGCGCCGCCTTCCAGCTTTCCTGCCGCACAGACGGAAACAAAATTTCCATCCCCGGTGGACAAATGCCGGAATCCTGTGACCTCACCGTCCCCGGCGACATCTCTTCCGCCGCCTTCTGGCTCGTCGCTGCTGCTGCGATGGATGGCTCACGCCTCCTCCTCAAGGACGTAGGGCTCAATCCCACACGTACCGCCATCCTCGCGGTGCTCGGGCGCATGGGAGCAAGCATTTCCGAGATCTACCACAACTCCTCCGGCGAGCCCATCGGCAACATCACCATCCATGGCGCCGAGCTCAAGGGCACGACCCTGCTCGAAGAGGAAATCCCCAATCTCATCGATGAAATTCCCGTCATCGCCGTTGCCGCCGCTCTCGCCGAGGGTGACACGCACATCCGCAACGCCCGCGAGCTGCGCGTCAAGGAAACCGACCGCATCACCACCACCGTGGAAAACCTCCGCAAAATGGGAGCCGATGTAGAAGAATTCGAAGACGGCATGGTCATCCACGGCGGCAAGCCACTCAAAGGTGCCTCCATCGAATCCCACGGCGATCACCGCATCGCCATGGCATTTGCGATTGCCGGGCTTTTCGCAAAAGGCGAGACTGTCATCAACGGAACCGACTGCATCAACACCTCCTACCCCGGCTTCGCACACCACCTCGATGCCATTCGCCACGAACGCACCAAGGCCGAAGATTTCATCCTTCCGACGATTTTAAAATGACCTACCAAGCCATCGCCATCGACGGTCCAGCCGCCTCGGGAAAAAGCACCCTTGCGCGTTCGCTCGCCGAACGGCTTGGCATCGTGATGGTCAACTCCGGCGCCATGTATCGCGCTGTAACTTGGAAACTCCTCGAAAACGGCACTGACACCACAGATCCCGCAGCGGTCATCGAACAGCTCGGAAAAATGAAAATCGTCTGCGGCCATGATGGTACTTTTTCCACCATCACCATCGATGGCTACGATCCCGCAGAGCACCTCCGCTCCTCGGAAATCAATGCAAACGTCTCCCGCGTCTCCGCCATCCCACAAGTGCGCGACAAGCTCGTCGCCATGCAGCGCGATTACCTGAAATCGACCCACGTCGTTATGGAAGGCCGCGACATCGGCTCCGTCGTTTTCCCGGAAACGCCTTATAAAATTTACATCGACGCCGACCCCTCAGTTCGCAACAGCCGCCGCTCCGATGACGGCGAGGTCGATTCTGTCGAGAAACGCGATGCTGCGGACAGCTCGCGAAAGACCGCCCCACTCAAAGTCGCCGATGGAGCCACCGTGCTAGACACCTCGAAGCACAGCATCGAGGGCGTCACGGAAGCCGCCATCGAGATCCTCCGCAATCAAGGCTTTCCCCTTCCGGAAAAACCGTCCTACGTGATCCCCGAAGAAGCTACCGGGGGAAAAATGATGCGGTGGATCTACTGGCTCGGCTGGCTCTCCTTCGGCGCCGCCTACCGCACCTTTTTCGGCCTCCGCATCATCGGCGATGAAAACCTCATCAAGGCCGGCCCCGTTCTCATCGCCTCGAACCACCAAAGCTTCCTCGATCCCCCACTCATCGGGAACCTCTACAAAGACGAGATGGTCTTCTTCGCTCGCAAGACCCTTTTCAAAGGCCCCGCAAAATGGGTCTACCCACAGTGGAACGCCATCCCCGTGGATCAGGACAGGCCAGACATGTCCTCCATGAAAACGGTCATCCGCAAACTCAAGGAAGGCTGGCGCGTCCTCGTCTTCCCAGAGGGCCAGCGCACGCTCAACGGTGAAATCGGCGAGGCCGCACCAGGCGTCGGCCTCATCGCTGCGAAAGCTGGCGTCCCCATCCAGCCTGTCCGAATCTATGGCGCAGATGAAGCTCTCCCACGAGGCTCAGGAAAAATCCGCTTCGCCCGCATCACCGTAAAAGTCGGCCCACCTATCGTGCTTTCACCAGAAGAGTTCAAAGCCTACTCCGGCAAAGAAGGCTACGAAGCCCTGACGAATCGCATCATGGATGCGATCAAAGCGCTTTGAAGAGTGAGGAACCGCGAAGGCGCAAAGTTCCTAAAACATATCGATTTTCATAACCCCTGCCTTGGCGTCTTCGCGCCTTTGCGGTGAAAAAATACGATCTTCACTCCGCCAGCGCCTTCTCAAGCGCTTCCGCCATTTCTTCGCTATCCGGTGTCGTCTTCGGCTCGATCCTCGCCACCGGCTTGCCATCACGACCGATGAGGATTTTCCCAAAATTCCACTTCGTATCACCCGGGAAAGCGCCGTCTGGGCCGGTCAAGGCTGCGTAGAGAGGGTGCTGTTCTTCGCCCTTCACGTGGATCTTCGCCATGATCGGGAAAGTGACGTCATACTTCGTTTTGCAGAATTTCTCGATCTGCTCAATCGTGCCCGGCTCTTGGCCGTTGAAGTCGTTGCAGGGGAAGGCAAGAATCACTAGGCCTTCGTCTTTCTTTGCTTCGTAAAGCTCCTGTAGCGCCGTGTATTGCTTGGTAAGCCCGCATTTTGAGGCGACATTCACGATCATGACCGCCTTGCCCGCATAGGCTTCAAGTGAAGTTGTTTCGCCGGCGGCGGTTTCAAATGGGATTTTTGTGATGTCCGCAGCGAATGCAGATGCGGAAAGAACCATGGCCGGGATAAGAATTTTATGGAGCATTCCTTGAAATTACGGGGCTTTAGCGCGGACGCAAGCTGGGAAATCGAGACACCTGTACAAACCAAGGGCGCCGGAGTCCATAATTCCGGCGCCCTTGGGCCCTTGGGGGGGCAAGTGTGCATTATCCCTTACACGCATTAATATTTAACAGGTTTTGGGTATATTGCAACCACGTGATCGCGTAGGGTCGGAGATTGACAATATTAGGGGGCACGCTTGGGTGTCTGGGTGCGTATTTTGAAAGTGCCCCTGACCGGTGCAAAAAGGAAATTGCTGGATGCAGCCGAGGTGCTGGTGGCGGAGAAGGGATTTGATCTCGTGTCCGTGCGCGATATCACGGGTGCAGTGAAGGCGAACGTCGCCGCAATCAATTATCACTTCGGTAGCCGCGAAGGGCTTATGGATCTTGTGATGATGCGTATTCTCGAGCCTCTTTGCGGGCAGAGGGTCAGCGCGCTGAATGCACAGAACGGCATTCCATCGGTTGGGGAAATCGTTGCCGCCCATGTGAATTCCCTACTTTCTGCGATAGACGGCACAGGCATGGAAAAAGCGTTGTTTTTGCGTCTGGCCGGCAGGGTTCTGGTGCTACCGGATTCTGCTTTGGCTCCTTCCCTTGCCTTTGCGCGGCGCGAAGTCCGGGAGAAATATTTCGCAGCCTTGGCAGCGGCCCTACCAGACACACCCCACAAAGAACTCTCCGCCGCATGGGATTTCTTCGATGCAGGCATCGCCCAATCTCTGCTATCGGATCACAGCAAGCCCGAGGACTGGATCGCCATCGGCAGCCGCTGTCTCTCTGGAAACGCAAGCCCGGCCATGGCTGCGCAAACCATGCCCGAAACACCCGAAGAGGAAGAATTTCACGTTGATTCTGTCGACACCATTGCGCCCGACCTTACCGAAGTCCCGCACACCGAGGCTGTGCCTGCCGAAATCGAAGACACCGATACTCAGGAAGCCGAATCCCACGTCGTTGCATTCCAAGACACTGAACTCTCTACCGCTGAAGACAGCGAATCTGAAATAGTGGACGCCATGGCCGAGAGTCCAATCGCCGAAATCACGGCTGCCGAAGACGCCGATATCATTACCCAAGACACCAAACCCAAGGCCTCGAAAGGCAAGGGCAAAGGCACCGAGGAGAACGATCCACAGGAGCTGCTCTTCGACTTTTAGGAGTCGCCGTTAGAGCTGTTAGAGGCTTCCGGTTTTGCAGCTGGAAGCTCTTCCTTGGGAATGAGGGCATACACATTGGCTCCGAGAGGAACATCCGTGAGAGTTGCGGCGGCAGGGCGGAGGCCTTTGGAATCCGCGAGGAACATGACGATGGAGCCGGGATAGGTTTCCTTGAATTTCGCAAAGTTAAATTTCTCGGTCATCTGCGATTTTTTCATCTGCCCGCCCATCGCGACGATGCGTGAAATGTCGTTGTGATCTAGCCTATCACTGAAAAGATACTGGCTGCGGATTTCTCCAGCGATGGACTTGCGATGATGCCCCTCACGCTCGGTGGGGGGAAGCTGCCAGACACCTTTGCGGCCGAATTGGTGGATGAAACGCTGCGCGGCGATAGAGTTCACCTCATCGTTCGGCGTGGCCGCCACGAGTGTGCCGATACCGTTGAGATCCAGCTCCTCCTCGGCGAATTCCGAAAGAATGTTTGCACGCTGCGCTTCGAGGCCCAGCATTTTCGAGGCGGAGACGTTAGAATAATTCGTATCTAGAAGCAGAACGCGGTAGCCGTCTTCCTTTAGTATCGCAGCGGCCATGCGCGCCCACTTGTCGGCACCGGCGAAGAGGACTCCGGTAACCTCCTTGGCCGCGAGACCCAGGCGCCTTGCGAGCGGAGAAGCGGCGAGACCGTAGATCATTACCGTTCCTACAATGATGAGGAACACCAGTGCTACCAACTCGCGAGATTGAGCGGCGATGACAGGAGAAAGCTCGGGCCCGAACCTTCCGTTTGCGGCAGCCTCTTCAAATTCTAGTGCGAAGATGGATGTGACCGCAGCAGCTACAATCCCGCGAGGCGCGAGGAAGGCGAGGAAGAACCGCTCCTTAATCGTGGTGGCTTTGGAAAAAAGTAGGGATAGGAAAACAGAAACCGGCCTGCCGATGAGCACTAGGAAGGCCAGGAGGAAGCCGCCTTTCCACAAAGCACCACCCAGATCTTCCGCCGAAATACGCCCGGATAAGATGATGAACAGTAGGGAGATGATAAGGATGCGGAGGTTTTCCTTGAACTCTAGGATATGCCGAACAGAGACCGCACGTTGATTTGCAAGCGCAATGCCTAGCACAGTCACTGTCAGTAGCCCCGCTTCTTTCTCCAACAGGTTCGAAGCGGTAAATGCTAGAGCCACCACCGCCAACAGGAAGACCGGCTGGAGGTAATCTGGAACCAAGTGACGTTTCAAAAGCTGCTCAACGATCTTCGCAAGCAACAGCGCGCCCAGAATACCCACGGCCAACATGATGCCGATCGCTTTAAGGCTGTCCGCCTGCGCCGTCGCCATATCGCCCGCCATCGCGATTTTGAAAACAAGCACCGCAAGAATCGCGCCGATGGGATCAACTACGATGCCCTCCCATTTCACGACAGAGGCCATTTTCCGAGTCGGATTCACATGGCGGAGTAGCGGCGCAATCACCGTCGGCCCCGTCACGGTGAGAATGGAGCCGATGAGTGCGGCAAGTCTGATATCATAGCCGAGTGCCATGACCATGAAGGCCGTTGTCAAACCGGCGGAGAGCGCCACCGCAACCGTACACAGACGTAGGATTGGCAGCCCGGATTCTTTAAGTTCAGAGAATTTCAGCGTGAGACCGCCCTCGAAAAGGATGATCGCCACGAAAAGACCTACGGCGGAAAGCAGCGGACTGCTGTGCCCGTCTCCAGATGCGAGGAAATCGTCAATACGGACACCGGAGAACTGCCCCAATCCAAAGCCGAATGCCAATAGAAGCAGGATCGATGGGAATTTGAATTTCCATGCGATCTACTGGGCAGCAACCCCAAGAACTAGGACAAGAGTAAGGAAAACAAGTGGTGACATACGCGTGCGTTCATAGCTAGGCGGGTGCCACACGCAAGGTATTATGAAAGGGTTATCATGCTTGAGCTGGTTCTTTTGGGAGGGATTCTTGGCGTAGGGAATTTGCCGTTGCTAGATTCGGTCACCAGAAACACATTTCGCTCCGTGAACTCCAGCGAAGCCACTACGACAAAAAGAGAGGCTCCGTGGCTGGCCGGAATTCGCGCTGCAAAGGCAAACCTGATCCCAGGGCTCATCGTTCAGGGAATCATGCTCACCCTGTTGCTGTGCTATTATTTCTATCCTCCCACCACCCGCTGGCTCAATCAGCTTGCGCAATTAAAGGGAGAGTTCGGCTACGGCTACACCTTCGTCGCCTCGGTCATTGCGGGCGCTTTGGTTCCGGAAATCATGCGAATCGTCGTCTTCCAGAAAGGCCGTTTTATTCGCCGGAATTTCTCCAACCTACTTTTCACCATCCCGTTCTGGGGAATCACGGGAATGATCGTCGATCTCTTTTACCGCATGCAGGAGCATTGGTTCGGCGCGGAGGTCACCTTTACGGTCGTGCTCGCAAAGGTAGTGGTGGATCAATTCATCTACAACCCACTCATCGCAGCACCCAGCGGTGCGTGGCTCTACGATTGGAAAAATTCCGACTACTCTATAAAAGGCATCTCACGTTTTTTCACCGCCACTTACTACCGATATGTCATTATTCCCATTCTCTTCGCCACATGGGGTGTCTGGATCCCCCTCGTGACCATCATTTACTGCCTCCCTTCGTTACTACAGATCCCGTTGTTCGCGCTCGCGCTTTCCCTATGGGTCATGCTCTTCACGTGGATCAGTGAGCAACGAGCTAATTCACCAGAAAAGATCGCACAATGATCCTCTATTACATAAATTCCCGACCATGAACTCCAAACAGACATTCAAGCTCATCGAAGGCACCTACTCGCCATCCGAGGCAAATCACATCCTTGGAGCCCTCGTCAAAAGCAAAGTGAAGTATCACAACATGCTACTTTACAGCCATAGCGAAACCAATGGCGAAGGCGAATCCCCCTCACGCAAGCGCCTCGAAGACCTAAAAGACCTCAAAAAGCAGCTCGACGAAATCTACAAACAGGCCGCTGACTCAAACAAACAGCTCAATATCAACGGGTGGATTGAGATTACTCCGGTGGAGTAGGCATCAACGCTTAGTAAAACAGCTATTCCGCCGGATCTGCGGCTCTTCAATCAAGCGGAGAAAGTAGGTGCGAGAGGGTTTCGGAGTCGATTTTTAGTTTGGAAGTTTCCTCGGAGAGGAGGGCTTCGACGAGGGCGGATTTGTGTTTCTGGAGGTCGAGGATGCGGTCTTCGATGGTGCCGGTGCAGGCGAGCTTGTGGACGAAGACGGGCTTGTTCTGGCCGATGCGGTGGGCGCGGTCGGTGGCTTGGTTTTCGGCGGCGGGGTTCCACCAAGGATCGTAGTGGATGACGGTATCGGCGGCTGTTAGATTGAGGCCGGTGCCGCCGGCTTTGAGGGAGATGAGGAAGACGGGGACTTCTCCGGCTTGGAATTTTTTGACGAGGGTGGCGCGGTCTTTGGTCTGGCCGGTGAGTTTTAGGAAAGGGATGTTTTCCTTTTCCAAATGCGCCTCGATGAGGGCGAGCATGGAGGTGAACTGGGAGAAGAGCAGGATGCGGCGGCCTTCTTCTAACAGGGTGGGGAGGAGCTCTGTGGTGAGGTAGTCGAGCTTGGCAGACTCGGTGATTTTCTGCGCAGCGGGAAGGCTGAGAAGCTGCGGGTGGCAGCAGATCTGGCGGAGCTTGAGCAGGGCGTCGAGGACGATGATGTGTGACTTGGCGAGGCCTTTCGCGGCGATGGCATCGCGGACGCGCTTGTCCATGGCGGCGCGGACGGACTCGTAGAGGTCGGTCTGTTTTTTTGTGAGGTCGATGTGGTGGATGATCTCGGTTTTCTCCGGTAGCTCGGTGGCGACTTGGTCTTTGGTGCGGCGCAGGATGAGGGGGGAGATGCGGCGGTTAAGGGCGCGCTGTGCATCGCTGGAGCGGTCGCGCTCGATAGGGCGGCGGAGGTGGGAGTTGAAGGTTTTTTCATCGCCGAGGAAGCCGGGCATGAGGAAGCGCATGAGGCTCCATAGCTCGCCGAGGTGGTTTTCCATCGGGGTGCCGGAGAGGCAGATGCGGTGGGCGGCTTTGAGCTTGCAGGCGTTTTTCGCGACAATGGCCTTGGGGTTTTTGATGTATTGCGCCTCGTCGAGGACGATGCTGTGCCAGTCCTGCTTTCCTAGGACGGACATATCGCGAGTTAGGAGGGGGTAGGAGGTAATTACTACGTCCGCAGTAGGTATCTCAGAGTACGAATCGCTACGCTCCGCGCCGTGGAGGACGAGGATCTTCAGCGAGGGGGTGAATTTTTCAGCTTCCGCAGCCCAGTTTGGCACGACGGATGTGGGAGCGATGACGAGGGAGGGGCGGCCGGGGTTTTTCGCTGTTTCCGCACACAAGTGGGTGAGGGTTTGGATGGTTTTGCCGAGACCCATGTCGTCCGCTAGTATGCCGTGGAGGCCGTTTTCCGCGAGAAACTGGAGCCAGGAAAAACCTTCTGTCTGATAGGCGCGCAGATCCGCTTTCAGCCCGGCGGGGATGGTGGCAGGTGACATTTCACCGATGTTTTTCAGGTTCCGGGCGAGGCGGGCGAGACTGCGCGTGGTCTCCGAGGAATCGATGGCAAGGCTGTCCGCGACATCGGCTGCGCCGAGGCGATCCAGACGTATGGGCCCATCCGCTTTCCCGCCCCGGAAGAGGTGGGCGACTTGTTGGCAGATTTCCACAAAACGCGCGGAGGGAAAGCGTATGTAGCCGTCCGCTGGGTTCTCGCACTGAATGAGGATGAACTCGCCAACCCTATTTTCGCCGGGCTGCGGATCGTCTGCGGAGTATGGAATGCTCTCGAGGATGCCCTCTTCAATGGCGGCGGCGATGTGTGGGATGAGGCTGAAGCGTTTCCCATCCAGCTCGCCGCTGACATCGAAGCGGAACCAATCGATGCCGTGGTCTGGGTCGCTCTCGATCTCTGGGAAAAATTCCGAGACATCGTGCAGTTTCAGGCCGGATTCTGGGTCGACCTCAATTTTCCAGCCGCTTTTTTCCAGAGCTTTTGCGTCCTCACTTTCGAGGAAATCCAACCAAGCGATGACGTCGTTGTAGTCGGTTTCGACACGGAGGAGGGAATGGAAAGTCTCCTCGTTCAGAAGGTGGGTGGGGGTGAAGGCGGCGAGAGGTTCAAAGCCTTTGCTCCAGAGGCGCTTGAGAAGTTTTTCCTCGGCGGCAGGATCGCGCTGCCAAACGAGGCGGGTGTTTCCGCGCACCACGCTGTGGGTGGAGACGAGCTCGGCGGTATCAGCGGGAAGGAGTAGAGGACTTTCTCCGTAGCGGTAATATGGATTCGCTAGGATGGTCGTCTGTCTGGCGATTTGTGTCCGCCAAATCCTGAGGATGGCCTCGGGCTTGGAGGTGGGCATTTGTTTTTCCTCCAGCTTCACGGGCAAGGGGAGGAGCTTGCCGGGAATTTTCCCCAGTTTTTCGCCGATTGCTTGGGCGGAGTTTCCTTGGATGGCGGGGCCGCTTGTCCACATTCTCAAGAGATTTCCCGGGATGTCGCTCTTCAGTTTCCCGAAATCACCGGTTGCAAAATCGATGTAGAAAGGCGGCTCGGTAGGTGTGAAGGAGGTGCCCTTGCGGGAAAATTCCAGAGCAGGCTTAGTGCGATTTCCCTCAAGCTGCTGCCAGACGGCTCGCACGGTTTCTTCCTCGCCCAGCTCTGCTTTCACGGAGTGCATCGACTGTCGCGACCCTATGTCGATGACGATGAATAGCCTTTCCGTGTCGATGAGATCCTCGAGAAAAGCCCCGCATTCTTTCCCCTCCAGCTTCAGTCCTTGGTAGTCGTAATGCTGCCGCTGGAGTGCGCGGTAACGTATGACGAGCGGCAGATCCTCATCGCTCATGTACTTCGGCGGGCGCGAAACATCCGCTGTGGCAAGCGAGCGATCTAGGGAGATCTCGCCGGATTTTTTCAAAGTGCCGACGCGAAGATTCAGCACGATTTCTTCCCGGTAGGCGTTTTTCTCGATGCAGTAGATGAGGATTTTGTTGTAGGGGGTGGCTGGTTTGGTGGTAGCGGCCTCGTTTTTGGCGACTGCCATTTTCATTCGCTTCAGCCAGTCCTCTGTCTCCCAATCAAATAAGGGGTGGAGCGGATTGTTAGGCGGGTTGTATTTCGCAGCCCGTTTTTCGAGATAGGACATCACGCCCGCCAGGTGTTTGCACTGATAGCTGACAGGGCAGGTGCATGACGCAGGGTTCAGAGTCAACTTTCCCTTCCAAGTTTTAAAAAGAATGCGTGCCCTGTATGGTAAGCTTTCCGTCCCCTTTACCTCCGCGATTATCGACCCATTGCCCGGGCTGTCCTCCTTGATGCGCAGGGATTGGATACACGAGCCGTTCGCGTAACCGTTGGCTCGCACCAAGGTGCGCTGGTCAAAGGTTTCTAGGAATCCTCCCTCCCGTAATGCGGCGACCAGCGCTGGAAGTGCATCGAAGATCTTATCAAGTGAGTCCATGGTCAGTTTTCGAAAAAAAGGGTAAATAACTCATCTTTTGAAAGCGGGTAAATCACAACGCAGCCTCCTCTTTGTGCCAATACTTTAAAAGATATCACTGCCTTTTCATTCCCGGGCACAGAAAAGCCCCGCGATCTTGCGAAGGCGGGGCTTTGGAAAAAATGGTACACTCGAAGGGATTCGAACCCCTGACCCCCTGATTCGTAGTCAGGTGC
>JANRFH010000004.1 GCA_030725745.1 Akkermansiaceae bacterium
CGGATCAGCCGACGGGGTGCCAGGTGGTCTTGAGTTCGATGAAATCGCGGATGTGGTAGAGGCCTTGTGCTTGGTCGGAGAACCAGTCGTAGGGCTTTTCTGCAGGGATGAGTTTGGTGCGTTTCACGGATTCTGCGGCGCCGGTTTGGAGGGTTTTGCGCTCTTCGGGGGTGGCGTAGGCGGAGACGGCGCGGATGTGCTCGTGGGTGGCGAAGGTGGGGAGGATATCGGCGTTTTTCCCCGTAATGAGGTTGATGACACCGCCGGGGAGGTCGCTGGTGGCGAGCATTTCGCCGAGAAGTATGGCGGGATAGGGCTTGGTCTCGGAGGCGAGGGCGATGACGGCGTTGCCGCTGGTGATGATCGGGAGGATCATGGAAATGAGGGCTAGCAAGGGGGCTTCATCGGGTGCAGAGACGGCGATGACGCCCATGGGCTCGGTGACGGAGAAGTTGAAATGGCTTGAGGCGACGGGGTTGACGCTGCCGAGGAGGGACTCGTATTTGTCTGTCCATCCGGCGTAGTGGACGATGCGGTCGATAGTGGCGGTGACTTCTGCTGCGGCCTGTTTCTTTTCGGCGGCGTTTGCTGGGAAGTGGGCATCGACGAGTTCTGAGGAGCGTGCTTCGAGCATTTCCGCCATGCGGTAGAGGATCTGGCCGCGATTGTAGCCGGAGCGTTGCGCCCAGCCTGCACCTGCTTTTGCTGCTGCTTCCACGGCGTTACGAACGTCCTTGCGGGTGCAGAGGGGGACGTTGGCAAAAAAAGCACCGGAAGCATCGGCGATCTCGTACGTGCGGTTGCTTTCTGAGCGGATGAAAGCTCCGCCGACATAGCATTTCGGCGTTTTAGTGATGGGCAGGCGTGGCATGATCAATATTTCTAGCGAATTTTAGGAAAACTACAAGGGGCTGTGTTGTCGATTTTCTGTAGGCGGGCTGGGGTATTTAGTTTTGACGAAATACTGGGAAATCAGTAGAAAATTCACCAAGCCATGAAATGTCCCCGATGTGTGCAGAGGATCCACCGTGCTGCGGCGGGTTGTCCTCACTGCGGGTTCTCCATGGTGGACGCTGATCGGATGTTTGGCGATGTAGAGGTGAAGCTGCGCAGCCTCACGGATGCGGCGGGTATTTTCCGTCGAAATGAGCGAGACAAGCTGGAGGATGCGATGGAGGCGTTTGGCGAGAGTTTTCCTCAGATGTTCATCGCGGTGTATAGCGGGACGCTCGGGGAGTCGGGAAACTTGAGGCAGTTTGGGTTTTGGTTGTTGAACCGTGGAGTGTTCGAGGATGTGGCGGTGGAAAAGCCGAACGAGGCGGGTGTGCTATTCGTGATCGATCCGGAATCGAAATCGGCGGGCATTACTTTTGGCTACCTGCTTGATCCGTTTTTCGAGGAGCAGGATAGCTTCGATTGCCTCTCTCGGGCGCATTCCTACTGGCTGGAGGGGAAATATGCGGAGGGTTTGCTTAAGAGCATCAAACAGCTGAAAACGATATTGAGGAAACGCTGCCGCCAAGCACGGAGGGATCCGGAGAGATTCGAGCGAAAGGTAGCTACACCTGTGGCTGTGGAAGATTTGGTGAAAAAGATACGGCGCGGCGGCAGAACGCCGGAACAGGTGCCGGAAGGTAACGAAGAGGAGGCGGAGTTTTGAAAAGACTTTTCGTAACCTTCCTGATCATCCCGGTGCTTGCGCTGGCCGTGACCGAGCCGCCGCTTCCACTGTGGGAGGAGGGTTCACGTGAGGAAATGGTGGAAGATGGCTGGATAGCAGGCGATACGCTGCTGCTCTTAGGCCCCTTGCCCGAGGAGGAAAAAGTTGAAGAGGTGCCGCTGAACGTGGAGAAACCAACCGAGGAGGAGATTGCCGAGGATGAGGTGGACGATAACGAAGTGGCGGAGGAATTCCTTGTGCAATATTTCGAGAACAAGCCGACCTCCCATCTGGTGGATCCGCAGAACCTTTTGGATACTCGTCAGCAGAAGGATCTAGAGGCATTTATCAATTATCATGGGAAGGATTCCTTCATCGATATGTATATCTATGTCTTCGGGGGGGAGCAGCGGATCCCCTCTGAGGTGCGTGAAGAGGAGGTAGTGGAGCGCTTGTATTCCGTAGGGAAGCCTGCGGTGATCATCTATTACTATCTCAATACTCCGCAGCGTGCAGCGACGTATCTCAGCCCGGTGCTAACGGATGCCGTCTCTGCGGCGGAGCAGCGTAGGGCGCTCGAGAGTTCGGTGATGAAAGCTTTTGCGACCGCCAATCCCTTCGAGCAGCTGGAGGCATTCCTCGTGCAGATGTCGATACGTATCTACTGGATGGAGCGGATGATCGAAGGAACCGCCGAGGAGACGATGGCGACGATACCGGATGGCGAGAGGTCACCAATGCCTGCTAAAAAAGTAGTGGCCAGTGAGCGGAAAATCGAGATCCCGGCTTGGATGAAATTGGCCGCTGCAGCGGCGGTTGCTGCATGTGGCGCGCTGCTGGCGGTGTGGAGCTTTGCGATGTGGTGGCTGAGCCGTTTGCGTTTCAAATTCCCGGAGTTCGAAGTGGAGCAGAGGCTCGGCGGCGGACATGCGGCGGGGATTGGGGCGGTGATTTCTTTTTCTAGTAGCGCGGTGTCACCAGCGCGTCAGAGGGATCAGGTGCCAGACTACATGCGACGGATGTGAAATGCTTGGCGAATGAATCATTGAAACGGCTCGCTCAGCGGACAAGTGTCCGCGCGGATGAGTAAGCCGGGAATATCAGTCGAGGCCAGCGAGCGTGGCGAGGAGATCCGGCTGGGCGGGAAGCTGGGTGGGATGTCGTTGCGCAAGCAGGTGCTGACGCTGGCAATGTGGCCGCTGATGGAGCAGGTGCTGGCATTTTTCGTAGGCATGACGGACATCTTTATCGCCGGGCACATGGTGGAGGGTGCGGAAAGGGTCGCCGTTCTTGATGCGATGGGGCTGGGCGGATATGTCGGCTGGTTCATCAATATTTTCCAAGGAGCAGTGGCCACCGGGGTAATGGCGCTCGTCTCACGGGCGACGGGTGCACGGGACGAACCTTTGGCAAACCGGGGTCTTGGCCAAGGGCTTTGGCTTGGCACTGCGGCGGGGCTAGTGGCGTTCTTTGCTTTGGAATACGGAGGGATACATCTTATCCAATGGATGGGGCTGACGCCAGCGGCGGCGGTGGAGGCGAAGACTTACATCGGCATGCTGGCATGGACTGGCCCAGTGGCCGGAGGGATGTTTGCGGTGAATGCGGCACTGCGTGGTTCCGGTGATACGAGGACACCTTTCATGGCAATGCTGGTGGTGAATGTGGTGAACATGGCGTGCAGCGTCTTGCTAGTGTTCGGCCCCGAGCCTTTTGGGGGAATGGGAGTGAAGGGCATCGCTCTCGGCACGGTGATTGGCTGGGCGGCGGGTCTTGTGACTGTGGTGGTGATGCTGGCTTTGAAAAAACGCGAGGGGCTGAAATGGACACGGCGAGGTCTGGCTTTTCATGGAGAGACGGTCATGCGCATCTGGCGTGTGGGCGTGCCGCAGGCATTTGAAATCGCGGGGATGTGGACGATCCATTCCTTTGGCATACGGGTGATATCGGGTCTCGCGGAGGAGGGAGCGCTGGGGGCTCATTTTATCGCAATACGGCTGGAGTCGATGAGCTTCCTACCGGGCTTCGCGATAGCGGCGGCGGCATCGGCTCTCACCGGGCAATACCTCGGGGCAGGGTCTAAGGAAATGGCCGTGAAGGTGGTGAGGTTCTGCTGGAAATTCGCCGTAATCTTGATGGGTGTGATGGGTGTTTTCTTCGTGGTGGCGAGAGAATGGCTGATCGGTGTGATGGCTCCAGGGAGTGTGGTTCACTTGGATCTAGCCGCGCCCCTGCTCGTCGTCTGTGCATTCACCCAGCCGCTTTTCGCCACATGCATGATTTTGAAAACAACGATGCGCGGTGCTGGCGCTACGAAAATGGTCATGCGCGCGGCATTTGGCAGTATGTTGTTCTCCCGTGTGCTGGTGCTCGGGGTGCTGGCTCATTTCGGCTGGATCAGCCTGACTGGCGTCTGGATCGTCTTCGGCTTTGATTTGCTCACGCAGGTAATCATTTTCATCCGGCTGCATTTTCGAGGAAAGTGGCTGGATGCGAAGGTGTGAAAATTTGCCACTCAAACTTATTCATAATCAACAGAATCTGGCTTGATGAGGGAAATCAGAATCCACCGCCCGATTACCGCTGAGAAGCTATCGGATGCAATTTCTAGGAAACCTTATCAGATTGTCGCCATACTGATTCGCTGTGGGATTTTTCCAGCTCCACATGACAGCATCAAGGATGCTGTTGCGATCGATATCGTTGCACGAGCTGGTCTTGATTTGAAAATCCTAGATAATGAAGCCGGTTGAAATTCAGCGGGCGATGATGTGAGAAGAGAATTTTACGACTTGTAAAAGCGTCCGTAATTACGCACGTTTTCACCATGAAAACCGTCTCAGCCACCTCGGCACGATCCGATCTTTATCGACTGATCGATTCTACGCTAGGTGATCACGAACCTGTGCAGATCACTGGTAAGCGTGGCAATGCGGTTTTGGTTGCGGAGTCCGATTGGCGCTCAATCCAAGAGACCTTGTATCTGCTTGGCGTGCCAGGGATGCGTGAATCCATCGTCGCGGGGATGAAAGAGCGGCTCGAGGATTGTAGCGAGAGCATCGACCTGTGAGCTACCGTTTGGTTTACACTTCGCAGGCAAAAAAGGATGCGAAAAAGTTAAAAGGGAGTCATCTCGCTGCAAAGGCGAAGGAACTGTTGGTAATCATTGCGGAAGATCCATTTGCAGACCCTCCACCCTTCGAGGCACTGGTCGGCGATCTTCTCGGAGCATATTCACGCCGGATCAATATTCAGCACAGGCTCGTCTATCAGGTGTTGGAAGAGCAGAAGGTGATCAAGGTTCTGCGACTGTGGAGCCATTACAGTTGATTCACTCCACCCCACCTGGCTTGAGGTAGTAGAGGACGGCCATTCGGGCGGCGATGCCGTTTTCGACCTGGTCGTTGATGAGGGAGTGTTCGTAGTCCATGACGGCATCGCAGAGTTCTACGCCGCGGTTCACGGGGCCGGGGTGCATGAGGTAGAGGCCGCGTTTTGAAATCTCCGCGAGGCGTGCGTCGGTGATGCCGTAGAGCTTGTGATACTCGCGGAGGGAGGGGAAGAAGGGGGCGTCTTGGCGTTCCATCTGGACGCGGAGGAGATAGACGATGTCCGGTGCCCATTTCATGGCTTCGTCGTAGTTGGTGAAGCGGGTGATGCCTTCGGGGCCGTTGCGTGGGATGAGGGAGCCGGGGCCGAGGAAGGCGACTTGCATGCCGATTTTCTTCAGGATGCAGGAGGTGGAGCGGGCGACGCGTGAGTGCAGGATATCACCGACGATGAGGATTTTTTTGCCGGTGGGGTCGGGAAATTTTTCCTTGATGGTGAAGGCATCGAGGAGTGCCTGGGTGGGGTGGGCGTGGGCACCATCGCCTGCGTTGATGACGGAGGCCTTGGTCTGAGCGGCGATGGCGGCGGGTAGGCCGGAGCGCGAGTGGCGGACAATGATGTAGTCCGTGCGCATGGCCTGGAGGGTCTCGACAGTTTCGCGCACGGACTCGCCTTTGGTAACGGAGGAGTGGCGGACGTCGAAGTTCGTGACATCTGCGGAGAGGCGTTTCGCGGCGACTTCGAAGGAGGAGTGAGTGCGGGTGGATGGCTCGTAGAAGAGGGTGAGGACGGATTTTCCTTTGAGAGCGGGCACCTTTTTCACGGAGCGTGTGAAGAGTTCCTTGAAGGGGATTGCCTGATTGAGGAGGAGATCGATTTCTTCGCGGTCGAGCGATGCGATGTCGAGGAGGTCTTTACGGGGCATTTTGGAAAAGGGGTGCGTAGTGGATGCCTCCGAAGGCGGCGGTGAGGAAGATGACGATGAAAATGAGTGCCGCGTGGTGGCGCGAGCGCGGTTTCTTCAGCGCGATGAAGATGACGATGAGAAGAGAGCAGAGTAGGAGGGTGAGCGGTGTGATGTGGTGGAAGTGCTTGTAGATGGTAACTGCGGCACCGATGGCAAGAAGGTATCCGGGTATGTAGAGAAGTGGATGGGCGGTTTGCTTGCGAAGATGTAGGGCGGGATCTCTATCGGGGAGATTTAGCTTTGCGATGGCTTCACGCTTGCGAATCTGGGCGATATCGCGGGGATCGTGGCGGTGGGTAGGGATCGCGGTTTTATGTGTGACAGGGGGAGCTGGGGCTAGGGGGAGTTCGCGTTTCCGGAGGGTGTGTTTTTTGAAAGCATCGGGGAGTGGAGCAGGTGCGGCAGGGACATTGAGATGCACTGGCTGCGCTACTGGCTCGGGAGCCTTGTTGGTGATTTCTGGCTCAAGATGGACGGGGGGACGCCGGGGAGGGGTTGGCGTCTCAGGCTGGGGAGCTGGCTGGGGGGGCGTTACTTGCTGGTGGGGGGCAGGGGGGCTATCAGGGATGCCAAGATCCTCGCGGAGTGCGGCGATTTCTTCGGGGGTCTTTTTTCGTTCTGGGATCATGGTTTCGGAGGTGTGACGATGCGCACGAGATCCTCGCCATCCGTGCCTTCTAGGGAGACGTAGATGTGGTCGTGGCGATCCGTTTCTAGGGTAATGCCTGTGTAGGTGGCGTGGATGGGAAGCTCGCGGTGGCCGCGGTCGATGAGGACGGCGAGTTCCACTTTTGCAGGGCGTCCGTAATCGGAAAGGGCGTCGAGGGCGGCGCGGATGGTGCGTCCGGTGAAGAGGACGTCATCGACGAGGATGATGTGCGCACCATCGACAGGAAAAGGTATGTCGCTTTCTTGGAGCTTGGGGTTTTCGTGGAGGTGCTCGAAGTCGTCGCGGTAGAGGGAGATGTCTAGCACACCGAAGTTCAGCTCGCGGTCGTCTTCTGAGAGGTGGGTGAGGAGGCGTTCGGCGACTTCGTCACCGCGTGAGCGTATGCCGACGAGGGCGATGGGTGCCGAGGGATTCGCGGCTCGGACGGAGTCGGCGAGGGTGGCGATGCCGGCAGCGATTTCATCGGGGCCGAGGGTGAGCTTGATGCTTTCAGGTGCGTGGCTTTTTGCTTCTGGGAAATTGAGTATGCCGATGTCAGTGCGGCGCTGGAGGCCGGGAAAAGTGATCTTGTCCAAGGCTGCGTGGGCGGCGGTGACTGCGGTGAGTCGATCCGAACCTTGGGCAACGCAGGCGAGGACGCGGCCACCGTTTGTCTGCCATTCGTTGCCGACGAGCTTGGTGCCTGAGTGGAAAACGGCTCCGCCAGTGTCCTCAATGCCGGAGATGGGATCACCGGAGCGAGAAGTTTCCGGGTAGCCGTGGGAGGCAGCGATGACGCAGACCGACCAAGCCTCGGAGAAGGAGATGAGAGATTTGTCGAGATTGCCCTGCGCGCCTTCTAGGCAGAAGGATGCGAGATCGCCGGAGAGGAGGGGCATGACCGCTTGGCACTCTGGATCTCCGAACCGGCAGTTGTATTCGATGACCTTGGGGCCATCCGGCGTGAGCATGAGGCCGAAGTAGAGGAAACCACGGTAAGGGAGTTTTTCCGAACGAAGCGCGGCGACGGTGGGGGCGACAATCGTTTCGTCGATGATATCGAGGAGTTCTTTGGAAATGAGTTTCCGCGAAGCGACTGCGCCCATGCCGCCGGTGTTGGGGCCGAGGTCGCCGTTTTCGAGGCGCTTGTAATCGCGGGCGGGGGTGAGGATGAGGTAGTCATCGTCGGAAATGGCGGCGAAGATGGAGACCTCGGGGCCAGTGAGGCATTCCTCCACGAGGAGGCGGCCAGGACCGAAACGTTTTTGAGTGAAGACTTCATCGAGGAAGGCGAGAGCGGAGGCTTCATCCGGGCAGACGGCGACGCCCTTACCGGCTGCGAGTCCGTCGAATTTCAAGACGGTGGGGTAGGTGCCGGCGATGGCCTCGACGGCGGATTCCAGGGAATCGCAGGCGGCGGCTGCACCGGTGGGGATGTCGTTGCGGAGGAGGAAATCCTTGGCGAATTCCTTGGAGGCTTCGAGCTGGGCGGATTCTTTGGGCGGCCCCCAGCATGGGATGCCGTTGGCTTCGCACAGGTTGGCGAGGCCTTCTCCTGTGACGAGGTAGGATTCTTCACCGGCTATGCAGAGATCGATGGCGTTTTCCTTCATCCATGAGACCAGCGATGGCAGATCGGTGGCGGTGGTGGGCTTTGCGAGGCGGAAAATGGCGTCGCTGCCAGGAAAGGAGAAGAGTTCGGGAGACTGCGGGGAGAGGGAAAGGGTATGGATCAGTGCGTGCTCACGGCCGCCTTTTCCTACAACGAGTATTTTCATCTCCGGGTGTTTTCGGAGAAAACGAGGAGATGGGCAAGTAATCTAAGCGTCAGAGTTCGGAAAACCTCAACTCTTCGGAGGGAGTAGGGAGCCATCCATATCTCCATCCTCGATATCTGGGAGAGTGGGTTCCTTGAAATCACCGGGAAGAACGAATGACCAGAAAGAGCGTTTGCGCTCGTAGGCAAGGGCGCGCTCTTTTCCTAGCGGCATTTCCTTGAGATCTTTCTCGCGGACTTCGACGACATCCACACTGGATGGGCGAAGATCGTTCATAGAAAACTGACTGACCTTCTTCGTCGCGTTGGCGGTGGCCGATTTTACCGTGTTAACAGCTCCACATGATGCAAAGAGGAGCGGTGCGGCGATGCAGAGGCAAAGTGGTTTAAGCATGACTATAGGAAAAATGGGAAGAAGCGACTTCGCTGTGAAGGCTGTAATAAAGTTATGAGCGTGTCCAGACGCGGTTTTTGTGCCGAATTTGTCACTTTCTCGAATTCAACGAGGAAGGACGATGAGGAAGTTCCGCACGGGGCGGTTGAGGAAACTGCGGCGATTGATTGGCCCGCCGAGGATGCGGGAGGAAATGTAGAGATCGGTGGAGCGGCCGCCATCGAGGTTGAGTGCGTCATCGATGCGCCAGGATGCTGGAGAGCTGGAGGACAGGGCTTTTCCCAGAGCGGCTAGTGTGCAGGAGGATGTTTTTCCAATCCACCAGCGTGAATTTCCGTCGGTGAGGATGATGGAGCGCAGCGCAGACTTTCCGCTGTCGAGGCCGGTAATGGGCTTGCCGTTTTCAAGAAGTAGCGGGCCTGCCTGGATGAGCTCGCGTGAGGAGGATACGGAAGATCGTGAACTCCGGCGTGTGATGGAGAGTGCGCCGCCGTTGCTTTCTCGGAAAATGCCGTTGCCGAGGGAGGAGGCAGAGTTCCATCCGCCGGAGGTTTTGCCACCGGAAACGACGAGGCCGAGCGGTGTGCCCTCAGGGGTGAAGAAGCCGGCGTTGATGGCGAGGAGTGCGTTTTTGGATTTCGCAACAGCGGCGGAGGAATCGTAGGTGGAGCCGGGGCCGCCTGGCTGATCAATCACTGCGAGACGATGGCTGCGTGAATCGAAGCTAACGCCCTCGAACTCGATGCCGTTGATGACCTTACGGGAAATGAGCGGAGCTGTGGTCGGATAAGACGGGGTTTCCGGCTTCGTTGGGGTTTCTGCGGAGAGATCGGCTGATGGTAAGTCGGCAGTTATCGTTTTTGTATTAAGCGGTGTGTTGCGCTGTCTCGGCTGATCTGTGGTGGGGGTGCATGAGGCGAATACTGTCGCCACGAGCGGAATGATGAAGGATTGCAGGCGCATATTGGAAGTGAAGCTGCGAAGGGAGTCTGGGGCAAGTGCGACGGTAAAAAGGGGGAAGTGGGAGGCGTAGAAAATATCCGTATTGGCTCACCATTTCTCATCAATCCCAGCCACCAGCCTATTCAGCTCCTTCACGTTCGCCTTGTCTTTTCTAAATCCACCGATCAATCGGCTCAACGCCCCGGTGTGACCCATTTCCAGCCGTCTTGCGATCCAGCCGTTACCAACCGAGGTTCTCTCCCTTAGGAGCACTGCCACCAGAACCTTTCTCCGGTCACCTTTACGTAACCCGGAAAGCCCATCGCTATGAGTCGGCAAGCCCAGAATCCCAAGCACCCGTTTCACCAAATCCTCTGCCTCCGCCTCGCCATGTGCCCTCGCAGCTGCATCGCTACCCGCTTTCACCGACTCCCCACGATCAACCAAAGCGCGCAACTTGTCGGCAAAAGTAGGCTCGCCCAAATACCAACCGCGCCGCAGTGCCTTCATGGCCTCTTCATCGATTTTACCGCCATCGTTCTCCGCACGTTTCTCCAGCCAAGCCACATACGCCCGCCGCCCTCTGCCGTCCTTCGCCAGCTCGAAAGCGTTCAGCACACGATCCGTCACCAACCAATCCGGCCCCTTGCCCCTCGCGTAATCCGGCAGACTGCTCCACTTGTAGGAGATGAGCTTTCCTATGCTTCCTCCCGCAAGACCGGCGCGTGCCGCATTTAGATGGATGTAATCTGCAACGATGCGGAAATAGTAGGGACTCTCCGTCGCCGCGCTGACGGGCACGGATTTGTATCTTCCTTGAAATACATGTCCTTGCCGCAACCTCCTCGCATTCCACCCTTGGGCAAAAGTCCCGAGCAACCATTTCATCCCGGTCACAAGATTCGGCTCCGGCGTCTCCAGAAGGAGATGCATATGGTTCCCCATCAGCACCCATGCATGGATTCGCCAGCCGTGGCTCCCGCAAACCTGACCGAGCCGAAAGAGAAAGCTCTTCCGGTCTTCGTCGGTCTCAAAAATCATCTTCCCCCCATCACCACG
>JANRFH010000005.1 GCA_030725745.1 Akkermansiaceae bacterium
CCGGAACAGCAGGAAAAGCGCATGGAGTGGTGGCACGAAGCCAAATTCGGTATGTTCATCCACTGGGGCATCTACTCCGTCGTTGGCGGCCAGTATAAAGGCGAAGAACTCCCCAACAGCGCCGAATGGATGATGTGCCGAGGTAAAATCCCCATCGCTGAATACAAGCAATACGCCGAGCAATTCAACCCGGAGAAATTCGATGCCACCGAGTTCGTCCGCATGGCGAAGGAAGCCGGCATGAAATACATCGTCATCACCGCAAAACACCACGACGGCTTCGCCATGTTCGATTCCGTCTGGGGCGATTACGACGTCGTCGATGCCACACCCTTCAAGCGCGACATCATGAAGGAGCTCTCCCATGCATGCGCCGAGCAGGGGCTGCGCTTCGGCTTCTACTACTCACAGGCGCAGGACTGGCATCACCCGGGTGGATTCGGGAACAACTGGGACAAGACCATCGAGCGCGTTAGCTCAGATGATTACGTGAACGAGAAAGTCATTCCTGAGGTGAAGCAACTGCTCACCGAATACGGCCCCATTTCCATTCTCTGGTGGGACACCCCACGCGACATGAGCCAAGAGGCGTTCGATAACATCTACTCTCTCCGCGACCTCCAGCCCGGCATCATCACCAATGACCGCCTCGGCAAAGACATGCCCGGAGACCACAAAACCTTCGAACGCCACATCCCCGATCGCGGCCCGGTCGACCAAGCATGGGAAGTCTGCATGCCCATCAGCGGAAGCTGGGGATACAAGAAAATCGACACCGATTTCAAATCCACCAAAGAACTCATCCGCAACCTCGCAGACATCGCCAGCAAAGGCGGCAACTACCTGCTAAACGTCAGCCCCACCGGCGAGGGCGTCGTCCTTTCACAAGCACAGGAACGCCTCAAGGAAATCGGAGCGTGGATGAAGATCAACAGCGAGTCCATCTACGGCACCACCGGTAGCCCCTTTAAGAAACTCGATTGGGGACGTTGCACGAAAAAACAATACGCCAAAGGCTCCACCCTCTATTTCCACGTCTTCGACTGGCCTGAAGATGGCAAACTCGTCGTCCCCGGTCTGAAAAATGAAATCAAACAAGCCTACCTCATGGCCGATTGGAAACACCTCGAGACCTCTCAGGACGATTCCGGAACCACCATTTCCCTTCCAGAAAATGCCCCCGACCCAATCAACAGCGTGGTCGTCGTTCACATCGGCGGCGCCCTCGAAGTCGAGCAATCCGGCATCACCCAAAACGAAGACGGCTCCGTCGACCTGCTCGCCGAAGACGCTTACATCCACAACAACGAAGGCAGCCAAAACGCCGCCCTCCAAGACCGTGGTGAAGACCCTTGGAACATTGGCCTCTGGACTGACAAAGAAGCCACCGTCGAGTGGGATTTCAAAATCACCGAGCCAACCAGCTTTGAAGTCATCGCCAACATCGCCCTTGAGGAAGACAGTGAACTAACCTTCACGGTCAACGGTGAAACCATCAAAGCCAAAGTAAAAGCAACCGGTAGCTACGGTGAATACACCGAACAATCACTCGGAAAATTCAGTGTAAAAAGCCCCGGCAATTACAACATCCGCCTCAAGCCGGAGAAAAACTGGAAGCCGATCAACCTACGTAAGGTCGAATTGAAAAAGTAGTAACAATCACTCAAAGGCGTGGGTATGTGGTGCTATTCCGGCATCATCTTACTCACGCCTTTTTTGTAATCACCCATGAGCCTCAGGGGTTTCCCTTTCTAGGTCGTCCGTCGTTTCCGAGCAGACCCATCTCGTGCGCCTTATTGATTGCAGCTGGCGAATTAGGCACGTTGAGCTTCTCGAAAATGTGCGCAATGTGGTTGGCGACGGTTTTAGGACTAATATGTAGTTCCACAGCGATCTCCTTCCTTGTAAGCCCTTGGCTGATGAGCCTGAGAATTTCGGCTTCGCGCTCAGTAACTAAAGAGTCGTCATTGAGGACGGCGGATTCATTTCTTACAGTATTCAGAATGTAGAGAGCCATCTTAGGATCCACGGATGCCCCGCCTTTTGTGACAGCCTGAATCCCCGATTTCAAATCCTGGATCGATGACGATTTGAGCATATATCCCGCAGCCCCCAGCCTGATTGCAGCAAGAACATCGGCTTCACTTTCAGACTGAGTGAGTATGAGTATCTTAGACCTCGGCGTCAGACTGGCGAGTGATGGGAGCGCTTCGATGCCAGAAATACCCGGTAATTTCAGATCAAGTAATACCACATCTGGAAACGTTCGGGTCGCCTCGTTTTGGAGACTTCGTATGGCCAGTTCCGCCGTTCCAAAAATACCGACCAGCTCCATGGTAGGGTCGTCTTGAAGTGCAAATTGGATGACATGCCGATATTCGTGACTGTCTTCCACAAGCATGACTTTGATTTTTTCGTTCATCGCTTTGTTTTTAGGAGGTTTGGAAAATACTTAAGGCGATTTTTCAACTTCAGTGAAATCCGCAAGCCCCCACTCTCTGGAGTCTCAATGTTAACTTTCGATCCGAGAAATCGAGCCCTACGAGCTAGTGAAGGAGGGACTACACCCTGCTCAGCATCGTGGAATCCACGCCCATTATCTGAAATACTCAGCTCGATATAACGCGGATCAGCGTGGATCAGGATATTAACTTCAGTCGCGTCTGCGTGCCTGTTGACGTTGATAAGGCATTCTTTGAAGAATAGGAAAAAATCGGAGCGCGCGCGAGGTCTCAGCTTCTGGAGGAATTCCTCGCCCTCTACCGTAAAGGTGTAATCAAGATTCGCAATCATTCGACCCGCAGTCCTTTTAAGATCCGCCAATAGATACTCATGGGGCTCCTTAGCCATTTGCTGGTTACAAAAGTCACGGGTGGCCTCATTCGCCCGGGTAGTCATCAATCCGATCTCATCCAATGTCTTGGAGAGCTTATCCGGTGAATCAAGAATGTCCTTTGTGTGTGATCCAAGTATGCCGATCGCGTGCAAGGTCGCCCCAAGGTGATCGTGGAGATCCGCTGTGAATCTCTCTCTCATGCGTGCAGCCTGACGCATCCGCAGATGTCTACCAATAAGCATCGTCAGTGCTACCAGAATCACCAGCGCGATAGTCACTCGCTTGAGGATCGATAGAGTCGCTTGTTGTCCATCATAGCGTATACCTAATTGAGCGCTTACAATTACAAGCTCAGCCTCCAGATCGTGCCGTCGTGCTAGCTGGTTCATCCAAGTGCGAATTGGTAAAATACGCCCGTAAAAATTGTACCCGTCGGTCAGCTTAGCTAATCCGGGTTCGTTAATTCCACTGTCTATACCCTTAATTGCGCCTTTCCGATATGCTACATTCTCGCCAGCTGAAAGAATTTCAATTTCGGCAAAGCCAATCTTATTGCTGCCTTCGTAGCCAGAGAGTTCTGAGCCTTGATCTGCGGCGGAATCTCCCAATATCCTAATGTAGCGGCATATAGTTTTGGGGGTATTCCATTTCAGAATAGGAGCAAACTCCCCGTTATCCTTAAATTTGTGCTTCAGAAGCACTGTGGAATCCGAGAAGTCCGGCTGAGTGGCGCCTTCAACGGTGATGACTTTGGGTATTCCTATATTCACGTTAAACTCTGGAGGAGCGCTCTTGCTTTGATAGGCTGCATGAAGGTTGATCGCTGAGATCAAATACTCCTCCTCCAAATCCAGTGTGATCGCAGGATGCTCGCTGAGTTCTCGAAAGTGTGCGCTTCCCTCTACTCCTTGAGCCGAATCCATCAGGTATGGCATGCTCCCATCCACAATCAATTCCGGCTTCCAGATTCCACTATTGCGCGGCACATCCGATGCACAAGTCACCGGTTTATGTAGAGCTACATTTTCTTCTTCACTGAAGACAAGGACTTCGGACAATTGGAAAATGTATTTCCAGTCTCGCTCTCGTAAAGACAACTTGGTGGGCACAATCCGAATCCATGACGCGCGAACTCCGCGCATCGGAATCACGACAGGAGCCACTCGAGGCAGAAGCCTGTCAGAAGCGTCGTAACTCGCAACTAGCTCTCCATCAGGATCATTCTCCGTCCCCGCAATGATGCTGAATGCTTCTGGAAAACCATCAGAATGATAACCCTCCTCGTCATTGTAACGCCAGAGTGTTGGGACTAATACGATCTCGTCCAAGGCAGCTTCCTCCTGAAGATCAATCCGTATCCATTCCCCTTCAATATCGGGGCTTGATTGCGGAAAAGAGCGATATCCCGAAGTTCCGAGCGCTCCCGTTCTAAGACTAAATAAGGCAAGCTGATCCAATTCCGCCTTGATCGTATCCCGCCTCTCCTCGAGTTCGGAAACGGTCATTTGATCGTGAGACTCCTCAGCCCATAGGATTCCAGTCACGAAATAAATGCCCGAGAGCAAAACAAGGGTCACTCGCTTGTGAGCAAAAGAATTCACTCTTATGTTTTGTTTTCCTAACATCTTAAAATGAACACAAGTGTATGCAGCCTAGTCTGAGATGACCAAGGAACAAAAGACCCATAGACGCAAAACCACTTTAAAGACAGCGTAAGTATCTTAGTCAAATCGAGGGAATTCTTGTCAATTCCCGCAACGGAAATTGCCGTCCTACGCTAATCCAAAATTCCATAAAACAAGACGATCACTTACGTTTCGTTTTTCGCACGTTCATCAAGATTCATGAAATTCCCAATCCTTCTTTCTCTCCTTGGACTGCAGTTCAGCATCATGGCTGAGCCTATTTCCGAAAATTCCACTCACCGCGAAGTCCTCCAAATTGACTGGCCAAGTTTCATTGGTAAGCAGGATCTGTATTGGAACACCCTCCCACAAGAATGGAATCAAGCTCCATTCATTGGCAATGGCATGATGGGTAGCATGATTTTCCGACAGGACGATCATCATCTGGTCATCCAGCTTGGTCGCTCGGATGTGCAGGATCACCGTATGGAGGACGGAAAACATGAGGTTCCCGGCCGTGCCATCCCAAACCAGTCCCGCCTCCCTATCGGCTACTTCACACTAAAAACCGCGGGTAAACTCAAAGACTGCGACCTTAGGCTCAACCTATGGGATGCCGAGATCAGCGGCAAAATACGTACCGAAGTAGGCGAGATTGACCTCATAGCGGTCATGCACTCAGGTAAGGATCTCCTCGCTCTCCGAGCAACTCCCAGCAAAAGGGAATCCTCCTTTTCAATCCGCTGGCATCCTGAGGAGGCCTTCTGCCCTCGCATCAAAGACCGCCGAGCAGGTGGCAAGAGCTACATCGATGAATACTTCGGCTCCCCGCTACCTGTCTTCTCCAATGAAGGAGAAGTTATACTCTGCATCCAAGACCTAATCGCAGGCGGCCAAACGACAACTGCTTGGAGCGTGAAACATGGCGACCACGACAGCCAAACCCTATATGCAAGCGTCGGCCATTCCTTCCCCGAAAATACCGCAACGGAAACCGCCACCAATGTCGTCAAGGATGCCCTCGACTCGGACTTCAGCGAACACTTGGAGACCCACCGTCCGTGGTGGAATGAATTCTATACGAAAAGTTACGTCTCGATCCCAGATGCCCGACTCGAGAGCTTTTTCTGGATCCAGCACTACAAAATGGCCTGTGCCACCATGGGTGGACGAGCACTGGCCGACAATCAAGGCCCATGGCTCCAACCAACCGGATGGCCCGCTCTTTGGTGGAATCTAAACGTCCAACTAGCATACTCCCACATGCTCCCGGCCAATCATCCGGAGCTTTCAATTGGACTGCTCAATCATCTGGTAAAGTATCAGCACAATCTCGAAAAAAACGTCCCGGAAGGTATGGAAGATTCCATAAACCTCAACACCAACTCGGGTCAGGATCTGCTTTCCCCCATGGATCACCCTCTCAAGAAGCCGAAGCAAAGCGCCGGTAACATGACCTGGGTCATGCACAACTGTTACATGCAATACCGATACACCATGGATGAGGACATTCTCCGTGAGAAAATTTTCCCGCTACTACGGAAGTCCATCAACTTCTACCGCCATATTCTTGAGGAAGGTGATGATGGCAAGCTTCACCTGCCACCCCTAGCCTCGCCTGAATACGGTCATGCGGCGGACTGCAACTACGACCTCGCCCTGCTCCGTTGGGGCTGCCAGACCTTGATTGATTCCTGCAATATTCTCAAAATCCAAGATACGCTGCTTCCCGAGTGGAAAGATATCCTCGCCCGGCTCACCGACTATCCAATCGATGAAACCGGATTCATGATCGGCAAAGA
Source organism: Akkermansiaceae bacterium (assembly GCA_030725745.1). GTDB lineage: Bacteria > Verrucomicrobiota > Verrucomicrobiia > Verrucomicrobiales > Akkermansiaceae > Luteolibacter. The sequence goes on from JANRFH010000005.1 coordinate 6,264, forward strand.
CATGCCCTACGCGAGGTCGCACCGTCATTACTCTCACCTGATGATGATCTATCCGCTCTCCACCTTCAGCCCCGACCTACCGGAGAACCGAAAACTCATCGAGAAATCCATCAACCACTGGTTCAGCTACCCCAAAGGACTCGCCGGCTATTCATTCACCGGATCCTCCTCCATGTATTCCATTCTCGGAAATGGAGAGATGGCCGAGAAACGCTTGCAGGATTTCCTCAATGACAAAGTCCACCCAAACACTTTTTACTCCGAAAGCTCCCCAGTTATCGAGACTCCACCCGCTGGCGCGCGCTCAATCGAGGACATGCTAATTCAGAGCTGGGGAGATCGCATCCGAGTGTTGCCAGCGATTCCAGACAAATGGAAAAACGTCTCATTTGCCGACCTACGAACCGAAGGTGCCTTCCTCATCAGCGCCAAGCGGGAAAACGGAAAGACCGTCTTCGTCGCCATCAAAAGCCTAGCTGGCGCTCCTTGCCGTATCCAGACTGGTATTGAAGGAGAAATCCTCGTGACTGGCCTTGAGGACGACAAGATCCGAGACTTGGGTAACGGAATCCTTGAATTGGACATTCCCGCAAACGCTCAGGTTATTGTGTCCTCGAAATCTCTCGCTCCTGATCAGGCTCAATGGGTGATCACACCATCTAAGCAAGACAACAGGTCAGATTGGCAGTGGGGCATGGAGAACTGATTGGTTCCCCAGAAATATTCATGCCGGGGAAGTGACTGTGGCACAAAAGACCCATAGGCGAGGCATCGACTCTAAGCTTATTTAGAATTTAATGAGCTAGAGCGAACACAGTCTTCGTCTTCACACACGTCCTGCCACAGCGATGACCCGCAAAGCAATTCCCTGTTGGTATGGTTCTAGTGCCACCTCATTTTCACCAAAATTCATTTGAAAACCACTTCCCTCCAGCTTCCTCGGCACCTCACCGCAGCGATTCTCTCGTTTCAATTTGCTACCTTAGGAACAGCACTCGCTGCCGACTTTATATGGGACAACAGCGACGCGGATAATGATTACTCCAATCCATCAAACTGGATCGGAAACGTGGCTCCTGCTGCCGGCAACACTAACTATGCAGTCATTGATCTGACCGGTGGCGACAAAGCCATTTTCAGCAGTGGAACGAGTGCAAATCTCGCTGGCATCAGAATCGGCTACAACGGTGCTGACGGAGAATTCCACCAAACAGGCGGAACCCTGAATCTTAGCAACGGCGGAGCCAGCCGCATCGGCCGCAATGGTGAAGTCGGCACTTATCTCATGACTGGAGGAACGGCTTTCCACAATGCCATTCAGCTGGGTCTGGGCAGTAGTGGAGCTGGCAACATGACAATCACCGGCGGCGATATGACCATTGTCCGCGGCGCGGGAACCGGAACCTCTAGCTTGATCGTCGATTTCGGCAGCGGCAGTGTTGCCGGTAATTTCGAAATCTCCGGCGGCTCCCTGCAAACGCGCACGGATATCATCATCGGGGACAACGGCACCTTTTCCGTTCTTGGTAGCGATGCGACCAGCATTGGGATCGGCACTTACGAAAGCCTCGATGGACAATGGGTTCAGGAAGCCGGCGGCACACTGCGATGCCGCATCGCCGATACGGCCGCAGGCATCACCAAGATCGTTGTAGCGGACAAAGGTGACGCCGGTGACGGAGACGGAAATGTGACTTTCGAAGAAGGCGCGCTGCTGGATGTCGGTTTCCTCGGCGCTGATGTCGAAGGAGAATGGGACCTCATGAGTTGGGACGGCACACTTACGGACAACGGACTGACTTTTGCTCCCGGAGTTGACCCCACCGTCTGGAGCTTCGATTTCGTCGATACCGATTCTTCAGGCTCTCCGGACACGTTGCGTGTCAAAACCGGCAGCATCGTCGAGACAAAGGAATTCACCTACGATGCCAATGCGGGAAACGTAAATCTGCCAGCAGTCTCGGGAGCTTACAGTGGCGATGCCAGTGCCACCGACCATATCAACGATGGCGTCAGCACCTTCGAATCAGAGATCCAAACCACCAGCGTTAATTTCGGCCCCGCTGGCTTGAATGACGGAACCGCCCTGGGTACTGGAAATATTCTCAACACCTACTATGACAACACGAAGTTCCCTGCCACGGTCACTTTCGCATTGGACACCGGCATCGTGCCTTCCGGTTACGACATCACTGGCATCACCACCATCGCGGGCTGGGAAAAGAACGGAGCGAATCTTGCCAATCAGGTTTATGAGGTATGGATCAGCACGGTGGGTGATCCGGACTTCAATTTGCTGCATACCGTGAACTACAAGCCGTTCACCAGCACCGGTCTGAATGGCAACACAGGCTCCACCAAGGTGAACCTCACCAATGATGGCGGCATCCTGGCCAATGGGGTGGACGAGATCCGCTTCGTCTTCCTCGACGACGGCGAGAACTTCGGCGCCGTCGACGGAACAGTATATCAGGAAATAGACATCTTCAGCTCCACCGCCCCTCCGCCGGTGCTGGTGACCAGTGAAATGTTCGGAAGCTCCATGGTGCTTCAACGGGACATGGATGTGCCAATCTGGGGTTCTGCACCGGCCGACGCGGAGATTACTTTGAAAGTCGATGGCACGACAGTGACGACCACCACTGCGGACAATTCAGGAAAATGGATGGCTCAGCTCGGTTCGTATCCTGGTGATGGCGGGCAACCACATGTGATCACCATTTCCACCCCGGGCGAAGCGGATGTCGTGCTCAAAGACGTTGTCTTTGGCGATGTCTACATCGCCTCCGGACAATCCAACATGGCGCGCTCCCTCACTGGTGTGGGAGCTAGCGCTGAGATCACCGCGGCAAACTTTCCTCTAATCCGTCAAATCAAGATGGCCGAGGTGACTTCTTCAAGCGAAAAGGATGATCCAACGGTTCAATACAACTGGACGGTGTGCAGTCCACCCGTTGCTGGCAATTTCTGCGCGGTTGCTTACTTTTTCGCAAAGGAATTGCAGGCCACTACAGGAGAGCCTGTTGGCATTCTTTTTTCCGCATGGGGTGGCCGTACCATCGAGCGCTTCATCAATCCAGAAGGGCTTGCCGCCGTCCCATCATTGTCAGGTGTCCTTCAGAACAGGGAAGACGGCAATATCTCCGGCTATTCTGACATTTATAACGCCATGATCGCCCCGATGAGCCCATACGCCGTGCGTGGCACCCTCTGGTATCAAGGTGAACAAAACGCCAGCGCCGGAGATGGTGATATCTATCAGCTCAAGATGCGTGCACTCATCCGCGGCTGGCGCGAAAAATGGGGACAAGACGACTTCTCCTTCTACTGGGTACAGTTGCCTAATTTCATCACCACTGCTAATTGGCCTGCGATCCGCGATGCCCAGACGAAGGCTCTCTCGGAGCCAGACACCGGCATGGCAATTATCATCGATGCAGGCAACGACAACGACATCCATCCCACAAACAAGCAAGAACCCGGAGAACGGCTCGCCAGCCTCGCTCTAGTTGATGATTTTGGACAATCCAACGTTGCCAGCGGCCCTCTATTTCATGCCTCCGTAATTGAAGGTTCCCAAATCCGATTGCACTTCGATCATGTCGGAAGTGGATTGATCGTCGGGACTAAGAGCGGCAGTAATCCTGTCGTCGAAACTGCCGGAACCCTACAGAATTTCGAGATCGCAGGTGCCGACAAGATATTCGTGGAAGCCGTTGCATTGATTGATGGTCTTAACGTCGTCGTATCCAGCCCATCCGTCCCCAGCCCTCTCTACGTTCGATATTGTTACTCCAATGCCCCCACCGGCGGCAACAAACTCTATAACCAAGCCCTGCTCCCCGCTTCTCCATTTCGCACCGATTTGGATTACGAAATTGAAGTCTATTCAGGAACCGGAAGCGGCACTGGATTACTAGCCGGCACCACGCAATCCATCATCGCAGATCCTCCAGCCTCAGGCATGGTCTTTGACCGCTGGATTGGCAGTGCTGCACTGGCAGATCCCAATGCAGCTTCGACCACACTCACCATGCCCGTGCACGACCTCTACCTGGTTGCCAGCTACAGGGCATCCGGTGACACCAGCTACCCGATCACGGTCAACAACGGCTTCGGTAGCGGAACTTCCCAGAGCGACTCCATCATCAACATCGAAGCACAAACTCCCGCCGCAGGCATGATCTTCGACCAGTGGAGCGGAGATACTGGAACCGTGGCCAATATCCACGCCCCTGTGACTACCTTACGCATGCCCTCAGCAAACACTTCCGTCACAGCGGTCTTCAAACCAGCAAGCACAGTTGGCGATGGCATTCCCGACAGCTGGAGAGCGCTCCACTTCGGCGGAAACGGCACAACGACGAACAGTTTATCCACAGCAGGCGCGGATCCTGATAACGACGGCCAAAATAACCTTGAGGAATACAAGGCAGGCACTGATCCCAACGACCCCAACTCGGTCTTTGAAATTACCCTTTTCGAAGTGGATAATGACTTGATCACCATCGATTTTACGACCGAAGCCTTCAATCGCTATATAATTCAAGGCAGTGAATCCTTACTGCTTGGATCGTGGGAAGCCGAGTCGGGCGAGATCGTGGGAGACGGACAGCATATTCGCTTCGAGTTCGCGCCCGGCAGTGCTCCTCACTATTTCTACCGGGTCTTAAATACCTTGGAGATATCTATACCTCCTGAAGGCTTGAAGAACCCTTGATAAGGAATCATCTCGGTTTACTGAGCCGAGAAATCCCCGCATCACTCGGTATGGGACAAAAGACCCATATACAGAGGCGGTAACATTCTCTAAATTGAACATGAACACCGATTCACCCGTGTTAAACGCGTGGGAAAAACCCAAAATATCCAGCCCAAACTATAATATGTTCAATAAAAACACACGATTAATCTTAGCGGCAAGCACTCTTGGCTTGCTCTCATCAGGAGTTGATTCAAAAGCTGCCGGAGTCTTTTCAGGTATTACAGGTGATGGCACTTCTTGGGAAGATGCAGGCAACTGGGACGACGGCATCGTCCCTGTTAGCGGGGCTGCTAATACCTTCAACATCTTCCAAAATAGAACTGCAGATTTTGATGCTGATGCTTGGGCAGCAGTGACTAAGAGTAGTGTTCCTGCGACTCTTGGGCAATACACTGGTATTACACGTTTTTTCATGGGAGAGAGCACCGCTGGTGGTAACAACGGTAGTCATGTTATGAATTTTAATCCCGGTGCCGGTGCCATTATGAATGTGACAGCAAGCCAATCAGGAGGCATCTCTACACGGCCGGGCAAGAACGGTACATTGAATGTTCAAAGTGGCTCTTTATTGATGGGCTCGAGTACATTCTCAATCGGGAATGTAGCCACTGGAGCCGCAGCCAATGGAGCCATCAACGTCAGTGGTGGGGAGTTGAGTTTTTACCGCGCACCCGTTACTCTTGGTAATTCTACTGCTGGTGCCGTTGGTACTGGTGCAATCACTGTTTCAGGTGGCGCATTCACCACACGAACTTCACTTACTTTAAACTCAACAGGAAGCTTCAATGTGGTTGGTAGCAACGCTACACAAATCGGAATTGGAGCTGCTGGTACTGATGGTAACGGTGCTTGGTCTCAGGCTTCGGGTGCGACTTTGAGCATGATGATTGATACTTCAGTCACAAAAATCTTCATCGAGGATGGAAGTATTGCCGGTGTCGGATCTGCAGTGTTTTCCGCAGGTTCAATCCTAGATCTCGGATTCGTCGGTGCTTTTGCGAATGGAGACTATACGCTCATGGAATTCGAAAACGGCGACATCGACAATGGTGTTTCAAATGATAACCTTTTGCTTAATTCTGCTGATGCCTTAGCTGGATGGTCATACAGAATCGATAACACAGGAGCTAACGGCTTGCTCATTGCAACATTCGTTCCTGAGCCTAGTACTGCTTTACTTAGCTTTAGTGCCCTTGGAATGCTACTTTTACGCCGTCGTAGGTAATTTTCTCACCGGTTCATAATATCTCATCAACTGCGTTGCCGTATAGGCAACGCAGTTTTTTTGACTCCATTGACATCCTGATTCACCCAGTTACCTCTCAGAGAAGCCTCACTCATCTACACTCCTGACTCCAAATGACTTCCGGACATAGAATTCTCATTTCCGCTATCTCAATTTCTGCCCTCGGTTCCATTCATGCCGAAGAAACCAACGCAGCCACTCTATCTGTATCGTCGCCGGACGGTCAGACATCAATTAGCTTTGTGTTAGCAGAACAAGGCGCCCCTACCTACTCGGTATCCTACGACGGAAAACCCATCCTCCTTAGCTCTGCTCTGGGGGTAAAACTGAAGGGTGATGCAAACCTCACGGAAGGTTTTGCCATCGGCAGCACTTCCACCAGCAGCAAGGACGAAACTTGGAAGCCCCTCACCGGTGAACGCAGCGAAATCCGTGATCATTACAACGAGCTTACCGTTGATCTCAAGAAGGACGAAAAGCCTGCCCTGCAGATCAAATTTCGTGCATATGACGAAGGCATCGCCTTCCGCTACGTCTTTCCCGAAGAAACCGGCTCATTCACAATTACCGAGGAGCTCACACAGTTTAGTTTCGCAGACGACCACTTCTGCTGGGACACCAAAGATCCTCAGCATGTCTACCAGCGCGTCCCTATTTCCAAAGCAGGCCGGGATATCGAACGCCCCCTCGTCGTCGAGGTCGGCGACAGCCCATTCGTAGCACTCGGAGAAGCTCGCATGGTCGACTACGCCCGCCTCCGCTACAACACTCCTGCCGCAAATACCTTCGGCATCGAACTCGGCAGTGATGTCGTAGCCAACGCTCCATACGCCTCCCCATGGCGCTATATTATGATTGGAGATACCCCCGGCGAACTTCTCGAAAACAACGACCTCCTCGTAAATCTCAATGACCCCTGCGCCATCGAAGACACCTCATGGATCAAACCCGGCAAAGTCATCCGCTCAGAATTAAACACGAAAGTCGCCAAGGAAACCATCGACTGGGCAGTGGAAATGAACGCTGGCTACATCCTCCTCGATGCCGGCTGGTATGGTAACGAAATGGACAACAAGTCCGATGCTACTACCGTAACCATCGATCCTAAACGCTACAGCGGAGAGCTCGATATGCAGGCAGTTATCGATTACGGCAAGCAACACGACATCGGAGTCATCGTCTACGTCAACCGCCGTGCTCTGGAGAAGCAACTCGATGAATTACTCCCCCTTTTCCAAGAATGGGGCATCGCTGGCATCAAGTTCGGCTTCGTCAATGTCGGTTCACAGCATTGGACAAATTGGATGCACGACGCTGTGAAAAAGTGCGCAGAATATAAGATGATCGTCGATATCCACGACGACTACCGCCCGACCGGATGGAGCCGCACCTACCCAAACCTCCTCACTCAGGAAGGAGTCCATGGCAACGAAGAGATGCCCACCGCCAAGGACAACGTCCTACTCCCCTTCACCCGCTTCCTCTGTGGCGCTGCCGACTACACGGTTTGCTACTATAGCTCGCGCGTTCAAGCCACCCGCGCCCATCAGCTCGCCGCATCCATCGTTTACTACAGCCCCATCCAGCTCATTTTCTGGTATGACAAGCCCTCACAGTTCAAGAACGAGCCGGAGCTGGACGTCTTCAAACAAGTCCCCACCATCTGGGACGACACCAAGGTTCTCCATGGAGAAATGGAAAAATTCGTCTCTATCGCGCGCCGCACTGGCGACAAGTGGTTCATCGGCACCATGAACGCCGGCGAACCCCGCAAGCTGGAAATCAAACTAGATTTCCTCAAACCCGGCATCAACTACACCGCCGACATCAAGTCTGATACTTACCCCGACGGGAGCGATCGCACAAAGGTTACGAACTCAAGTAAAACTGTTACCTCAGAAAGTGTCCTCACCGCAGACATGGCTCACAACGGCGGGCAGGCGATCATCCTGACCCCCGAAAAGTAGCTGCTCTCTGGAGCCTGAGTGCATTGATGGCACTCATCCAACGCAGAATTCCCATCAAAGCCGCACTTTATCGACAGTGCGGCTTTTTTGCGAAACTATAGCACTTCCACACCGTATTTATCGGTGCACAAAACGATGAAAATATCCCAATCCTGCCTGATAACCCTCGCAAGCCTCTGCGCTCCCATCTTCGCCCTCGAGATCCACGTCAGCCCATCCGGCGATGACTCGAACACCGGCTCCGTTGAGAAACCGCTCGCTACCCTTCAAAAAGCTCAAGAACTCCTCCGCAGCTCTGACAAACGAGGCAAGGAACCCGTCTCCATCATCCTCTCGGAAGGCATTCACTACCTCGGCAAGCCGCTCACCCTCGAAGCCGCAGACTCCGGCAGCAAAGACGCCCCCGTCACTTTCAAAGTAGCCGAAGGCAAAACCGCAGTCATCAGTGGTGGCGCAGATCTCGGAAAACTTGACTGGAAACCCTATCGCGACGGCATCCTGATGGCCGCAGTTCCTGAAGGCACCGAAATCGACATCCTCTACGTCAACGACGAGACGATGCCCATGGCTCGCTACCCAAACTTCGATCCCGAAGCCCAATATTTCAACGGCATCGCCACCGACGCATTCAGCAAAGAAAAGGCCGCTGACTGGGAAAATCCCGCAGGCGGATTCATGCACGCCATGCACAAAGCAAAATGGGGCGGCATGCACTACCGAATCACTGGTAAGGATAAAAACGGCGAGCTGACCCAAGAAGGCGGCTGGCAAAACAACCGCCCTTCGCCTCCGCACCCAGACATCCGTTTCGTGGAAAACATCTTCGAAGAGCTCGATGCACCCCGCGAGTGGTTCCTCAATACAGAAAACAACACCCTCTACTTCTTCCCACCGAAAGACCTAGATTTAGACAAAGCCCTACTCCAGACCGCCCGCCTCGAAAACCTCGTAGAGCTTCGCGGAAATGAGGAAAGCCCCGCCAAGTTCATCAACTTCTCCGGCATCACTTTCAGCCACGCCGCTCGCACTTTCATGCAGAACAAAGAGAAGCTTCTGCGCACCGACTGGACGGTCAACCGCAGCGCCGCCCTCTTCATCAACGGAGCAGAAGACTGCATCATCGAGAAATGCCATGTCCGCGAAGTCGGCGGCAATGCCATCTTCGTTAACCACTACAACCAACGCATCACTATCCGCTCCTGCCACATCGAGCAGGCAGGCGGAAACGGCATCGCCATCATCGGAGACCAAGGTGCTGTCCGCGACGGTCTCGTCGGCTACGGCTCGCGCACCAGCTTCGAAAAAGTCGATAAAACACCCGGCCCCAAGACCAATAACTTCCCCTCAGACTGCCTCGTAGAAGACTGCTTGATTCGCGACATTGGCCGCGTCGAAAAACAAACCGCCGGTGTCGAGATCGACATCGCCTCACGCATCACCGTCCGCCACACCACCATCCACGATGTTCCCCGCGCGGGCATCAATATCGGTGCTGGCAACTTCGGCGGACACATCATCGATTTCTGCGACGTCTTCGACACCGTCATGGAAACCGGCGACCACGGCTCCTTCAACTCCTGGGGTCGCGACCGCTTCTGGAAACTCAGTGACGTGGATAACGATGAAATGGGCGCCGTAAAATACAAGGATCTGCCGCTACTCGACGTCATTGAACCCATCACCATCAGCAACAGCCGTTGGCGCTGCGATCACGGCTGGGACATCGATCTCGACGATGGCTCCTCGAACTACATCATTTTCAATAACCTCTGCCTCAGCGGCGGAATGAAGAATCGTGAGGGTTTTCACCGCACCGTGGAAAACAACATCATGGTCAATAACAGCCTCCACCCCCACGTCTGGTATAAACACAGCCAAGACATTTTCCGGCGCAACATCGTCTTCGACAGCTACCGCCCCGCCCTCATGCCCGAGAAAGATGCTTGGGGTAAAGAATTCGACCACAACCTCTACGCCTCGAAAGAAAAAACAGGCGCCGCTCTCCCCCTCGCCGGCCAGAGCAAACGTGACGAAAACTCCATCTACGGAGACCCAAAATTCCTCGACCCGGCGAAGGGCGACTACCGTGTCGCCGATGACTCCCCTGCCCTGAAACTCGGATTCAAGAACTTCCCGATGGATCAGTTCGGCGTCACCAGCCCTGAACTCAAAAAACTCGCCCGCAGCCCAGAGCTACCCATCCCATGGGATCCAGCAGAACAGAAATCCAAACGTGACCGCCGCGAACACCAATGGCTCGGAGCCACGGTGAAAAACGTCGTCGGTGGCGGTGAAATTTCCGCGGCAGGACTCCCGGATGAGATCGGCGTCCTGCTCCTTTCCGTCCCAGATGCCAGCACAGCCGCAAAACTTGGCCTTCAGCGCGGCGATGTTGTCCTGAGTTGTAACGGCATGGAAACCGACACCTTCGCCCAACTCCAAGGCGCATGGCATATCGCCAAAGGCGAAACCGAACTCGGTGTCTGGCGTGGCCAGGAGTTGGTTCCGATGAAAATCGAAAAGGCTCCCTGAGCTTTTGCTTCACCAAGCTGTAAATCTAAGCACAACAACGGAATCCTCTGCTTGCTGCTATCGCTCATGTGCCCTTAAATCCTGCACCATACAAAACCCACGATGTCACAAAATCCACCTCCATCCGCCAACCGGCTCGCCTTCTCCACTGTCACCACCCTCTTCTTTATGTGGGGCTTCATCAGTTGCATGAATGACCTACTCATCCCGAAGTTCAAGGCGGAATTCGACCTCTCACAGTTCCACGCGAACCTAGTTCAATCCTTCTTCTTCGGAGCTTATTTCCTAATTTCCTTCGCCTACTTCATTATCTCGGCGACGAAGGGTGATCCCATCAATAAGATCGGCTATAAGAACGGCCTCATCGCAGGTCTAGTCCTCACCGGCAGCGCTTGTCTTATTTTCGTTCCGGCAGCCAACGCGGAATCTTACCCTCTGTTTTTGACTGCTCTATGTTTCCTCGGAGGAGGCGTGACTCTGATTCAAATTGCAGCCAACCCCTACATCGCAATCCTGGGTCCCGAATCATCCGCATCGTCCCGCCTCAACCTCTCCCAAGGCCTAAACTCTCTCGGCTACGTCCTCACCCCTCTCATCGGCGGATACTTTCTATTTCGTGGCGAAAATGCAGAAGGTCTAGACTCTGTGAAAACTCCTTATATTGGCCTCGCAATCGTCCTCTTTATCATCGCTGCCGCTATCAAATTCATTGATCTGCCAACATTTCGCCAGGAAAACAAAGTGAAGGCCGGAATCAAGGTTTTCCGCCACAAGCATTTCATCTGGGGCTTCTTTGCGATCTTCTTCTATGTGGGCGCCGAGGTCACAGTAGGCAGTATTTTGGTCAACTACCTCGAAGGCATCATGGGGCTAACGGAAGTTGAGGGTATCGTTTATCTCTCCTTCTACTGGGGCGGGCTGATGATCGGACGTCTTATGGGAGCCATCTCGCTGAGTGGTATGGCCGAAGCAAAAAAATATCCCAGCATGGTGGTCGCAGCGCTTATCTCAATCGCGGTCATCTTTATCTCCGCAAAAGCCAAGGGGGCAGACATGGGCCTTATCGATCTATGGCCATACATACTCACGGTAGTTCTTAGCTTTGTTTTCTTCCGTCTCGGAAATGCTATGCCTGGCCGAATGGTCGGACTCTTCGCCACGGTCGCCACGATTCTCTCCGTGCTCGCGATGACCACCCCAGGAGAATTTGCCCTTTGGTCCATCGTTGGTATCGGCCTCTTCAATTCCATCATGTGGTCGAACATCTTCACTCTCTCCATCCGTGGTCTCGGTGAAGACACCTCGCAGGGCAGCTCCCTACTCGTGATGATGATTGTCGGCGGCGCCATTCTTCCGGCCATCCAAGGACTTCTCATGGACAACATAGGCGTACGTCTCTCTCTCTCCATCGTTCTTGTGAGTTACCTCTATCTCGCATTCTTCGGTTTCATCGGTTCGAAGATCGGACGAAAAGACGCCACAGCTTAAAGCGATCCCTCAGAAATTATGAATCCCGAAGAAGATTCACGCATCGTCATGACGCTTGATGCGGGTGGCACGAACTTCAAGTTCTCTGCCATCCGTGGGAACAAGGCGGCGGTAGATTCATTTTCCGTGCCGTCGAACGCCCATGACCTCGATGCCTGTCTGGGGACTCTGGTGGATGGTTTCAAACGCGTCCGGGAAGCGTTACCCGAAGCGCCCGTTGCGATCAGTTTCGCCTTTCCCGGCCCCTGCAATTACCCACAAGGCATCATCGGCGATCTACACAATCTCCCCTGCTTCCGTGGCGGCATCGCCCTTGGCCCCATGCTTGAGGAAATCTTCGGCATCCCCGTTTTCATCAATAACGACGGCGATCTCTTCGTCTATGGCGAGGCAATCGCCGGGCTACTTCCACACGTCAACAAGCAGCTGGAAAACGCAGGCAGCCCGAAACGCTACAAAAACCTCTTCGGAGTCACGCTCGGCACCGGCTTCGGTGGAGGCATCACGCGCGATGGCCAGCTTTTCGGCGGAGACAACATCTGTGCTGCCGAGGTCTGGATCCTCAGCAACAAACTCAATCCCGGCATGCCTGCGGAGGAAGGCGCCTGTATTCGTGCCGTGCAAAAAGCTTACGCAGAAGGCGCGGGCATCTCCATCGATGAAGCGCCAGAACCCAAAGACATTTTCGAGATCGGAAATGGCAAACTCGAAGGGAACAAAGAGGCCGCCATCGCCGCCTTCCAACGCCTCGGTGAAGTGGTCGGCGATGCCATGGGAAATGCACTCAGCCTCGTTGATGGACTCGCTGTCATCGGCGGTGGAGTATCTGGTGCGTGGCCACTCTTCCTTCCCTCAATCGTTGACGAGCTGAACAGCAATTTCCACAAGCCCTGCGGCGAACCTGTCCGGCGACTCACCCAAGAAGCTTTCAACTTGGAAGATCCTGCCCAAGTTTCCGTATTCTTAAAAGGTGACTCCCGTGAAATCACCGTCCCGGGCACCGACCGCACCATCAAATACGACCCCATGCCACGCGTCGGCGTCGGCATGTCCCGCCTCGGAACCAGTGAGGCCGTCGCCATCGGCGCATACGCCTTCGCTCTTCAACAACTTTCCAATTCAAAACTATGATTCGCCTACTCGCCCTCACCACCCTTCTCTTTAGTGCCCTAGCTACCACCGCGGCTGAAAAATTGCCCGTCGATTGGGTCAAGCCACAGATCGACACCAAAAAGCCGCGCTTCTTCTATTTCAGCTCCGCCTGCCGCCCCTTCGGCATGGTCAATCTGAGCCCGGACACAAAAACTGATGGTACTTGGGATTCCGGCTACCGCTACTACGATGAGAAAATTCAGTGCTTCAGCCACATCCACGGCTGGCAAATTTCTGGCCTGCCCATGATGCCCGTCGCAGAAAGCTCCGACCACAAGGACTACGCTTCCAAATTCTCCCACGACGACGAAATCGTCAAAGCAGGCTATCACAAGGTCGTCCTCCAGGATCACGGAGTCACTGCCGAGCTCACCTCCACCACCCGCGTAGGCTTTCACCGCTATACCTACACAAAAGACGAGGCAGCCCACGTCATCATCGATCTCGGGCGCAAGCTCATGGATCACGAGATGATCAAGCCGGAGGCCAAACTCCGTGAAGATAAAATGGCAATCGAAGGCTCCAGCACCATGGGCGCCAGCGGGCGTCGCAAGAAAGAATTCACCGTCTACTACGTCGCCGAGTTCAGCAAACCCTGCGAAGCAATCGGCGATTGGGCGAACGGAAAAGTCGTCGCCAATTTCGGCAAACTCGATGAGCCGCTCCTCATGAAAGTCGGCATCTCCTACACCAGCATCGAAGGTGCACGTAAAAATATGGCCGCAGAACTTCCGCACTGGGACTTCGATCAGGTCGTGCAGGAATCCTACGATCACTGGAACGAATGGCTCGGCCGCATCAAGGTCGAGGGTGGCACAGACGCGCAGAAAACCAAATTCTACACCGATCTCTGGCACGCACATCTCGGTCGCCGCCAGATCAGCGACGTCGATTTTTCCTACCCGGACAATACAGGCCCGGAGACTGTCGTCCGCAAAGGCAAGCGCCACCATTACAACTTTGATGCGCTCTGGGGTGCCCAGTGGTCGCTCAACGTCCTTTGGCCAATGGCTTGGCCGGAGCTCATGGACGACTTCGCAGACACCATGGTGAACATGTATAAAAACGGAGGAATGATCCCCCGTGGCCCCTCGGGAGGCAACTACACTTTCGTCATGATCGGTGATCCTGCGACATCATTCTTCTCCGCCGCGTACCACAAGGGCATGCGCAACTGGGACAAGGAACTCGCCTTCAAAGGACTGATGCGCAACGCCTTCCCCGGCGGCATCCGCGACCACGCCGGCTACGAAACCCAAAAATATTCAAACGGAGGCGGTATGAGCTACTACGTTAACCGTGGATACGTCCCCCTTGAAATTCCCAAATCAGATGGCAACCACCGCCAGGGAGCAGCACAGACCCTTGAGTATTCCTATCAGGACTGGTGTCTCGCCCAATTTGCCAAATCCCTCGACTACAGGGAGGAGGCAGACCTGCTGGAAAAACGCTCCACGAACTACAAAAACGTCTGGGACAAAGAGGTCGGCTGGATGCGCCCACGCAACATGGACGGCAGTTGGTATGAGCCGTTTAGCCCGATCAATGAGGAAGGTGGTTTCACTTCCCCCGGCTTTGTGGAATCCGCATCCGCCATCTACACATTCTACATCCAGCATGATCTGAAAGGCCTGTCCGAACTCTTCGGCAGCGAAGACATCATGGCAGAACGCCTCAACAGCAATTTCGAAAAAGCCGCTCCGGTCCGCTTCATTGCGGAGCATGGGAATCACGCCATCTCATGGGTGGATTACCAAAACCAACCCGCCACAGGAATGGCACATGTTTTTTCCCACATCGGCAAACCATGGCTCTCCCAATACTGGGTTCGTGAAGTCCTCGACAAGACCTTCTCCGACATCACCCCAGACGGCGGCTACAATGGCGACGAAGACCAAGGCCAAATGGGTGCTCTCAGTGCACTCATGGCTCTCGGCCTTTTCGATATGACCGGTGGAGCTGCCCAAGACCCTCAATTCGACATCCTTGCCCCTATCTTTGATAAGGTGACGATCAAACTGAATCCCGATTACCACGATGGAGGCGAGTTCACCATCATCGCGAACAACCAGAGCCCGGAGAATCGCTACATCCAGTCAGCCAAGCTCAACGGCAAGGAATGGAAGTCCTTTCAATTCTCATTCGAGACCTTCGCTAAGGGCGGCACGCTGGAGCTAGAGCTAGGCTCCGAACCCAACAAGTCCTGGGGTAAATAGATCAAGTCGTTGAAACCCATCAATACTCGTAATCCGCACCGTCGCGGCTGAGTTGGCAGCTCTCATCGAGTTCCCTAAGCTTGCGCTCTAGCTCGGCGGCCTTCTCGGGCATTTTGG
This sequence comes from Akkermansiaceae bacterium, assembly GCA_030725745.1. GTDB lineage: Bacteria > Verrucomicrobiota > Verrucomicrobiia > Verrucomicrobiales > Akkermansiaceae > Luteolibacter. The sequence goes on from JANRFH010000005.1 coordinate 21,747, forward strand.
CGATGAGATCGTCCTTCTCTCCGGGATCTTTCGCCAGATCATAAAGCTTCGGAGCCTTGCCGCCTTTGTCTGCTCCGTAGACCAGCTTGAAGTTTCCGCTGATGACTGACATGCCGTTCGTGCCCTGGTGCAAACGACGGTATCCAAAAAAGAGATCCTTTTCCCGCACGTCGACCTTGCCTTCGATGATCGGCATCAAGTCCACGCCATCGATCGGGCGCTCATCCTTCTTTGAAAACTCATAGCCCGTAAGTTTCGCGATCGTGGGCAGGTAATCAACGGTCGCGCAGCGCACTTCGGTCACGGTGCCCGCTTCAATCGTGCCCGGCCACTCGGCGCAAGCCGGAACCAGCAGGCCACCTTCATACATGGTGTGCTTGTGGCCTTTGAAGGGGCCAGCGGAAGCCACTCCTTTCTTGGCAAGGCCATCTGCGGGGCCGTTGTCGCTGCAGAAAAACAGCACTGTATCCTTCTCAATCCCGAGATCCCTCAGTTCCTTGCGCAAGCGCCCGATCTGCTCGTCCATCGCGGTGATACAACCGTAGTAGTTCTTCCGTGTTTCTCCTCCGTCCGGGTAGAGTTTCTTGTATTCCTCTCCCGCCACACATGGCTCATGCGGCGTGTGGAACCAGACCGTTGCCAGGAAACGCTTGTCTTTGTTTTCCCTGACGAAAGGGATGACTCGATCCATGATCACGCGGCTGTCATCTCCCGAAATGTTTTCCTTTTCCTCCACGCCGTTGTGCACGTAAGGGAATCCGCCTTTCCAAGGTTCCCCTTCCTTCGCACCCCATTTTTCCCAGCCTTTCGGCGTGACTCCCGGATCCCAGGTCGGCACGGCGCTGGTGGTGGCGAAGACTTCCTCGAAGCCATGCTGCGATGGCGGCGAGTAATAGCCCCTAGATCCGGCATCCTCCAGCTTCACCCAGCCAATGTGCCACTTACCGAAGAAACCCGTCGCGTAGCCCTTCTTTTTGAGGATTTCCGGAATGGTAATTTCTCCCTGCCTCATCCCTGCGGTGTGTGCAGCAAGGATGCCGTAGCGGAAAGGATAACGACCTGTTAGACAACTACCGCGCGTCGGGGAGCACAGCGGGGAGGCGGTATAAAAGCGATCAAACTTCACGCCGTTTGCCGCCATTTCGTCGAGGTTTGGCGTGATGATGCGGTCGTTGCCATTGAAGCCGACATCACCCCAGCCTTGGTCATCACTCATGATCATGATCACATTTGGCGAGCTGATCTTTTCATCCTCAGCTCTGAGCAACGGGGCGTTAAATAGGCCAAGTGTCAAGGCGCAGAACAGCAGCCCAAGTGGTATTCTCGTGGATTTCATTTTCGGTATCTATTGCTTCGCTCAATCAAGTTCACCAAGCGCACGGGGCAGCCATAGGGATAGATCCGGCCAGTATGTGATGAGAAGTAGTGCGCCAAACATGGCTATGTAAAATGGAACCATCTGCTTGGAAACTCCGGCGATCTTCGTTTTCCCAACACCACAGCCCAGGAACAGGCAGGAGCCGACGGGCGGCGTGCAAAGGCCGATGCAGAGGTTTGCGACCATGATGACACCGAAGTGGACTGGGTGGATGTCGATGCCGATGGCGACGGGGAGGAAAATGGGCGTGAAGACCAAGATGGCCGGTGTCATGTCCATGAAAATCCCGACGAGGAGGAGGGCGATATTGATCAGGAGAAGAATCACCAGTGCGTTGTCAGAAACGGCAAGCAGGGCACTGGCAGCAGCTTGGGGGACTTGCTCGATGGTGAGCAGGCGGCTCATGGCGGCGCTGGTGCCGATGAGGAAAAGGACGATGCCGGTGGTACGGGCGGAGTTGACTAGGATTTCCGGAAGCTGCTTCCATTTCACATCCCGGTAAAATACGCAGACGAGCAGTAGCGACCAAAGGACAGCGATCGCCGAGGACTCTGTCGCGGTCATGTAGCCTTTGATAATGACACCGACGACGAGGACGAGCATGAAAAGGCTGGGAAGCGCTCGTACCAGTGAATTCCAGAATGGCGGGGCTTCATCGATCACGGTAGCTCCTGCGCCTACGGGTTTGAAGCGGCGGCTCACGAGAAACGCGACGACCATGATCGCCAAGCCGGTGACGATGCCTGGGATCAGACCGGCGAGGAAAAGTGCACCCACCGAGACATTCGAGGCGACGAGTGCATAAATGATCATGACGTTGCTCGGCGGGATGAGCAGGCCTGTGGTGGAGGCAGTGGCGGTGAGAGCGACGCTGAACTCACGCGGGTAGCCTTTCTTCTCCATTTCCGGAATCATCGCGCCACCGACTGAGGAAATGGCAGCAGTCGCAGAGCCGGAGACGGCACCGAAGAGCATGCAGGTGAGCGTATTTACGAGAGATAATCCACCTTTCGTGCGACCGACGATGGAGGAGGCGAAATCGATGAGGCGGCGGGCAAGTCCGCCAGTGGCCATGAGCTCCCCGGCGAGGATGAAGAATGGGATGGCGAGCAGTGGGAAGCTGTCGAGGCCGTTCGCCATATCGCTGGCGACTGAGGAAAAAGAGCCTTCGCGTCCGAGCGCGAGCGCACCTAGCAGGGTCGCGATGCCGATCACGAAGGCGACCGGCACCTCCAGCAAGAGCAGCACCACGAAGGAAACTAGAAGAACAGCGAGCCCAACAGTCATGATGCGACCTCCGTTTCCCCTTTACCCGCAAGTGTCGCGAGGATTTTTTCAATGGCCAACAGGGAGATAAGTCCTCCGCCGACCGGGAGAACCAGATAGAACCATGCTTTGCGGATGCCGAGGGTGGCCATCATCTGGCCGGAGTCCAGGCGTTCGGTGAAAAGTCCGATCCCACCGATAAGCAGGACGCAGGTGGAAAAGCCGAAAACAAGCGCGTGCCCGACCGCGAGCGCGATGCGGCGGCTGCGCGGGTCGAAACGGGCGACTACCAGATCTACCCCGAGGTGGCGGTCACCGGAGTAAGCAAGCACGCCACCGAGGATGGCGAGCCAGACCAGCAGCAAGCGGGCGAGTTCCTCTGTCCATGCAGGTTGATCTTCGAGAACCTGGCGGGTGAAGACCCCCCACATGACATCAATGACCAGCACCGCGAAGACGATCACGCAGATACCGCCGAGCGCCTTGGATAGCTGGCGTTGGAACCATTCGAAGAGCTTCATTTGACTTCCTTGATGCGGGTTACGTATTCCATCCGCCCATCTGTGGCGAACTCTTTGACCACTCCTGTGGTGAGTGCCTGAAATGCCGCAAGATCAGGCCGGGTGATGGTGACTCCTGCTTTTTTCAGCTCCTCAAGGGAGCTTTCGGTATCCTTTTCCCAAAGCTCCCGTTGGAAAGTGCTGGAGCGCTTGGCCGCCTCACGCACCCAGCCTTTTTCCTGTTCGCTGAGCTTGTCCCAGAATTTCGATCCGGCGATGAGGACGTCGGGGATGCGGGAATGCTCGTCGATCATGTAGTGCTTGCAGATTTCGAAATGGCGGCTGGAGAGCAGGCTGGGAGGGTTATTTTCCGCACCGTCCACACCGCCTTGTTTCAGGGATGTGTAAAGCTCCCCGAAACTCATGGTGACGGCGGATGCGCCGAGGGATTTCACCGTGCTTTCCGCCACCGGATCCTGCATCACCCGGATTTTCAGGCCTTTCAAATCAGAGGCGGAAGAAAGCGGCCTGATGGCATAGAAGCTCCTTGCTCCTGCATCGTAGTATGTCAGCCCGACAAGTCCGCTGGAGCCACCTTCATCTTTCGTTTCCAACGCGTCGAGCAGGCTGCCTCCCACTTCGCCATCAAGGACTTTCCAAAAATGATCGCGGTCGCGGAACAGGTAAGGGAGGCTGAAAATCTTGAAGACCGGGACGAAATTACCGATGGGGGCGCAGCTGACTTTGGTGATGTCTATCTCGCCCTGCTGGGTTTTTTCCAGGCAGACGGTTTCGGTACCGAGCTGCTCGCTGGGGAAAATGTTCACCTTCATCGTGCCACCGGAAAGCTCGCTGAGTTCGCGGCCGAATTCCTCGATGCCTTTGTGAACCGGATGCGTGACAGGAAGTGCGTGAGCAATGGTGACGGTTTTTACATTGGAGCCGGAAAGACCGCTTTCACTGCGCTGGCCGATCCACGCAAAGCCGAGGCAGCAGACGAGTATTCCGAGCAATAGTCCGAGAATGAAATTTGATTGGGTGGATTTCATGGATTTTGAAAAGCCTCCTGTAGGGGAGAACTTAGAGTTTACGATCTGCACGCATTTGCCAGAAGGAATTTTGGACTATTTCGCTCAAACTGTGTGCAGGCTCCGTTAAGTTAGGCCGAAATGTGTTTTGCCTTTTACTTTCAGCTTCTTACCAAAAGAATCAAAGCCATCAAATCCGTAACCTAAATGTTCCCAATAAAACCAAAACACCTTATCGCTTTATTACTCCTCACCGCAGGAAGTTCAATGGCCGCCGAGATCTATCAGGACGGCTGGATCGACCGAAACAAGAACGGGGAGATGGATCCCTACGAGAATCCAGAGCTCACGGTAGATGAGCGCGTAGCGGATCTACTGGGGCAGATGACGATGGATGAGAAGACCGCTCAGATGGGCACCATCTACGGATACAAGCGCGTCATGAAGGATACGCATCCAACCGAGAAATGGAAAAATGAGGTCTGGAAGGATGGCATCGGCAACATCGACGAACATGCCAATGGCGTTCGTGGTGTTATGGAAATGACGGGGTTCGAGGAACACGCGGAACTTCTCAATACCATCCAGCGCTGGTTCATCGAGGAGACCCGGCTTGGTGTTCCTGTTGATTTCACCAACGAAGGCATCCGCGGCGTCTGCCATTCTTATGCTAGTAATTTCCCCACACAGCTCGCCATCGGCGCGACGTGGGACAAGGGACTCGTCCGCCGCATCGGTGAAATCACCGGAAAAGAGGGCAAGGCTCTCGGTTATTCAAACATCTATTCACCCATCCTCGATGTCGTCCGAGATCCGCGTTGGGGTCGTGTGATCGAGTGCTATGGTGAGGATCCATATCTCGTTGGCGAGCTCGGCATCCAGCAGGTGCTCGGGCTCCAATCTCAGGGTGTGGCATCGACGGTGAAACATTTCGCAGCCTACAGCTCCCCCAGCGGTGGCCGTGACGGACATGCACGCACCGATCCGCAGATCCCCTACCGCGACATGCATGAGCTGCTGATGCATCCTTTTGAAAAAGTGATCAAAGAAGCCAAGCCATGGGGCGCGATGAGTTCTTACAACACGTATGACGGCATTCCAGTTTCCGCGAATCCCTACTTTTTGACCGAACTCCTTCGCGGAGAATACGGTTTCAAGGGATACGTGGTTTCTGACAGCGGCGCAGTTTCACGCCTGCATGAGCAGCACAAAGTCGCTGCCGATTGGGAGGAGGCGATCGCGCTTGCGGTCAATGCAGGGCTCAATGTGCGCACCAATTTCAAGCCGACCAAGGACTTCGTCATCCCACTCCGCAAGGTCGTGGCGGAAGGACGCATCTCCGAGGAAACCATCAACTCACGCGTAGGTGATGTGCTGCGTGTAAAATTCGAGCTCGGCCTCTTCGACAAGCCCTTCGTTGACGCGAAGGCAGCTCCCGGCATCGTCCACCAAAAAGCCCATGAAGAAGCGACCCTCGAAACCGCCAGAAAAGCCATGGTGCTCCTCAAAAACGACGGCATCCTACCCCTCGACCCGACGAAATATGGCACCGTTCTTGTGACCGGCCCTGCTGCGGATGATGTGAAGCCAATGATCAGCCGCTACGGTCCCGGAGCTTCTAATGTCATCACTCCTCTGGCAGGTGTCCGCGAATTCCTCGGCGACAAGGTCAAGGTGCTCCACACCGAGGGAGCCTACTACCACGACCAACGTTTCCCTACCTCTGGCATTCTTCCGGAGCCACCGGACGAAAACGAGCAGGCGAAACTCGACAAGGCCGTCGAGATGGCGAAGACCTCAGACCTCATTATCGCCTTCGTCGGCGACAACGATGATACCGTCGGTGAATCCCGCTCGCGCACCGATCTCGACCTTCCCGGATACCAGAATCTTCTCGTCCAAGAGATGGTAAAAACTGGCAAGCCGGTAGTTGTAGTTCTGCTGCCGGGTCGAGCCGCATCGATCAACTGGATACAAGAGAACGTCCCAGGTATTCTCTGCGCATGGCACGGAGGAGAAAAGGCGGGCCAAGCCATCGCTGAGACACTCTTCGGCAAATACAATCCCGGTGGCAAACTCCCCATCACCTTCCCTGCCACGGTGGGTCAGATTCCGCTGGCATTTCCACACCGCCACGGGGCATGGGCAGGACAAAGCACCGGACACGATCCTAACGGCTGGGGCACCACCCGTATCATCGATCCCCTCTATCACCTCGGCTACGGTCTCAGCTACACAACCTTCGAATACGGAAAAGTGAAGATCGAGCCAGCAGAGCCTACAGCTGACGATGAAATCACCGTTACCTGCGATGTCACGAACAGCGGAAAAATGGATGGGGATGCCGTTGTTCAGCTCTACACCACTGATGTCGTCGCCACAGTGACGCCTTTCGAGCAGCTGCTTCGCGGCTTCGAGCGCGTTCCTTTGAAAGCCGGCGAGACGAAGACCGTCACCTTCAAGCTCAATCCCAAACGCGATCTCAAGATGTTGAATCGCGATATGGAATGGGGCGTCGAGCCCGGCAAGTTCGATGTAATGATCAGCGAGTCTTCCGGCAAGCAAGGCATCAAGCAGAAGGGAAGCTTTACGATCAAATAGGATAGTCTCCCTCTCACCCACAAGCCCGGTCGGCGCTCTACGTAGAGGCCACCGGGCTTTTTCGTGAATCAGTCGAGGGTCAGCAAAGCCACACTGACAGGAGCTAGAGTCACTTTCACCTTAGCGTCAGACGCCTTGAGATTTTCGACAACTAGATCGCCGATTGGCTTCCCGTCCTTCGAACCATCGTAAGTCTGCCCGCCGAGGCGGATGCCAGTTTCAGCGGTCAGCGAAGGGCTTTCCAGACGCTTGAGTGTCGCCTTGTCCTCCGCGCCGACGGCTACGGTAATGCTAGCTGATTCCTCCAGATCCTTGTTCAGGATCAACAGTCTGCGTGTACCTTCCGAATCGATGACCGCCCATATCTTCGTGCTCTCTGCGATCTTGCCTTTCACCGGAATGAAACGTGCCCCGCGCTGAGCCGTTTCCATGAAAAGCAGCATTGCGTAGTAACTCGGCATCGGGATTACCGACTTCGTGGTGTATTTCCTCGTATCCGTATCATCCTTGATGGCCGAGTAGGCATTGGTACCGACACTATGGAAATTGAGCCCGTCTAGGCCGAGCTCAGCGAGGGAGAAAGAAAAGTCCAGCTTCCATATAGCGGCGGCGAAGGTATCGCTGAAACCGTCAACCCCACCGGCCCATGCGCTTCCGCACTCCCCAATGCGACAAGCTATCCCGGCTTTCTGCGCTGCGGCGATACCCGGAGAAAGTTGTTCGATGGTTTCCTGGATTCCAATGTCGCGGAGTAACTTCTCCGGCTTCTTCCCATTGTCTGGTGCGAAGGAATACAAATGACCGGTGAACATCGAGATCGCGCCAGGATTTCTCCTCACCATTTCTTCCACCACTTCAGCCGGCAATCCACGCGCCCATCCTGGCCCAATGACACTATCCACCTCGCTAGGGAATATGGCGGCGCGCATCGCTGCGAACTCTTCCTGATAATCATCGATCGTCCAATCCTCCGGCCTATGCTTACCCTGCCAACCGTCCGGCTCATTACCCACCTCGAAGCCTGCGATCGCCTCCGCTGGCATCTCCTTCTTCGCCTTTCTGATCCAATTTCGGGTCAACTCCGGATCGCTCGAAGCGAGATTGACGTTGAAAATCATCGGAGCCTTCGAGACTTCGAATACTTGATTCAATTGATCCCAGCGTCCCTCATCAGGCACATGCTTGGATTTATCCGCTGTGGCTCCACCGATTCGAAAGCTGAGGTCTTGTCCTTCGAACGAGGAGAGATTCCGAATGAGCTGGAGATACTTCGGATGCACCTTGTCGGGCTTGCCGTCGTTTACAAAAGGGAAGTGCCGCCATTCACGGGATAGACCCATGTAGTCCCGTGGAATAGTCTTTCCGGGCTTACCCACATCAAGGGCAACGGATGACACGGTTTCAGCGCATGTATGAGAGAACAAAAACAGGCTGGCACCGGCGGCTACTAACAATTTCCCGGGTGGAGCATTCAAAAAAAACATGGTTTCAAAAGTGGGGGCTGCTGTGCATCGAGCAAGACGAATAGTCACTAAAACGATTCCACCCGCAGCCTTCTATCACCAAGCCATAGGATTCCCGGCACATCTATCGCCCTTCTGGGCATGGTTTTTTATGGTGCTCGTCCCCCTTCCCTTTAAGTTCGATGAATCGAATTTCACCAAGTCGTGCTAGTCCCAATTCACCTGAAAAACACATGAAAAAAACCGCTTGTTGCCTCATTGCCCTGCTTCTGGCCTTGCCCGCGCGTTCTGCAGAGCGCCCGAACATTCTCTTCATCTTTTCCGACGACCATGCATGGCAAGCGGTGAGTGCCTACAACTCCAGCCTCATCCAAACCCCGAACATCGACCGCATCGCCGAAGAAGGCATCCGCTTTGATCGGTGCATCATTCCAAATCCACTCTGCGGCCCCAGCCGAGCAACCGTTTTAACAGGCACCCACAGCCATATCAACGGATTCTGGAGCAACTCACAATGCACCTTCGATGGCTCTCAAATCACTTTTCCAAAGCTGCTTCAGAAAGCCGATTATCAAACGGCGGTGATCGGCAAGTGGCACCTTGGCAGCGATCCCACTGGATTCGATTTCTGGGAAATCCTTCCCGGACAAGGCGATTACTATAATCCGAAGATGATCCTCAACGGCGAGGAAACCAAACTAGAAGGCTATGTCACTGACATCATCACGGATCGCTCGCTGGACTGGCTAGAGAAACGCGATCCCTCGAAGCCCTTCCTGCTCATGTGTCACCAAAAGGCACCCCACAGGAACTGGCAACCAAATGGAAGCAAACTGAACTTCGATGAAGGCAAGGTATATCCTGAACCCGATAATCTCTTCGACGACTACAGCGGCCGTGGCAAAGGCGCTAGTGCACAAGACATGTCGATCGCTAAAACCATGCATCGCCACGATCTCAAGCTTTCCGCCCCTGCGGGTCTGAATAAGGAACAGCGCGCCGTATGGGATGCCTATTACCAGCCGAGAAATGAAGCATTTGAAAAAGCAGGATTGGAAGGAGATGACCTCGTCCGGTGGAAATACCAGCGCTACATGCATGACTACCTCGCCTGCGTCTCATCCGTGGACGATAGCGTCGGCAGGCTGCTCGATTACCTGAAGGAAAATGACCTCGAAGAAAATACCATCGTCATCTACGCGTCGGATCAGGGATTTTTCCTCGGCGAGCACGGTTGGTTCGACAAGCGCTGGATCTACGAAGAGTCCGCACGCACCCCGTTTGTGATGAAATGGCCGGGAAAAATCAAAGCGGCGACGTCCACCAAGGCACTGGTCTCCAATCTGGATTTTGCGGAAACATTGCTCGATGCCGCCGACCTGCCCATTCCGGAACGGATGCAGGGACGCAGCCTGCTCCCACTTTTCGATGGAGAAACACCTAGCGACTGGCGGAAGGGCTTCTATTTCCACTACTACGATCAGCCGTCCATGCATGAAGTTCCGCGTCACCACGGCATCGTCACCGACCGCTACAAGCTCTTCCATTGCTACAAGCCCGATGACTACTGGGAGATGTTCGATCTGGAAAAAGACCCCAACGAAATGCAAAGCGTTTTCGACAATCCCGAATACGCCCCGATCCGAAAGCGACTTGAAGCGGAACTGGCGAAACTACGCGAGGATCTGGAGGTTCCTGATCAAGATCCGAAACCCAACAAAGTAAAAAAATAGGCCAGCTCCAGATTTCCTCTTCTAACCGTCGGCAGACTACGCTCGTTGTCCTAGCCCAAGAAAAAACCGCTACCGACCATTTAGTCGGCAGCGGTTTTTAAAGAACTAATTCGTGCAGGAACTCTTAACGTCGGCGACGAAGAAGTGCGAGCAATCCAATGCCGCCAAGAATCGCGACGGATGGTTCTGGAACGGTTGCTGTCCCAAATACATCAAATTCTCGATAGAGAACGATGGAACCAGGGTTGGCATTATCAAAAGTAGTCCAGGAAATAGCTTTCACTCCTGTGGCTGTAGTTCCGGCATCTGCAGCAGCTGCCCCACCATTAACAGCTACCGTATCGCTGTTCAGCACGCCTCCGCCATCTTCGGTGAACTCCACTTCCGTCCAGTAGAAAGAATCTGAGAGGTTAGGCTCCCAGTTCTGTTTGTTGACGAAGGTAGCAGTCGTATCATTGACAAAGGTGAAAGTGATCGCGTAGCCCTGATTCGAGCGGCCACCACTAAGTTCATTCCATCCTGCCACGGTCTTAATACCTGTGATATCATATCCAAGCGTATTGGTCGTCACGTCGAATGTGAGAGTGACAGACGTCGTGGTGCTATTAATCCTTACCTCTTCGTTGGTGTCGCCGTCGGTATTTCCAATGCTTCCGTTGTTCAGGCGTTGCGGATTTGCACCTTCACTGCCAGTCGAGGTAAAGGTTCCAATCTGACCAAGATCGTTAGCGCTTATCGTAGGCTCTGGTGTCAGATCTGCGAGAGTTCCAAATTTAGCTGTAGTAACTATTACTGCTGCACTGGCTGAACAGGCGTAACCTACCAGAGCAGTAGAAACGAGTATTCCAAAGGGTTTGTAGTGCATAACGAAGGGAATACTACCTGAATTTCGGGATTACCTCAATCACGTTTTTGCGTGATACCCTATTTTAGGAAGGGGTTATTGCTCAAGGCGTGAGGATCTGGCCGTCTTCGAGTAGCTGTTCACTCAGCTCCGGGTAGGGCACTTCCTGGATTGTAGTGCCTCCATCAATCGCCAGAACCGCAGCCGTAGCCGAGGCCTGTCCGAGCATCATGTAAACCGGCTCCATGCGCAGCGAGCCATAGGCGCTGTGGGAGGCGGAAATACAGACCGGCACCAGCAGGTTTGTGCATTCCCCTGCTTTCGGAGTGATGGATCGGTAGCTGATCCCGTAGGGGCCGACTCCCGTCCACTTCGGGGTGTCCGCATGGAGCGCGCCCTTCTCGTCGACCCATAGCTGTGTGGGGTGAGAATCCATTCCGTAGGAGCCAAGAGCCACGGGATCCTTTACTTCGCGTTTTTTCCGGAGTTCGTGTTCCGTGGTGACCAGCTCGCCAATCATGCGGCGGCCTTCGCGGACGTAGAGCTGGAAAGGGAAATGGCCGGTCTCGGTGAATTCGTCTTTGGCATAGCCGAGCTTCGAGGCGTGGCGACGTACATCTTCAGGGACGCGGGGATGATTTGCGAGAGTCCACAGAAATCCTTGGTGGTAGCGGAGGTGTGCGTCGGTGATTTCCTTGCGTTTTTCGTAATCGGCATCCGGGTAGTCGTCGGCCATGCCTATGTAGTCGGTGGACACCCAGCCCGCCTTGTTGGTGTCGGTCTTCTTGTTGGGAATGGGGTTGGAGCCAAGCGGAAGACTTTTTGTATTCCCGGCCTCCAGCCAGCGGAGGAGGAGTTCGAACTCGGATTCATCGTAACCTTCCGGCTTGTCGAACGGCACGCGGTTTTCCGGAACACTGGTGAGGCAGAGGCGGTAATTGTAGGCTTGGATACGATGGTCGCCGTCACCTTCCTTACCGATTACTTCGGGCAGAAGCCCCTTGATCACTCCGCTCGTGGGATCACCCGGGATAATGTAGGGATCGAGTGGCTTGGGCCCCAGCCTTGAAGGCTCCTTGGTTTGCACGCCGTTGATCTGCTCGTCATACTGAGAGTTCGGCTCGCGCCCGATGGTGTAGGAGACGCCGGCCTTGGCCATGAGATCGCCTTCATAGGTACTGTCGATGAACATCTTGGCGGTAAAGACCCGACCGGACTCCATGCGGATCCCGAGAATTTTTGAGCCTTCCTTTTTTACACCATCGTTGAGATCGAGCCTTTCGCCGAGGACGACTGAGACTCCTGCCTCCTTTAGCATTTCATTGAGCTTAAGTTCCGCGACGTGCGGTTCGAAGACAAACCAAGCATCTTCGGTGATACGATCCCCCTTTGCGACATAATCGTCCTTTGCCTGAAATTTCCAATTTGTCGGATCCTGATACCAAGTGTGGAGTGACTGGTAGAACTCGCGAGTGATGCCGCCAATGGTTTCCTGTTTCCCGATATCCGTATTTCCCAAGCCACCGGACGTCATGCCACCTATAAATTTGCTGGGCTCTATCAGGACGACGTTTTTGCCCATGCGGGCGGCCTGCACGGCGGTGACCACGCCCGAGGCGGTGCCGCCATAGACGCAGATATCGGTTTCGGTGACTTCGGCGGAGGCATTGAAGCCACCTATGATGCCAACGGCAATGCAGGTGAGGAAATGACGCATGGTTCTGGGTTTCTTGAATGTTGGGATCAGGGGCGTGTGCGTCCGTTCGCGCGGGCTTTTTCAAGCTCGGTGAGGAACTGCTGGACTAGCTCGGGATTTTCCTTCGCGAGGTTTTTGGTTTCGGCAGGATCTTCGTTTAGGTCGTAGAGCTGGACGGCTTCGACTTCCTTGCTGCCCTTGCCGGCGATCATTTTCCAACGCCCCGTGCAGATGGCGATGGCATCGTCTAGCGTATCTCCTTGCACGAAGATGAAGCGGCGGATTTGCGGGGACTTCTCTTTTTCCAACATCCACGGCAGCAGGCTGATAGAGTCTTCTGCGGCGTCTTCTGGTAGATCTGCTCCGAGGATTTCCGCGGCGGTGGCGAAGATATCCGTCAGGCACAAGGTGTAGTCCGAAGTGGTGTCGGGAGTGACTTTCCCAGGCCAGCGGACGATAAACGGAATGCGATGTCCGCCCTCCTCCGGATGGCCTTTGCCATCGCGGTAGATGCCGTTGGTCGAGTGACCCATCTTCTTGGCGTCCTCCTTGGCGCTCTCGTATTTTTCAAGGATGCCGCCCTCCTCGCTGGCAAGGTTAAGTTTGGTGCCAGCAGTGCCTTTGAAGTCTTTGTAGCTTCCGCCGTTGTCGCTGGCGAAAATGACGAGGGTCTTGTCGGCGATTTTCAATTCATCGAGCGTGTCGAGGATTTCGCCGACATGGGAGTCGAGCTCCTGGATCTGATCGCCTAGCAATCCAGCCTTACTTGTTCCGCGAAATTTCGCGGCCGGAGTGACGTGGGTGTGGGGAGTGCATGGCGTGAAGTAGAGGAAGAAGGGCTGCTCCGCATTTTTCCGGATGAACTCGATGGCCTTCCCTGTGAGCACGGTATCCACCTGGTCTTCTTGGCGGGGTTCAGCAAGGCCTTCGGGGAAATCCTTACCCTTCACGATGCGATACGGGACGCCGGGTTCACGGCCAACGATGTCGCGATTTTCGATGAAGCAGCGTGTCTCGTCGTTGTGATTCTGGGGAACGCCGAAATGGTAGTCGAAGCCGTTTTCGAGCGGCCCCTTGACGATGGGGATGTTCCAGTCAGAGCTGTAGCCGAGGTGCCATTTTCCGATGGCAGCGGATTGATAGCCTTGTGATTTAAAAAAGCTGGCGAGGCTCAGTTTTTCCGGATCAAGACGGTAGCCGTTGCCTTTTTTTCCGAGTCTCCATGGTGCACTCCCGGTCAGTAGGCCGTAGCGTGATGGCGAGCAAACGGATGCGGCGGCGTGGGCATCGGTGAAGCGTTTGCCTTGGCTGGCGAGGCGGTCGATGTTAGGTGTATTGATCAGCGTCGCTCCATAGCAACTGAGATCTCCATAGCCCATGTCATCCGCGAGTATGATGATGACGTTGAGTTTAGAATCGACCTCTGCTGCTACCAGCATGGTGGGCGGACTCATCAGAATGGCGGCGATAAATGGAATGGCGCGTTTCTTAATACTCATGGGAAATTGGTTTTTCGACTGATTGTCCTTCACTTGTATTACCCTAGCTCAGCAACGGCAAGTCCATCAATTCGAATGCTATTAAAGCCTCTCTTGCAGGCGTTTCGCGATGACTTCCGTGGCGAGTTCCATGGTGATTTCACTCTCAGACTCCGCATCGAGGCAGGTCATGCTTACGCCATCGAGGCCGCAGGGGGTGATCGAGAGGAAAGGCGGCAGGGACTCGCGGGTGACGTTGATGGCGAAGCCGTGCATGGAAATCCATTTTCTAACACCGACTCCGATGGAGGCGAGCTTGCGGTTCTCAACCCACACCCCGGTCATGCCCTCGCGCCGCCCGGCTTGCACGCCGAGATCGGCGCAGGCATCGATGAGCGCATCCTCGATGAGGCGGAGGTGAAGATGCAGGTCTTTTCCGCGCGGGGTGAGATCGAGGATGGGATAGCCGACGAGCTGGCCGGGGCCGTGGTAGGTTGCTTGGCCTCCTCGGTTGATTTCGAAAACGGGATGCGGCAGCGAGGCGGCGGCGCGAAGGGAGGATTGGTCGCGCAGGCGGCCGATGGTGTAGACCGGGTCGTGCTCAAGCAGGAAAATCGTGTCCTCTGTCTCACCCGAAAGGATGCCCGCGACCATATCTTCCTGGAGCTTCAATCCATCGGAATAGCTGATCGTTCCGGGGAGGATCTGCGTTTTCAAGGGGGGCGTCATCTGGAGCGATTAGCCGGGCTTTTCACTGATGCGGCAAGGAGAAAGCGGGCGCTCACTTCCGGCGGTAGATCGCGATCCATTCTTTGCCCTCGCGTCCCGGGTAGGCGTTTTCTGGGATCCATGCATGCTCGCGCTCGAACCACGGGGCGAAGCGTTCGTCGAGTTCGGGGATGGTGGAGTTGAAAGGCGGGCCTTGGTTTTCTTCGTCAGGATCGTTCGGGGTGAGGAAAAATACACCGATGAGACAGCCTCCGGGCACAATGAGATCGGCGCAGGCTTGGGCATAATCCGGGCGGCATGTGGGATGAATGGCGCAGTAGCAGGTGTGTTCCCAGAGGGCGGAAAAAGTTTTCCCCTCACGCCATGCAGGATCGAGGAAATCACCGAGAGCGTAGTCTTCAGCCCCGGCAGGCTCATGCGATTTCGCCAACTCCACCGCGCGTTCCGCAAGATCTAGCCCGAGCGGCGGCAAGCCGGTAGCGGCCAGCGCCCGGACATCATGCCCTGTGCCGCAGCCGGGAACGAGCACACGCCCGTCGCCCCAGATATCCGTGCCGAGCCTCTCCAGAATCTCTAACAAAGGAGGAGCCGGGCGGCCTTTTTCCCACGGAGTGTCACCGATTTCATACCTGCTGTTCCAATCCGTCATGCAGCGACGCTAACGCCTGCCGCCGAAAATTCAAACCAAGCGCCGATCCAGTAATTTCGCACGTAGCGGATCGGATGCCTGAAGATGAGCCAATCCGATGGCCAACGCATCCGCCGCATCGGACGGAGGGGTTTCCGCGAGGCCGAGTAGGGCGCGCACCATGAAGGCGACTTGTGCCTTGTCCGCCGTGCCTTTGCCGACCACCGCCATCTTCACTTTCTTCGGTGAATATTCATAGACACTCAGGCCGTGGTCGGCGGCGGCGATGAGTGCGGCGGCTCGGGCAGCGCCCATGGAGATCGCGGTTTTGTGGGACTGCACGAAAATGATGCCTTCCACCGCCACTTCATCCGGTTGATGCTTTTTGATGAGATTCACGAGGTGGGTGCGTATCGCAGAGAGTGCCGCCGATTGCGGAATGCGGGCGGGGATATTGATCACATCGTAGCCGAGCACAGTGGGCTTGCGCGGATCGCCCTCAAGGATCGCGTAGCCGGTATTTCGGACGGCGGGATCGATGGCAAGGACGCGCATGGCTTCAGTTAGCCTGCATGCGAGCGAGCTTGGAAGCGGGAAATGGCCGGAGGCGCTCCGTTTTGCGATTGTAACCCTCATCGGGAAAAACGAGACTATCACCTGTGAGAGCACTTTTCCTGACCTGCATGACACTGCTTCTGGCGGCGGGCTACCTGTGCGCACAGGCTCTCTACACGCTCCCACCACCTCCCCCATCCGGACTTTCCGACGAGGGCAATGTCCTTGGGAAAAACTCCGACCTGCAACAACAGGTGCTCGAGCAACTCAAGCAACTCGAGACGGATCACGGCTATCGCTTGTATGTCATTATCGAGAGATCGCTAATTGCCACCACTCCTAGTGCTATGGCGGCAGATCTCCAGCAGGAATGGATACCCAAGGGCGAAGGGCTGGTGGTCGTTTTTGAATCGGATACCGGGAAGCTGGGCTTCGGTCGCGGACTCGACGCGAGTGAAGGTATCATGGATGGAAATGATGGAGTCCCGGCATACAGCCTCGTGGAAATCATCTCGGACGCACTCCAAGCCAGCGAGGGCATCGAAGTCCCCGAACTTTTCATCCATAAGCTCGTCGGCGAGATGTGTCAGAATATTGGTGCATAATTCGAACGCAAGAAAGAGCCCGAAAAGGGAGACCGTTCTCTCCGCCTCGCGCTGGCCACGATCGGCGCCCTTTCCTTTCTCGCCCTTGGAGGAATGGTGATTGGCTGGATGATGGGCAAGGCCGAAAAGAAGCAGTCACGCGTCCTGAAATTCCCTGAAACAAATATCCCAGAAAGATTGGGCGCACCCTACGGAGGCGGCGGGGGAGGCAGCTCATATTTCGGCAGATAATCCGAAAATTCAAATAACCGTAGGTATTTGGCGCGACGGATGCTAACCCTCATTTACAAAGTTTTTAAATCCAATCCCCTATGTTCAAAGGCTACGCTGCCGATAAATTCTACGACGAGATGTTCTCACCTGACGGAAAAGTCAGGCCACACTGTGAACCACTCCACGAAAAGTTCCAACAGATCGAAAACGACGACTTCCTATCTAGGAAAGCGACTAGCGAGCTGTATTTCATGCGCCAGGGCATCACCTTCAACGTCTATCACGACAATCAAGGCTCAGAGCGCATTTTCCCTTTCGATCCAGTCCCCCGCGTCATTCCGGCGGACGAGTGGGAGCTTATCGAAGCAGGTCTCACCCAGCGCATCACCGCGCTGAATCTTTTCCTTAACGATATCTACCACGATCAGGAAATCCTCAAGGATGGGGTGATTCCGCGCTTCTACATTGAAGACGCGAAAAGTTTCCGCAAAGAGTTCCGAGGCGTGGACGTGCCGAAGGACATCTACATACAAATCTGCGGCAGCGATCTAATTCGCGGTGGCGACGGCACCTACTACGTCCTTGAAGATAATGCACGCTGCCCTTCCGGAGCATCTTACCTCTTGGAAAATCGTAACGCCCTGAAGCGCGCGTTCCCTGCCCTTTTCGACTCGCTCGGTGTCCGTCCGGTGGATTCATACCCGCGCGATCTCGTCAACATGCTCAATTACATCTCGCCCCGCCGCGAAGGCGAGTCGGTGTGTGTCTTGCTCACTCCGGGCTGCTTCAACAGCGCCTACTTCGAGCATTGCTACCTCGCCCGCCAGATGGGCATCGAGATCGTCGAGGGGCGCGACCTCGTCGTGGTCGATAAATTCGTCTACATGCGCACCACCAAAGGCCTTGTCCGCGTGGATGTGATCTACCGCCGCATCGACGATGATTTCATCGACCCCGTCGTTTTCCGTAAAGACTCAGTGCTCGGCGTGCCCGGCCTCATGAACGCCTACATGGCTGGAAACGTCGCCCTCGCCAACGCCGTTGGGACAGGCATCGCGGACGACAAGGTCATCTACTACTTCGTGCCGAAAATGATCGAGTATTACCTCGGCGAGAAACCCATCCTGCCAAACGTCCCTACCTTCCTCCCCTCCGAGGAAAAGGACATGGAATACGTGATGAAAAACCTTCCCGAGCTGGTGGTGAAAGCCGCCAACGAATCCGGCGGCTACGGCATGCTCATGGGGCCGACTGCTTCTAAGGAAGAAATCGAAACATTCCGCGGGCTCATCAAGGCAGATCCGCGCAACTACATCGCGCAGCCAGTCATTTCCCTATCCACCTCACCCACCTGGTGCGATGGTGCGATGGAAGGCCGCCACATCGACCTCCGGCCTTATATCATCAACGGGGAGACGGTGAAAATCGTCCCCGGAGGTCTCACCCGCGTCGCCCTCAAGCGCGGCTCGCTCGTCGTCAACTCCTCCCAAGGCGGCGGCAGTAAAGATACTTGGGTGCTCAAATAACTTTTAAAAAACCGACCCCATGCTTTCCCGCGTAGCGAACACCCTTTACTGGATGATGAGATATGTCGAACGCGCCGATAACTTGGCGCGCCTCATCGATGTCAACGAACAGCTCTTGCTCGACTTCGAGAGCCTCGACAGCCAGCGCCTAAGCGGCTTCTGGCTGCCAATCATCCTGAGCACAGGGGATGAATCCGCCTTCAGCGAGCTCTACGATGAGGCCAGCAGCGACAATGTCATCAGCTTCCTCACCGAGGACACCCGCAACCCCAACAGCATTTTCTCCTGCATCAGCTTGGCTCGGGAAAACGCCCGCACCATCCGCGACCAGCTTTCCGATGAGCTGTGGGAGGAAATCAATGCCCTCTACCTCTTCGCAAAATCGGACGAAGCCCTGAAACTGCTAGAGGACGATCCGCCACAATTTTACGACATCGTTCGGCGCTCCTCGATGACCGTGCTAGGCATTTCCGCCTCCACCACGGCACGGGATGCCGTCTGGGATTTCAAAACGCTAGGACGCTACATTGAGCGCGCCGACAAGACCACCCGCTTCCTCGACATCTCCACCTATTTCCCCAAGGGAGCAACGGGGATCGACCTCAGCTCGCCCGGAGTGCTGCATTGGTCAGCCATCCTCAGCTCATGCGGCGCGATGGGAGCCTTTCGTGCCACAGGCTTGGAAATCAACGCCCGCACGGTGATGGAGTTCCTCATCTATTCGCCGGATTTCCCGCGCTCTGTCCGCTACTGCATCAGCAAGATCAACGCGACACTCCACCGGATTTCTGGCGCAAGCCACGGGACATTCTCCACCGAGGCGGAACGCGAAACCGGCAAAATGCTCGCCAGCCTCAGCTTCGGGGATCCCGCCGATGTCCTTGAAATCGGTCTCCACAATTTCCTCGATGAGATCCAGGCAACCCTGAACAAGATCGCTGAGGAAGTCTTCGCCACCTACGTCCTGCTTCCCGAAAGCATCGACGAAATTCCGGAAAGCAATGCCCCATCAAAGGTCTCATCGCAGGCTCGCACGAAACAACCTCTGCAGCAGCAACAGAAAGCGTGAACGGATCTGAAGACAGGGAATCCGGCGGGTCGAAATTCTCAGTCAGGCACAGATCGGAGTTTCTCTACAGCGACTGGATCATCGGCAACGCCAATACGCTCCACTTAGAGCCGAGAGATTTTCTTTTCCAAAAGACCTTGGGCAGCGTGGTGAAGGTACTGCCCGCCACGCGCCTCATTCGTTTCTCCGACCTTTTCGGAAACATCACTCACGTTTACGAGATCGCGACCCAGCACAAGCGCATGGTGGTGGAGAGCCAGCTCAAAGTGATCAACCTTCCGCTCTACATCCCGAACGAGGGATACTCCGGCGGAATGGATTTCTACAACTCTCCGGAGATCAAAGACAGGTGTTGGGAATATCTCCAAGACAGCCGGAGCATAACACTCAGCCCCGATCTGTGGAAACAGGCGGTGGATGTCACACACTCAGAAGATGCCGTTTTTGAAAAGGCTGCCGCCATCATGCGCTGGATCAATGCAGAGTTCTCCTACGAGCCGGGGGTGACCGATGCAGAGACCCACGCCAACACCTCATTCGAACTCCGCAAAGGAGTCTGCCAAGACTTTGCTCACGTCATGCTCGGCATGTGTCGCACGCTCGGCATACCCGCTCGCTACGCTTCCGGGTATATCTACACAGGTGGGAAAAATGCTCTGATCGGTGCTCAGGCATCCCACGCATGGTGCGAGATCTATCTTCCGGAAACCGGATGGATCGGCTTCGATCCGACCAACGCCGTCCTCGCCGATGATCGCTACATTAAGGTAGCTGTCGGCAGGGACTACGAAGATGTCGCGCCGGTTCGCGGTGCATTCCGGGGTGTCGCGAGCTGCACCATGAACATTGAGGTATCCGTGGAATTACAATGACAATACTATTTAAGACGAATCAAATTGACCCTTTGATAGAGTGATGCAAACTTGTCTCCCCATGAAATCCTTTTCCCTCCTCATGCTGCCGGCTGCGCTTGCCATGGTTGCTTGTGAAACGATGAACGCTCCATTGAGCTCCAGCAGCTTTGATCCTCTGCGCCCGCCCGGCACTGGACTTCAGGATACTTCTCAGAGCGACTCCGGCCTAACACCTGGGCAGTTCGTTACCGTAAGCATTCCCAATACTCCTTTCTACAAGGACAAACCAAAAGACAATCAGGATGCCGACAAACTCCTAGATGTAGGCACAGCGATGAAGGTTGTTTCCGTGGAGTCCAACTTCGTGAAGGTCGAAATGGATAGTGGAGAGACGGGATACGTGCCTTCTGTGATGATTAATACCAGCTCTGAAGAGAGCATTGAATACCTGCCCGGTGACGGCATGTTCCCAGTCTACCCTCCACTTCCCGAAGGTGGCGGAGTCGAGCCGCTACCCATGCTTGATCCAAATGGCCTTCCGCCAAGCGATGCCATCCCTACTATCATTGATCCGGATGCCCCTATCCCCGATCCGACCGCACCGATCACGATTGATCCAATTCCCGAGCTAAAGGAGCCAACTGCACCAGTAGAAGAAAAATCTGAGGATGCGGCAGATGCAGCGGAGAAAGAAGAAGCGCCAGAGGAATAAGACTTCCTCAGCTTCCAGCCCATACCTCCATGGACAACGATCAGTTGCGCGCCATTGCCGCCGAAGAGGTAGGGATGCTCTCGAAAGTCCTTCCGGAAGAGATTGCGCAAGCCGCCTCCAATTGCTCCGTGCATTTCGAGGATAAGCCTGAAGACGATTTCGAAGATCCGGAGATCTTAGGCTGCTTCGAGGGCAGCTCTTTGATTGACGATCCCGATCCATCAGCTCCGGCAAGGATACGGCTTTTTGTAGAGAATCTCTGGGACTACGCCGGAGAAGACGAACAAGATTTCAGGGACGAGGTAGGCACGACTTACCTACATGAACTCGGCCACTATCTCGGCTGGGATGAGGACGAAATCGCCGAGCGAGGCCTCGAATAAACAACCGCCATGCAACTTGCCCAACCTCCTCCTATGTCTGTTAACCAGCAGACTCTGGAGGATGAATCGCACATGCGCACCCTCTCGGTGCTGCACTTCGTATTGGGAGGTTTCAGCCTATTAGGAATGGCTTTCCTACTCATCCACTTCGCGATCATGGCCGCGATTTTCACGATGGCTCCGGTCAAGACTTCCTCGTCGCCCACTGTGGTTTCCTATTCCACCACACCAGAAATTGAGGTAGTAGAAGTAACCCCTGAATTTCCTGAGACCACTGATAATCAGGAAGTAACGGAAGCTCCGATCACGACTCCTTCGCCCCCAGTCCCGGTCACTCAGCCAGCTGAGATGCCCAAGGAACTCATGTGGATATTGGTAGCTGTCTACGCATTCTTCGGAATATTCATCCTCGCTTTCTGCATCTGCAATGTGCTTTCAGGTATGTGGATAAAGAAGCGCAAGAACAGGACTTTTTCCTTCGTTGTCGCGGCGATGAATTGCCTTCAATTCCCCTTTGGAACTGCCCTTGGAGTCTTCACATTCATCGTTCTAGCAAGACCCACTGTAAAGTCGTCCTACGACGTGAGCAGCCAAGTCTAAGGCACTTTAGTTTGCGCCAATGCCATCCCGATGAGTTCGGATGGCGCGAAGGTTTGATCGCAAAGGATGCGATGCCTCATCACCGCTGGGAAAACTGATTGTACATGATCCGGATAAACTGCGGGCGCGGATTCCAAGAATGCATTTGCCCGTGCAGCCCTCAGCAATGCAAGTGACGCACGCACCGAAACGCTACCTCGCGAGCCAGCAAGATCTCGCAAGGCCTCGCAGAGTGCCGTTATGTATTCCGCAACCGCGCGTGAAACAGGAACAGCAGCGGCCTGTTCCTGAAGTAATAGGATCGCAGCGCCATCGAGCCCAAAGTCCGGCGTTTCCTCTCCGCCCTGATCGGAGGAAGCATGTGATAGGATGATTTCCGTCTGTTTCTCCGCATCGGGAAGAGTCATTTCAAGTGAAAGGAGGAAGCGGTCAAGCTGAGGCTCAGGGAGCGGGAATGTACCGGTGAGGTGTGTGTCGTTTTGGGTGGCAATGACGATGAATGGGCGGGGCAGATCACGAGTCACTCCATCAATGGTCACGCGACCTTCGTTCATGCTTTCCAGCAGGGCAGACTGCACACGTGGCGAAGTGCGGTTGATCTCATCCGCCAGCAGGCAGTTGGAAAAAACGGGGCCAGCCACGAAATCGAATTCGCCACTGCCCGAGCGGTAGATATTGTAGCCAATCAGATCCGATGGCAGCAAATCCGGGGTGAACTGGATGCGTTTAAAAACGCCACCCACAGATGTCGCTAAAGTGTGTGCTAGCATCGTCTTCCCTATACCCGGCGCACCCTCAATCAAAACATGGCCACCCGCAAGCAGTGCGGTCAGCAAGAGTTCACCGGCTTTTTCAGAGCCGATGACCGTTTGTGTGAGATGATCGCGTAATGGCGAAAGAGAAGAGGAATTCATGGTTTAAGGCGCTTTGAGTATTCCGCGATGATCTGCGGATAAAGTTGGTGCTCGGAGATCTGGATGCGTGCATGGAGGCTCTCCGGGGTATCACCGGGCAGCACCGGTACCTTTTCTTGGCCTAATATCGGCCCCGTATCCATCCCCGAATCGACAAGGTGGACAGTGACTCCCGATTCAGAAACACCCGCATCAACCGCCTGCTTCCACGCCTCTAGTCCCGGAAAAGCAGGCAGCAGGGAGGGATGGATATT
This sequence comes from Akkermansiaceae bacterium, assembly GCA_030725745.1. GTDB lineage: Bacteria > Verrucomicrobiota > Verrucomicrobiia > Verrucomicrobiales > Akkermansiaceae > Luteolibacter. The sequence goes on from JANRFH010000005.1 coordinate 44,776, forward strand.
GAGGATTGCGGATGGAAAGGCATCGAGCAGTGGTTGTTTCACGAGACGCATGAATCCCGCGAGGCAAACGAGATCTACTCCGGCCTCTTTCAGCTTCATCGCCGTCTGCTCCTGCACTTCTTCTGGAAATTTCATTCGGAAGGGAGAGCAGTCGATGATCCCGGTAGGAATCCCGTATTTCGAGGCGCGTTCGAGTATGTAGGCACTGGGATTATCCGAGAGTACCAAGGCGATGCGCGCGTCCAAACGACCGTCTTCGATCGCATCGACGATGGCCTGCATGTTCGAGCCGGAGCCGGAGCCTAAGATACCGAGTGAGAGCATGGATATGGTTTAAACGGCCTCGCGATTCTGCCAAGAGGCAATTGAGACGGAAGGTATTTTCAAAGATCAAACCCGATAGGAGCCCGCGTTTTTCAAGACCGGATCGAGCACCGGAATGGGATTGCAAAGGCGGTCGATCATAGCATTCCAGGATTCGCCACCGGTAAGGATCTGCACCTCGATGCGCAGGAAATAGATCGGCACACTGATTTCTGTAGGACGCGGGAAGCGTACCGCATCTTTTTCCGTGGTCACGATCATTTCCATGTCGCGCTCGACGCAGCGATGCATGAAATCATCGATATCTCGCCGGTTGAAGCGGTGATGATCCGAGAAACGTCGCTTGATCTCCACCTTAGCGCCGAGGCTGCGAAGCGAGTTCTCAAAATTCTGCGGCACGGCAATCGCACTGATCGCGCCTACCCATTTGCCATCCAGTATTTCTAGCGGCTCTTTTTCGCGGGTGTAGAGGTTTTCCAAATGGATGGGGCCGTGGGCGCACTCAATGATGTCCGCCGTGGAATTGTATTTGCGGATCCGCGCGATGAGCTCCGAGTTCGATGTGCCGTCGCACTTTGTGATGAGGATGTAGGAGGCGCGGCGGAGATTTTTTGGAGGTTCGCGCAGAGTGCCACGGGGCAGCAGGGAACCTGTGCCGAACGGCGATCGAGAATCGACGAGGACAATGTCCAAGGAGTGGGCAAGATCGAGGTATTGCATGCCGTCGTCCAAAAGCAGGATATCGGAATCCAATTCACCGACTGCGAAGTGCGCACCTTTTACCCGGTTCTTGTCCACGATCACCGAGACCCCCTCCAGATTTTTTGCCAGCATGAACGGCTCGTCTCCCGCAAATTTAGAATCCAACAAGAGCGCGCCGGGAGTTGAAACCACTTTGGGCATTTGTTCTGCGGGGATACGTTTTCCGTTTTTCCCATCCCAATTTTGTGAGCGCTCCAATTTCTTGCTCTTATAACCTCGGGAAAGGATCGCCACTTTTCGTCCCCTGTCCCTCAGGGATTTCGCTAGCAATTCGACCACAGGCGTCTTGCCCGTCCCACCGACCGTGATATTGCCGATCGAAACAACTTGTGCTCCCATGTAAGCTTGGATTTTGCGTCCGCTGCGGTATCGGGAAATGCGCAACTGAACCAGACCTCGGAAAATCCCTGACAAACCCGACATTAGTGCCCGGGTCATAGTGGCGCGAAAGCCTTTGGCTCGCCCGAAAATCACATCCGCGCCCCATTGCTCAAGTTCGTCAATCCGCTCCTTCATGAATGCTACGGGGAAGATGCTGCCCAATGGCTACGCATCGGACAAGCACCGCCTGCACCATGGTCACCAGAAAAGGAAACGGCGCTTTGCCTTCCGGCGATACTTGCCATCACCCACGGATATCACTTCTACCTTTGTCCGCGTCAGGCCTTTATCGTGGAAGCCCAGCTTCTTCGCGGCCTTTGGTGTCACATCGAGAAGCCGCCCAGGAATAAATGGCCCACGGTCATTGATCCTAAGATTTACCGATTTTCCGTTTTCCACATTCGTGACTTTCACCAGACATGGAAGCGGCAGGGTCTTGTGCGCTCCAGTGAGATGCCACGGCTGCACTTTTTCCCCAAGGGAGGTAGTGCCGCGTTTAAGACCGAAGAAACTGGACTCGTCATACCAAGAGCAGACGCCCGTTTCTTCATAGCCTAGAGCCTGCCCGACATCCATAGGGTGATAGGTTTGCCCACGCACGGTGTAGGATCTCGTCATGTATCCAGAGTAACCAGACGGACGAGAGGAACACGAAACGGATCCCAAAAGCAGGCAGGCCTGCAGCAAAAGTATTGCCATCCAAAGTATCCTCCGATTCATCTGTCTAGCTGCTTCAATCGGTTTCGCGTTCGCGGATTAGATAGAGAGTCGTCGCAACTTTCTCCCTCATGACTTTACCTGGCTTAAACTTCACAGCGGCGCGGGCAGGGATCTGCACGGCTTTACCGGGTTCTTTGGGATTACGGCCAACCTTAGCTTTCATTTCCCGAACCTCAAATGCTCCGAAATTTCTCAATACTACATTCTTACCCAGTGACAGCGAATCCGTAACCTCATCCAGCAAGCACTGAATGACCTCATGCACGTCTTGCTGAGTAATATCAACACCTTTGACTCCCAGTTTATCGGTGATATTGACGACGAGTTCTCGTTTCGTAGTGGTTGCCATAACTTGCCTTTGCGGTTTCGCATCCGCACGGCTGGAGGTTAAATCAGGAACCTTCTAAATTGTCGCTAAAAAAAATCATTATTAATCCAATTAGCGTAATGAAACTAGACCAAGCAAAGTGCGTCAGCGTTCGGACATTTCAAAAACAACCAGAAACCAAAAAAACTGCCGAATATAGGCAATTAACAACTGAAATACCGAAGGTGCCTATTACGTCAAAAACGTTTCACTCCAAATTTCCATACAAGATTCCTAGAAGAAAATTGCATCATGCACATTCATACACAACTGAACCTTATCACCCATCACTCCTCGGAGAAATGAGTAGGGCGAATTCTAACTGCTAACGAATACTGAGCGGCTGGTTTCCTCTAGCCCGGTGT
>JANRFH010000006.1:0-43019 GCA_030725745.1 Akkermansiaceae bacterium
GGGCATTCTTCATCTAAGTCTGCGGAGCGAAAGAAATCCTACCGATTATAACTCAAACTCCACACCCGGCTCGGGAATGATGATCTCCGCATCTGGTAGGCGGCTCTGGAGTTCCTCCTTGAACCACGCCATCGCGCCCTCGTCACCGTGCACGAGGAAGATTTTCTTCGGCTTCACCTTCACCGCGAAGTCCGCGATCGCATCCCGCGTAGAGTGCCCGGAGAAATCGAATGCACGCACCTCGCAATTCAGAGGCACAGCGGGGTAGGCAGGATCGAGCACGATCTTGTCACCAGGCTTCGCCGCGCGAATTTTCCCTCCAGGAGTTTGCGAATCCGCGTAGCCTACGAAAAACAAACCATGCTTCGGATTCTCCAGCACGCCTTGTCTGGCGAAATTATTAGAAACCGTTTTTTCCGACATCATTCCACTGGAGAGGGCGTAGATGCAGCCGTTGTGGAACGGGATGGGACCCACGCGCCTCTTGCCCTTGCCACCACCGGCTAACTCCATATCGTTCAGGAACTTGAAGCCGCGCTTGTTACGCCTACTCACATCGCTGAACTTGTCGTAAATTGTCGTCATCTTCGTGCTCAGGCCACCGATGTAAACGGGAGCTTTAGCGTTGACCAAACCTTCCTCCTTGAAGCGCTGAAGCATCGTCAACACTTCCTGCGTCTTACCCATCGCAAAAACAGGGATGAGCACGGAGCCGCCGCGTTTCAGCACTCCATCGATCGCCGCCGCCAGCTCGTTCTCCTCCTCATGCCGTGAGTAATCTGCCCGCCTCGGCTGCTCGCCGCGCGTCGTTTCCACAATCAGCACATCCACTTCCTCCTCCGGGAAAATCGCGCCCTTCTGCAGCGTGCTGTCCTCAAAATTTACATCTCCCGTGTAAAAAACTTTTTTCCCCTCCGCCTCAAACATCACCCCCACAGAGCCCATGATGTGCCCCGCATCGTAGAATTCCGCTGTGACTTTACCTGCATCATCCACATCGAACTTCCGTCCCACATTTCTGTATTCGAAAATCCCCTTCATTCTATCCAGCTCACCGTGGCGGAAAAACGGATAATCGCTGATACCAAGTTCCGTGCGCTTAGACTCCATTACATTTACAGAGTTATGCAGCATCGCACACGCAAGCTCTCCAGTCTCCGCAGATAAGAAAACCTTCGCGCCCCGCTGGCGTTTCACGATCACAGGCAGAGTGCCAACATGATCCAGATGCGAGTGCGTCACGAAAATAGCATCCGCGGAATCCTGCTCAATCAGTTCGTAGCGCGGCTGCGCATCCAGACCCTCTTCCTTCGGATGCATCCCCGCATCAAGCACGATCCTTACCCCACCGGACTCGAGCAAATACGAATTCGCCCCGATCCCCACATCCCTGCACATACTTTTGAATACCATCTGTCCGGGCAGACTCCCCAATGCCCCCCGTCATGTCAACTGTCCGGCTACCTAATTCATTTATAAATTCTTACTAAAACTATGTAATATATGTCAGATCTGCTCTAAGAACACTGCTCCCCCCATGCGTTTTTCACTCCAGTTTTCCGTGTTTTTTATGACGGTTGCTGCCTCACAGGCTCTGGAGATCCGCACCTATTCATCCGCGCGTCACGACCGTTTCATCACCGGCGGCATCTCCGGCACCACGCTCAATCCCGACGCTTACTACGACTCCAGCCTCTACACCGGCGTGGGCTTTGCTACACAAGGAGCGGATGGCAGGCTACCCCCTCGCCCCGCAGAGCTCCGAAGAGAACGGCATCCTAACCTTCACCTACGCTCGCCGCACCGATGCCGCCGCCCGCGGCCTCACCTACGCGGCCGAATTTTCCGAAACCCTCGAAGCCCCATCATGGAGCACCACCCTCCCCGCAGGAGCCAGCAGCTCCGCCGTGCCCTTCGATCCCGCGGTCCCCGGCTACGAGCAGGTCAGCGTCTCCATTCCCACCGGCTCGCCGGACAAAAACTTCGTCCGGGTAAGCGTCACGCTGAACGAGTAGCGCCACTCAATACTCGCAATGCCCCGGCGTCCTCGGGAACGGGATCACATCGCGGATGTTAGAAATCCCAGTCACAAACATCAGCAGCCGCTCAAACCCGAGGCCGAAGCCCGCATGCGGCACCGTCCCGTATTTCCGCAGATCCGCATACCAGCCGTATGCCTCCGCATCGATCCCGTGTTGTTTGAAATTTTCTAACAAAACATCATACCTCTCCTCACGCTGTGACCCACCGATGATCTCACCAATCCCCGGCACCAGCACATCCATCGCCGTCACCGTCTTGCCATCGTCATTGAGGCGCATGTAGAAAGGCTTAATCTCCTTCGGGTAGTTGAAAACAATCACCGGTTGCTTGAAATGCTCCTCCGTCAGCCAACGCTCATGCTCGGACTGGAGATTCAGCCCGTATTTCACCGGGTATTGGAAATCCTTGCCCGATTCCTCCAGCAGCTTCACCGCATCCGTGTAGGAAATGCGCACGAAAGGTTTCCCCAACACCCCCTCCAGCCGCTCGCGCAGCCCCTTGTCCACAAACTTCTCGAAAATCGCCAGATCCGGATCCGCCAGCGCCTCCTTCACTAGGAAACGCAGCATCTCCTCAGCCACATCCATGTCCCCCGCCAGATCGCAAAACGCCATCTCCGGCTCCACCATCCAGAACTCCGCCGCATGCCGCGAAGTGTTCGAGTTCTCTGCCCGGAATGTGGGGCCGAACGTGTAGATATTCGAGAGCGCACACGCCGTCGCCTCCCCCTCCAGCTGCCCGGAAACCGTCAGATACGCACGTTTCCCGAAAAAATCCTCCGCATCCTTCCCGATCTTATCATCCGGCAAACTCGTCACGCGAAACATCTCCCCCGCCCCCTCGCAATCGCTCGCCGTGATAATCGGCGTATGCATGTAAACAAAATCCCTCTCTTGGAAAAACCGATGCACCGCATACGCCATCCGCGATCTCACCCGGAACGCCGCCCCAAACAAATTCGTCCTCGGCCTCAAATGCGCGATCGACCGCAAAAACTCCGGCGTGTGCCCCTTTTTCTGCAACGGATAATCCTCCGGAGCCGTCCCGATCAACCTCACCGACACCGCCTGCATCTCCCAATCCTGCCCCTTCGCCGGAGACGGCACCAATTTCCCCGAAACACACACCGAAGCCCCCGTCGTCATCTTCGCCACATCCTCATACCCCGGAATCCCCGCATCCGCCACAATCTGCAAATTCCCCAAGCAAGACCCGTCATTCAGTTCAATAAACGAAAACGCCTTCGAGTCCCGCCGCGTCCGCACCCACCCCGCCACCTCCAATGAATCGGAGCCTTCCGTGCGTGCTAAGACGTGCTTGATAAGTGTTCGCATGGGCGAAACTCTAAATTTTAAACGTTAAACCTCAAGGAAGATGCTTCCGCCAATTCGCCTCCCCGCAATCGCCCGGCAAGCCCCGTCATAACACGGCGTAGCCGCAAGGAGGGGCTGAAATCTTCCGCCCGGCAACCCCAGCCATATCCAACGCATCAGAATTTCCACAGCAGTTTCCGCAGCAGTCTCCGCAAACCCTCACATCTATTGACATCACCATCTATTTCAGCAAGCCTCCAGACAATGAAAACCAGCACGCATATCGGCGATCGGTGAAACCAATTACACTGTTGCCAAAAAATAGTGAGAAGAGTAGCAAAATGGACGTTGATCACCCTGTTAGGGTGTGTCGCCATTTTTTCCCTGTTCTGGATGTATTTCAGCTATCGCCGTCAGGCCATCGCAGGTGATTGGACTGATCCAGTAGTAGAGTTTTGTGAAGTTCGTCACAGCACGAATTCAGACCAGTCGGTATTTCTCATTCACTACTATTACACTGTTTCACAGACTGCAAAATTAAAGCATCCATTTTATGTTTGGAAGGATACAGCTTGGGAAAGACGAATCGATGAAAGACATCATTCCATCGCCAGAGGTTACGGGGTAAGCATCGTAGAAAGTGGAAAAGTTTTCACTTTTCCAGTGGGCAATGCAATCGACCAGGTCTTGTGGTCTGATGCAATTGCCCTGTGCATAATAGGGAATGGATGGCTAAGTGTTGATGGTTCTGAACGTGAGGTATTACCAGCCTCATTCATTCCGCCTTCTGGACTGACTAATTCACTATCTGAAAAAGAACTCATGGTGCCCACCTCAGCAGAGAGGCACCCCGCGATTGCGACGCTTATTCGTGATCAAAACCTAGGAGACAGAGAGGGACGCAACTATTACAAACCCAAATGAGCCAACAAGTTGCTGTGCTGAATTAGAGCACAGACCAGCCCACGATGGTAATTGAGTTGGGCACAGATAGGCTCCATTTCCTCCTAAATGTGATTTCTATTAAAAGGGACAGGCCTCTTGTATAGCAGGCTCATCCAGTTAGGGAGACCTGGAATTCTTAAGTCCCGGCAGGGACGATCAGAACGTAGCCGGGCGGTGGAGTAAAACGGAACCCCCGGACATATGCCACAAGGGATCTGGCGGGCAAGGGGTAGACTCCGCCACCAGTTCTGCTCCGCCGCAGCCCACCAACGGCATGGCATGATTGCGGCTTCGGCGGTGCCCGTGAGTGACGGCGATTGCCGCTCGCCGCCGTTTTCCATGGCCATTTTACCCCGCATTCCGCTGCGCTGCATACGGGGCTACGCTCTGGACACCCCTCCGGGGTTTGGATTCCGGGCTTTTCCCTAGCTTGATCGCCATGGGGAGGTCGCCATGGGGAGGTCGCCATCGCTTCCGAGGCATTGTTCAGGACGGGAACCCTGTGTCATTTCGTCACCCCCACCGGGAACGCCTGTCCAGCCGGACGCGTCATTTTTTCCCGGAAAATGCAAATGGAAATCTCCAAACCCTTGATTCCAAAGGGATCAGCGATCTGGACTAGTTCCTGCATTCTATTTCCCCAACAAGCCGTCCGGCACCAATTCGCCGGGCGGCGAACTTCAAACCAATAGAAATTATGAGCACAATTACCACATGGAACCCCTATCAAGAACTCGAGCGCATCCAAGATCGCGTCTTCCGCGCCATCCGCACTGCAAACGGCCAATGCGACAGCGAGGGAGCATGCCTCCCCACACCTGCCGATTGGTCGCCCGCCGTCGAGGTCTCTGAAAACGAAACACAATACTCCATCAGCGCCGATCTCCCGCAGGTCTCACGCGAAGATGTGAAAGTCGTTGTTGAAAACGACAGCCTCATCGTCAGCGGCGAGCGCAAGCAAGCAGAGGCACCGGAGGGCACGAAAGTCCATCGCAGCGAGCGCCGCTACGGCACGTTCCGCAGGACGTTCAACCTCCCCGACGATGCCGATGCAGAAGCTGTCAATGCCTCCTTCAAAGACGGCGTGCTGACGGTCACCATCGCGAAAAGCGAGGCGAAGAAGCCGAAAAATATCGAAGTCCGGGTGGACTGATTTCATGGATCGTTTTGGGCGGGAGGCATCTTCGGGTGCCTCCCGCTTTTTTGTGTGCAGCCCTCGCCGAGGCGAAATATCTGCCCGTTTCCTCGCGTATCTTGTGGCATCACCCGGCACCCCGCCTGCCATACCCGGACTTGCCATTGCTACGGGTGCCGCTACATTCTTCCCAAATAAATGAAGTGTTTTTCTCTCTCAACCGCCGCGCTGCTGTGTGCCGCAATCTCCGCTTCCGCTCAGGAATCCGTTGAGGCCGTCACCGCGAAGCAAACGAATTTCCTAGAGATCGTCCAAGCTGGCGGGATCATGATGTATCCTCTCGCCCTGATCTCGGTCATCGGCGGCGTCCTTATCCTGCTCTACCTCCTCACGATCCGTCGCAACGCCGTCGTCAGCGACAAATTCATGAACAATGCAGAGGCGATGATCCGCAAACGCGATTACCTCGGCCTTGTCGCCTACTGCCACCGCCAGAACGAATCCATGGCGCGCGTGACCCAGAAAACCCTCGATTTCTTCACAAAATACCCCAGCGCCTCCTTCGGCGAAGTCCGTGAAGTCGCCGAGGCAGAGGGCTCGCGCCAAGCGGGCATGCTCAGCTCTCGCATCACTTATCTTGCTGATATTGGCTCCATCGCTCCAATGGTCGGCCTGCTTGGCACCGTGCTCGGCATGATCAAATCCTTCCTCCAAATCTCCGGTGGCGATGTCCAAGGCGTGCGCCAAATGGAACTCGCAGAAGGTGTTTCCGAAGCCCTCATCACCACCGCCGCCGGCCTCGCCATCGGCATCCCGGCACTCGTTTTCTACTCTCTCTTCCGTGGCCGTGTGCAGAAATACATTGCCGAGCTCGAAGCCGCCGCCACCCACCTCATGGCACTTCTTCACACTCAGGTCGCCCACCAGCAACCCGGCGGAGCCCAAGTCGCTGACACGCCCGCCCAGCGCTCCCGCGAGGATTACGCCATGCCGGTGCCATCCCCGCTCGGCAACGACCGCCCAGATCTCCACGGCATCTAACCACGCCTCACCATGAAGTTTTCTAACAGACAACCGGAAGCCGCCACCATGCAGTTGGCGCCGATGATCGACATCGTTTTCCTGCTGCTCATCTTTTTCATCGTCACCTGGCAGTTCACCCGCTCGGAAACGGAACTCTCCGTCTCCGTCCCCACCGCCCAGGAAGGCGCGGAACCCGAGCGCCAGATGGGTGAAATCGTCATCAACATCCTCGCAGACGAAACCATACGCGTGGAGGGCACCACGGTGGATCTCGACCAGCTTTACGAAAAGCTTTCCTCCATCGCTGCTCAGTTTGAGAACCAGCCTGTCCGCATACGCGGCGATGGTGGAGTTGTCTACCAGCGCCTCGTCGAGGTCATCGATACCTGCCAGAAGGCCGGTATCTGGAACATTTCCTTCGCCACTCAGCGACCCACCCCGTCTAATTAGATACCGGAATGCCACGCCGCCTTTCATTTCCCCTATCCCTCTGCATCCCGTGCTTGCTGCTCGGCTCACTGCCGCATCTTCATGCGCAGGCACCACTTCGTGCGGGAGTCGTCGATGAACTCCAGAACGATCCAGGCAACGATTTCTTCCAACGCGGGGTGAACCTCTACAATTCCGCACAGGAAGCCGTCGATTTCGAAACACGCCGCCGCTATTACTTAAACGCTGCGGATAAATTGGCAGCCTACCTCAATGAATTTCCAAACCATGCCAATGCCGAACCGGCACTCTGGTATCTTGGCAACAGCTATTACCAAGCGGGCGACAAAGAGGAGGCCAAGCGTATCTTCGCCAGCTTGATCAACCGTTTCCGGCAGGGGAAATACGCTACAGCAGCAGCCTACACGCTCGCCGCAGACCACTACAACCTCCGCGAATACGCCAACGCCGCGCCACTTTTCGAGCGCTTCGCCCAGAATTCCACAAAGCCGGGAGACGCTGCGCGCGGCTACCTTTACGCAGGAAACTGCTATCGCCAGCTGGGGCGCGAACGCGAAGCCATCGCCTCCTACAATCGCGTCGTCGCAGATCCCCATGGTCTAGTTTTTAGAGCCCAAGCACAGATCTATATCGGCTACATGGAGTCGGCTTCGGGCAAACTCAAAGAAGCCCTCGCGACCTTCTCAGAAGTCGCGAACTCCGCCGCCGTAGCTAAATATCGTGGTGAGGCCGCACTCCAAGCCGCCATCATCGCCACCAAGCTCGGCCAGACCGATACTGCCGAGAAATTCCTCCGTTTCATCCTCGATAGCCCCGGCATGGAAGAGTTCCGCCCAGACGCGCAGATCGCGCTCATGGAGAACTATTACACCCGCAAGGAATACGTCACCGTCATCGATATCTTCAACAAGAACACTCTCAAGGCCGAAGGCGAACGCGAAGCTCTCCGCCTCCACATCGCCGCGAAGGCCTTGATGAAACTGAAGAACCCAACCAAAGCAGCGGAGCTTTTCCGCGAAGTCGAACGCCTCGCCGATCCCGATGGTGACCTCGCCTTTTCCGCAGCTTATTACCGCCTGAACTGTTTCTTCCAGATCGAGGGGAAATTCGTCATCGATCAGGTAGACGCCTTCCTCCAGCTCTATTCAAAAGCGCGCCCGGACGACAAACGCATTCACACCGCCCTCCTCATCAAAGCGGAAACCCAGTTTGCCGCCAACGAGATCAACGAAGCGGCCAAAACCTACTCCAAGATCGACCCAACGCTTCTCAGCGATAGCAATCGCCCCGGCTTCCTCTATCAGCGCGGCTGGTGCCTCGCCGAGGCAGGTGACCACCAAGGAGCCATCCGCTCCCTCACCGAATTCATCAACGCAAATCCCGAGGATGCACGCATCTTTCCCGCTATCGTGAAGCGCGCCCGCGCCTACAAGGAAGTCGGCGAATCCGCAAAGGCCGTCGCAGATTACGACCGCCTCACCACCGATGATGCCGTGCCCGAAGACCTCTCTTCCATCGCGTGGCTCGAGTCCGCCCGCGTTCGCCGTGAGGAAGGAAACATCGAGAACATGCTCATCCGCTACAAGGCTCTACTCGCCAAAGTTGATGACCTCACCGACAACCTCAAGGCAGAGGCAAACTATTGGATCGGCTGGGGAATGGTGAAAAACAATGCCCCGAAAGAAGCAGCACCCTTCCTGAACCTCGCCCGCGAACTCCGTCCTGAAGCCTTCGCAAAACATGCTGGCCTCCTGCTCTGCCTCTCGCACTTCGCCGCCCAAGATCCAAAAGGCCTCACGGAGGAAATCGATCTCGCAATCACAGGCAAATACGAAGAAGAAATCCCAGACCAAGCTATCCAATGGGCGGGCATGCAGTCCTTCAACTCAGGAAGTTACGAACAGGCCGCCCGTTTCCTAGAACTCGTCGCTGATACCGAGGAACCCCGCGCCACTCAGAAGGAAATTTGGCGTTACCTTGCCAAAGCCCGCATTGAGATCGGAAAATTTGCAGATGCCCTTCCCGCCATAGCAAACGTGCTGGATGTGGAGGAAAACGCCGCATGGAAGGCCGATGCACTCCTCGACCGCGCCCGCGCTCTTCTAGGATTGGGACGTCACGCAGAGTCACGCAAAGCCGCCGATGAAGCCATGGAGCTCCGTCCCCAAGGTCGCACCGCCGCCTACCTTCGCATCATTTCAGGTGATCTTTTCATCCATGAGGAAAACCTCGGCCGCGCCGCTGCGGAATACCTCAATGTCATCAATTTCCACGAGGATGAGAACCTCAAGCCCCTCGCCCTATACAAGCTGATTAAGGTTCTCGAAACCCAAGGCAACGCCGCCGAAGCCGCGAAATACCGCACTCAGCTCGCCAACGACTTCCCGAACTGGAAAGCTCCCGAAGGCGAGTAGGCACCCCATGAGGCGACTGCTTTTCATCTGCTCACAAAACAAACTGCGCAGCCCCACCGCAGAAAGCATCTTTGCAGATCACCCAGGCATCGAGGTCGATTCCGCAGGTCTCAACAACGATGCCATCGTCCCCTTGTCTCACGAGCAGCTTCGCTGGGCGGACACCATCATCGTGATGGAAACCACTCACCGCACCCGCCTGAATCGCAATTTCTCCAAATCACTGGGCGGAAAACGCATCGCCGTCCTCGGAATACCCGACAACTACGAATACATGGATGAGGAGCTGATACGCCTCTTGAAATCCAAGTGCCGCCCCTACCTTCCGTAGGATCAGTCGTTATTCTTCAGCACCTTGATGAAAGCGTCCTGTGGGATGTTCACTTTGCCGAACATCTTCATCTTCGCCTTACCTGCTTTTTGCTTCTCGAGCAATTTCCTCTTACGTGAAATATCGCCGCCGTAGCACTTCGCGGTCACGTTCTTGCGCATCGCGGAGATCGATTCACGAGCTACGATTTTCCCGCCTACAGCCGCCTGTATGGCGACCACGAAAAGGTGGTTCGGAATGACTTCCTTTAGCTTGCCCGCAAGGACTCTGCCGTAAGATTCCGCCTTGTCGCGATGGACAATGGTCGAGAAGGCCTCGACAGGATCCCCGGCGATGAGCATGTCCATTTTTACCATCTTCGCGGAGCGGTAACCGGCGTGCTCGTAGTCCATGGAACCGTAGCCTTTGGTCATGGATTTTAGCTTGTCGTTGAAATCCACGAGAATTTCCGCAAGCGGCAAGACACAGGAAAGCATGACTCGGAAATCGTCGATGGTCTCCGTGTTGGTCACTTCGCCTCGTTTCTCCATGACAAGCTGCATCATGTCACCGATGTATTCGCCCGGAACCATGATATAGACGTTCACCACCGGCTCACGGATTTCCTGGATGACCTGCGCCTCCGGGAAAAGGGTGGGGTTGTCCACGATGACTTCCGAGCCATCAGTGAGATCCACATGGTAAATCACGGACGGATAGGTTGAAATCACATCCATGTCGAATTCGCGGCGGAGCCTTTCTTGGATGATCTCCATGTGCAGCAAACCGAGGAAACCGCAACGAAATCCGAATCCAAGCGCCATCGAAGATTCCTGGGCGAAGGTAAACGCCGGATCATTGATCTGCAATTTACCCACCGCCATTTTCAATGCCTCATAGTCCGAAGAATCCACCGGATAGATACCCGTGAATACCATCGGCTGGATCTCCTTGTAACCGGGCAAAGCCTCGGGACACGGATGCGTGGAGTCAGTCATCGTATCGCCGATTTTTACCTCAGCAGCAGATTTCATGTTCGCAATGACGTAACCCACATCGCCGGGAACCAGCACATCGCGCGCACTCATCTTCGGGGTGAAGACGCCAACCTCCTTGATCTCGTAGGTCTTGTCGGTCGCAAAAAGCCTGACCCGCTGGCCACGCTTCATCGTTCCGGAAAATACGCGGACATAGGAAACCACACCACGATACGTATCATAGAGAGAGTCAAATACCGTCGCCCGCAGGAGTTTATCGGGATTCTCCACCGGCGCAGGAACTCTCGCCACAATCGCCTCAAGGATTTCCTCAATACCGATACCTGCCTTCGCCGATGCAGGAATGCAATCTTCCGCCGGAATGCACAGGATGTCTTCGAGCTGCTTCTTGCACTTCTCAACATCCGCCGCCGGGAGGTCAATTTTGTTTAGCACCGGGATGATTTTAAGATTCTGCTGCTCGGCGAGATGGAGGTTCGCCACCGTCTGGGCTTCGACACCCTGCGCAGCATCCACCATCAGGATCGCGCCCTCGCAAGCCGCCAGTGCCCGAGAAACTTCATACGTGAAATCCACGTGACCCGGCGTATCAAGGAGATTGAGCTTATAGGTTTTTCCATCCTTCGCCTTGTAGGTCATCGCCACCGGGTGGGATTTGATCGTGATCCCCTTCTCACGCTCCAGATCCATCGAGTCCAGCTGCTGCGCTGAAGTTTCACGCATCGTCACCGTGCTCGTAGCCTCCATCAACCGGTCAGAAAGCGTGGTTTTCCCGTGGTCGATGTGGGCGATGATGGAGAAATTTCGGGTAAGCTCGGTGGACATGGGCGCGCGGGGCGAATGGATTGCACGAAATCACGGAAATTGCACCTAAAAATCGAAGAGGTGTAGGAGTGTGGGAAATCCTGCCCTCATCCTACCTACTCGCACCCGTAGTGCAGGATTTTCCATACTTTATATTCCCCTATATCAAATTAGAAGTGGAGCAGTTCGTTCTTCGTTGCCTAAAACTCACTTGACTGCGTGCCTTATCGGCACACATATTATTGCAGGTGCAATTCGATTGGGATCCAAAAAAGAACGATGAGCTAAAAGAACAGCGTGGCATTTCCTTCGAAGAAATCGCATTGCTGCTCGGCTCGGGTGTTCTTTGGAAGGTCACTGGGCACTGGAATCCGGAGAAATTCCCAAACCAATCGGTATTTCTCCTTCCTATCGACGGCTACATACATGCGGTTCCTTTTGTCCGGAACGAAGAAACGATTTTTCTAAAAACCGCATTTCCAAGCCGCAAGCTCACACGACTCTACAAAGCAGAACAGGAGCAAAAACCATGAACAAGAAACAAGAAAAGGAACTGCTTAACGCTCTCGAGGGCGGGAACATCGAATTGAAAAATCCGAGTGAATCATTGCTTCTAGAACTCGAGCGCGCAGCTGATAACACGTTCCGAAAAGACAAACGGATCAATATCCGCCTGAGCAACCATGATCTTGTAGGGATTCAGCGCAAGGCCTCGAAACAAGGCCTGCCCTATCAGGCTTTGATCGCCTCACTCATCCACCAGTATGTGGAAGGTGACCTTGTAGCCAAGCGGTAAGCCATAAACTCACCCAATCTCCAGCGGAGGGATGCCCAGTTGCTCCGGAAGCGCGATACGCGGCCTGTCGGTCAGGATTTCCGGGTCACCATGCGTGATCAGGACGGTGTGCTCGAAATGGGCGGAAGGCTTGCGGTCTGCGGTGATGACCGTCCAGCCGTCTTCGAGGATTTTTACCTCGGGGACACCTTCGTTGATCATTGGCTCAATGGCGAGGCACATGCCGGGCATAAGGGTCGGCGATTTTCCTCGCGGGCGATAGTTCGGAACCTGTGGCTCCTCGTGAAGTTTCCTTCCAACTCCATGACCGACGAATTCGCGGACGATGGTGAATCCAAAAGGTTCGGCATATTCCGCAACAGCTCCGCAAAGGTCAGCCAGTTTGCGACCGGCGCGTGCTTTGGAGATCGCTTCGTAGAGCGATTGCTCGGTGACAGCGAGTAGCCTCTTGGTTTCAAGCGGGATTCCACCGCAGGCGATGGTGGTGGCGTTGTCACCGATGAAACCGCTTTTGATGATTCCGACGTCGATCTTGAGGATATCGCCCGGCTGGATGCGGCGCGTGCCACCGATGCCGTGAACAACCTCTTCGTTGACGGAAATGCAGGTCTGCCCTGGAAACCCTCGGTAGCCGAGAAATGCACTGCGGCAGTCGTTTTGCTCCATGAGGTCTGCCGCGAGATCGTCGATCTCCTTAGTCGTGACCCCTGGTTTCACCTCTGCAATGAGCTTCTGAAGGATCGAGGAAGCGACTCTCCCCGACTCGCGCATGCGGTCGATCTCCTTCGAATTCTTAATGGGAATCCTGACGCGCATTGCTCTGAAATTCTAAAACTTAACTTTTAAATCCTAAACCTTCCAACACTCTGGACTGAATCCAGTCGTTTAGAATTTAATGCTTATAATTTAGGATTTTCCGCCTCACCCGTGAGTCTGGTTGTAAATATAGGCGGTGATAGCGAGGACGATGAGCACTGCTATAATGAGCCAGAGATAGAGGATTGCGTTGCGAGGAGCTGCATTGCTCTGGTTCGCTAAGCGGTCGTAGCGTCCCTTCAGCTTGCCCTTGCGGAGGAAGCCGTCGTAGTGCTTCTGGAGGAGGTGTGTCTCCACCTGGCGCATCACATCGAGGACGACGCCGACCATGATCAGAAGCGAAGTGCCGCCAAAGAAGTGGAGGACGAGCGATCCAGGAGGAAGGCCGACGATTTTTCCGATAACCGCAGGAAGGAAGAACAGTAGGGCGAGGAACAACGCACCGGCGAAGGTGAGGCGTGTCATCGTGAAGTCGAGGAAGTCAGCCGTAGGCTTGCCTGGGCGCTGGCCGGGGATATAGCCGCCGTTGCGTTTGAGGTCTTCCGCGATCTGTGAAGGCTGGAACATCATTGCCACCCAGAAGTAGGAGAACAGGAAGATGCCGACACCACCGAGGATGTAATACCACATGCCGCCACCGACGAGTTCGCCGTAGAGCTTGGTGGCCCATGGCTCACCTGCGAAGAACCACTGAAGCATCATCGGAGGAAGAGAAAGGACAGCGGAAGCAAAGATGATCGGCATAACACCCGCATAGTTGACCTTAAGGGGCAGATACTGGGTTTGACCGCCGAACTGCTTGCGACCGACAACACGTTTTGCATATTGCACCGCAATTTTTCGCTGTGCCTGAGTGATGGCGATAGTTGCCGCAATGACGACGAGGAGCAGGGCGATCATTACCACCATCATGACGGCCTTGAATGGCTCACCGGAGGTGAAATACGTCCATGCTTGGATGAGTGCTCCCGGCAGGCCGGAAATGATGTTCACCGTGATGATGATGGAAATACCGTTTCCAATGCCCTTTTCAGTGATCTGATCACCGATCCACATCAGTAGAATAGTTCCAGCAACGATCGTGAGGACGGTTAGCGCGAACCACATGACAGTAGGATTTGGCACTAGAGTTCCGAATTTTTCTACTCCCTGCATGTAGGGAATGCTTTCCGGACTTGTGAGGGATTTCGCGACGAAGAAACCCTGCACCAGTGCAATCACGATGGTGATGTAGCGGGTGTATTGGGTGATCTTCTGGCGACCTCCGTCCTCGCGGGCGAGCTTGGCAAACTTGGGCACGATCGCCGTCATGAGCTGCACCATGATCGATGCGGAGATGTATGGCATGATGCCGAGCGCGAAAACTCCGCACTGCGTTAAGCCACCACCCGAGAAGACGGCGAGGAGAGCAGTGACGCCGCCCTGTTCAGTGGCGTCCTTTTTAGCCATCTCCTCCAGCCACTCTTTAATGACGGTAGCATCAACACCCGGAAGCGTGATGTGCACGCCGAGACGGACGATGACGATGAGGGCGAGGGTGAAGAGGATCCTGTCCCGGAGTTCAGGGATTTTCCAAGTGTTCGCGAAGGCGGAGATCATGGTATTGGTGAAAACTTCAAACTTAAACTTTCAAACTACAACCGGTGTGGGATACGCCCGATTGGTTTTTTGCTCCGGCTCGCCGGATGCGCAGGGTTTTAATAGAACGGAGAGGAAGCATGCAAGTGCTCCCTCTCCTGAAATCAGATGATGTCGGGGTCGACGATCAAGCTTCTGAGGCGTCGCCTTCTGGCTTCACCGGTGTCCGGGTCTTAGGAGCAGGGTCAGCAAAGCTGCCACCTGCTTTTTCGATCTTCTCACGGGCAGTCTTGCTAACCTTGTGGAAAACGACCTTGAAGGACTTTTCAACTTCCCCGTCTCCGAGGAGCTTGATCTTATCAGAAGGACCATTGACCAGGCCGCAGGCGCGGAGAGCAACTTCGTCTACGGTAGCACCGCTTTCGAAACGATCATCGAGGTCGCCAACATTAACGACGTTCCACTTGTCGCGGAAATCGAAGTTGTTGAAGCCGCGCTTTGGAAGACGACGGTGAAGGGGCATCTGGCCACCTTCGAAGCCGACGCGTGTGCCGGATCCTGAGCGAGCCTTCTGGCCTTTGTTACCTTTACCTGCGGTTTTACCTTGGCCGGAGCTTTCTCCTGCGCCGAGGCGTTTCACGCGGTGTTTGGCACCCGGGTTTGGGCTGAGATTATGGAGTTCCATGTTCTTTGGAGGTTGTTGATTGTTCTTTGGTTATGGCATGGCGGATACAATCCGCCGCCACGTTTAGATGGCTTTCTCTTTCTTCTGTTTGCCGCGTGTGCCGAGGATTTGGTCACGGGTGCGGACGGAGGAAAGCGCCTTAAGAGTCGCTTTGACGACGTTTGCGTGGTTGGAAGATCCCATGGACTTGCCGAGGACATCGCGGATGCCGACTGCTTCGCAGACTGCACGGACACCGCCACCGGCGATAATTCCCGTTCCCGGGGATGCTGGCTTGAGGAGAACCTTGCCACCGCCGTATTCCGCGTAGGTTTCGTGGGGGATGGTTCCGTCAACGATGTTCATCGGGACAAGCACCTTGCGAGCTGCCTCGCTGGCCTTGCGGATGCAATCGGCGACCTCATTGGCCTTGCCGAAACCGACACCGACTTTGCCGAGCTTGTTGCCACAGACGACGAGTGCCGAGAAGCTAAAGCGGCGTCCGCCTTTAACAACTTTCGCACAACGGTTGATGAAGACGACTTTTTCGGAAAGCTCGTTGCCATCAGCATCAGTAGGAGCTGCGCGCTCTTCGCGACGTGGGCCGCCGCGTCCGCGTCCACCACCGCCGCCGCCGAAGCCGCCGCGTCCACCGCCACCACCTTGGTAACCACCGCTTTGCGGAGGGCCGGATTGTTCTGGAGCGGCTGCAGCAGGCGCTGCCGGGGAGGCCGCTGGTGCGGACTCAGTTTTTGGAGTTTCGGCAGCCGCCGGAGTTGCCGGTGTGCTTTCGTTTTCAGGAGTATTAGCCATGTGATAGGGGAATTAGAATTTGAGTCCGGCTTCGCGGGCTGCGTCGGCAAGAGCTTTCACTTTGCCATGGTAGAGGTGGCCGCCGCGGTCGAAGACCACATCGGTGATGTTAGCGGACTTGGCGCGCTCCGCGAGGAGTTGACCCACTTTCTGTGCGGAGGCGATGTTCGAGGCGTTGCCTTCGAAGCTCTTGTCCATGGTAGAAGCGGATGCCAGCGTGCTGCCCGCTGCGTCGTCGATCAGCTGTGCGTAAACGTGCTGGTTCGAAAAATAGACTGCAAGGCGTGGGCGCTGAGGAGTGCCGGCCACTTTGCGGCGGATGCGTTTGTGAATCCGCTGGCGGATGGATTTGCGTTGGATGGTGCTCATTTAACGGAGATGTTTTATGGTTATTTACCGACGCTCTTGCCTTCCTTGCGGCGGACGAATTCGCCGACGTAGCGGACACCTTTGCCTTTGTATGGCTCAGGCGGATAGAACCCGCGGACTTCGGCTGCGAATTGGCCGACAAGTTGTTTGTCGATGCCTTCGACCTTGATCTTGGTGTTTTCGTTCACCGTGACGGTAAGGCCGGAAGGAATAGGGTGGAGTAGCGGATGCGAACGGCCGAGGGAAAGATCGAGATCCGATCCCTTGACTGCAGCACGGAGACCGACGCCTTGGATCTCAAGATCCTTGGAGAAGCCGGCCGATACGCCAGTGATCATGTTGTTGACGATGCTGCGAACCGTGCCGTGAAGGGCGCGGTGTTGACGCTGCTCGGTGGCGCGGGAAACGATGACGGTGCCGTCTTCGGTTTTCAGCGAGATGCCTGCAGGAACTTCGAAATCAAGTTTGCCTTTAGGGCCTTCGACTTTGATGTTGCTGCCGTCGATTTTGATTTCGACTTTCTCAGGCAGAGAGATTGGTTTGAGTCCGACTCGTGACATTGTATTAAGTAGGTTCGAGTTTGGGGATTACCAGATGTTGGCGAGGATTTCTCCGCCGAGTTTCTGGCGTTTAGCGGATGCTCCGGACATCACACCTTTCGAAGTCGAAAGGATGGAGATGCCGAGGCCGGACAGGACGCGTGGGATTTCCTGAGAACCGACGTATTGGCGACGGCCAGGCTTGGAAACGCGCTTGAGGTCGGTGAGAACCGGGCGACCGTCGATGAACTTAGGGCTGACCTTAAGTTCGGTGCGCTCGCCGGTGACGACTTCGTATTTCCAGAGGTATCCCTCTTGCTTGAGGATCTCGGCGATGTCCGCCTTGATCTTGGAGTAGGGTGCGGTGAATTCCTCGTTTCCGGCGCGTGCTGCGTTTTTGAAACGTGTGAGGAAGTCGGAGATTGGGTCTGTGAGAACTGCCATAATATTGGTTTCCTTTTATTCTATGGGGTTAAGCGGTAGCCGTGGCAGCCTCTTCGGCTTTCTTGACGTCGCGGAATGGCATGCCGAGTTCGGTGAGGAGCTCGCGCCCTTCGTTATCGGTGTTGGCGGAGGTGACGAAAATCAGGTCGAAGCCGATTTGGCGTTTGATCTGATCGAGTTCGATCTCAGGGAAGATAGTTTGGTCAGAAATGCCGCAGGCGTAGTTTCCACGTCCGTCAAAGGACTTAGGGGAAATACCGCGGAAATCTCGGATGTTCGGTGCGGTGACGTTGATGAAGCGGTGGAGGAACTCCCACATGCGCTCGCCACGGAGAGTGACGCGTGCACCAAGGGGCTCGCCTTCACGGAGCTTGAAGTTGGCGACAGCCTTCTTCGAGAAAGTGATGGAAGGCTTCTGGCCGGTGATCTTGGAGATCTCGACGACGGCGTCATCGACGGCAACCTTGCGATCTGGGGCTTTGCCCATGCAGGAAGTGACGACGATTTTTTCCAAGCGAGGAACTTGGTGCGGATTGGTGTAGCCAAGCTTCTTTTTCAAAGCTGGCACAACCTTTTCATTGTAGTGCTGTTGCAGTGCTGGTGTACTCATTTGTTTTAGCGGGTCAGCGCGTGTTTGTGGTTAACGCTTAAGCGCGGGCGGCCTTTTGGGGCTTAGCCCAGTTTCTTTACATTGGAAATATGGACAGGCGCATCAACGGTCTTGATGCCGCCATCCGGATCCGCTTCGGAGCGGCGGACGGCTTTTTGGACAGTGCGGCCACCTTCGACAACAACCTGGCCCTTAGCCGCGTTGATGCTGAGGACGGTGCCTTTTTTGCCTTTGTGGTTACCGGCGATGATTTCGACCTGGTCGCCTTTTTTGACGTGTGTCTTGATGGTGCTCATTATGAAAGTGGTTCGGGTATTAGAGAACCTCTGGTGCGAGGGACACGATCTTCATGAATTGCTTTTCACGGAGTTCGCGGGCGACAGGGCCGAAGATACGGGTGCCGCGTGGGTTATTGTCTTTGTCGATGAGGACGATCGCGTTCGAATCGAAGCGGAGGATCGAGCCATCAGGACGGCGGACAGGAAATGCGGTGCGGACGACGACGGCCTTAACGACGCTGCCTTTTTTGACAGAGGCGGTAGGGATCGAATCGCGGATGTGAGCTGTGATCACGTCACCGACTCGTGCGGAACGTGTGCGCTTGCCGAGAACGCCGATCATTTTTGCGGTGCGGGCGCCCGTGTTGTCTGCAACAGCGAGCTTGGTTTCCATCTGGATCATGTCAGTGGTGTCGTAAAGGGTTGTAAAAAAGGGATTAGTGGGAAAGAACCTCGGAGAGAGCCCAGCGCTTCAGTTTGGAAACGGGACGAGTCTCGACGATGCGGACGCGGTCGCCGATGGCAGCCTCGCTCTTTTCGTCGTGCACGTAGTATTTCTTTGAGCGCTTGACGATTTTGTTGAACTTCGGGTGAGGAACGCGGGCGATGTGCTCGACGACGATGGTCTTCTCCATTTTGTTGGAAATGACAACGCCGACGCGGGTCTTGCGTTTATGGACGGCCTCGGTGGCCTCTGATGATTCGCTCATGATGGTTTCGGTGAAATTGGCCGGGTGCCGGGAGGGGCTCAGGCTGGGTCGTTGTTGATGGTTAGGATCTGCGCGATTTCGCGGCGAACCTGTTTGAACCGAGCCGGATTCTCAAGCGTTCCTGCGGAGCGCTGGAGGCGGAGGTTCATGGATTCCTGTTTGAGATCAAGCAGGCGGCGGAGGCGCTCGTCTGCGGAGAGTTCGCGGATGTCTTTGGCTTTGGAGAGTGCCATGGTCGTATCGTAGTAAGTGTTATTGGTGCGGATTGCGTGTCACGAGGCGTGTGCGGAAGCCGAGCTTGTAAGAAGCAAGGCGCATGGCCTCTTTGGCGGCTGATTCAGATACACCAGCAACTTCGAAAAGCATGTTGCCAGGGCGGATAACTGCTACCCAGGTATCGACAGCACCTTTACCTTTACCCATCCGGGTTTCAGGGGGACGGCGTGTGATGGACTTGTGTGGGAAGATCCGGATGAAAACCTTGCCCTTCCTTTTCAGGGAGCGGTTGATTGCGACACGGCAGGCTTCGATCTGGCGCGTGGTCATCCAGGCGCGTTCGAGGGTCTGAAGGCCGAAGTCACCGAAGGCGACGGTGGTTCCGCGCTGGGCGTTACCGGCGCGTGATCCGCGGTGGCTCTTGCGGAACTTGGTTCTTTTGGGCATCAAAGGCATGACTTATTTCTCCTTGTTGAGTGGTTAAATATTATGAGTGGGCGGGCTTGGTAATGATCAAGCGGTTGGGGCTGCTGGTGCTGGAGCCGGAGCGCCACCACCTTGCGGGCGGTTGTCTGGGCGTCCACCGCCACCTTGGCGACGGTCACCACCACGGTTTCCACGGTCACCGCGATCTCCACGGTTGCCACGATCACCACGGTCTGGGCCGGGCTTGCCATCGTCCTCTTTCTTGTTGATCCAGCATTTCACGCCGATGATACCGTAAACGGTGCGTGCTTCGGCGAAGCCGTAATCAAGAGGGACACGGAGAGTTTGGAGAGGCACTTTGCCTTCGCGGTAGCTTTCTGCACGGGCAATGTCAGCACCACCGAGGCGGCCGCCACAACGGACGCGGATACCTTCGGCACCGAATTCCATGGCGGTCTGGATGGAGCGCTTCATGGCGCGGCGGAATGCGATACGGCGCTCAAGTTGGATAGCGATTTGCTCTGCGACGAGTTGTGCATCTAGCTCCGGTTTGCGGATCTCGAGGATGTCGAGTTTCACCTGGGAGTCTTTGCAGATCTTCTGAACCTCAGCGGTCATGATCTCAATCTCTTTGCCCTGGCGACCAATGATCAGGCCGGGACGTGAGGAGTGGAGAGTGACGCGGACGCTGTTCCATGCACGCTCGATGACGACGCGGGCAAGGCCTGCATTGACGAGCTTGTTCTTGAAGTAGCCACGGATGGCGAGGTCTTCGTGAAGCTTGGTGGTGTAGTCTTTGCCGCTGGCATACCATTTGGAGCGCCAGTCTTTGTTGACGGCGAGGCGGAAGGCGATCGGATTTACTTTTTGTCCCATGGTGTTAGGTAGAAATGGTTATCGGGAGTGGATTCAGGCGGTGGCTTCCTCGGAGGCCGGGGCTTCTTCTGTTGATACTGGCTTATCGGCCTTCTTGGCGGCGGCTTTCTTAGGAGCGCGCTTTTTCTTTTCCGGAGGAGCTCCGACGAGTGTGATGGAAATGTGTGAGGTGCGCTTGATGATGGCACCTGCAGAACCTTTAGCACGTGGCTTGAAACGACGCATCGTAGGCCCTGCACCAATGACGGCTTCCTTAATCATGAGGGAGCTCGCATCGAGTGAGAAATTGTTCTCCGCATCTGCGATGGCGGTCTTGAGCGTTTTCCCGATGAGGAATGCTGCCTTCTTCGGAGTGAAGGTAAGAATGTCGAGCGCGTTGGAGACGGGGAGTCCCTGAATTTCGCGGGCGACGTCGCGCGCTTTCTTGGGCGAGAGACGGACAAATTTGGTGATGCTAGTGACTTCCATGGTCGGCGGTTGTTTGAGAGTTGGTGGGAAACTTAGTTTTGGGTAAGAAGGGCGGCGGTATCGCCGAGACGTGGTGTTTGTCCCGGAGTATCGATCTGTTCGACGAATGCACCGGAGATGCCCTTGCGGACATCCGCGAGGATGGCTTTTCCGTAAGGCTGTTGGCCGTGGATGAGGCGGAAGGTCATTCCAATCTTCGCACCCTGGCTTTCACCGAGATTGAGGACTAGCATGCCTGTTGCCTGATCCAGGCTGACGATTTTCGCCTGCTGGAGGTTTCCGGTGCGGACATCGGGGCGGGGTTTCTGGCGGAGACCTGTGACGGAGTCAAGCTCTCTGATTGCTGTTTCTACACGCATTCTTGCTTCCGGGTCGGAAACGACGGCTTCGAGCAGGTATTCCTGTACCGAGGCGGCGAGTTTCACGGAAGCGGTTTCGAGCGTGTTGATGCGTTCGTTGGCGAGTTCGAGGTCGGCAGCTGCCTGGATGAGGCGGTCGTCGCCACCATCGAGCAGGTTTTTGCCGAGAGCTTCGAGACCGACGCGCACTTTGGTGAGCTGTTCGGTGGATTCCTTCTCCGCTTTGTTTGCCTCAACGAGTGAGAGCTCCAAAGTGCGGTTCTTTTCTTGAAGATCAGAAACGAGCTTTTGGAGATCCACGTTGTCCTGCGCCTGGCACGGCACGACCATGGCCAGCAACCCGAGGGCGGCGGCGTAGGAACGTGGATGACAGATGAAGGACATTTCGATGAGGATTGCGGAGATGAAACGGAAGCGGATTACTTCTTACCGATGCCGCCGTGGGCACGGAAGATGCGGGTCGGTGCGAATTCGCCGAGTTTGTGGCCGACCATGTTTTCCGTGACATACACGGGAACGAAGGTCTTGCCGTTGTGCACGGAGAAGTTGTGGCCGACGAAGTCTGGCGTGATCATGGACTTGCGCGACCAGGTTTTGATCGGCTTGCGGTCGGATCCGGCTTCGGCGACGGCATCGATCTTGGCGAGGAGCTTCTGATCGACGAATGGACCTTTCTTGAGGGAACGTGGCATTTGGTGATTCTTTTAGGAGTTCTAGGAAAGGGATTACTTCTTCTTGCGATCGTGACGGGACTCGACGATGAAAACGCTGGTGGTCTTCTTCTTCTTGCGGGTCTTCTGACCCTTCGCGTGACCCCATGGGGAGAGAAGGTGCTGGCGACCACCGCCGGACTTGGACTTGCCCTCACCACCACCGTTCGGGTGATCGACGGGGTTCATGCACATGCCGCGAACGGTCGGGCGGACACCCTGCCAGCGTGAGCGGCCGGCTTTTCCGGAGACTTCGTTCATGTGGTCGCGGTTGCCAACGACACCGATGGTGCAGTAGCAGGCTTCGTGGAAGCGGCGGATTTCACCGGAGCGCATCTTGATGAGCGCCCAACCACCGTCGCGGTTGGAAAGAACTGCGCTCTGACCTGCGGAGCGGGCAACTTTGCCGCCGTTACCAGGAAGGAGCTCGATGTTGTGGATTTCCGTTCCGAGAGGCACTTTGGAAAGTGGCATCGCGTTGCCGACCTTAGGAGCCGCAGTTTCGCTGGAGATCACAGTCGCACCGTCTGTAAGACCGGCAGGAGCTAGGATGTAAGATTTCGTGCCGTCCTTGTATTCGAGAAGGGCGATGCGGCAAGTGCGGTTCGGATCGTATTCGATACCGATGACAGTTGCTTCCATGTTGCGCTTGTTGCGTTTGAAATCGACAAGACGGTAGTGGCGCTTGTGACCACCGCCGATGTGACGTGTGGTGATGCGGCCCGTGTTGTTCCGGCCACCCGAGCGCTTAAGCGGGGTGAGCAGGGATTTCTCCGGCTTGCTCTTGGTGATCTCTTCGAAAGAAGGGAGCTCCTTGTAGCGCTGGGATGGGGTAAGTGGCTTGAAAGTTTTTAGTGGCATGACTCGCAGACGTTAAAAATGTTGGCGTTTTGCTACCCGCTTTGACGGCGGGGAGGCAGGGCTTAGATGAGGTCGATGGATTCTCCGTCCGCGAGGCGAACGATGGCTTTCTTGTAGCTGGCGGTGCGGCCTTGGTCAGCGCGGCGCTTGCGACGGACTTTGCCGTCGTAGTTTGCGGTGCGGACTTTGACGACCTTCTTGTCGAAAACGGTTTCGACGGCCTGCTTGATCTCAAGTTTGTTGGCGAAACGGTCGACTTCGAAGACAACCTCGTTGTTCTGCTCTTGGAGCAGTGAGGCCTTTTCGCTGAGGCGGACGTTCTTAATGACCTGGTAGATGTCTTTCATGGTCGTAGGTGTTCTGGGAAATTAGGCTGTGCGTTGTGCGAGGACGGAGACGGAGTCGCCGACGAGGATGATGACCCGTGCGAGGAGCAGTTGCTCAACGTTAAGATCGGAAGGGGTGACAAGCTGTGTCCATGCGACGTTGCGTGCAGCGAGCTTGGTGGAGTCGTCGAAGTTACCAACGAGGAGGACTTTGCGGTCGGCCTCGGTGATGTTCTTCAGGCTGGCGAGGAAAGACTTGGTCTTGCCATCGGAGACTGCGAAGGAATCGACAGTGAAGATTTTCTCAGCGCGGGTGAGGTCACCGAGGACGCGGCGCATAGCGAGCTTGCGGACGGACTTGGGGACGCTCTTTGCGTAGGAGCGGTTGCGTGGGCCGAAGACGACACCACCACCGACGAAGATAGGAGCGCGCTTGTCGCCGTGGCGAGCGTTACCGGTTCCCTTTTGCTTGTAGATCTTCTTGTTGTTACCACGAACTTCGCCACGGGTCTTGGTGTGGGCGGTGCCGGAACGGCGGTTCGCACGGTATGCGGTGACAAGGTCGTGGACGGCTTGGCGGCCTTTTTCCTCGCCGACGAGGGCGAGGTTGGCTGCTTCGGCATCTGCTGCTGTGAAGGCTTTTGCGGACATGGCGGAAATTTAAATGGAATTCAGGAAAGGGCGGGACGCTGCTTATTTCTTAGTAGCCGCGCGGATCGTGAGGTAGGAACCTTTGTGGCCTGGCACGGAACCGGAGACGAGGATCACTCCATCTTCTTCACGGACTGCGATGACTTTAAGGTTCTGCATGGTGGACTTGGTGGTGCCCATGTGTCCGGGCATCTTCTGGTTCTTCCAAACTCGGCCTGGTGTGGAACCAGCTGCGATGGCGCCGGAACGACGGTGCATCATGTGACCATGTGCCATTGGCTGACCGTGGAACTTGTGGCGTTTGACAACACCTTGGAAACCACGACCGATGGTCTTACCGATGACATCGACGTATTGACCTGCTTCGAAAAGCGCGAGGCCGGGATGTTCGGTTGGAAGTTCGGCACCAGCTTCGAAACGGAACTCTTGGACAACACGTTTTGGTGCTGAGCCAGCTTTCTTGAAGCGGGCGAGATCTGGTTTGTTGACGCGGAATTCTTTCTGATCGTCGAAACCAACCTGAACGGCGGTGTAGCCGTCGGATTCAACGGTCTTGGATTGCAGAAGAGTGTTTCCGGAAACGTCGATGACGGTAACGGGGATGCTTGAACCGGCTTCTTTATCGAAGATACGGGTCATGCCGAGTTTTTTGCCTAGGAGTCCGAGTGACATAGCTAATTGAAAATTGAGGATTGGAAATTGAAAATTGACGAAGGCACCGGTCAGATGCGGATCTTGATGTCAACACCGGCAGGGAGGTTGAGCTTTTTGAGCTCATCGACGGTGCGTGCGGTTGGATCGACGATGTCGAGGAGACGCTTGTGGGTACGGATCTCGAATTGCTCAGCTGATTTTTTGTTCACGTGGACGGAACGGTTAACGCTGAATTTTTCGATGCGGGTTGGAAGCGGGATGGGACCAGCAACACGTGCGCCGGTGCGCTTTGCTGTTTCCACAATTTCGAGGGCCGAGCGGTCAATAGCGCGGTGATCGAAGGCACGCAGGCTGATGCGGATTTTCTGTGCAGACATATGAGGTGGTGGTTGGTTGTGAGATGTTTGGGAAAGTTATGCGACGCGGTCGACGGCGATTTCCTCGACGATGGATGTCGGGACTTGCTCGAAGTGCGAGGGAGTCATCGCGTAGGATGCGCGACCTGATGAAAGTGTGCGAACGGCAGTGGAGTAACCGAACATTTCCTTGAGAGGAACGTTTGCGGAAACGACGGAGAAGGAGCCTTTCGATTCCATACTCTGGATCTGACCGCGGCGGCGGTTGAGATCGCCCATGACATCGCCCTGGTAGTCGTCCGGAGTGGAAACTTCGACGGCCATGATTGGCTCGAGGAGGATAGAGCCAGCATTCTGGAAGGCGTCGCGCATCGCGAAGATGGCGGCCATGGTGAAGGCGTTTTCGTTGGAATCGACGTCGTGGTAGGAGCCATCGAGCACGTCAACGTGGACGTCGATGACCGGATAGCCTGCGACAACACCGTTGGTAGTTGCTTCGCGGCAGCCTTTGAGGACGGCGTTGATATATTCCTTGGGGATGGATCCGCCGACCGTTTTGTTTTCTACGGTGATCCCCTTCCCTGCCTCGTTCGGCTGTACGGAGAGGATGACGTGGCCGTATTGGCCGCGGCCGCCGGATTGCTTGACCAGTTTGCCTTCGCCGCCTGCGGCTTTAGTGATGGTCTCGCGGTAAGTGATTTGCGGAGCGCCGGTGTTGGCGTCCACTTTAAACTCGCGTTTGATGCGATCCACGATGATCTCAAGGTGGAGTTCGCCCATGCCGGAAATGATGGTCTGGCCGGTTTCTTCGTCGGTCTTGACCATGAAGGTCGGGTCTTCGTCGGATAGGCGAGCGAGAGCGAGGGCGAGTTTTTCCTGATCCGCTTTCGTGCGGGGCTCGACGGCCATGGAAATGACTGGCTCAGGGAAAGTAGGTGGCTCTAGGACGACGTCGTGGCCTTCGGCAGCAAGGGTGTCACCGGTGGTGGCATTCTTGAGGCCAACCATAGCTGCGATATCGCCAGCGTAGCACTCTTCGATGTCCTTGTGCTCGTCTGCCTGGATGCGGATGAGGCGACCGACGCGCTCGGACTTGCGGGTGCGTGGGTTGTAAACCGTATCACCTTTGCGGACGACACCGGAATAAACGCGGAAGAAAACGAGTTTTCCGACGAACTTGTCTGCCCACAGTTTGAAGACGAGTGCGGTGAATTTCGCGTTGTCGGTGGTGGGGATTTCGATGGAAACCTCTTCGTTTTCCGGATCCATGCCGGTGGTGAAGGGAATATCGAGAGGAGAAGGAAGGTAGTCGACCACAGCATCGAGGAGATACTGGACGCCTTTGTTTTTGAAAGCCGAGCCGCCCGCGACGGGGACGAGCTTGTTGGCGATGGTGGCGCGACGGATGGCCTGCTTGAGATCGGTGATAGTGATCTCTTCTTCCATGAGGAATTTCTCGCCGAGGATCTCATCGCAATCGGCGGTGGTGGAGATGAGCTCGGCGTAAGCCTCATTTGCGATGACTTCTTGCTCTGCGGAGAGGTCGGTGACCGTGTAGGTGGAGCCGAGTAGGTCGTTATCGGAGTAGTAAACAGCCTTGCGGTTGACGACGTCGATTTGACCCTTGAGGTTTTCCTCGCAGCCGATTGGGATGAGGATGCGAACGGCGTTTGCGCCGAGCTTTTCCTTCACTTCGCTGACGACGTTGTCGAAATCAGCTCCGGTGCGATCCATCTTATTGACGAAAATGATGCGCGGAACGTTGTATTTCGTAGCTTGGCGCCAGACTGTTTCGGTTTGTGGCTGGACGCCGGCAACGCCGCAGAAGACAACGATAGCGCCATCAAGAACCCGGAGGGAGCGCTCCACCTCAGCGGTGAAATCGACATGCCCGGGGGTATCGATGATGTTGATGCGCTGTTTCTCTTCAGTGAAGAGTTTGGAAACGCTTTCTTCCTCTCTCTGCCACCACTCAGTGGTAACAGCAGCGGAAGTAATAGTGATTCCGCGTTCACGCTCTTGCTCCATCCAATCGGTAGTAGCGGCACCATCGTGCACTTCACCGATTTTGTGAATCATCCCGGTGTAGAAGAGGATCCTCTCAGTGAGGGTCGTCTTACCGGCGTCGATATGCGCAGCGATCCCGATATTGCGGGTCCGCTCAAGCGTATAAGGACGGTCTGGATGGTTTGGGCTCAAAAACTTTAAACTCTAAACTTTAAATCTCAATGAAGAGGAAGAGGATCAGAAACGGAAGTGGGCGAAGGCGCGGTTTGCCTGTGCCATTTTGTGAACGTCGTCGCGCTTGCGAACTGCTGCACCTTGGTTGTTTGCGGCGTCTTTGATCTCGTTGGCGAGAGCGACGTGCATTGGAGTGCCTTTGCGGTTGCGGGCGTAGGAAACGAGCCAGCGCATGGCGAGGGACTCGGAGCGATCCGGGTCAACTTCGAGAGGCACCTGGTAAGTAGCACCACCAACGCGGCGGGACTTAACCTCAACACGTGGCTTGGAGTTTTCCACAGCACGAGTGATGACTTCGAGAGGATCGACAGTGTCGGTTCCTTCGTTGGCACGATCGATAGCGGCATAGACGATGCGTTGGGCGAGCGAGCGCTTGCCGTCCTGCATGACCTTGGTGATGAGGTGGCCGACGACTGGGCTGTCGTAACGTGGGTCGCGACGGTCTGGCTTGGTGAAGATTCTCTTGCGGCGTGGCATGACTTGAAAAAGTAAGAATTAAATAAGAGGGATTATTCGATAACCTTAGGCCTTGGCAGCCTTTGGTCTCTTCGTGCCGTATTTGGAACGAGCTTGGCGGCGCTTATCGACACCGAGGGTATCGAGTGCACCACGGACGATGTGATAACGGACACCCGGAAGGTCTTTCACCCTACCGCCGCGAACGAGGACGATGGAGTGTTCCTGGAGGTTGTGGCCTTCGCCGCCGATGTAGGCGATGACTTCAAAGCCATTGGTAAGGCGAACCTTGGCAACTTTACGAAGCGCGGAGTTTGGCTTCTTAGGCGTCCGGGTCATGACCTGGAGGCAGACACCGCGGCGTTGCGGGCAGTTGACGAGAGCGGGTGACTTCGACTTCTCGACGGGAACGTGGCGTCCTTTGCGAACGAGCTGGTTAATGGTCGGCATGATTTCCTTCGTGTTTGTGGCTTTGTCTTAAAATAGCAATTGGGACAA
This sequence comes from Akkermansiaceae bacterium, assembly GCA_030725745.1. Classification (GTDB taxonomy): domain Bacteria; phylum Verrucomicrobiota; class Verrucomicrobiia; order Verrucomicrobiales; family Akkermansiaceae; genus Luteolibacter. Next base: position 28,151 of record JANRFH010000006.1, read on the forward strand.
ACCGGCACGAAGACGGGGCTTTCAAAAACCCGTTTTCGCTTTTTTCCGGAGCTGCACCCGATAATTTCCCTGTTTTGCGGGCTAAAACCTGTGTTTAGAGGTCAGTCAGCCCAGCGGTGGGGGGCGGGACTTTATTCTTTTCGCCCCACCTGACAAGACCTTTTTGGAGATTTTTGAAAAAAGATTCAGGAAGGCATCTGAATGCCGGTATTCCTTGGAAAATCGGTGTAATCCCGACCGAAACGGGTCAGCTAAGATGCGGATGAAAAAAGGCGAGCAGCTTGTCGCCATTGATAAAAATGGTGGTGACGGCAGCAACAGCCATCCCCAGAGCACCAAGCACGACCGAAAACCCGTAGAGTTCACCGAAAGTCGCGATGCATTCCTTGTCTTTCGCCAGATTAGTCGCCACGCGAACGCTTTCACCGACTTTGAAGTCAGGAGGACTGGATGACTGTGAGGAGACGAATTCCCTTTGTTCACCGTCGATCAGGTAGCTGACGCGTGGTGCATAGGTCGTACTTGAACCCTTTTTCTTCGATGATTTCTTCTTCTCGACCAACCCGATGACGGTTCCGTCGTTTGCTTGGGCATCTTTGAGCCAAGAATACGTGCCAATGCCGGTGGCCACTCCGAAGACAATCAGAATGAGTGATACGACCAATACGATCCAACTAATCATGGCTTGAAATTAGAGCTTCGGATTGGGCGGAGTCAGCAAAAAATCGGTCAAAATCCGCTCTTGGGGTTGAAATGCTGCGCAACATCCTTGTCGAGCAACAACACGTAAGAAACCCAAGCAAAAAACACCGGCATAGCTACCAGCCAAAGGCTTAACAGAGAAAACAGGGGACTGCCGGCAGATATGAGGCCAATTAACCCGATTGCGCCGATGATCGCTCCGAGAGCGGAAAGTATTCCGACCAATAACCGCGCCCAATTCGCGCCTTTGAATAGGAAAAACGATAAGATGCAGGTGAGCGTAAAACGCACCGCACTTGTGGGCTTAAATACCCCGGTCAGCGATGTCAGGATGATGATGTTAACCAGCGAAAAGACTACCAACGCAATCGCGACGAAATTGACCTTCATCTCACCTCTCATGCCTATGTTTATTTATCTAAGGCTAAGAAAGTCAACGCTTCTTCGCCTGCCCCATCGCTTGGGAGAACCAGTCATTGCCAGCTGGTGCTGCCTGTTGTGGGCGGCGGTTTTGCTGGGGGCGTCGTTCGTTTCCGCCGGGGGAGCGGTTGCGCTGGCGCGGTTCGAAATCGGGGTTGGATTTCATCGAGAGGCCGATGCGATTCCTTTTCAAATCCACTTCCATGACCGTAACCTGGACTTTCTGGCCGACTTTGACGACTTCCGCGGGGTCACGGACGAATTGATCGGAGAGCTGGCTGACGTGGACGAGGCCGTCTTGGTGGACGCCGACATCGACGAAGGCTCCGAAGGCGGTGACGTTGGTGACGATGCCGGGGAGCTTGAGGCCTTGGGTGAGGTCTGAGGGTTTCTCAACTCCTTCGGCAAAGGTGAAGGCTTCGAAGGCTTTGCGGGGGTCGCGGCCGGGTTTTGCGAGCTCGGCGACGATATCTTTAAGCGTAGGGAGGCCGACTTCCTCGGAAACGTAGGCCTGGAGGTTGATTTTCTGGCGCAGGGAGTCCTGCTGGATAAGATCTGAAACGGAGCAACCGAGGTCGGCGGCCATTTTTTCCACGAGGGCGTAGCGTTCCGGGTGGACGGCTGAGGCGTCGAGTGGGTGGGCGGCATCGCGGATGCGGAGGAATCCGGCGGCTTGCTCGAAGGCTTTTTCGCCGAGGCGTGGGACTTCTAAGAGCTGGGCGCGGGAGGTGAAACCGCCTTTTTCAGTGCGGAAGGCGATGATGTTTTCGGCGATGGAGTTGCTGAGGCCGGAGACGAAGGCGAGCAGGTGCTTGGAGGCGGTGTTTAGCTCTACTCCGACGCCGTTGACGCAGGATTCGACCGTGTCATCGAGGGAGGTTTTGAGGGCGCGCTGGTCGACATCGTGTTGGTATTGGCCGACGCCGATGGCTTTTGGGTCGATTTTCACAAGTTCAGCGAGGGGATCCATGAGGCGGCGGCCGATGGAGACGGCTCCACGGACGGTGACGTCTTCGTTGGGGAATTCCTCGCGGGCGGCATCAGAGGCGGAGTAGATGGAGGCTCCGCTTTCATTGACCATAATGACTTGGATGGAGGCGGGGAGCTTGAGTTTTTTGATAAATGACTCGGTCTCGCGGGAGGCGGTGCCGTTGCCGATGGCGATCGCCTGGATGTCGTGCTTTTTGATGAGGCCGACGACTTCGGTGGCGGCTTCGTAGAGCTGGCTGTTTGAGCCGGCGGTGCAGTGGAGGACGGTGTGGTGGAGAAGATTGCCCTGGGCATCGAGGACGACGGTCTTGCAGCCGGTGCGGAAGCCGGGGTCGATGGCGAGGGTGCGTTTGCGGCCGAGGGGCGAGGCTAGCATGAGTTCGCGGAGGTTCTCGGCGAAGACCTGGATGGCGGTCTCATCGGCGCGTTTTTTGCCGAGCAGGCGCATTTCCGTTTCCATGGAGGGCATGAGGAGGCGCTTGCAGCCGTCTTCGGTGGCGAGGCGGACTTGCTCCCCTGCCCCGCCTTTTCCTGTGACCCATGAGTGGATGCCGAGGGAGGAGACGCGCTCCAGTGGGACTTCGACGCGCATGAAGAGGAAGGCTTCTTTTTCCCCACGGCGGATGGCGAGCATGCGGTGGGATGGGATGGATTTGAAGGGTTCTGACCACTCGAAGTAGTCGCGGAATTTCGCGGCATCCACCTCTTCCTCTTTGCCATACATGATGCGTGAGGAAACGGTGGCCTCCTCGGTGTAGATTTCGCGGACTTTTCCACGCAGGGCGGCGTCATCGGCGACGCGCTCGGCAATGATGTCGCGTGCTCCGGCGAGGGCGTCTTCGGCGGTGGTGACGGCCAGTTCCTTGTCCTCGGATTCGTTGATGAATTTGGCGGCTTCCTCGGCGGGATCGGCGTTTTGGTTTTCCAGGAGGAAATCGGCGAGTGGCTCGAGGCCGCGGTCGATGGCTTTGGTGGCGCGGGTCTGGCGCTTCGGGCGGTAGGGGGCGAAAATGTCTTCCAGGGCTGTAATCGTAAGGGCGGCGAGGACTTTTTTCTTCAGTTCATCGGAGAGGAGTTTGCGCTCGTCGAGGGATTTCAGGATGGAGGCGCGGCGGGAATCGAGCTCGGCGAGCTGGAGCATGCGGTCGCGGACGGCCTGGATCTGGACTTCATCGAGCATGCCGGTGGCCTCCTTGCGGTAGCGGGAAATGAAGGGGATCGTGGCGCCTTCTGCGAGGAGCTTCGCGGTGGCGGTTACGGAGGAGAGGGAAATTCCGGTCTCGCGGGCGATGAGTTCGAGGTGGGCTTGGGAGGAGGAGGAAGGGACGGTATCGGACATGGTAATCGGGGTGGGATTTCTACGCCGAAACCCGGGTGGCAGGCAAGGTGAGCCGGAGGGAAAATTTCACACTAGGGAGGGGTTTAGGCTTGCTCGATTGGCCGGGGTGCATCAGGCGCGGTCAGGGTTCCGTCACTAAGAGGGGAAGCAGATATTTTCACCACGGATTTCACAGATTATCACGGATGAAGACTCATGAATTCTCTGGAAAGTGCCAGAAGTGGGGTTGAACTAATATTTCCAAGAACGGAAAACTTAGATCTCACCTACTCTTATCCGTGATCATCTGTGAAATCCGTGGTTAAATCTTTCATTTTCTTGGGTCATCTCCCTCGTATACGTGCTTCGAATTGAAGCTGGTCAATTTCGACTCGGGCGACCATGGCTTTCCGCGACAAATGAGTGAATCCCCACCATCCACACCTCCCAAGCAGAGGCTGAAGTTCATCGACTTGGCGCGATCCATCGCGATTCTGCTGATGCTGGAGGGACATTTCGTGGGGCTGACGCTTTCCGAAGCATCGCGGGACACTGCGCACCCTGTTTACATGGTGTGGAATTTCATTCGGGGCTTTACCGCTCCGTTGTTTTTCACGGTGGCGGGGATGATTTTCGTCTTTCTTTTGACCGGAGAAAAGGAAGCGGCCTTTTTGAAATCCCAACGTGTCCGGAAGGGTTTGCGGAGGGCTTTGGAGCTGTTTTTCTGGGGATATATCCTGCAAATTAACGTCGCAAACATCCCCACATATCTGCAAGGCAACTTAGAGAGCTGGATCTTTGCCTTTCATGTGCTGCAATGCATTGGCGTGGGGTTGATCACCCTGATCCTGATCTCGGGATTAAGAAAGGCTGTGGGGAAATTCCGCCTTGAGGCATGGTATGTGGCAGCGCTGGTGATCTGCATGGCTGTGTATTCCTATCTGAAAGGTCTTCCGGAGGCGGCCTATGTGCCTGCGGGCTGGCATGATCTATTTCAAAACGCGATTCGAGGGCCGCGATCCGTGTTCCCTATCGCTCCGTGGTTGGGATTTGCGTTTCTCGGGGGAGCCATGGGTGCCTATCTGCGCTCAATTGAGCACCGCCCGATCACTTGGAAATCGTGCCTGTGGTTTTTCTACATCGCGTTAGGTTTGCAGCTAATATTCCTTATAACCATAGCGCTGCCGCTACCTTCGGCTGCTTCTAGCGGGATACAATGGTTCACGCAGAGGGCTTGTCAGGTCGCTATTTTCCTAGGAATCCTACGCTTGGTGGAAATCCGGTGGGGTATTGGCGTGGAGTGGCTGCTGCGCGTGGGCAGGGAGACTTTTGCCATATATATTGTCCATGTGATCGTGCTTTACGGAGGGATTTTCGGTATCGGGCTGAATGACTGGTTCAGTAAAAGCCTGAATCCATGGCAGGCAGCCCTCGGAGCGGCGCTCTTCCTCAGCGTGTTCACTGCCCACGGGCAGCTCCTGAACCTCTGGAAAACGAGAAAAAGAGTTCATAAATAAAATGGAAAAAATAGGCCAGATGTATAGGGTCTGCGCCTGTAAAAGTGGTGCTCTCGAAGTCTTCGGGGGCTTTTCCCAGCGAATGAAACGTTTCAAGAAAAGGCTGATGTTATTAGGAAAAATTCTCGGTTTTCTGGGTTTGACCGGGTGCGTCCCGGCAATGAGCGGCACGGAGAAAATCGAGAAGGTTCGGGACGGCAGCGCGAACCCTAAGATCTCCGTTCTATTCATCGGAAACAGCTACAGCTTCGGAGTTCCGAGGGCGTTTGCGAAGCTATCGCGTGCGAAGGGAAAGCATGTTTCCGTGAAGCAATCGACGATCGGTGGCTGGAGCTTGGAGAAGCACATGACGCAGCCTGAGACCTTGGAAAAGCTGCACAGCCGCAATTGGGATGTGGTGGTGATCCAAGATCATTCGCTGAATCCCGGCAGCTCTGAGGAGAACCGCCGTGAGGTCATGGATCCTGGTGTGAAATTTTTCGCCGATGAGGCACGCGCGATGGGAGCGATGCCGCTTCTCTACCAAACTTGGGGGCGGCGGGATGGTTATCCACCTTCCCAGGGCAAGGATTTCTTCGAAATGAACGAGCGTGTGAGAATGGGCTATCGCAACGCCTCGGCGCAGGCTGGAGGGATTGCCATTGTGCCGGCGGGAGATGCTTGGGAACGTGAATTCAAAGCAGGTAGAGGCATAGGGCTCTATCACGAAGACGGCAGTCACCCGAGTGCGGCGGGCGATAAAGTCACTGCGGCCGAGTTCTACCGAGTGATCTTCGGGGGAGAGTGATTCCAGGAAAATGAAAAAGCGGACTACCCGTTGAGGTAGTCCGCCTTTTGAAAAACAGGATGTACGCCGCCTGAAGGCAGCGCTCCGTTTGGTTAGATGCCTTTCTTGACGACGTCGTCGAGGAGGTCGATGACGCGGTTGGAGTAGCCCCACTCGTTGTCATACCAGCTGACGAGCTTGAAGAACGTGCTGTTGAGCTCGATCGAGGAACCTGCATCGTAGATGGAGGAAGCAGGATCGTGGATGAAGTCGGTGGAGACCACTTCGTCAGTGGTGTAGTTGAGGATGCCCTTGAGGTAAGTCTCGGAAGCGTTCTTGAGCGCTGCGTTGATTTCCTTGAGGGAAGTTTCCTTCTCGGTTTTGACGGTGAGGTCGACGCAGGAGACAGTCGGCGTAGGAACGCGGAATGCCATGCCGGTGAGCTTGCCGGCCACTTCCGGGCAAACAAGTGCGACCGCTTTGGCTGCACCTGTTGTGGAAGGGATGATGTTGATCGCAGCGGAGCGTCCGCCTTTCCAATCCTTCTTGGATGGGCCGTCAACGGTCTTCTGGGTGGCGGTGTAGGCGTGGATGGTGGTCATGAGACCTTCCTTGATGCCGAAACCTTCCTTGAGGAGAACGTGCACAAGCGGAGCAAGGCAGTTCGTGGTGCAGGAAGCGTTGGAGATGAGGTGATGCTTCGCAGGATCGTAGTCGCCGTCGTTCACGCCTTGCACGAAGGTGTGGACGTCGTCGCCTTTACCAGGAGCGGAGATGATGACTTTTTTCGCACCGGCAGTGATGTGGCCTTGGGCGAGTTTGTCTTCGACGAAAAGGCCGGTGGACTCGATGACGATGTCCACGCCAAGTTCTTTCCAAGGAAGGCCTTCAGGGCTGCGTGCGGAGACGACTTTGATCTCGTGGCCGTTGACGACGATGATGTCGTCTTCTTCGAGTTCAGGTGAAGATTTCTTCGAGGAGACCTCACCGGCAAATTTGCCTTGGGTGGAGTCATACTTGAGAAGGTAAGCGAGGTTATCGGCTGGGACGAGGTCGCCGACTGCGGCTACCTTGAATGTGGTGCCGAGGTGGCCTTGTTCGACGAGTGCGCGGAAAACGAGGCGTCCGATGCGTCCGAAACCGTTGATGGCGATGGTGGTCATGATGTTACTATTTGATTGGCCGATGACCGGATTTTCCGGAAAGGCGGCGGGATTGTGCATGGATGCTTGAGTGCGTCAATACCTCGCTTAGTTAGCTTGAACCCTGCCAAAATAGGGGGGTCAGGAAGAAAAAATGACTTTGTAGGCGTGATTTTCCTCAAGGATACGTGAGCGCAGGCCGAGGGAATCGAGATGCGCTTCGTAGGGAAGCTGGCGGTTCGCGACGAGGAGGAGGGTGCCGCCGCGCTTCAACGAGGCTGCAGCAGTGGTGAGGAATGCCTTACCGAGATCGATGTCTTTCGACTGCGCGGTGTGGAAAGGTGGGTTGGTGATGATGTGATCGTATTTTTCCGGTAGCCCGGTAGAAACGTCGTGCCAGTGGAAGGCGGCTTTTGCGGAAAGATTTTTCCGGGCACAGTCGAGGGCGCGGGAGTCGGCTTCGAAAAGGTCAACGCGCTCGATGCGGGAGGATTTTTCCAGCGCTATCCGGCTTAGATATCCCCAGCCCGCGCCGAGATCGGCGACGTTTCCGCGCAGCGAGGGGGGAAGGTGTGCTGCAAGAAGTTCGGAGCCGGGATCGATGCGACCCGAGCTGAAGACGCCGGGCTGGGTGAAAAATCCAGAGCCAGGTATTTCATAAAATCCTTCGAGTTCACGCCATTCATTGAGCAGATCGGCCTGCCATGGAGTTTTGTTAGATACGGCGAAGGCGCGGCATTTGTTTTTCGAAACGGAAGCTAGGAGTGGGGACGCGCGGGAGATTTCTTTTTCGTAACGGGAAGCGCCTGCGGTATTGGCGAGGGCGGTGATGAGCACGCCACCGGGCGCTAACAAATCATGGGCGCGTGCGAATCCAGCGAGGATCTCGCCTTTGGATTTCCCGGGGAGGAAAAGGATGGTGGAGAACTTGCCGGTCGGCTGATCGGTTAGCGGCATCCCGGCGGCTTCGCATTGCACAGCGAGAGGCTTGAGAGGCTGCCATGCGGTGAGTGGCGGGAGGTCGGGATGGGGTTCCGCTCCGAGGAAAAGGATTTCGCCGGATGGGGGCTGAAACTCGCGATACGCGAGGACAAGGGTTTCCAGGGCGGGATTCATCGCAGCAGCTTCTCCAGCTCCGCCTCGATGATTTTTTCGCACTCAAGGATCTGTTGGAGGCGGCGGCTCTTCGCCTCTTCGGCTAGCTGCTCGAGGGCATCGATGTCGTAGAGATAGACCTCTTCAATTTCGCCGACGGCGGCATCGATGTCGCGCGGGACAGCGATATCGATGAGGAATAGCGGCCTGAATTTCCGGGCACGGCGGACAGATTCAATCTCCTCTGCGTGGATGATCGTGTGCGGCGCTCCGGTGGATGAAATGACAACATCCACATCTTTGAGCACCGGCAACCAGTCATCGAAACGCACGGCGCGGCCATTCATTTCTGCTGCGAGCTCGACGGCGCGGTCATGGGTGCGGTTTGCAACGATGACCGACTTCGCCCCGCGTGAAACGAGCGCCTGTGCAGTGAGGCGGCTCATCTCCCCTGCCCCGAGTACCATCACCTCGCTGTCCTTGAGGTGCCCGAAAATTTTCTCCGCAAGCTCCACTGCGACGTTCCCGATAGAGGTCGAGCCCTCTTGGATGGATGTCTGGGTGCGGACTTTTTTGCCGACGCTGAAGGCTTTCTGAAACAGTTTATTGAGTATCCCGCCAGTTGTCCCAGCGGCATGGGCGGCACTGTAGGCCTGCTTCACTTGGCCGAAGATTTCCGTTTCCCCGAGCAACATGGAATCCAGCCCGCTGACCACCTTGCAAAGGTGGCGCGCAGCCTCGGCCTTCTCATGGCGGTAAAAAGGCTCTTCGTGGCCATGGACTTTATCCGCCAGAAAAAGTTCTAACTTCTGCATCGTGGCGCTTGCACTTTCCGCAGCGAGGTAAAATTCCGTCCGGTTGCAGGTGGAGACGACAACCCCCTCCGGCGCACCGACCATCTCAAGTAGATTTAGCGATGCCTCACCCAGCTTGGTGTTTCCCACGGCAAACCGCTCTCGCACCTCGACCGGTGCGGTTTTGTGATTCAGTCCCAGACAAACGAGTTCCATCAGACAAATGCAAAAACCACGAGAGAGAGGACAAACAAGGCAACCGCGCCCAGCGAAAATCTCCGCCCGGTGATGCCGCGCACGCGTTTCACAACCATCAGGGCGATGTATGCGCTCCAGACACCGGTCGCGACGAAGACATGCTTCCATGCCCCGGGATTTTCATGTGGCATGAGAATTCCTGCAATCAGACCGATGGTTAGAAGAAACATCCCGAGCCACAGGAGCCTTTCCAAAGAAACCAGAAGTTCGCGCACCGGCGGCAGGAAGCGGAAGAGCCCACCCTTGAGATGATGCTCTTTTAGTTGGCGATCCAGAACCAGAAACATCACCCCGGCAACTGCGGCGAGTGCCAACGCACCGTAAGCAAGAACCGACATCGCCGCATGGGTTTCTCCCCAATGAGTCGTGCCAGTGATCCTTTCCGGATTCGCTGCGAGCTTGCCCGGCAAAAGCGCAAAACCCTGAAATAGAGCCACCAGCGGCGCGGTGAAAACTCCGAGCAGAGAAATGCGATACATGGGCCCCACCAGCAGGTAAAACAAGGTCAGCGACCACGCGAGGAAGACCGCGATCTCAGCGATGCTGCGCAGTGGGCAAGCGGCCCTCATTTCCCCGCGGATGCCAAGATATCCGAGCTGGCAGAGGAAAACCCCGATCATCCACCAAGCAGTCCACTGACTGCGGCGTCCATGACGCAGCACCGCCAGCCCTCCGGCACCAGCCATGAGAGCGAGAAATGTCGCAGCGATGAGGAACCAACGATCCACGCCCCATCCATCGCCCGTCCGCCGCCATGATGCAAGACCTTCTGGGTGCTACTCCATTTCAAAAACGATACGGAAGCCCTGGTTTGGCAGCGAGGCGGTGCGGAACATTCTGCCCATATCGAGGAGATTGTAGAAATGGCAAGTGCCCGCCGAGCACCACCAGGAGCCTCCGCGCCCGCAGATTTTCCGCTCCATATCCTTCGCATCCATCCATACCGGATACCCCTCACAATACTCGAAGACGTTGCCGATCACATCATAGAGCCCCCATGTGTTCGGGGGAAAACTTCGCACAGGAGCCGTCAGCACAAAGCCGTCTTCACGCGTGTTTTTCCGGTGGTTTTCGCCATTCCAAATATTCGCGTGCTTCGCTTCGATTTCACCGCCCCAAGGATAAAGCGTCTTCGCCCCGGCACGTGCGGCGACCTCCCATTCGTCGAAATGTGGCAAGCGCCCACCCGCCCATTTGCAGTACGCCCGCGCGTCCTCACCGGAAATCTGTGTGACCGGATGATCCGGCAAATCCGCAGCCACCTGCCCATCGGCGCCGAAGGGATGCCGCCAGTCCGCTCCCTCAATTTTCTTCCACACCCATTCCGCATCGCCCTCGCCACCCACGAGGCTCCAGCCATTCCGCTCTGCATGGGTGACATATCCAGTGGCTTCCACGAAGGCCGCGAACTGTGCATTCGTCGTCTCAGCATCAGCGATGCGGAAGCCCTTGGTCTCGAAAACGTGCGGCTTATTCAGCGAATGATCCTGCGAGCCGAGCTCATATTTCCCGGCAGGGACGGTGACCAGCCTGTGACCGTGCGGCTCGCCCACGGCCTCTCCCTGACAGATCGCAGAGAGGCCGAGAAAAACGATGACGGGAAGTTTCATCGATCCGCGTCAGTGTTCGGAAATCCATTTCTCAGCAGCAGCCCTCACTCCATCCCGCAGCGGACGTGAATATGGGATTTCCACCTCAACGTATTCATAATGACGGACGCCGGAAATCGGATCGGTCAGGATAGAAGAGTCATCGGCTTGGTCATTCGCGGAAAGTCCGTTTTCCTCCGCCTGCTTCCGAAGGCCTTTCACGTATGCCTTTTCAAAATCCGTAGCCAGATACGGCGCGTATTTCTGCTCTCTCATCAGCAGTGCTATTAGCGAAACGAGATCCCGTTGGGCGATGCGTGAGCAGTTCAGTTTCGTGCGGCGCTCCCGGACAGCATCCGGCTCATTCTCATCATATTCATGATCCATGATAGACGCATACCACCCGGAGACTTCCGGAGGAGCACCACCTTCCTTCGCTTTGTTGATCGCAGTAACCAGCCTTTCCTCAAGAGCCAACAGCTCCGGAAGAGCTTCGATAGCGGAAGTTCTTTTAATGATGTCGAAAAGGAACGAGTTCAACGACATAGGATCCGCACCGTAGCAGTCGCCCATTTCCTCCATCTCCTTATCCGCGTTTTTATCAGGCTGCGGTGTCACCGGCTCCCTCGTCAGGTCGATTTCACCAAGCCGCTTACGCACCGCTGGGACAATGCTATCGCGGTTGGAATTGATGAGAGCGATATTTCCATCAGAGAAATAAGCGCCTGAGTAATCCTGAATCTGAAAAGCCTTGAAGGGGACCTCCTGCGTTGTCATCAGCACATCGCAGACCTGTGAATAGGAGCCAGGAGCAGAAATGAGTTGGTTTAGGTATGCGGTTCCCGTTTCCGCAAAAGCAGGCTGAACGGCGATCAGAAAGGCAGCGGCAAAAGGTAAATGGCGTTTCATAGGAATCAGGGAAATTTCAACTTCCATGCTGCCTTCAATTTCGCGTTTCGGAAGTAAATTTGAGGTAAAAACATGGCGGCGGACGGTGTGCCCCACCTCAACGATCCTCCGTATTTTCGGAAATCCATTTCCTTGCTGCCCTCCTCACTCCGACGCGTAATTGCCGGGAATACGGGATTTCAACATTATGGTAATCGTAGTGGCGAATGCCAGAGATAGGATCGATCTTGATGTGTGAATCGTCTTTCTTTTCCGGCGCATCCAGCCCCCTCTCGTGTGCCTGCTCGCGCAAACCTTCAACATAAGCCTTCTCGAAATCAGTCGCTAGATAAGGCTCGAATTTCTGCTCACGTAGAAGGATCGCGATGAGCATCACGAGATCCCGCTGGACGATACGCGAGCGGTTCAGATCCCTACGGCGTTCAATAGCAGCCGGCGGTTCGTTATCATTGTATCCATCGCCGTCGACCAACATGTAGTAGCCTGAAACTTCGGGAAGACTTCCACCCCTCTCAGCGTTTACAATCGACTTAGAGAGATTTGCCTCAAGGGTCATCAACTCGAGAAGAACTTCAATTGCCTTGGTTCGCTTGACGATTTCCAAAAGGAATGAGTTCAGCGAATACGGATCTGCACCGTAACAATCAGACATCATTCGCTCATTCTTGCTGGCATTGGGATCAGATTTCGGCGACTTCGGTTCTTGCGACAAATCAATCGCACCAAGTCGCAGCCTAATTGCAGGGATAAGTTCCTCACGGTGAGCTTCCATGAGTTCGATATTGCTGTCGGAAAAGTTCGTCCCGGAATTATCTTGAATCCGAAAGGCTTCGATCGGAATGCCTTCAGAAATCGATGAAGATATGCATACCTGTGAGTATGAGCCGGGTGCGGTGATCAGCTTGTCGAGAAGGTCAGTTCCCGTCTCCGCAAAGGCGGGCTGGACGGTGAGCAGGATGGCGGCGGCAAGTGAGAAACGGGTTATCATGATGACATTGGAAATTTCACCCCCAATGCTGCCTCCATGATGGCGTTTCGGAAGTAAATTTCCGGAAAATTAAGGGCAGACCCGAACACTGCGGATTTGGAATAAGAAAAGCAGGAAGGCAGGAAAAAATCCGAAACCAAATCTCTTTTCCTGCCTTCCTGCTTTCCTCATTCAACCGATCCACCTCAGGGAGCTTCAGCGAATGTCTTCGCATTATTTCGCAACTGCTCCTCGCGTGTCTTCCATGGATCGATCCCCTTCTGCGTGAACACCGCGATGCCGATTACGCCGACATTGCGCGTGTCGCCGGTCTTCAGGTTGGCGTAGGAATTCGACACGCTTGAAAACTCAAACGCCGCAACCTTGCTGTAACTTGTTCGGAAGCCATCGATCTCCAAGCTCTCCCCGGGTGCGACCACATAGCCGCGTTTGGAAAAGGTAGCCGTCTTCCCATCCTGCACGTCCAGCCCATCCACGCTCGCCACGATCTCCAGATCGCTCTTGCTGCGGTTTTTTACGATGATGGAATAATTGCTGCCTTTGCTACCTGCAACCAAGCGCCTGCCCCAGCCGTTTTCCTTGTAGGTGGGCAAATAACTAAATCCTCCCTTGATGCCCCACTCCACCAAGCCACCGGCCGCCGTCTGCAAAGCACCCACCCGGTGTGCATTTCCAATCGCATCTACGCCTGCCTTGTCATTGTAGAAAATCGCATCGACCCCCTGCGGCTTAGCGGAGGTGCGGGCGAAATAGGTGTCTTGGAGTTTCGATTCCTTTTCATCACCCCAGCCAGTGGCGAGGCCGGGGCGTTCCTCGACTTTTCTGGTATCAGGAGAATTCCAAGGAATCTTGCTTGCATCAGATTCACTGGAGCGGAGCGGTGTGCCGCCACCCTGTGGCGCACACGAGTTAATAAATACGATCGAGATGAGCAATGCTCCCAACGGCAAAACGAATTTCAGTTTCATAGTGCTGGAAAAACAGCATTTAAAATCCACCTCGTCAACTTTAAATGCATTTTTTCCAGCATTTAAGTTGCAGTTTTTCTAGCATCTGGCATTTTCCTCCTGTGAAACGATTTGAAAACGGCCAGATCACACGCCGCGAGCGACAAGTGATGGACATCCTTTTCCGCAAGGGGAAATGCACGGCGGAAGATGTCATGGAGGAGCTGCCCGATCCGCCAAGCTACTCCGCCGTCCGCGCACTGCTTTCCACCCTTGAACAAAAGGAACTCGTCACCCACTCAAAGGATTCACGCCGCTATGTATACAGCGCAGCTGTTCCCGAAAAGAAGGCGAAGCGCACCGCGCTGAAACAACTCATGGCCACCTTCTTCGATGGCAGCCCGGAGAAGCTCGTCGCCTCACTGCTCGATCCGAAAGACCAGAACCTCTCGAATGACGAAATCGCCCGCATCAGGAAACTCATCGACGGCGACGAAGGAAAATGAAACCCTCACCACGGAAATGATCGCGCTCGCCACCTTTTCACTCATCGCCACCGGCTTGGTTCTGCTCGCCGGGCGAAAGGATGCCGCACGCGATCCAAGGCTGACCTTTTCACTGCTGATGCTGATGGCTGTACTCCCACTGCTGGGCTTCTTCCTCCCGAAAATCGAAGTCCTTCCAACTACCGCCGCCGCAAGCACATCCACCTTCCCATGGGCAATTGTTCTCACCACGATCTGGGCAAGCGGCCTCCTCATCTGCATCGCAAGGCTCGCTTGGGCAGCAATCGGGCTGAACCGCTGGAGAAAACGCGCGACCGAAATCGAATCCATCGATGGAGTCGCCGTCCTCGAACTCCCGGAACTTCGCGGACCTGTCGCCGCAGGTATTTTCCGGAAAGTCATTTTCGTCCCGGAATCGTGGAAAACGTTCCCTAAAGACGAGCAGAAAATGGTACTCGCCCACGAACTCGCCCACCACCGCCGCCGCGATCCCCTCTGGCGCCTCTGCGCGGAACTCGCCCGCGCCGCCCATTGGTATCACCCCCTCGCTCACTGGATGGCGAAGCGTTTCAGCCTCCAGTGCGAATACGCCTGCGATGAATCCGTCATCCGCCAAGGCAGCGATGCAAAACGCTACGCAACACTCCTCTGCGACTTCGCAGAAAAACGCGCCAACTCCCCCTTCGCCCTCGCCATGGCGGATTCTTCATCGTTGGAAAAACGCGTAGGCCGCATGTTCCAGCCCACTAGCCGCAGCGGCATCCTCACCTTCGCGATCCTCGGTAGTTTCGGAGCCATCACCGCCTGCGCCCTTGCGATGCTGGGCAACCAGCAAACCCACGTGCCGGACGCTGAAATCCAATTGCGCATGACCGCAAATCCGTTTCCGGGAGAGCGATAGGAACGTGGCGGCGGATTGCATCCGCCA